>DATBKU010000017.1:0-21939 GCA_036555725.1 Streptosporangiaceae bacterium | reverse complement strand
TCACAGAATTGCCGACGCTATCCGACCGGGAACTGGTCGATGCGATCGAGGCGGCCCGCCGGCAGGCCACCTGGGCACAATCATTAATGTTGGAGGGCGTCGCCGAGCTGGCCCGCCGCCGCTACGGCCACGAGCCATACGATTCCGACACCCACCGGCGGATCTGCGGCGAAGTGTCCATCGAGCTCACCGTCCCCACCGGCCAAGCCGAAGAGTTGGTCGTCATGGCCGACACTCTGCCCACGATGCTGCCCAACACGTGGGCGGCGCTGCGGACCGGGCTCCTCGACTACGACCGGGCCCGCGTCATGGTCGACGGCCTCGGCACCCTCGACCCTGCACTAGCCCGACAGCTCGACGCCGACCTGATTGGCGAGGCCATCGACGCCACCAAGACCCAGCTACGGCACCGGCTGGCCCGGGCGATCAAGCAGGCCGACCCGGCCGCGCACGCCGAGCGCACCAGGCGCGCCAAGACCGAACGCCGGGTCGAGGTGTGGGACAACGACGACGACACCTGCGACCTGGTCGGCCGCAACCTCGCCGCCGCCGACGCGCACGCAATCCGCAACCGCCTCACGGCCGCCGCCCAGGCCATGAAGGCCGACGGCGACCTGCGCACCATCGACCAGATCCGCGCCGACCTGCACCACGACCTGCTGCGCGGCATCCCCCTCCCCGACGCCGTCCAACACCTGATCACCGACACCTCTGGCCCGGTCAATTGGCGCCTCGCAACGCCAGCCACCGGGCCAACCGCGCCAGTCACCGGCCCGACGCTGCCGACTGCACGTACAACCGACCGGATGCGGCTCAATTACGACACCCGCGGCGCGCGCGCCGGCAGCGGCACCGACGCCGCTCAGGAAGTCAGCATTGTGGCCGAACGGGTGATCGCCGAGGCGCTCGCCGAGGTGGCCGACCAGCAACTCACCGCGGTGTTCGATCGGGCCCGAGCCGAGGGGCAGATGGACCGGTTGGCCCGCCTGATCGGCGACGCCGCCCAGGCCATGCGCGACGCACTCACCGGCACCGTCGACACCTGGTGCCGCGCCACCAGCCAAAACGCCCGCCACGGCCACCCGAGGTACCGGCCACCGGCCGCGCTGCAGCGGCTCATCCAACACCGCCACACCACCTGCGTTTATCCCACGTGCAATCGGCGGTCGATCCACTGCGACATCGACCACACCCAGCCTTACGACAACGGCGGCCACACCTGCAAGTGCAACCTGGCCCCGCTTTGCCGCGCCCATCACCGGATCATCAAGCAGCACCCGGACTGGAAACTCATCCAACTTTGGCCGGGCCTTCTGGTATGGGTGACACCGACCGGCATTTGGCACATCGTCACGCCAAGATGAGCAATAGCCAATGTGCACGTGATCATTAGTACCGCCTAGCGCGCCTCGGGCGGAGCGGCGCATAATCCCGCGTGTGAAGGCGTACGTCGGGGTGACAGATGGCGAGTGGTATCGGTTCCTCGCCGATCGGCCGACGCTGAACGAAGTCAACTTCTGGCGTCCGGCCGGCGCACGGGAGTTCCGAGCTCTTACCCCGGGTGAGCCGTTCTTCTTCAAGACCCATCATCCGCATAATCGCGTGGTCGGCGGCGGGTTCTACAGCGGATTTGCCCCGCTGTCCGTATCGGAGGCATGGGAGCTCTTCGGCGAGGCCAACGGCGCGGCCGGCCTGGCACAGATCCGCGCGCGGATAGGTCACTACCGGCGTCGTCCGATAGCCGCCGACGAGGACCCCGTGATCGGATGCGTCTTTGTGCGCGACACGCGCTTCTTCTCCGTGGACGACCTGGCCGACCCGCCCCCGGACTTCGCGTCCAACATCGTGCAGGGCAAGGGCTACGACCTTGCTCAATACACGCGCTCGGGATATTTCGCCGATCTGTTCGTACGCCTGCTCGGCACTAGCGTGGAGTTCGATCTCGCCGCACCGTGGCATCGAGCAGGGCCCGTGTACGGCGATCCGCGGCTGGCGCCACAGCGGCTCGGGCAGAACGCATTCAGAGCCGTCGTTCTGGGCGCGTACAACCGACGGTGCGCCATCACCGGCAGCAAGATCCGCCCGGTTCTGCAAGCGGCGCACATCCGGCCCCTTCCGGACGGCGGGGAGCATCGGCTCGACAACGGCCTGCTGCTGCGCTCGGACGTACACACCTTGTTCGACAACGGCTACCTCGGCATAGATCCGAGACACCGGCTTCTGGTAAGCCCGCGACTGCGGGACGAGTTCGGAAACGGCGAGCAGTTCTACACCAACGCGGGCCGGCAGATATCACTGCCCGAACGCCGCGGCGATCGACCGGGCAGCGAGTTCCTCGAATGGCACACCGAGGAAGTATTCAAGGCCTCCTGAGCCGTCGCGCCCGCCGGACAAACCGGGCCTGAGGGACCGGCGGAATCCTCTGGCATCGGGGGCCGCGGATCTCCAGGATTGAGGGCGTGGAGGCGAGCGAGCTCGGGGACGCCGGGCGGCGGGTGTGGGAGGCGTTTCCCCGGGGCGCCTGGGCGGACTTTCGGACGGGAAACGCCGACGAGGACGACCTGGCGAAGTCCGACGGATGGGGGCCGGAACGTACCGTACGGGCCGAGGTGATCGGCGCGTTGCTGCTCGGCGCGGGTACGGCCGAGCCCGGCTACCGGCCGGCGGTACGGCTGCGGGGCGCGCGGATCACCGGGCGGCTCGACCTGATGGGGGCGACCGTCGACCATGCGCTGGTCTGCGAGGACTGCCGGTTCGACGAGCCGATCCGCTGCGTCGAGGCGTTCACCCGGACGGTACGGCTGGTCCGCTGCCGGCTGCCCTCGTTCAACGGGGCGCGGATGCGTACCGAGGGCATCGTCAACTTCGCCGACAGCGAGGTCGACGCGGGCGTACGGCTGGATCGGGCCAAGGTCGTCGGCGAGGTGTCGTTCTGGGGCGCGAAGCTCGGCCCCAATGCCGACGGGGTGGCGCTCGCCGCCGACGGCATGACCGTGGAGGGGCCGGTGGAGTGCAACGCCGGGTTCGCGGCCAAGGGGGGAGTGCAGCTGCACGGCGCCCGGATCGAGGGGACGCTGGATCTCACCGACGCCGAGATCGTCCGGCCGGGCGGCAACGCGCTCACCGCCACCCGGGCCGTCATCAACGGGCCGGTACGGGCCAACCGGCTGGTCGCGCAGGGCCAGATCGGCTTCCGCAACGCGGATATCTCCGGGGACCTGCACCTGTCGGGCGCCTGCCTGGTCGATCCCGGGGCGTACGCGCTGAGCTGCGGCGGGATGGTGATCCACGGCGGCGTGTGGTGCGGGAAGGGCTTCACCGCCGAGGGCGAGCTGCGCTTCATCGGCGCTGAACTGCGGGCCACGCTCGCGTTGAGCGGTGCGACGCTCAGCAACCCGGGGCGCACCGCGCTGCGGCTCGACCGGGCCAGTGTGGGCGACATCACCGCCGTCGACCTCACCGTCAACGGCGGCCTGGTCAGCGTCGTCGGCACCCGGATCGCCGACCAGCTGACCATGGAACGCACGCGGCTCGACGGCGCGGACGACCCGATCGCGATGTGGCTCGACGGCGCCACGATCGGCGGCAGTCTGCGGCTGCCGCAGGTGCGCATCCGCGGCGAGCTGCGTATTTGGCGGAGTACCATCCGCGGCACCATGGTGCTGAACGGCGCCCGGCTGAGCCCGACCGACACGATCGCCCTCCAGGTCACCAGCACCGATGTCGGCGCGAACGTGGCGTGCGCGGACCTCGTCGCCGATGGCGAGCTACGGTTCACGCGCTCCAGCGTCGGCCGGCACCTGCGGCTGGACCGCGTACGGCTGACCAACCCGGGCGGCGTCGCGCTGGACCTGCGCATGCTGCAGTCCCCGGAAGTCACGCTGCAGCCCGCCGAACCGATCCAGGGCGGGGTGGTGCTGGAACACGCCCGCATCGGGTTGCTGCGCGACGACCCGTCCGCCTGGCCGGGCGAGCTGCACCTCGACGGGCTGACCTACGAGTCACTGCAACCGTCGCTGCCCGCGCGGCGACGCCTGCAATGGCTGGCGCGCGATCCGGACGGCTACCACCCGCAGGCGTACGAACAGCTCGCCGCCTTCTACACCCGTACCGGCCAGCCGGTGGAGTCGATGCGGGTGCTGTACGCCAAGGAGCGCCATCAGCGGGCGACCAAGCCGTTCCTCGGCCGGCTGTGGAGCCTGCTTCAGGACGTCACGGTCGCGTACGGCTACCAGCCCTGGCGCCCGGTGCTCTGGCTGGCCGCCCTCCTCATCATCGGCGGCGTGGCCTACGGCATCTCGCCGCCGAGGGCACTCGGCCAGGCGCCGCACTTCAACCCCGTGATCTACACGCTCGACCTGCTACTCCCCATCGTCGACCTCGGGCAGGAGCGGTCGTTCAACCCGGCCGGCGCCGAGCAGTGGTTCTCCTACTTCCTCATCGCCGCCGGCTGGATCCTCGCCACCACCATCGCCGCCAGCGTCGCCCGCATGCTCACCCGCCGCTAACCCGGTTCCAACCGCCGGATCTCATAGGGTGCCTTTCGTGGGTACGGCCGGCGCCACACATAGGGGAGTGCGCATGACGACCTTCGGTCTGTTGATCTACGAGGACGCCGAGGAGCTCGACTTCGTCGGACCGTGGGAGGTGTTCACCGCGTCGTCCCTGATCCGCCAGAACGCCGACACCGTGGTGCTGATCGCCGAGAACTCCGGCCCGGTCCGCTGCAGCAAGGGCATGCGCGTGCTGCCGGACCACACGTTGGCCGACCACCCGCCGCTCGACGTGCTGCTGGTGCCCGGGGGCGAGGGGAGCCGCCGCGAGGTGTCCAACGCAACGGTGATCGAGTGGATCAAGAAGACATCCGCCGCGGCTACCTGGGTGACGAGCGTGTGCACGGGCGCGCTGCTGCTACACGAGGCGGGCCCCGCCCGCGGCCGCCGAGTGGCCACCCATTGGGTGTTCGAGGACACCCTGGAGGAGCGTGGCGACATCACCGTGGTCCGCACCGCCCGCTATGTCGTGGACGGCAACCTGGTCACCAGCCAAGGCGTTTCCGCCGGGATCGACATGGCGCTGTGGCTGGTCGGCCGCCTGTACGGACGGGATCACGCCCGCGGCGTACGCCGCTACATCCAGTACGAGCCCGCGCCCCCGTATCTGGCCGACGAACCGATACCAGAGGAAGCATGACCGCGTACCTCAGCGCGCCGGCCTCCTCCGTACCGAACGGGACTGGCTGGTCGCCGAGCTGACCTCCGCCGCAGGCATGGGCGGCCGTCCGCGCCAGTTCGCCGACAGTGCCGAACGCGCCCGGACCTCTGTAGGCAAGGCCATCAAACGCGCCGTACGACGGATCACCGACGCGGACCCGGTCATCGGCAAGGAACTGAGCGCCACCGTGCAGACCGGCCGACGCTGCTGCTATCGACCTCACTGACCCCTAGGGCAGGAGCAGGCGGACGACGTCGCGAGCGTAGGTGGCCGGGTCGGTGGGGAGTTTGGCCAGGCCGGCGACGGCGTCGGGCTCGGTGAAGAGGGTGAGGAAGGCGTACTGCTGGCAGGCGCCGAGCAACAGGGCGGCGAGGAAGGGCGGATTGGCGTCGACCGGTAGCCGGCCGGCGCGCTGCTCGGCCTCGAGGTAGCCGATCAGCCCGGCGTTGCCGAGAACAGGTCCGGGGGCGGGACCCTCGCCCTGGACGGGGCCACCGCTGCGCAGCCAGTCGACGATCTGGTGGTCGCCCATCGCGGGCCCGACGATCGGCAGCAGGTCACCGTAGAAGTCGATGGCGGTCTCGGCGTATTCGGTGAGGTTCGCCTCCAGGGAGCCGTGGCCGACCCGGTTGAAGAGGGTCATGACGGCCTGGCGCATGCCGCCGGTGACCTGGCTCATCGAGGCGGCGATCAGCTCGGTCTTGTCGGCGAAGTGGTTGTAGATGCTGCCCTCGGCCACCCCGGCCGCCCGGGCGACCTCCTTGGTCGTGGTGTTCGTGACGCCGCGCTCGCGCATCACGCTCACTGCGGCCGCCAGAATGCGGTCGCGCATCGGTTGCTTCATGGCTCCCCACCAGCGATTTCGTAGCGAAGGCTAGCACGCGTTTGACATTTGAGTGCGCGCTCACTCATTATGAGTGGGTACTCACTCAAATACAAGGAGAATCTCATGGAGCTCACGCTCGTCAACCCGAAGCACGGCAAGGCCACTATGATCGAGCCGGTGCCGTACGGCTACATCTACATCGGCGCCACGGTCGATCCACCCGATCGGGCCCCGTTCGTACGGCAGAGCGTGCGGCGCGGTGAGGTGCTGGTCAGGCTGAAGACGCTGGCCACGCAACTGGAGGCACTGGGCGAGGTCGTCAAGGCCACCGTCTACCGCGGCGTACTCATGCCGCCGGTTGAGGACGGCCCGCGGTTCGACGTCGTCGTCCTCATCGAGACGACCAGGCCCGACGCGATCGACGACGTGCAGAGCTCGGAGCCGTACAAGCTGCTCATCGAGGCGGCCGGGGACCCGTACGTCATGACCGCCCGCAACATCAGGCGGATCGCCGACGTCGACAAGACCCGGCAGGGGGTGTTCCTGTTCAACCACTTCACGGCCGAGGACCCCGAGGTGGCGCTGGAGCTGTGGGAGCACCTCGCCGGGTGGTATGTCGCCGAGACCGGTGCCGACAACTCCACGCTGCTGGAGCCGATCGGCGCGGCGCCCTGGGTCTTCGTCAACCACGCTCGCTGGGACGGCGGCCTGGTCCGCTTCGCGGCGCAGCAGTTCGCCAAGCGCGGCTTCTTCACGTTCGTCCGGGCCAACCTGCGCGCGAACAAGACTGTTTCAATGCCGGTGCTCTACCGGCTGGCATAGGGAGCGATGACGTGTACGCGGAACTGAACGGCAAGGTTGTCGTCGTCACCGGCGGCTCGCGGGGCATCGGCGCCGACACCGCGCGGGCGTTCGCCGCCGAGGGCGCCAAGGTCGCCGTCGTCGGCCGCGACCGGCAGGCGCTCGCCAAGGTCGCCACCGAGATCGGCGGCATCGGCGTCGTGGGCGATGTCACCGACTCCCAGGCGATCGAGGCCGTACGGCGACAGGTCGAGGAGAAGCTCGGGCCGGTCGACGTGCTGGTCGCCTTCGCCGGCGGCGGCACCGGCGGCCGCCCGGGCCCGACCGCGGCGACGTCGGAGGAGGACTGGCGCTCGGTGCTTGACGGCAACCTCACCGCCACCTTCCTGACGCTGAAGGCCTTCCTGCCCGGCATGCAGGAGCGGCGGTCCGGCTCGATCATCACGATGTCGTCGTCGGCCGGGCGGGTGCCGACGAACCTCCCGGGCGGCGGCGCCCGCGAGCTGGGCAACCCGTGGGGCGCCGCCCCGGCGTACGAGGCGGCCAAGGCGGGCATCCAGGCGCTCACCAGGCACGTCGCCGCCGAGGTCGGTACGGACGGGGTGCGCGCCAACTGCGTCGCACCCGGCACGATCCGTACGGAACGGATCGACCGCTACCTGCCGGCGGAGGTGAAGGCGGCCGTCGCGGCGTCCCACCCGCTGAACCGGATCGGCGAGCCGGGCGACGTGGCGAGCGCCGCGCTCTTCCTCGCCTCCGACCAGGCGTCGTGGCTGACCGGTCTCACCGTCGACGTCGCCGGCGGGCGGGTCATGCTGTGATCCTGTACGGAAACCGCATGTCGGATTTCCGCCAGCGCCACCGGATCATCTCGTACGACGATGACCCGGTGACCTACGAGGGGAGCATGGCATGCGGCCGTTTCGGTTCGGCGTGGTGGGAGAGTCGATCAGGTCCGGCGAGCAGTTGGTCGCCACCGCGCGACGCGCCGAGGACCTGGGCTATGACACCTTGCTGCTACGTGACCACTTCGTCCGCGAGCCGTACGGCGATCAGCTCGCCCCGTTGATCGCGCTGGGCGCCGCCGCGGCGGCGACCCGGCGGCTGCGGGTCGGCACGTTGGTGATCGACAACGACTACCGGCATCCGGTGCTGCTCGCCAAGGAGGCCGCGACGCTGGATCACCTGTACGGCGAGCGGTTCGAGCTGGGCATCGGGGCGGGTTGGCTGAAGGAGGAGTACGAGCAGGCCGGGATGTCGTTCGACCCGGCGGGTGTACGGGTCGGCCGGCTCGAGGAATCCCTGCAGATCCTCAAGAGCCTGCTCAGCGGGGGAAAGACCACGTTTGCCGGGGAGCATTACCGCGTGACCGATCTGGAGTGCTTCCCCGTTCCGGAACGGCGACCGCGCATCCTGGTGGGAGCGGGCAGCCGGCGGATGCTCGGCCTCGCCGGGCGGGCCGCCGACATCGTCGGGGTGCTGCCCAAGGCGCTGCCGGACGGCACGATCTCGGCGGAGCTGTCCGAACGGTCGCCCGAGATGCTGCTGCAGAAGGTCGAATGGGTCCGTGAGGGCGCCGAGGCCCGGTTCGACGAGGTCGAGCTCAGCATGATCGTGTCGGTGACGATCACCGACGATCCGGAGGCAGCCGCGCGCCGGCGGGCGGCGGATCGCGGCTGGGGTACGGACGGGTGGCGGCTGGTGCTGGATATGCCGGCCACCTACCTCGGCCCGGTCGCCCACATCGCCGACCTGATGCGGGCCCGCCGCGATCGGTTCGGCTTCTCCTACCTGGTGGTGTCCGACGAGGACATGGAGGCCGTCGCACCGGTCGTCCAGCTCATGTCCGGTCAGTAGCGCCGGCCCTAGGTGCCGGGCCGAGGCCCCCGAGGGCCTTGATGGTGCGCAGGAACTGATCGAGGTACGGCACACAGCCCGGACAGCCGGCGAGGTGCCTGGTGATGGCCGCGGTGGTCTCGGGGTCGAGGGCGTCGTCAAGGTAGGCGGTGAGCAACTCGACGAACTCGTCGCAGCGCAGGTCCTTCATGACCGCACCGGCGCGGCGACGGGGACGGTCATGTCGAGGACCGGCTCCGGCGCGCTCGGCGTCCGGCGAGCGGCCTTGACCAGCGCCAGGCCGGCGAGCAGGGCGGTTCCGGTGAGCAGCCAGCCCGCGACGTGCACCCCGTACACTCGGCTGACCAGGCCGAACACCAGTGAGAACGGCAGGAACACCATCCACGACAGCGCGCTGACCCCGGACGCGACACCGGTACGGATGGTCGAGGGCACCGCGTCGTGCAGCAGGCGGGTGACGTGGATGCTCACCGCCACGACCAGCAGGCCGAGGCCGACCTGGGCGAGCGTGATGACGGCGAGGTTGCGGGTCACGGTCAGCACCAGCCCGGTGAGCGGCAGCAGCACGACGACGATCGCCAGGCCCGCGGGCCGGTCCAGCCGGAGCCGCCCGGCGAGCAGCCCACCGAGCCCGAGGGTCGAGGTCAACGCCGCCCAGAACGGGCCGTACAGGATGGCCGGCGCCGCCAGCGCGACCAGCCACAGCGGACCGAACTCGAAGATCGCCTGCAGCAGCACCGAGGTCAGCACGACGAGCGCGGCGATGGGCAGCAGCCGGCCGCGTCCGGTGATGGTCCGGTACGTCACGGCCAGGTGGCCGCGCATCGACTCGGCCTTCTCGGTCTTGTGCAGCCGCGGCTCTTTGAAGGCGAGCAGCACAACGACCGAGAGCGCGGCGAACGGCACGGTCAGGAAGTAGGTCAGCCGCGGCGTCGCCAGCTGCGCGACCCAGCCGCCGGCGAGCGCGCTGGTGACGAGGGCGAGGCTTTCGACAATGCGGACCCGGCCGATGCGCCGCTCGAACGAGGCGCTGCCGCCGGTCTCCTCCAGCACCGTGTCGTACACAACTGCCTCCATCGTCCCGGAGTTCATCGCGAAGAAGACACCGAGAACGACGGCGGCGAGCATATAGGTGGCCACGGTGTGGCTGAGGCCGCCGATCAGCGCGCTGAGCATGAGAGCCGCGTTCGCCACCATGAGCACGCCGCGGCGGCTCCATCGGTCGGCGAGAATCCCCGATGGAACTTCGAGGATCGGCACGACGGCGGCGTAGATGGCCGCCATGACGCCAACGGTGGCGGCGTTGAAGCCGATCTCGCTCATGAAGAGCTTCTCGATCGGCACCCAAAGGCCGAAGTTCTGCAAGGCGGCCGCGACGTACAACGGCAGCAGTCGCCGGGTCAGCGAGGCCGGGGAGGAGGTCTGCGGGGCTGCGCCAGAAGTAGTCATGCCCGCGCAGTGTCGGCGAAGCCCCCGGACGTTACGCGGCCGCGCAGGTCAGTTTTTCCGGGTGCGGAATTTGGCGAGGAGGGCGGCGCGGGCCTCGGCCGGAAGGCCTTCGCCGGGCCGGTCGTCGCCGAGCGTGCGGATCGTCTGCCGGAACTGGTCGAGGTAGGTCTCGCAGCCGTCGCAGAGCGAAAGGTGACGGGCGACCCGGGCCTGTGTCTCCTCGTCGAGCGCGCCGTCGAGGTAGGCGGTCACCAGCTCCACGAACTCGTCGCAGTCAAGGTCGCTCACGTCGCCACCTCCCCCTCTTCGGTCGTCGCCCGGACGGTCGTGAAGTACGCCTCCAGCTCGGCCCGTACGAACGCGCGGGCTCGGTGCAGCAGGACGCGCTGATTCGCCGCCGATATCTCCAGTATCGAGCACACCTCGTCGGAGCTGTATCCCTCCACGTCGCGGAGGGTGATCACGATGCGCTGCCGGCGGGGCAGCTTGGCGAGCGCCGCGGCCACGTTCCGGCGGACCTCGCCGGCCAGGGCCTGCTGCTCGGGCGACGGCCACGGGGCCGGGAACTCACGCCAGTGACCTTCGTACGGCTCGCCGGGCCCCCGGAACCGGGCCGGGTCGACCGTCGGCCCTTCGTCGTCGGCGGTCAGCAGGCTGCTCCACGGGACGGTGCGGCTCTCGCGCGCGCCGCGCCGCTTGGCGGTGTTCACAAGGATGCGATACACCCAGGTCTTCAACGCCGACCGGCCTTCGTAGCCCGCGATGCCCTGGATGACCGCGAGCCACGTCTCCTGCACGACCTCGACCGCGGAGTCGCCGGTGGACACGAAGTCGCGCGCCAGCCGCAGCAGACCGTCGGACCACGCGTCCACGATCAGCGCGAACGCGGCCTCGTCGCCGTCGCGCAGACCGGCCACCAGCGTCGCGTCGGGCGGCAGCGGGCCCTTGGTGTCCACTCGCCGCAGCCTAGCCCGCCCCACCGACAGCCCGTACGATCGTGACCGGCCGCGCACGATTGGGGAAATTCCGTGACCAACGATTCCTCGTCCCGTTCCTCAGGCCGGGAACGGCCGCCGGACGGGATCGATGACAGCGTGCCGCAATCCGCACGGATCTGGAACTACTGGCTGGGCGGCAAGGACAACTACCGCGTCGACCGCGAGGTCGCCGATCAGTTTCGCGACGTCTATCCGCCGATCGTCGACATCGCCCGCGCGCAACGGCACTTCCTCGCCCGCGCCGTACGGTTCATGGCCGGCGAGGCGGGGCTCCGGCAGTTCCTCGACATCGGCACCGGCCTGCCGACCGTGGACAACACCCACGAGATCGCTCAGCGGGTGGCCCCGGAGGCGCGCATCGTCTACGTCGACTTCGACCCGCTCGTGCTCTTGCACGCACGCGCCCTGCTCACCAGCAGCCCCGAGGGGGTCACCAACTATGTCGACACCGACCTACGCGACACCGACGCGGTGCTGCGCGGTGCCGGCGACACGCTCGACTTCAGCCGGCCCATCGGGATCACGATGTTCGGCATCCTTGGGCACGTCACCGACTACGACGAGGCCCGGTCGATCGTGCGCCGGCTGCTCGACGCGGTGCCGTCCGGCAGCCACCTGGCGGTGTGCGACGGCACCAATGTGTTCGGCGGCAAGCCCTTCGCCGACGCCATGCTGATCTGGAACGAGCACGCCGAACCCCAGTACATCCTGCGCAGCCCGCAACAGATCGCGCGCTTTTTCGACGGCCTCGAGCTGGTGGAGCCCGGTGTGGTGTCGAGTCCGCTGTGGCGGCCCGACCCGAGCCCGTTCGAGCCGCTGCAGGACGTGGACAACTTCGGCGGCGTGGGCAGAAAGCCCTGAGTCGTCAAGCGTCGCGACCCTCCACCCGCACGTCCGCCCACTCCTCGAGGTGGGTGATGAGCGAGGTGAAGTCGGCGTCCGGGCCGCCGCGCGCCAGGGCGTACATCCACAGCTGCCGCACCGACTCGGCGATCCACATCGGCAGCTGGAGCCGTCCGGCCTGCTCGGACAGCAACTGCAGGTCCTTGTACATCAGCTCGGTCGTGAACCCGTGCGCGAACTTCCGGGTGAGCACCGAGCGCGGGAACTTGTCGGTCGTCGCGCTGTTCCGTGCCGTACCGGAGTTGAAGACGTCGATCATCACCTCGGGATCGAGGCCTGCCTTGACGCCGAAGACGACGGCTTCGGAGGTGGCGGCCAACGCGGTCGCCGACAGGTAGTTGTTCGCCAGCTTCATCGTCTGGCCCAGGCCCGGCTGGGTGCCGACGTGGAAGACGTTGCCCAGGACGTCGAGGACGGGCCGAACGGTCTCGAAGACCGTCGGGTCACCGGCCGCCATGACCGCGAGGGTGCCCGCCCACGCCCCGCGCACGCCGCCGCTGACCGGCGAGTCGACGGTCGCGACCCCGCGTGCGGCGAGGGTTTCGCTGATGGCCCGTACGGTCTCGGCGCCGGTCGTGGACAGCTCGATCCACGTGCCGAACCGCTGACCCCGTACCAGACCTTCGTCGCCGAGGGTGACCTCCCGCACGACCGCCGGGCTGGGCAGGCTGGTGAGCGCGATCTCGGCGCGGTCGGCCACCTCGGCCGCCGACCCCACGACGGTGGCGCCCGCGTCCGCCGCACGATCCCGGGCCGCGACGCTGATGTCGGCGACGACCAGGTCATGCCCGGCCTCGATGAGCCGCTGCACCATGGGCCGTCCCATGTTCCCCAACCCGACGAACCCCAGCGTGGGCTTCATGCGGACTCCTCCCGCGGCGCCGTCGATGATGTTGTGTACGGTGCCCCTCGACTCGAGGACGTGAACATGTACGACGTCACCGCCGTGCGGTACGGCACGGTCGAAACGACCAAGGCCGAGGTCTACTTCCGGCACCACGCCTACGGGGAACCGGACGAGGCCGTGCGGATGGACTACTACTTCTGGGTGCTGCGGGTAGCGTCGGACGTCACGCTCGTCGACACCGGCTTCGATCCGGCCGTGGGCGCACGCCGAGGCCGTACGACACTGTGCCCGGTGCCCGAGGCGCTGGGCCGGCTCGGCCTGACGCCGGCCGACGTCTCGCGAGTGATCGTCACGCATTTCCACTACGACCACATCGGCAATCTGCGGCTGTTTCCGCGGGCGCGGCTGCTGTTCTCGGGACGGGAGTACGACTTCTGGACCGGACCGTGGGCGCGGCGGTTCCAGTTCGCGCTGTCGGCCGAGGAGCCGGAGATCGCCTACGTCGAGGCGGCGTACCGCGACGGCCGGGCCACCCGGCTGGGCGACGAGGAGGAGATCGCGCCCGGGCTGCGTACGCGCTGGGTCGGCGGGCACACTCCGGGCGAGCTGATCGTCACCGTGGACGGCCTCGTGCTCGCCTCGGACGCCGTCCATTTCTACGAGGAGGTCGAACTGGACCGGCCATTCGCGATCGTGGCCGACCTGGCCGGGATGTACGCGGCGTACGAGACGCTGCGGGACCTGACCGCCTCGCCGGATCGGGTGCTCATCGCCGGGCATGACCCCAGGGTCATGCGGGAGTTCCCCGCCGTGCCGGGCCTCGACGGCCTTGCCGTACGACTTGGTTGATGGAGGTTTCGCTATGAAGATCCACCGTGGTCGGCTGCCCGGCGCGGCGTCGGAGAACCGTACGGAGACGTTCACCGGAACCGTCTGGGCCGACCCGGTCGTCGCCGAGCCGGGCCTCACGGTCAACACGGTCTGTTTCACGCCGGGCGCGCGGACGTACTGGCACAGCCACGGCGCCGGCCAGATCCTGCTGGTGACGCACGGCCGCGGCTTCGTGCAGACCCGCGACGACGAGAAGTCGCTGATCACGCCGGGCGACATCGTGTACGTGCCGGCGGGGGAGGAGCACTGGCACGGCGCGGCCGGCGACAGCCTGCTCGTGCACCTGGCGGTCTCACTCGGCACGACGGCGTGGTCCGACGAGGTGGCCGAAGACCTCTATCGACGTACGGTGACCGGTTGATTGACCGGGCGCTGTACGTATTTTTCCTCTGACAGCCGGGCCGATCCTCCGCGAGGCTTGAAGGTGAGGGCGTGACATCGGGGGAGGACTGGAATGGCAACGGCTACGAGGGAACTACGCGTCGGGGAACGCTTCTGCGGGCCGCCGGGTTTCGCGAACGGCGGTATCGCCTGCGGCTCGCTGGCGGCCTTGCTGGAGGACACCGCCGGGGAGGCCGGGTTCGGTGCGGCCGGGTTCGGTGCGGCCGCCGAGGTGACGTTGCGCCGTTCGATGCCGCTCGCACGCCCGCTCGCGGCGCGACGTGACGACGACGGCGCCTGGCTGGTGGAGGATGGCGGCGAACTGATCGGCGAGGCCCGCTGGGCCGCTGGGGTCGACTTCGAGGTACCCGTCGCCGTCACGCTGGAGCAGGCGCACGCGGTGGCGGGCCGGTCGCGCTACTTCGACGACCCGGTCTTCCCCGGCTGTTTCGGCTGTGGGCCGGCTCGTCGACCGGGCGATGGGCTGCGGATCTTCCCCGGCCCGGTCGACGGCGACGGGGTGATGGCGGCGCCGTGGACACCGGACCCGTCGGTGGCCGGCGCCGCGAACAAGGTGCGGCCGGAGGTGGTCTGGGCGGCACTCGACTGCCCCAGTGGCCTCGCGGCGGCGGATGCCTTCGCGATCAAGTCGGACACCGCGATACTGCTCGGGCGGATGACGGGCGCCGTGGCCGCGCTGCCGCGGCCCGGGGAGTCCTGCCGGGTGGTCGCGTGGGCCGAGGGACGGGACGGCCGCAAGCTCTTCGCCCGCTCGGCCGTTCTCGGACCCGACGACGAGGTGCTCGCGGTCGCGCGCGCCATCTGGTTCACGGTGCCGCGGGCGGGCCTGCAGCCGACCGGCGGAGCGGCGTCATGACCGGCGAGGTCCCGGCGGGCCCCGTCGTGCCGGGGCGGCGCCGTGGGGTCGCGCTCACGCCGATGGAGACGCGCCGCGACGTCATCCTGCGGACGGCCCGGCTGGCCGATCAGCTGGGGTATGAGATGTTCGCGCTGCCCGAGGGATGGGGTCTCGACTCGACGACGGTGCTGACCGAGATCGCCCTGCTGACCAGGCGAATCACGATCGTGTCCGGCGTCCTGTCGGTCTGGGGGCGCACCCCTGCCACGCTCGCGATGACCGCGGCGACGCTGAATCAGATCTCGGACGGCCGGTACGTCCTCGGGCTCGGCGCCTCCACCAAGGCCCTGGTGGAGGGCTTCCACGACGTTCCCTTCCACCGCCCGGCCGACCGGCTGCGCGACGTCACGACCAAGGTCCGGCTGCTGCTCGCCGGTGAGCGCGCCCGGCTCGATCAGGCGCCGGACGCCCGGCCGCTTCGCCTCGGCCAGCCGGCGGCGCCCGACGTCCCCATCTGGCTCGCCGCGCTGGGACCACGCACGGTCCAGGTGGCCGCCGAACTGGGTGACGGCTGGTTCCCCGTCATGGCGGCCCGTGACCACCTGGCGACCTGGGCACCGCAGGTAAACCGGCATCGCGAAACGGCCGCCGAGCCGTCCCTGGCGGGCCGGCCGCTGACCGTCGCGGCCGGCCCCATGACGGTGGCCGACACCGACGGCGTCGCGGCTCGGGACGTCGCGGCCGACTGCATCGCGTGGTACCTGTGCGCCATGGGCGACGTGTACGCCCGCTTCGTGTCCGACCAGGGCTACGCCGCCGACGTGCAGGCCATCATCGCGGCGAACCCGCGTCCGAGCCCGCAGCGCGGGGTCGTCCCTGTCGCGGCGGAGGCCGTACTCGACCAGTTGACCGCGTACGGAACGCGCGAGCAGGTGCGAGACCAGGTCGAGTCGTGGCACAAGGCCGCCGACATCGTGATGATCGGCCTACCGCCCGGGCTGCCGTGGCAGACCATTGAGGCCACCCTCCACGCCGCCGCCCCGTAACGACGAGCCCCGCGTTGGTGTGCGGCCTGCCGTCGCGACTGTGCGCACAGCTGCATGAGGGAAAGCGATCCTGGCGTACGGCGAAGTATGGGCGACAGTTGGATGTACGAGAGGCGGCGCCGCATGACAGGGGCACAGGCATGAGCGCCCACGCGGGCCAGCGGACGACCGACGTCGAGCTCGTCGCGCGGTTCCGGCGGGATCCGGAGCTCTTCACCGCCGTCTACGACCAGTACTTCGCGGACATCTATCGATACGTCGCCGGGCGGCTGGGCGTGCAGGCGGCCGAGGACGTCGCCGCCGAGGCGTTCTGTGTGGCGTTCGGGGAGCGCGACCGGTTCGACCCTGAACGCGGCAGCCTGCGGTCGTGGCTGTTCGGCATCGCCACGAATCTGATCGCCCGGCATCGGCGTAAGGAAGCCCGCCGCCTCCGGGCGATGACGCGTACGGCGGCCGAACCCGTCGCGGACAGCCACGAGGACAGCGTCGTCACAGCCGTGTCCGCCGGGCGCGTGCGACCACAGCTCGCCGCGGCCCTCGCCAGGCTGTCCAGAGGCGAGCGCGACGTGGTGCTGCTGGTCGCCTTGGGTCAGCTCAGCCACGAAGAGGTGGCACACGCACTCGGCATCTCCCCGGGCACAGTCGGATCCCGGCTCAGCCGCGCCCGCAAGAAGCTCCACACCGCGATCGATCAGGAGGAATTCAATGGATGAGCTGCAGATGGTCGGCACCCTACTGGCGGAGCCCGACCCGTCCCGTGACGTGGTCAATGAAGGCCGGCACCGGCTGCGGGCAACGATGCGCGGCCCGGCGGTGCGGCGGCGCAACAGGGCCCGGCTGGCGGCCGGGCTGGGATTGACCGCCGCGGCCGCGGCGGCTGCGGTCGTGGTCGTCTCGGCCGTGACGGCGCCCACCGCCACGCCCAACAGCCCGCCGACCGCGGCGCAGCTGTCCGGGCGGCAGGTCCTGCTCGCGGCCGCCGCGACCGCGGAGTCGAAGCCGGCGAGTACCGGCACGTACTGGCAGATCAAGAGCGTGGTCGTGTCGCCCGATGGCAAGATCCGCCTGACCAGCGGCACGTGGACCCGGAGGAACGGAGAGAGTTGGATCAGCGTGGAACCCGGCAAGATCAGCAAGCTGCCGCGACGAGAGCCGATCACGCTGAGAGGCACCGACCTCGGCCTCGATGAGATCCAGCGGCTGCCGACCGATCCGGACAAACTGAAGGCGACGCTCCGGCGCCATATATCCCACACCGAGGCGGCGCCGGAGAGCATGTTCCTGTACGTGCTGAGCGGGTTGCTCGACGAGGTGCCGGCGCCATCGAAGGTCCGCGCCGCGGCATTCCGCGCGCTCGCCGCGCTCCCGCACATCACCAACCTCGGCAGGGTCGAGGGCGGCTACAGCCTGCGGTTCGCGATGGGCGACGGCGGTACGCAGCTGGTCGTCGACCCCAAGACCACCACAGTGATGGCCGAGGGCTTCACCAGTTTTGGGGGTGGCAAGCAGTCGATGGGCACCGACACTCGTACCGGCGAGTGGACCAACCAGCTCCCGCCGTACCAGCTCGTTCCGCTCTCGCAGCAGAAGAGCTATGGCATCTCGTGCAGCGAAGAGGGAAGCAAGGTGACGTGCAGGCTGGACCTTAAGCGGCGGTGACCTCGGTGGTTCTCCGGCGTTGCGGCCACGGGTGTGCGCGTGCCGCGATGCCTGCGATAATCGCGGGGAGAGGTTGTAGTCGGCGTCGTACGGGACTCGCTGGAGGGGACCCGTGAGCACGCAGAGGTTCCTGCCCGACAACGGGCGGCCGGACGATCCCTTCGAGATCGACACCTCGGTCGCGCACCCGGCCCGCCGGTACAACTACTGGCTCGGCGGCCGGGACAACTTCGAGGCCGACCGGATCTCCGGCGACGCGATCGCGGCCACCTTTCCGACCATCAAGACCGCCGCGCTGGAGAACCGCAGCTTCCTGCGCCGGGCCGTGACGTACCTCGTCGAGGAGGCGGGCGTACGACAATTCCTCGACATCGGCACCGGGATCCCGTCGGCGGACAACGTGCACGAGGTGGCGCAGTCGGTAGCCCCGGACACGCGGGTCGTGTATGTGGACAACGACCCGATCGTGCTGGCCCACGCCCGGCGGCTGCTGGCCGGCTCGCCGCGCGGCGCCACCGCGTACGTCCACGCCGACCTGCGCGAACCCAACGTGATCTTCGGCCATCCCGACCTGCGGCGCACCCTCGACCTGAGTCAGCCGGTCGCACTGATGCTGATCGCGGTGCTGCACTTCTTCGTCGACGCGGCCGATCCGTACGGCCATATCGCCCGGCTGGTGCAGGCGTTGCCGCCGGGAAGCTACTTCGCCGCGACGCACGCCACCGCCGACTTCATGCCGTCCGCGATCACCGACGAGGTCGTCGAAACCGCCGTCCGGAGGGAGAGCGCCCGCAGCCGGGACCCCGGCACGTTCCGCGACCGGGCCGCGTTCGAGCGCTTCTTCGACGGCATGACACTGGTGCCGCCGGGCATCGCGCCGGTCTCGGACTGGCGCAACGAGGTACCACCCGGCGAACGCCCCTCGGCCGCCGACACCATGTCGTACGGCGCCGTCGCCCGCCTGCCCTGAGCCTGCGTTCGGCGCTGCTGCCCGCGGAGTTCGTCCTGCTGATCATGGCCGCGCGGCGCATCCGGAAACAGGTCCCGCAGGCGGATCAGGTCGTGTGGGTAGGGTGGTAGCTGCCGGGCGGCAGCCGAAGGTCCAGCCGATGGCATCCCGGGGGACAAATATTGGCCGGCTCTGTCCATGGATCGGCCGGACTGCTCTAACGACCCGACTTGACCCCGGCCGGTGCGAATACAATCGATTGCACCCCCGATGATTCAATGTCGTGGGACCGGCCAGGTGAGGTGACAATGAGCGAGTCTGACGACCGCCGCGCTGAGGCCCGCCGGTCGGTGGAGTTGCGCACCGATATACCGGCCATCGCCCGCGTCTACGACTACTACTTGGGCGGCAAGGACAACTTCGCCGTCGATCGCGCGGCCGCCGAGGGGGTGCTCGCACATGTGCCGGAGCTGCGAGACTACGCGCTGGGCAACCGCGCCTTCCTGACGCGCGCGGTCCGTCTTCTCGCCCGGAAGGGCATCCGGCAGTTCCTCGACATCGGCACGGGCATCCCCACCAGCCCGAACGTGCACGAGATCGCGCAGGAGGTCGACCCGAACGCCCAGGTCGTCTATGTCGACAACGACCCGATGGTGTCCATGCACGCCGAGGCGCTGATGGCCACCAACGCGGTGACCTCACTCATCTGGGCCGATCTTCGCGATGTCGACACGGTTCTTTATGAGGCCGAACGCCTACTGGATTTCGGCAGACCCGTCGCGATCATGCTCGTGGCCACCCTGCACCACATCGAGGACCACGACGACCCCGCCGGCATCGTCGCCCGCTACCTGAAGGCGGCGGTACCGGGGAGTTACCTGGTCATCTCCCACTTCACCGGCGACTTCAACGCCGAGAAGGCCGGGCTCGTGGCCGCGGGGGCCAAAGCGAACGATGACGTCGTCAAGCCGCGGAGCCACGAGGAGGTCCTGCGGCTGTTCAACGGCCACGAACTGATCGACCCGGGACTGGTCCAGGTCCCCTGGTGGCGCCCCGACACCCTGGTCGGCCCGAAGGCCGGCCGCGTCTGGGCCTACGGCGGCGTCGCCAAGCTCTGACGGGTGATGTGGCACGCCTCATGGGTCACCCGTCAGCCCGGGAGATCCTCCGGGCGCTTTGCGGCAAGCCTGCCCTGCAGCAGGCCGGTGGACTGGCCGACCTCGATGAGGTATCCATCCGGGTCCCGCATATAACAGCGGATCTCCGCGCCGCGGTCGATCGGTGGCGTAACGAACTCCGCCCCCTTCGCCTTCCACTCCTCGTAGCAGGCCTGAATATCCGCGACGCGCAGGTTCAGGAAGATCGACGTGGTGTCGCCAGGCTGGTAGTCGACCACCGAGATGCCTGGCTTGTCAGGGGTGGGCGGCCCGCCGGGGTTCATGATGATCCACGAATTGGACAACCTGACTATGCACGGGTTCTCTGCTAGGACGACGGTGCCGCCCAGCACGCGCGAGTAGAAGTCCCGCGACCGCGCGACCTTGCGGACGGTGATGAACAACGTCACCACAAAGCCCTCGGCAGGTGCGGGCAGGTTGGCGAAGTCGATGTTGGGCACGGGTTCTGTCATGGGTTGCTCCACTCCAGCGGCATCGGCGGACAGCGGCCTATCGACCAGCGGCCTGGTCATCAACCCTTCCCCCGATCCGGCCGGCGTCCCGTGGGATACACGACCGCGGCGTGGGGCGGCTTTGGTGGGCCTGTCCCACGGTCACCCCGGGTTGGCTGGGCCCGTGTGGGCCTGGGGTTACTTGTTGTCGACCTTGACGTCGAACTTGACGTCGTTGTCCTTTGCCGATGTAACGGTGACGGTGAGGCCGATCTTGGAGCCGTCATTGGCCTCGAGCTGACAGCGCATCGTGGTGCCCTGCTTTGCCGTGAGATCGCCCGGACAGCTGATCGACTTCGGGTGCTGGCCGACCTTAGCCGTCAGCAGGTCGGAGATCTGCTGCTCTACCTTGGACTTGTCGACGGCCTTGTCGCCGGTGCTGAAACTGCACCCCGCGACCAGCACCACGCCACACGCCAGCGCCACTGGCAAACCGATGCGCATTCCCCTGCTCCCCCTGATCGCTCGCAACATGACCTTTTCGATGGGTATCGGCTGGCAACGGTTCCCCTGCATGGGCGTCCGATTTCTGGCGGGCCGGCGATCCTTGCGTTCAGCCGCAGAACGTGGCGGGCAGCGCCACCCGTGCTCGCCTGCACAGAACCCGCAGCAGTGGCCCGCACGGCCGCCGGCAGCGGCGGTGCCTCTGGGCGGTGGCCGTGGCGTATGCCCGGACATGAAGACAAGAACCGGGAAATACGGTCTCCGCCGCATAGGCTCGTGGTGTGGACAGGCGCATCTTCGGGCTGGAAAACGAGTACGGCGTCACCTGCACCTTCCGCGGGCAGCGGCGGTTGTCACCCGATGAGGTGGCCCGTTACCTGTTCCGCAGGGTGGTGTCGTGGGGCCGTAGCAGCAACGTGTTCCTGCGCAACGGGGCGCGCCTCTACCTGGACGTGGGTAGCCACCCGGAGTACTCGACGCCCGAGTGCGACAGCGTCGTCGACCTGGTGGTGCACGACAAGGCGGGGGAGCGGATCCTCGAGGGGCTGTTGGTCGACGCCGAGCGGCGGCTGCGGGAGGAGGGCATCGCCGGGGACATCTATCTGTTCAAGAACAACACCGACTCGGCCGGCAACTCCTATGGCTGCCATGAGAACTATTGCGTAGGGCGGCATGGGGAGTTCGGGCGGCTGGCGGATGTGCTGATTCCGTTTCTGGTCACGCGGCAGATCATCTGCGGGGCGGGGAAGGTGTTGCAGACCCCGCGCGGTGCGGTCTACTGCGTGTCGCAGCGGGCCGAGCACATCTGGGAGGGCGTGTCGTCGGCGACGACGCGCAGCCGCCCGATCATCAACACCCGCGACGAGCCCCACGCCGACGCCGAGCGCTACCGGCGCCTCCACGTCATCGTGGGCGACTCGAACATGAGCGAGACCGCCACCTTCCTCAAGATCGGCGCCTGCTCGATCCTGCTGCGCATGCTGGAAGACCCGAGCGTCGTGCTGCGCGACATGACCCTCGAGAACCCCATCCGGGCCATCCGCGAGATCAGCCACGACATCACCTGCACGCGCCGGGTGCGCCTGGCCAACGGCCGCGAGGCGAGCGCGCTGGACATCCAGTCCGAGTACCTCAACCGGGCGCTGC
>DATBKU010000016.1:0-14007 GCA_036555725.1 Streptosporangiaceae bacterium | reverse complement strand
AGGTCCCTGCTACCCTCGTGAGGTCACTGCGCCGCTAGCTCAGTTGGTCAGAGCAGCTGACTCTTAATCAGCGGGTCCGGGGTTCGAGTCCCTGGCGGCGCACCCCTTATGACCTGGGCATCCTCGACGTATTCGAGAGTGCCCAGCGTCCGGTTTGGGGCGTTTTGCGGCCCGTGTGTGCTCGATGTGTGCTCGTGTGCGGTGATCTTGCGGAAATCGCCTGGGTCACGCCCGGAAGCCGGGTGTACCGCTTCAGAATTTGTCGTGGCCGTTGTGACCTGCGGTTCGGGTTGGGCGAGCCGGATCGGGCAAGATCCGGATCTGTGGTCTTTCGTCTCTTGTATCTGATCATGGTCCAAGTCTTCGGTTGGCTGGTGCTGCTGGCACGTAGTCAGGCTTCCAAGAACGCAGAGCTCCTGATTTTGCGCCATGAGGTGGCGGTGCTGCGGCGGCAGGCCGCCCGCCCGAGGCCGGACTGGGCCGACCGGGCGGTCCTGGCCGCCTTGGCCCGGCTGCTGCCGCCGGCGCTGCGGTTCCATCGCCTGGTGACACCGGGCACGCTGCTGGCTTGGCACGGCCGCTTGGTTAAGCGCACCTGGACGTACCCGAGTAGGCCCGGCCGCCACGCGACCAGCCGACAGGTCCAGGACATGGTGCTCCGGTTGGCGCGGGAAACCCCAGGTGGGGATACCGCAGAGTGCACGGCGAATTGGTCAGACTCAGCGAGTCGACGGTGCGGCGGATCCTGCGGGCCCGGCGGTGCGGCCCGGCGCCACGGGAGCGGGACACCTCCTGGCGGGCGTTCCTCCGCACTCAAGCCGAGGGGCTGTTGGCCCTCGATTTCTTCCACGTGGACACGATCGTGTTGAAACGGCTGTACGTGCTGTTTGTCCTGGAGGTGAAACCAGGCGCGTGCACGTCTTGGGAGTCACCGCCAACCCGACCGGAGCATGGACCACCCAACAGGCCTGTTACGCCGAGCGGTGGGTGCGCACCGTACGAGGCGAGTGCACGGACCGGATGCTGATCTACAACGAGCGGCATCTTCGGTCGGTGCTCGGCGAATACACCGCCCATTACAACAACCGCCACAGACCCCACCAATCCCGCCGGCAGCGACCACCCGACTCCGACGAGCCGGCGGTCACGCCGTTGGACGCGCCGATCCGTCGGCAGAAAGTGCTCGACGGTGTGATCAACGAGTACCACCGGGCGGCGTAGAAGAGTTCGCGAACCCCCAGGTCAGCCCACCGCGACCAGTTTTGAAGCGGTACAGGGACGGCTCCTTTCCCGGATGGTCGGCAATCATGCCGGTAGAACCTGCGGCACGGTCGGGCGGTTCCGCCGAGTTGAGCCTTGCGCTCCCGTACCCTGGTTCCATGACCGCGCAGCCCGCTGAGCCCGACCCTCGCCCTGCTGAGGTGTTGCATGTCGTCCCGGACATACCGGGTCAGGAGGTGCCACCCGGCGTGGTCATCGTCCCGGTCGAGGACTATGAGCGGATCAGACGCCGCGCCATCGCTCAGAAGATCCGCGAGCGGACCGGCCGCATCGATGCGGGCGATTTCTCGGACTTCGTCGAGGTTACTGACGAGGAGATCGCCGCCGGCCGGCTGAATGCCAGCTGAATGCCTGACCATCTGTGGGTGCCCGGGAGCGTCCGGGCGTTCATCCGCGATATCGCCGATGATGACCTGCGCCGTACCATCAACCTGGCGATCATCGGTTTGGCCGATGACCCGCTTCCGCCCGACGCGCGGGTGTTCCGTGTTGACGGCGAAGAGATTGAAGGCGCCTATGAGCTCGACGTCGATCTGGTGACCGTTTTCTACACGGTGCACGGGGAGCACGTCGCGATCCAGGCGATCACGTGGCGGATCCTGTAATCGTGTCGATGGCGTGTCGTGTGCTCGGGTGTGTGCTCGTATGCCGCGGAACAGGCCGGCAGCACCCGGCACGATGCGGCAGTGGAATCGGGCTGGTCGTGCACAAAACGGCATAATACGATAGCGTCTGTTAGTAATCGACACTATCGAGTGTGTGTTTGAGCTGACTCTTAATCAGCGGGTCCGGGGTTCGAGTCCCTGGCGGCGCACACCGCCTGACCTGGGCATTCTCGACACATCGAGGGTGCCCAGATCGCGTTTCGGGCCGTTGGGTTACTCGATGTGTGCTCGTGTGCTGTGATCTTGCTGAAATCGCCTGGGTCACGCCCGGAAGCCGGGCCTTTTCTGCGCGCGAAGATCGCTCAACGCTGTGGGCCGCACGGATCGTTCACCTGGAAGGCTTGCGTCCATGATCGCGTGATGGGACCAGGCTCTTGGCGATCTGTGAGATCGGACGGTCGCCCTGGCGGACCAGCTCGACCGCGTGGCGCCGGGACTCCGGAGGGTGTGGTGCAGGCATGACGGACATCCTTCCTAATGATCAAGGTGACCTCAGCGCAGGTGTCCGGAGAACAAGGGGAACCTCATTCGCCCGATTGGGGACAGGCCAAATTCAGGTGTGCATGGGTGAGCAAAGACTGTGCACCGTGTGACAGCCGCATGGCCGCCCGCTGATGCCAAAGTTGATCGGGCTCGGTGAAATCCGACGGCCAGGGGCGGATATATGAAGTGGGGTCGTGTGGCGACCAGGCTGGTCGCCGTTGTGGCGCTCGGCGTCGTCTCGGGTTGCTCGATCCTCGATGACTCGACCGGTGATCATGGGGTCGATAAGGGGCAATCGACATCCAAGCGAAACGGTGGGCCGGCAGGCGCTGGTGCCTCGGTACGTACTGGCGGGCCGATTGTCCGCGAGGGCTACTACGATGCCGATTCGTTCCCGGCCCGGTTCCGGGTGGAGATGCAGCGCGTGGAGCGGCTGGAGAAGTATTCGGTGCTGCGGTTCTCCCTCACCAATCTGTCGGGCAAGCCGGCCTTCGGCAGTTCGATGTTCGGTGAGTGGCGGGTCGATGGCTCGTTCAGCGCCTTCAAGCTGGTGGATACGGTCGGCCGCAAGCTGTACAAGACCCTGCGCGAGGGCAGCGAAGACGGGGATACGTTCGGCAGCTACTACAGCGGGACCCAGCTGTATCCGGGGGTCCGGTACCAGGCGCAGGTGTATTTTCCGCCGCTGCCCGCGAGTACGCGCCAGGTCAGCGTGCTCACCACGGGGACGACCGCCGAGATGAACGGGGTGCCCGTGGTCGACGCCGGCGCGCCGCCCGCCGCCCCCACCGAGCAGTCCGAGAGCACGCCGGCACCCGGTCAGACGTCGGCCCTCGCGGATTATCCGCCGAAAGGGCAGCTCTGGAGCCACGCCGAGGACCTGTACGACATCGTCGAGAGCCCGCAGGCGACCACCACCAGCGGCGGGGGCGGCGAGACCGTCGCGCTGCCCACCGACGTGTTGTTCGCCTTCGACTCCGCGGCTTTGTCCGGCAAGGCACAGGCCGTGATCGACAAGGCGGTGGCCGAACTCAAGTCACGCGCCGACCCGGCCAAGTCCGTCTCCATCGAGGGCCACACCGACGGCAAAGGGACGGCCTCCTACAACCAGCCGTTGTCGGAAAGACGCGCCACGGCCGTACGAGACGCCTTGCAGAAGGGGCTCTCCGGTCAGTCCTACACCTTCCAGACAGCGGGCAAGGGCTCCGACGAGCCGGTCGCGAAGGAGACCACGGCGAGCGGGGCCGACAATCCCGCCGGCCGGGCCCGCAACCGTCGCGTCGAGATCACCTATACGCTGCGGCCGGCGGCCGCTGCGTCGCGGCCGGCCGCGAGCGGCTCGGGGGGATTCGCGCGGGGCTCGGCGGGTGCACCTGCCGCGTTCCGCGCCAACGACGGACCTGTGGTCGCCGAGCGCAGCGCGACGGTCGACCAGCGGAACGCCCCCGAGCACTTCCAGCTACGGGTCCACCCGTTCTACCGGGACGGCGCCTACCTTGTCGCCGTCTTCGAACTGAACAACGTGGGCGACGAGCTGAATGCGGTGGCGGGCTTCCGGAACTACTTCGGGGCGGACGATTTCATCGGCGGCGACTACGGATCCTTCAAGGTCTTCGCGGGCGACACGATCTATCGCGCGGTCCGCAGGGGACCTCAGGCGGCCCCCGGTGCCACCGCCTACTCTGACTACCTCAGCGGATCGATCATGCTTGGCGACCCCAATGTGCCGGGACGCACCTACATGTACATCCCAGCGCCGCCGCCCGACGTACGGGCGGTGACCTTCGACGCCGGCGTCTTCGGCAAGATCGCCAATGTTCCCATTCAATGATCGGGTCGCCGGTACCACGTGATCATCAGGCTGACCTGTGGGCTCTTGGTCGCGTCTTCCGGTGTTGCCATTGGCTCACTGATCGCGCTCGTCTCCCGGTTCGGCGGTCTCGCTGTCGGTGAGGCGTTCGAGTTCCTCGATATAGGCGGTCCAGTCGGCGTCGGAGTAGCCGATCTGTGCGGCTTGTTCGGCCAAGACCCCGGTAGCGGCGTCCAGCAGCCACGCCGCTGTGCGGACGATCTTCGCGGCACTGTCCCGGTCGGCGCGGATTGCCTCCGGCCGGAAGTCTTGTGCGCACAGGGCCTTGTGCGCCGCGCCGACGAGCCTGGCGGCGACCCCGAGATCGCCCGCGGTGAGCGTGGTGCGGGCGAGGGCCATGTGGCGCCGCAGTCCCGCGGTCGCGGAGCCGGGGCTCAACAGGATCGCCTCACGGTCCCAGGCGCGATCCATCATAACGAAGAGCCATTTGCTGATCTCATAGTGCTGGGTGGCGAAGTCAGACAATTTGCTCTTAAGTGTCGTGAGCTCTGTCGGTTCATTTTCGCCCTCCATGAAAAGAATCCCCGAGGTGCCGATCGCCGCGTCGGCGTTAAGGTCCGTGCAGCCGGCGGCATGGAAGCGAGGGTCGTCGATCGCGTCGGCCCCGTTCGTCGGAGGGTCTAGCCAGCGGTCCGCGAGAGACTTCAGCGCGTTCGCATCGCGCCGCAACGCGGCAGCGGCTTCCAGGCCCTGCATTGCGTAGTACCTTTCATGCTGGCGGTGCGCCCGCGCCACCTGCAGTAGGTTGTCGACGGTCCGCTGATCGAGATCGCTCACCTCGTTCCTCCCATGGCCGGACTTGTAGACGCCTTCTTTCATCAAGGCAGATCCTGCAAGCAACGTGGGCCGGTGTCTTGCCTGGTAGTGCACACCTGTTGACGGATGCGGCACGTTTCCAGTCAGCGGCGATAGCCTGAAGGTGCTATCCAACTTCAATTCTGGGGCTTCATCGTGAGCATCATGTTGCGCGCCAGGGACGAGCCGCTGCCGTCGCGCCTAGACTATTGGCAGCACGTATTGGACGACGCCCTCATCCCAACCGAAATCCGCGGGGTGGGCCAAGCCAAACCGTGGCGCACAGACAAACTCCGCATCGGTCAGCTTGGCGCGGTTACGGTCACCGACTTGATTACGTCCTGGATTCCCGACTATGCGCCCGCTGAGGTTGTCCGCTCACCACGCCATATCCGCCGCTCCGATCCGGACCTGTACAAGGTCGAAATACCCCTGTCCGGGCAAGTAGTGGTCGAGCAGAACGGCCGTGAAGCCCGCCTGGGGCCGGGTGACTTCGCCCTGATCGACTCGTCACGGCCTTGTCATTGGGCCGTCTCATCACGGCGGTTCGTCTTCTTGATCTTTCCGAAGACGCTGCTGCCGCTGCGCCATCACGAAGCCGAACAGCTTGCGGGCATTCGGATTGCGGGTGACCGCGGCACTGGTGCGCTCGTCTCCTCGCTGACACGGCAAATGATCAAGCAACTCGGCGGCAATCACATAACCGACGGAGCCCGGATCGCCGCTGCCGTGACTGACCTTGTTGCCGTGGCCCTGGCCACCCGGCTCGATCGGAGCGAGTTGTTGCTACCGGGCACCTGGCGGCAGGCACTGCTTCTTCGCATTCAGGCCTTTATAGAAGTGCGGCTGTCCGATCCCCGGCTGTCACCCAGCATGATCGCGCAGGCCCATCACATCTCAGTCCGCTATCTACACAAGCTCTTTGAAACACACCACTCGACCGTGTCGGCCTGGATAAGGGAGCGTCGACTTGAACGATGTCGACATGACCTCTTGAATCTGGAATTGCGGAGCGAGTCGGTGAGCGCCATCGCAGTCCGCTGGGGATTCACCGCACCAGCCCATTTCAGCCGTGTCTTTCGCGAGGCCTATGGTATTCCGCCGGCGGAGTACCGGCGGCTGTGCATCTGAAGACAAGGCCGCCGTCGTCCGGGCCGACCACCCGGACACGTGCCTATGGGGACCACCGACGTGATCGACCGGCAACGGTTCGCCCGCGGGGTACTGTCTGCGGGAAGTTCCTGGGTCGGAGCGAGGCACGCCATCACCCGGATGATCTGGAGCATCAGCGGAGATGACGCTCACGCACGAGATCGCGTACACGATACGGGGATTCCGCACGGTCCACACGAGTTGCTTGCGCGTACCCGAGGACGAGTCGCCGGCGACCCACGCGGATCTGGACTCCGGTCTCTTCAGCGGGGACCTCGTCTAACGCTCCGGCCCGGGTCGCGTGCACTGCGGCCGCCCCCAGTCTCAGCTGATCTTGACGTTCTTGATTACCGCCTTGCCGTCGCCCTCGACCGTGCTGATCAACGGAGGATCTGGGGCGGTCCGAGCTGCGCCTTCGCCGAGTCGGGGCTCGCGTTCGGCACCGCCGGATCCTGCCAGGCGAGGCATCGCTACCACCGGCGAACCCGCAGGTCAGCTACCTATACCCCGGTTTGGACCCGACAGGATCTCCTTCGTCGTGGTGCGCAGGTATGCGGTCACGGGCATGGCCTCGGCGGGCAACTGTTTCTGGGGGCTGGACGGTAATAGTGGGCAGGAATCCATGAGGGGACCGGGATGCGGGAGCGACCGGATTACACGGCCTACGTGACGGAGCGGTCGCCGCGGCTGCTGCGGACGGCCTACCTGCTGTGCCGGGACTGGGGTGTGGCCGAGGATTTGCTGCAGACCGCGCTGGTCAAGGCATGGCGGGCGTGGTGGCGGATCGGGGACGACCCTGACCCCTACGTCTACCGGATCCTCGTCAATACGCACGCGTCGTGGACGCGGCGGCGCTGGCGCGGGGAACTGCCGACGGATCCGCCGCCGGAGCGGGCCGATCCGGCGGACGCGATGGGAGCGGCCGAGGACAAGGCGATGCTGTGGGCGGCGCTCGGCAGGCTCCCGCGCGGGCAGCGCGCCGCGTTGGTCCTGCGGTTCTTCGAGGACCTGTCCGAGCCGCAGGTCGCGGCGATCCTCGGGTGCTCGGTGGGGACCGTGAAAAGCCAGACCAGCAAGGCCCTGGCCAAGCTCCGGATCGATCCGGAGATCGTGACCGCGATGCCGCGGGGAGGAACTAACAGATGACCTACGACCTGAAGGACCTGCGCGAGGTCATGGAGGCTCGCAGCGCCGACCGGCTCCCCGCACCGGACCTGCTGGCGAACGTGCAGCGCCGGATCAGGCGGAGCACTCGGCTCCGCCTCGCCGCCGGGGCCGTCGGCACGGTGATCGCCGTTGGGGCGATCTTTACGGCTACCCAGCTGCCGGGGCCACGAGGCCCAGAAAAGCCCGGTCGGCCCCTTCAGTCCGTTCAGCCGATGCTGGGAGCGGCGAACGAGGCCTTCCCCAAATCGTCGCCGAGGGAGGGCATGCGCCCGCTGCTGGAGCGGCAGTTCTCGATGACAGGGAAGGCGCCGGTGACGTTCACGCCGACCGGTCCGAATACCATGATCACCTATCGGTGCTCGGTCCCCTCCACGCTGTATGAGATGGAGAACGGCTTGTTGTTGTCGAGCGGTGGCTGCGACGAGAACGGCGGCGCGGAGAGCTATCTGCCAACCACGCGGGGTGCCTCACGCACCCGTGAATTCGCGGCGCTGCCGCTGGAGCGCTCGGACGCGATCAGGACGGTGGCCGACCTCGACCGCTACCTGGCCGCCCATCAGCCGGAGCCGAGAAGCTGGAGTGTTCAGATCTACAGCGGGCGGTGCACCATGACGACGTGCAACCCACCAGTCCACCAGCCGCCGCAGCCGTCCGTGCAGGGCCTGCATCGGCTGGTCCGGACGGCCCATGCGGCCGACGGGCACAGCCGTACGATCTCCTTCACCCCGTCGGGCACGTCGGTGCGACTGCGCGTGACGTGCCTGGACGGCGCTGCGGTGGCGGTGGTGAAGAGCGGCGGGCGCGCCAAGGTCATCGAGTGCGAACGGGCCGAGTTCGATGGCGTCGTCTGGGATCAGGCGACCAGACCCGGGACACGATCCACCCTGAAGATCATCGTCCTTCCGGCGGCGGCGCCCAAGGTAACCGCGACCAGCGACGCCGCGCTCGCGAAGCTGATACGGGGCGTGGCGCCGCTTGGTAAGTGGACGCTGGACGTCTACGACCGCTGAGCGATCATGCGCAGCCGCCCAAACAGCCTTACGGCTGGTACGGGCATGGTCAGGCGGTTACTTGCGTGGGCTGATGACGCGGGGTGATCTGGTTGCGGATCCATGCGGTGGCGGCCGCGGCGGGCCAGAGGCGGGAGGCCAGGTTCCGGGCCGTGACTCCGCTGCGGGTGGCGGGGACCATCAGGGCGGCGGCTGTGGCGACGTTGCCCTGTCTGGGGTCGACCATGATCCGGTGTTTGGCCTCGTACCGTGCGAAGGCCGAGCGTGGGTCGGCGGGGGTGGCGGCCATCTCCTCGGCGAGAGTGTAGGCGCCCGCCATGGCCAGGGTGGAGCCGTCGCCGAATAGTGACACCGAGGACGCGGCGTCGCCTACCAGGGTGACGCGGCCGTTCGCCCAGCGGCTGATCCGCACCTGGCTGACCGAGTCGAGCCAGATGTCCTCGGCGGCGCGTACGCGGTCCAGCAGTTCGGGCACGCGCCAGCCGCCGCTGGCGTAGGCGTCGGTCAGGATCCGCTTGTGCTGGGTGATTTCGCGGTGGTTGAAGCCTTCCAGCGCCGGGCTGCGGAAGATGAACGCCGCCAGGGCCCGGCCGCGCACGGGGTGGATGGAGACCATCCGGCCGGGGGTGTTGTAGATGATGACGTCGTTGGCGTTGCCGGCGGGTTCGTTCAATTGCATCGTCGCGACGTACAGGCCCATGTGGCGGACGAACTCGGGCTCGGGGCCGAAGGCCAGCCGGCGGGTCATCGAGTGCAGCCCGTCGGCTCCGATCACCAGGTCGAACCGGCGCGGCGCGGCCTTGGCGAAGGTGACGTCGACGCCGTGGTCGTCCTGGCGGAGTGCGGTCATGGTGTCGTCGAACAGGAACTCGGCCGACTCGCGGGCGGCCTGGTAGAGGATCGCCGCCAGGTCGGTGCGGGTCACCTCCACCTCCCGGCTGCCGGTGGCTTGTTGCAGGGCCCGCATGTTGACCCGGCCGACCTGGCGGCCCGAGCCGTTGACGAAGCTCAGCGCGGTCACCTGCGTGGCGGCCTCGCGGAGCCGTGGCATTACGCCCATGCGTTCGGCCACGTCCACGGCCGGGCCGCGCACGTCGACCGGGTTGCCGCTGGAGCGCAGGCCCGCCGAGCGTTCGACGACGGTGGGCCGGAATCCGTGCCGGGCCAGCCAATACGCCAGGGTGGTCCCGCCGATCCCGGCTCCGGAGATCAGGACTGTCGGGTTGCTTGTGATGTTTGCCATGCCAACTAATATATGACTAATTTCGAAATCTAGTCAAGTCTACACCTGGATTGACCAAAACTCACAGTTGGTCATACGGTGGTCGAGTGGTGGCGAACGCTGAACGGCTCCGGGGCCCGCGGCAACGGGCCGAACGGGCCACCCGGATCCTGGATGCGGCGGCGGCCCTGCTGCTTCGTCACGGCTACCGGCGGGTGACCATCGACGACGTGGCCGCCGCGGCCAACATCGGCAAGGGCACCGTGTACCTGCACTGGAAGACCCGCGAGCAACTGTTCAGCGCGGTCTTCGAACGCGAGGTCCGCTACGCGATCGACGAGCTACGGCAGGCGATGCAGAGGGACCCGCGCCTGTGCCTGCTGCACCGCTTCGCCCACACCTACTTCCTGGCCATCGTGAACCGGCCATTGCTGCGCGGGTTCCTCCTCGCCGATCCAGACCTGCTCGGCAGGCTGACCACATCCCGTGACACTGCCCGCGACGACCGGCATGGCGCGATGTCCCGCCGCTACCTCGAACTACTCGCCGAATACCGCCTGCTCTGCAACGACATCGACATCGACCAACTCGGCTACGCCTACCAGGCGACCTTCGAGGGATTCCTGCGCGCGGAACAGGCCGCCCCAGCTGACGGCCTGGACCAGCGGGCGGCCCTGCTCGCACGGACCATCCGGCGGGCGTTCGAAAACGAAGCGGCGATTCCCGACAGCACGCTACGGGACCTCGCGGCGGCCGCCATCACGCTGCTCACCGACCTCATCGACGCCGACCGCGCCGAATCCGATATTCCCGAGGTCTGACGGCTTCGGAGCGGCTCCTTATCCTCGAGGTGCCGCCGGCGACTACATCGATTTCGGCGCGCGGCCGCGACCCCACGTCGCAGCCTGGCCCGGAACCGCCGGTCTGCGGCGTACTCCGGCTTGATCACCTTGACCACGACGGGAGCGCCGGCGCCCCCATGGTCGTGTGGTTGTCCAGTACTAGACAAGAGAATCTGCCATTCGAGCACTCGCCCGGTGGGTGATCCATTCTGTAAGTGACGCATAGACGCGCGGGAGACTTGCTGATGAGGATCAAGAGCACGGTAGCCGCGGCGTTGACGGCCTTGGCCGCGCTGACCATGATGTCGGCCGGGGCGGTCTCGGCCGACGCCGCTTCGCCGCCAGTCGTGATCTTTGACTCGGATATGGATTTCGACGACGCGGCCACGCTGGCGTACCTGGCCCAGGAGGACAGGCTCGGCCGGATCGATCTACGTGCGGTGACCGTGGTCAACAACGGGGCGGGGTTGCCCGGCCGGGCGATCAGGCACGCCCGGTGCCTGGTCGAACGGCTTGGACTGGACGGCGTACAGATCGCGGACGGTTCCAGCACCGCGCCGAACGCGTTTCCCAGCGAGCTCCGCCAAACCTTCGACCGCGTGCTGGAGAGCGTGCTGCCCGGGTGTACCGCGAGCGAGGCACCGTCCCGGGTCCCCGCACCAGATCTCATCGAGCGCACGCTGGCCGCCGAGCCGAACGCACGACTCATCGTCACCGGGCCGTTGAGCAACGCCGCGGCCGCGTCGCCGGCCGCCGCGCGCCGGGTGACGTCGATGGGCGGCGCGGTGCGAGTCGGCGGCGGCCTGTGCTGTGGCACGCCGCCGGAGTTCGACGGCAGTCAGGAGTTCAACTACTGGATCGATCCGGCATCCGCCCGAGCGGTGCTCCGCAACGCCACGGCGCCCGTACGGCTCGTTCCGCTCGACGCCACCAATGACGTGCCGATCACGACTGCTTTCGTCGATCGCCTGCGGTCCACCGCCGACACCACGGCGGCGAACATCGTGCTGGGCATCGTCACGCACCCGGAAGTGGCTCCGTTCATCGCCGAGGGCCAGCTGTTCTGGTGGGATCCGCTCGCCGCGATGAGCGCCATACACAACGGGATAGTCGACTTCGACGCGGGCCGCCTCGACGTCGTACAGGACGGGCCGTCGATGGGGCGCACGGTGCTGTCGCAGACCGGCCGACCGGCCTGGTTCGGCACAGCCGCCGACACAGCCGCCTTCGAACAGCGCTTCATCGACACCCTTAATCACCCGTAACTTGGACTGCCATGAGGCCTGAGCCGACCCGTCGGAGCGTCGTCACCGGACTCGCGGCGGGCGCGCTCGTCGTCGGATTCGATCCGCTGACCCGGAGTTGGGCCGGCGATGGACCACTGCGGAATGTGCCGCCGCTGGACGGCCGGCTCACCGTCGACCCGGCGGCGCGATCCGCGGCCGCGGATGACTTCGGTCACCTCGTGCATCGCCACCCGCTCGCCGTGCTCGAGCCCGGGTCGGTGCAGGACGTGGCGGTGATGCTGCGGTTCTGCCGGAAACACCGCATCCTCGTCGCCGCCCGCGGTCAGGGTCACGCCACGTTCGGCCAGGCCCAGGTCTCTGCGGGTCTGATCATCGACATGGGCACGCTGCGCGACATCCGTGTACGCGACAACCATGTAGGCGACAACAGCGTGGCGGTACAGGCCGGAGCGCGGTGGAGCGAGGTGCTGCGCGCGACCGTCCCGAACGGGCTGGCCCCGCCGGTGCTCACCGACTATCTGGAGCTGTCGGTAGGCGGCACCCTGTCGGCCGGCGGGCTCGGCGGAAGCACGCACCAGCACGGCGCACAGGTCGACAACGTGCTCGAGCTGGAGGTGGTCACCGGGGCGGGCGAACGTACGGTGTGCTCACCGACTCGACGGCCGGACCTCTTCCACGCCGTGCTCGCCGGGCTCGGCCAGTGCGCGATCATCACCCAGGCCACCATAAGGCTGCTGCCCGCACCGGCGACCGTACGGCACTACCAGCTCTTCTATCCGAGCGTTGCCGCGCTCACCGCCGATCAGCGGCGGGTGGTACGGGACGGCCGGTTCCCCTTCGTACAAGGTCAAGCCCTGCCGCCGGCGGAAGGCGCCCGCGAATGGCGTTATCTCCTGGAGGCGGTGGCGTTTCCCAGGAGATCGACGCCTCCGGACGACGACGCCTTGCTCGGCGATCTGAACTTTGAGCGCGGTACGCAGGTCATTGACGACCTGCCGTATCTCGACTTCCTCGACCGCCTTGCCCCGACCGTCGAACTCCTCAAGTCGATCGGTGAATGGGCCCGCCCGCACCCATGGTGGAACGTCCTGCTCCCCGACTCCGTCGTCGACGAATTCGTCACCTCGGTGATGGCCGACTTGACTCCCGCCGACATCGGCGCCAGCGGTGTGATCCTGGTCTATCCGCTCAGGCGCGCAAAGCTCCACCTGCCCTTGCTGCGCGCGCCCAATGAGCCCCTTGTGTTCCTGTTCGCGCTGCTCAAGACCGCCTCACCCGGTGCGTTGCCAGCCGCGGACATGCTGGACGCCAACCTCGATCTCTATCGGCGAGCGCGGTCGCTGGGTGGCTTCCAGTACCCCGTCGGCTCCATCCCGCTGACCGGCAAAGATTGGCGCGTGCACTTCGGCTCGGCCTGGCCCGCCTTTGCCGCCGCTAAGCGCCGATACGATCCCGCCGTCATCCTGGCGCCGGGACAGGGAGTCTTCCGCTAGTTGTTGCGGGGCATGACCTTGGTGACAGGCCGTCGGGTTGAGGTAGCGCCGTTCCGTCCGCTGCTCGCACAGGACGGGTGACGGACCCTGCAGCGGTCGTCCACTCGTCTGACAGTTCCAGCCCGTCATTCGTCACACAGCCCCTCCTGTGATGCGGCCGGGCGAGGCGGCGTTGACACATTCCGATATAGGCATATGATGGCGTAATGGCACGAGCGGCGACGACCTCGGACGCGTTCAACGCGATCGCCGAACCGCAGCGGCGGGAGATCCTGGTGCTGCTGCGGGGCGGCGAGCGGCCGGTGACCGGCCTGGCGCGGGATCTGGGGATGACCCAGCCGCAGGCGTCCAAGCACCTGCGGGTCCTCCGGGAGGTCGGGCTCGTGCGGGTCCGCGGGGCGGGCAAGCAGCGGCTGTACGGCCTGGACGCCCGCGGGCTGCGGCCGGTCCACGAGTGGGTGGGCGGCTTCGAGCGGTTCTGGAGCGAGAGCTTCGACCGGCTGGAGGAGTACGTGCAGGAGTTGAAGCAGGCAAGGCAGGAGGGACCACACGATGGCGACGACCAGTAGCGGCAGCGAGGCTGCGCACGCGACCGCGGACCGCGAGGTCGTGATCTCCCGGGTGATCGGCGCCCCGCGAGAGCTGGTGTTCGAGGCGTTCACGCGAGTCCGGCACCTGTCGCGGTGGTGGGGACCGGAGGGCTTCACCACCACGACGCGGTCCTTCGAGTTCCGCGTCGGCGGAGAGTGGGACTTCGTGATGCACGGGCCGGACGGGACC
>DATBKU010000015.1:0-55109 GCA_036555725.1 Streptosporangiaceae bacterium | reverse complement strand
CGGGTGCTCTCCGCGATGACGACGCAACCCTCGACGGGACCCCTCGGGGTGAACGACCGTTTAGCGTGAGAGACGTACTACAGTCCGGTTGCGGCCCACACCCCGGGCTGGCAAGGGTGCCAAACTCCGCCAGGCGCAAGCCGGGCCGGAGCACACGGGGGCCACTCCGCACGCCGGACGAGCGAGCGCTGCGTCGGCGGTCGATGTCTCGGGCTGCATCGAGCCTTTGACTGACTGGAGGTCAGCAGAGCATGCGAATCGGAGTGCTGACCGGCGGCGGCGACTGCCCCGGTCTCAACGCGGTGATCCGGGCGGTGGTCCGCAAGGGCGTCGCCGCGTACGGTCACGAGTTCGTCGGCTTCCGCGACGGGTGGAAAGGCCCGCTGGAAGGCCTCACGAAGCCGCTCGGTATCGCGGAGGTCCGCGGCATCCTGCCCCGCGGCGGCACCATCCTCGGCTCGTCGCGGACCAACCCGTTCAAGATTGAGAACGGCGTCGAGCGGATCAAGGCGAACCTGGCCGAGCAGGGCGTGGACGCTCTGGTGGCGATCGGCGGCGAGGACACGCTCGGCGTCGCGACCAAGCTCAACGACCTCGGCGTCAACGTGGTCGGCGTGCCCAAGACGATCGACAACGACCTGAACGCGACCGACTACACGTTCGGCTTCGACACCGCCGTCAACATCGCGATGGAGGCGATCGACCGGCTGCACACCACGGCCGAGTCCCACCACCGCGCGCTGATCTGCGAGGTCATGGGGCGGCACGCGGGCTGGATCGCGCTGCACGCCGGCGTGGCCGCGGGCGCCAACGTCATCCTGATCCCCGAAAAGCCCTTCGACATCGACAAGGTCTGCGCGTACGTCGAGAGCCGGTTCAAGACGCGGTACGCGCCGATCATCGTCGTCGCCGAGGGCGCCCACCCGCTCGACGGGCAGATGGAGCTCCAGGCCGGCGAGCTCGACTCCTTCGGGCACGTACGGCTCGGCGGCATCGGTGAGCGGCTCGCCGGCGAGATCGAAAAGCGCACCGGCAAGGAGGCCCGCACCACGGTCCTCGGCCACATCCAGCGGGGCGGCACGCCGACCGCCTTCGACCGGGTGCTCGCGACCCGCTTCGGCCTGCAGGCCATCGACGCGATCAAGGACGGCGACTTCGGCAAGATGGTCGCCCTGCAGGGCACCGAGATCGTCCGGGTCGACCTGGGCGCCGCCACCGACGAGCTCAAGCTCGTTCCGGCCTCCCGCTACGAGGAGGCCGAGGTCTTCTTCGGCTGAAACCCGGGCTAAGGCCACCGGCCCGCGCCACGTCCGTCGTGTCGCGGGCCGCTGTCGTACCGCCCCCGGCAACCGTGCGCGGGGAAGAACCGCCGGTCGGGCGGTGCGGCGCGGCCGGGATCTCGCTCGCGGCATCGGGTCGCGTGCGCGACACTGGAAGATGCGCCAAGGGGCCGCGTGCAGCGCCGGCGCGTGCCCGCCAGATCCCAGCAGGAGGTTGTGACGTATGCCCACGCTCGGTACCGCCCGTGACGAGACGTCCGCGCACGCCGTGGGCCCGTCCGCGGCTCCCGAGTCCGTACGCGTGGCCGGCGAGCCGTGCGTGCTGCTCAAGTTGGGCGAGGTCGTCCTCAAGGGCAAGAACCGGGAACTATTCGAGCGGCGGCTGCAGAACAACATCCGGGCCGCGGTCAAGGGCCTCGGCATCCCGATCCAGGTCTGGCAGCGCGAGGGCGTGATCGTCGTACGGGCCATCAGCGGCACCGTGGCCGACGTCGACGCGGTCGCCCGCCGGATCAACGACGTCATGGGCATCGTCTGGGTGCACCGGGCCTGGCGGGTGGCCAAGGACATCGACGCGACCGTGCGGGCAGCGCTCGACCTCGTCGCCGAGCACCCGGCGCTGGCGCGGTTGGTGGGGGTAGGTCCCCGTCAGGGGGTCGGAGATGGCAGGCCTCCGTTCGCGATCAGGGCCCGGCGCCGCGACAAGCGGTTCCCGCTGAAGTCGTCGGAGATCAACACCCTGGTGGGCGCCGCCGTCAAGGAGAAGTACGACCTGCCGGTCAACCTCAAGCACCCCGAGATCACGGTCGCGATCGAGGTCGACCAGCGCGAGGTGTTCGTCTTCACCGACGGCACCCACGGCCAGGGCGGGCTGCCGGTCGGCATGAGCGGGCGCGGGCTCGTGCTCATGTCCGGCGGCATCGACTCGCCGGTCGCCGCGTACCGCATGATGCGGCGCGGGCTGCGGGTCGACTTCCTGCACTTTTCCGGCATGCCGTTCACCGGCCCGGAGTCGATCTACAAGGCGTACGCGCTGGCCCGCGAGCTCGACAAGTTCCAGGGCGGCTCACGGCTGTTCGTCGTGCCGTTCGGCAAGGCCCAGCAGCAGATCAAGTCCTCGGGGGCCGACCGGCTGCAGATCATCGCCCAGCGGCGGCTCATGCTCAAGACCGGCGAGGTGCTGGCCGAACGGCTCGGCGGCGCGACGTTGATCACTGGTGACTCGCTCGGCCAGGTCAGCAGCCAGACGCTGGCCAACATCACCGCCCTCGATGACGCGGTCGGCCTGCCGATCCTGCGGCCGCTGATCGGGATGGACAAGACCGAGATCATGACCGAGGCGCGCCGCATCCACACACTCGCGATCAGCGAGCTCCCGGACGAGGACTGCTGCACCCTGCTCACCCCGCGCCGCGCCGAGACCCGAGCCAAGATCGACGACCTGCGCCAGATCGAGAAGCGGCTCGACGCCGGCGAGATGGCCGAGCAGCTGGCCGCCTCGGTCCAGGAGCACCGTCCGGCCTACGACGAGGCCCGCGCCTCTTAACCTCTCAAGCGCCCGGTCAGGCCGTGCGGACGGCCTCGTGCGGGCTCTCCATGGCGGTGAGAAAGTCCTTCGCCCATTGGTCGACGTCGTGCTCGATCACACGTTTGCGCAGCGAGCGCATCCGCCGCGCCAGGTCGCCTGGCTCGCCGCGCATCGCCTCCAGCAGCCGCTCCTTTAGGCCGTCGACATCGTACGGATTGATCAGGAAGGCCCGCCGCAGCTCCTGGGCGGCCCCGGCGAACTCGCTCAACACCAGGGCGCCGGTGTTGTCCTCGCGGCACGCCACGTACTCCTTGGCGACCAGGTTCATGCCGTCGCGCAGTGGGGTCACCACCATCACGTCGGCGGCCAGGAACAGCGCCGCGAGCTCCTCGCGCGAGTAGGAGGTGTGCAGGTAGTGGATGATCGGCGCGCCGATCTCGGCGTGCAGGCCGTTGAGATGGCCGACCTGCTGCTCGATCTCCTCGCGGAGCAGCCGGTACTCCTCGACGCGCTCGCGGCTCGGCGTGGCGATCTGCACGAAGACGGCGTCGCTCGACTTGAGCTCCTCGTCCTGGAACAGCTCGCCGAAGGCCTGTAGCCGCTGCCAGATGCCCTTGGTGTAGTCGAGTCGGTCCACGCCGAGCAGGAGTTTGTCCGGGTTGCCGAGGTCGGACCGGATCTCCGTGGCCCGCTGCCGGGTCTCCGGGCGGGCCACCAGCCGGGCCAGCTCGTCCACGTCGACCGAGATCGGGAAGGCATGGGCATGGACCAGCCGGTCGTCGCGCGTCCGCACCTCGCCCGCGAGCGCCCGCAGGTCCAGGAACCGGCGGCACAGCCGGATGAAGTTCGACACCGCGCCCGGATGCTGGAACCCCACCAGGTCGGCGCCGAGCAGCCCCTCGAGGATCTGCCGGCGCCACGGCAGCTGCTGGAACAGCTCGTACGGCGGGAACGGGATGTGCAGGAAGAACCCGATGCGCAGGTCGGGTCGCCGCCGGCGCAGCATGGCCGGCACCAGCTGCAGCTGGTAGTCCTGCACCCACACCATCGCGCCCGGCGCGGCCACGGTGGCGGCCGCCTCCGCGAAGCGCTCGTTGACCTGTACGTACGCGTCCCAGAAGGCCCGCTCGTACACGGGCCGGACCACGACGTCGTGGTACAGCGGCCACAGGGTGGCGTTCGAGAAGCCCTCGTAGTAGCGCGCGACCTCCTCCGCCGACAGCGGAACGGGCAGCAGCGACATGCCGTCCTCTTCGAACGGTTCGAGCCGCTCGTCTGCCGCGCCGTGCCAGCCCAGCCAGACGCCGTCGCGGCGCTGCAGCACGGGTGCGATCGCGGTCACGAGCCCGCCCGGGCTGCGCCGCCAGGACGCCGTTCCGTCGGGGCCCTCGACCCGGTCGACCGGGAGCCGGTTGGCGATGACGACGAAGTCACCATGCTGGTGATGAGACTGCTGGGGCATGAGGCCTACCTTCCCGAATCCGCCGAGAAAATCCATGGCCATGATCACAGCCCGCCGCGGCGCCCGTACGACCCGCGTCCGTACGTACGGGCGGTCGCGGGCTATTTGCGGACGAGCAGCAGCAGGCTCCCGGCGAGGAGGGCGAGACCGGCGAGCGCGACCCCGCCGAGGTGCTCACCTAGCACGACGAGGCCCAGCACGCCGGCGACCGCCGGCTCGGCCAAGGTCAGCGTGGTGGCCGCCGCGACCGGTGTGGTCCGCAGCCCGCGGGCGTACAGCACGTACGCGATCCCGGTCGTGAGCGCGCCCAGGTAGACCGCGACGCCAAGGCCGCGTCCGGTCAGCAGCCAGCCGGGCGAGCCGGCCAGCAGCACCGGGAGCAGCAACACCGCCGCCCCGCCGAACAGCCCGGCCACGACGGCCTTGTCGTCCTGGCCCTGGGTGATCAGATGGGACACCGTCGTGGCGTACAGGGCGTACCCGACCCCCGACACCAGCGCGAGGCCGACGCCGACCGGCTCGACGCCGGCCGCCTGCCCCCCGCTCACCAGGGCGGCGCAGCCGATCACGGCGCCGGCGGTGGAGATCATCCAGCGGCGCGAGAGCCGTCCGGACCCGAGCAGCCGGGACAGCAGCCCGGCGAACGCCGGTGCACTGCCGATCGTCACCACGGTGCCGGTCGCCACACCTGTGCGGGCCACCGACGCGAAGAACGCCACCTGGTAGATCGCGGCGCACACCGATCCGGCGCCGAGTATCACCAAGGTCGTATGGCCTCCGGCGAGCAGCCGGCGCAGCCCGCCGCCGCGCGCTGCGATCAGGATCAGCAGCAGGCCGCCGAGCGCGATCCTGGCCGCTCCCACCGATACCGGGGTGGCGTCGGCGGGGGCGAAGGTGCGGGCGGTGCCGGTCGTTCCCCACAGGGACGCCGCCAACAGGACATAAGTGCTCCCGCCGAGCCGTCGCCGCTCGGCGGGCAGGGAAGACGTAAGAGGTCGTGCCGCGGAGCACGACGAAGACGAAGACACGCGAAACGCTCCTGAACTCGAATCGGACGGGACCCGGTTCCGAGGCGCGCCGAAACAAAGCCTGGATCAGCCAGGCCGTCCGAAACGGAGAAAGAGCCGCTGCGCCCCGGTCAGGAGGCGGGTGGGGGCGAGACAGCGTGCCTGTACGTCATAGCGCCAGACACTACCAGCCGCGCCGACCCCACCGGCTTCCGATCATCGGGAGCCCGCGGAGCATGATCACCGCGGCGGAGGTCCCGGGACCCCGCCGCGCTATCGCTAGGACCGAGGAGGTTCGAGGTCAGGCCGGGACGGTGTCCGAGGTTTCCATGGCGGCCGGCTGGGTGACGGTGCGGCCGACGAGCGGCGGCAGGTCCCGTACGATCTTGGCCAGCTCGCGCAGGTCGCCGTCGACGAGGGCCTGCGGGCCGTCGCACAGCGCCGCCTCCGGGTGCGGATGCACGTCGATGATCACCCCGTCGGCGCCGACGGCGATCGCCGCGCGGGTCAGCGGCAGCACGAGGTCGCGATGCCCGCCGGAATGGGACGGGTCGACGATCACCGGCAGGTGGGAGAGCTTCTGCGCGACCGGCACCGCCGAGATGTCCAGGGTGTTGCGGGTGGCCTTCTCGAACGTACGGATGCCCCGCTCGCACAGCACGATGTCGAGGTTGCCGCGCTGGGCGACGTACTCCGCCGCCATCAGCCACTCCTCGATCGTGGCGTTCATGCCCCGCTTGAGCATGACCGGCTTGCCCACGCCGCCCACGGCCTGCAGCAGCGCGAAGTTCTGCATGTTGCGGGTGCCGATCTGGAGCATGTCCGCGTACGTCGCGACCAACTCGACGTCGTGCGCGTCGACCACCTCGGTCACGACGGGCAGCCCGGTCGCGGCGCGTACCTCCGCGAGGATCTTCAGGCCGGTCTCGCCGAGGCCCTGGAAGGCGTACGGCGACGTCCGCGGCTTGAACGCGCCGCCACGCAGCAACGAGGCGCCGGCCGCCTGGGCCATCTGCGCGGCCTGCAGCGTCTGCTCCGGCGTCTCGACGGCGCACGGCCCGGCGATCAGCGTCATCGTGCCCGGCCCGACGGGCACATCGCCCACCCGTACGACCGAGCGGTTCGGATGGTTCTCGCGGCTGACCAGCTTGTACGGGACGGAGATCCGCAGGACGTCGCTCACTCCGTCCATCCCGCGCAGGTTGAGGGTGCTGAACTGCTCGATGTCGCCGACCAGGCCGACAATCGTACGGCTCACGCCGCGACTGACGAACGCGTCACCGCCCGCCGTCTCCACCAGCGAGACGACGGCGTCGATATCCGATTGGGTGGCCTCCGGGGCCATCACGATCACCATGGTTCCAGTGCCTCCTCGGTCATACAGCATGGTCATAAAGAGCGAGAGCCCCGGGCCGTTCGGCCCGGGGCTCTCGCAGGTGGTCGCTCAGCGCATCGGCTGGCCGGCCACCGGCCGAGGTTCGGGCCGGTCGCCATAAAAGTAGAAGCCGCTGCGCACGGGTCAGAGGATAGCCGATGCCGTGCGCCCTCGATGGGGGAGGGGGCCAATGTGGGTGATGTCACGGGAATGACACTATGGCCGCACCATGGATGTAGCCCTGAGCGCTTGGTCACCGGCCCGTCACCTCATACGCCGAGCGGTCGGACCGCGCGGTACGGAGGGCTTGTGAACAAGCCCCTGGATCGCCTGCCGCCCGGGCAGTACATCCCACGGGGCTGGCCGGTCCTGCATTACGGCCCGGTGCCGAAGTTCCGGCCCAAGAGCTGGGACTTCCGGGTGTTCGGCGCGACCGAGTCCGGGGATCAGTTCCGCTGGACCTGGCCGGAGTTCGACCGGCTGCCTCGCACGAAGGTGACCGCCGACCTGCACTGCGTTACCAAGTTCACCGTCCCGGACAATCGCTGGGAGGGCGTCCTCGCGTCGGCGTTCTGCGAGCTGGCGCCGCCGCACCCGGACGTCACCCACGTCATGGTCTGGGCCGAGTACGGCTACAGCGCCAACGTCAGGGTGAACGATTTCATGGCCGATACGACCCTGTTCGCCACCCACCGCGACGGTGCGCGGCTCAGTCCCGATCACGGGTATCCGGTACGGCTGGTGGTCCCGCACCTGTACGCGTGGAAGAGCGTCAAGTGGGCGCGCGGGCTGGAGTACCTCGTCAAGGATCGCCGGGGCTTCTGGGAGGAGCGCGGCTACCACAACCACGCCGACCCGTGGCACGAGCAGCGCTACTCCTACCAGGAAGACGACGGCGACTAACCGGCCGGGACGGCGCGTGGTCAGGTGTCCCGCAGGGCCTTGAGAGTGTCGATGTCTTTGCGATGGGGCTCTGGCTTGCGGCCGGGGGTTTCGATGATGAAGGGGACGCCGGCCACGGCGGGGTGGCGGAAGAGGTCGGCGAACGGCTTTTCGCCGATGTGGCCCGCACCGATGTTCTCGTGGCGGTCCCGGGTCGAGCCGCACGGGTCCTTGGAGTCGTTGGCGTGGACGAGCTTGAGCCGTCCCTCGCCGACGGCGTCGACCAGGGCGTCGAGGGTGTCCCGTACGCCGTCCGGGGCGGCCAGGTCGTGGCCGGCGGCGAAGACATGGCAGGTGTCCAGGCAGACCGCGGCGCGCGGATGCCGGTCCAGCGCCTCCATGTAGGGGCCGAGCCGCCGCAGGGTGGCGCACAGCATGCCGGCCCGTCCGGCCATGGTCTCGAGCAGCAGGTCCGGGCCGTCGCCGGGGATCTCCTCCAGCAGCGGCAGCATGTGCTCGTGCACCTGCCGCATCGCGTCTTCGTACGGCTGGTTGACGGCGGACCCCGTGTGCACCACGACGCCGCGGGCGCCGATCGCGGCACCGCGCTGCAGGGCATGCCGTACCGAGCCGACCGAATTGGCCAGGGTGTCGGCGCTCGGGGAGCCGAAATTGACCAGGTACGGCGTGTGTATGTAAACGGGGAGGCCATGGGCCTCGCTGTGCGCGCGCAGCCGTGCGTCCTCGGCGGGCTTGCCGGCGGCCTGGGCCCAGCCGCGCGGGTTGGTGACGAACACCTGGATCGCCTCGGCCCCGATCTCCGCGGCGTACTTGAGGCCGCCGGTGGCGAGACCTCCGGCGACCGGAACGTGGGCCCCGATGGGGCTGGACGCGGACATGACTCGATCAGCCTGGCTCAACGCACCAGAACGATCCTCGACCCGCGCGGGGCCTGCTGCCCGCCGGCCGGCGACTGGTTGACCACCGTGTCGCCGTTGGTCCGGCGTTTCACCGCGACCTTGAAGCCTGCGGCCTGCAGGGCCTGCGCGGCGTCGTGCACCGGCTGGCCCCGGACGTCGGGCACCGGGACGAGATCGTTCGGGTTGCCCTGCTGGTTGTCGTTGCCGTCGTCGCAGAAGAACCCGAAGATCACGCAGTCCTTCTTGTTGACCTGCAGCGTGATCGCGTCACCGGCCTTGACGCCGGTGCCGGGAGCGGGGCTCTGGCTGAGCACGGTGTTGGGATCCTTGCTCCGGTCGTCCTGCTCCTGGACCTGCGGGTTGAGCCCGCGCTGGCGCAGCCAGTTCTCGGCGTCCTCGCGCTTCCACCCGGTGAAGTCGGCCAGCTTGATCCCGTTGCTGAGCACGATGGTGACCGGCTCTTCCGGCTGCTGTTTGTCGTGCGCGCCGGGCTCGGTGCGCACCACCAGGTCCGGTGCCACCGTGTCGGAGAAGTCGCGCTCCACGGCCCCCGGCGTCAGGCCGGTCGACTGCAGCTCCGCCTTGGCCTCATCGAGCGTCTTGCCGGTGAGGACGGGCACCTCGATGGGGAACCGGCCCTTGGAGGGGTACAGCGTGACGATGTCGCCGGCCTTGATGCGGGAGCCCGGCTCCGGCGAGACGCGCAGCACGTGATCCTTGGGCACCTTGGTGTCGTACGCGGCCTTCCCGGTCTTCACCGACAGCCCGGCGGCCTCCAGCTTGGCCTTCGCGTCGGTCATCGACATGCCGATGACGTTCTTGGGGATCGTGTCGTACTGCCCGGAGGTCTGGTACCAGACCGCCCAGCCGATGATCACGATTGCCAGGACGCCGAGGAACGCGAGCAGGTAGCGGCTGGTGAACAGCGCGCCCATGCGGTCGACCGGCGCCTGCCGCTCCGCGTACTCCGTCGGCGCCGGCGGGAGCTCGGCGTGCTGGATCATCACCGTGCCGTTGCGCGGCACCTGCACCGGACCCGGGGGCACGGCCCGCGCCATGACCTGGTCGATGTCGGGCGGCAGCAGCCGGTACGCGTCGGTCACCGCGGCCAGGAAGTTCCCCGCGTCCGGCGGCCGCCGCGCGGGGTCGTGGCTGGTCGCGGTGGCGACGAGGGCGTCCAGCTGCGCGGGCAGCCCCGGCAGCCAGCTCGACGGCAGCGGCACGATCTCGTTGACGTGCTTGTACGCCACGGTCAGCGGGCTTTCGCCGTCATACGGCTGCCGCCCGGTGAGCAGCTCGAACAACATGATGCCGGCCGCGTACACGTCGGCCCGGGCGTCGAGGTTGCCCGACAGCACCTGCTCGGGGGCGAGGTAGCCGACCGTGCCGATCAGCACCCCGGTCTTGGTCTGCTTGCTCGCCGACTCCGCGCGCGCCAGCCCGAAGTCGGCGACCTTGATCCGGCCGTCCTCCATGACGAGGACGTTCTCGGGCTTGACGTCGCGGTGGACGAGGCCGATCCGGTGCGCCGCGGCCAGCGCCGCCAGCATCGGCTGCATGATCCCCAAGGCCTCGCGTGGCCCCAGCCGTCCCCGCTGGTTGAGCACGTCGCGCAGCGTGCGCCCCGGTACGTACTCCATCGCCAGGAACACGTTCGGCCCGTCCGTGCCCTGGTCGTACACCGCCACGATGTTGGGGTGCGACAGCGCCGCCGCCGACTTCGCCTCGTGGATGAACCGGCGGACGAAGTCTTCGTCCTGCGCCAGGTTGGGATGCATGACCTTGAGCGCGACGGTGCGGTCGAGCTTGAGATCGTGGCTCAGGTACACGGTGGCCATGCCGCCCCGGGCGATCCGCGAGTCAATGCGGTACCGCCCGTCGAGCACCTGCCCGACGAGGGGATCAACTGCCGTCGCGTCCATCGAGGGTGAGTCTACGGGCCAATACGGGCAGGTCCCATCAACCCGACCAACTTGTTAACTCCCCCCGATGCCCTCCCAAGGGGAGGAGGCCTGGGCGTACCGGCGCTTCGGGATTCGCCCCGCCGTACGGGCCAGTCGGCCGGCCGTCACGGCGTGCCGCATCGCCGCCGCCATGCGGGCCGGCTCCTGCGCCCGCGTCACCGCGGTGGCCAGCAAGACCGCGTCGCAGCCGAGCTCCATCGCGAGCGCGGCGTCGCTCGCGGTGCCGATGCCGGCGTCCAGTACGACGGGCACTCCGGCCTGCTCGACGATCAGCTCGATGTTGTGCGGGTTGCGGATGCCGAGCCCCGATCCGATGGGCGAGCCGAGCGGCATGATCGCCGCGCAGCCGGCCTGCTCCAGGCGGCGGGCCAGCACCGGGTCGTCGTTGGTGTACGGCAGCACGACGAACCCGTCGGCGACGAGCTGCTCGGCGGCGGTGAGCAGCTCGATCGGGTCCGGCAGCAGCGTGCGCTCGTCGGCGATCACCTCGACCTTGATCCAGTTCGTGTCCAGCGCCTCGCGGGCCAGCTTGGCGGTCAGCACGGCCTCGCCCGCCGTGAAGCAGCCGGCGGTGTTGGGCAGCACCCGGATGCCGCACCGGCGCAGCACGTCGAGCACCGAGCCGTGCGCCGTCGGGTTGACGCGCCGCATCGCCACCGTCGTCAGCTCGGTACCCGACGCGGTCAGCGCCTCCTCCAGGGCCCGCATGCTCGGCGCCCCGCCGGTGCCCATGATCAGCCTGGACGTGAACTTCTCGCCGCCGATGACCAGGTGTTCTGTGCTCATTGCCTCACTCCACTCGCAGGGCTCGCTACGCGAGGCCTGCTCGCTGTATTCGATTTCGCTCGCTTCGCTCGCGGGGTTCGGCGACTCGGGCGCCTTGAGGGGGCTGGCTTCCATCGTCGCCCGCTCGTTCGTCCCTCACTCGCTCGGCTCCTCAGTCCAGCCATCGCCGCGTCCTCGCGGCCCATGTGTCTGTCTAGCCTCCCTGTACGGCGGTCAGCACCTCGAGCCGGTCCGCCTCACGCATCGTCGTCGCCGCCCAATCGGCTCGCCGGACGATCTCCGCGTTGAGTGCGACCGCGACCCCCGACGGCGCGTCGGTGACCGACTCGACCACGCTCGCCACGGTCGCGTCGTCCGGCACCTCGCGCGGCTCTCCGTTGACGATCACCTTCATGAGCTGAATCTCTCCGGGGTGAAGGGCTTGGCCGGCTCGGGGACCTGCCCGGTGGCCAGGATCTCGGCCATGATGTCGCCGGTTACCGGGGCCAGCATCACGCCGCCGCGGAAGTGGCCGCTCGCGATGTGCAGACCGGGCAGCCCGGTCGGCCCGATGATCGGCGCGTTGTCCGGCGACCCCGGACGCAGCCCCGCGACGGCCTCGGCGAATTCCAGCTCGGTCACGCCGGGCACCAGCTCGCGGGCGTCCCGCAGCAGCTCCCACAGGCCGCCGGCGGTCACCGTGGTGTCGTAGCCCAGCTCCTCCTGGGTGGCGCCCACCACGATCTCGCCGTCCTCGCGGGGCACCAGGTAGATCGACGACCCCTTCACCAGTCCGCGGGTGCACCGGTTCAGGAAGGGCACCCGGGTCCGCAGCCGCAGGATCTGCCCCTTGACCGGCCGGATCTCCGGCAGCAGGCCGGGTGGCAGGCCCCGCAGGCCGGCCGTCCAGCAGCCCGCGGCGAGGACGGTCTGACCGGCGTGGATCTCCCCGCCCTCCGCCGTGTGGACTCCGACGGCGGCGTCCCGCGTGACGATGACCTCGGCGACGCGGTCCCGTACGAGCGTGCCGCCCGTACGCTCGACGGCGGCGAGCAGGGCCGCGGACAGCCGCCGTGGGTCGACCGCGCCGTCGTCGGGGGCGAGCAGGCCGCCGCGTACGGACGGCGCCAGCATGGGCTCCAGGTCGCGGCACTCGCGCCCGGTCAGCGTCTCCGCGCGGATGTCGACGGACTCCTGGAAGCGCCGCAGTTCGTCGAGGAAACCCAGGTCGTCGGCGTCGAAGGCGACCAGCAGCAGGCCGTCGTCGCGGTAGCCGGTGGCGATCCCGGTCAGCTCCTCGAGCTCGGCCACGAAGCCCGGGTAGCGGTCGCGCGAGGTCAGCCCGAGATACAGCATGGGCTCCTCGCCGTACGCCAGCTCGCTGACCGGAGTGATCATCCCGGCGGCGACGTGCGAGGCGCCGCTCGCCGGGGCCGGGTCCACGACGGTGACGGTCAGGCCCTGTGCCGCGGCCCGCCAGGCGATGGTCAGGCCAATGACGCCGCCACCGACGATGAGTACATCCGGCTGGTCCACGTCGCTCCCTTCGCCGGCATGATCCGGATCAGGTGCCAACGGTCGGGAACTGCCAGTTCCCCTCTCAGCCCGGTCCACCGGGCTCCCGCGCCTAATCGCCTCCAGTTTAGTGCCTGGCCGCCGTGGCCGACTCGGCGCGATGTGATCAGCGCGCGGTCACTAGGGTGGGCCGCCATGGCGGGGTCGTAGTCCGCCGGTGAGAGGCGAGCGGCCACAGCGAGGTTGGGCATGACGGGACGGCAGGGCGAGGCCCGCGTGACGAGGCAGGGATGAACAGGATCGTCATCGTGGGCGGCGGGCTGGCGGGCGCCCGCACGGCCGAGGCGCTGCGGGCCGGCGGCTTCGCGGGCGAGCTCACCATGATCGGCGCGGAACCGCACCTGCCGTATGATCGGCCGCCGCTGTCCAAGGCCGTCCTCAAGGGGGAGGCCGACGACACGACGCTGGAGACCGACCTCGACGCGCTGCGCTGCGAACGGCTGCTCGCCCGCCGGGCGACCGGTCTGCGGCTCGCCGGCGACGCCGGGGGAGCGGTCGAGACGACGGCGGGCTCGGTCGCCTTCGACGGCCTGGTGATCGCCACCGGTGCGACGCCCATCACGCTGCCCGGCGACGGCCCGTACCGCGTCCTTCGTACGATCGACGACGCGCGGGCGCTCCGGTCCGTCCTGCTGCCGGGCCGGCGCCTCGTCATCGTGGGAGCCGGGTGGATCGGCGCCGAGGTCGCCACCGCCGCCGCTCTGGCCGGCTGCGAGGTCACCGTCGTCGAGGCCGCCGACGTACCGCTGGCGGTCGCGCTCGAGCCCGAGGTGGGCGCGCTGACCGCGCCGTGGTACGCGGAGGCGGGCGTCGAGCTGCGGCACGGCGTCAAGGTCGCCTCGGTGGAGGACGGCGGCCTGGCCCTCGCCGGCGGCGGCTTCATCGACGCGCACGACGTACTGATCGGCATCGGGGTACGGCCCGAGACCCGCTGGCTGACCGATTCGGGGCTGGAGCTGGACAACGGCGTGGTCGTCGACGGCGCCCTGCGCGCCTTTGCCGGGGGGAGTGGGGGGCCGTCCCCCCTCGAGCGGGATGGCACCGTGCGCCCGGAGATCGTCGCGGCCGGCGACTGTGCCGCGTGGTGGTCGGCGCGGTACGGACGGCGGCTGCGCGTCGAGCACTGGGACGCCGCGCTGAACGCCCCCGACGTCGCCGCCGCCAGCCTGCTCGGCAAGGACGCGACGTACGATCCCGTGCCGTACTTCTGGTCGGAGCAGTTCGGCCGCATGGTGCAGTACGCGGGGCTGCACCAGGGAGCGGAGCGCCTGCTCATGCGGGGTGACCCGGGTGACCGGAAGTGGGCTGCCTGTTGGCTGTCCGGAGATCGCCTGGACGCCATTCTGACCGTCGACAGGCCTCGTGACCTGGTGCAAGGCCGTCGGATCATGGCCGCGGGCGGACGAGTGGATCCCGACCTGCTCGCCGACCCCGAGGTGCCGGTCCGTAACGCGGTGCCTTCGTGAGGGTTTCGGCAGGCCGTGCGGGTGGTAAGCACGGGCCGTGACGCAGATGCACTCCGTTGCCGAAACAACGATTGACATGCAGACAGAGGGCTTGGTCGGAGACTGGCTCTCCCTCCGCGAGGCCGCCGCTCGGCTCGGCATCGAACCGAAGCGAACCAAGCAGTTCATTCGCGATCACAAGCTCCTGGCGGTGCGCCGCACCGAAGGCCTCGGGGTGCCCGCGGCGTTCATCCAGGACGGTCAGATCCTCAAGGGGCTGAGCGGCACGCTCACCGTGCTCGCCGACGCCGGTTACGACGACCTGGCCGCGCTGCGCTGGATGTTCACCGCGGACGACACGCTGCCCGGCACGCCGGTGCAGGCGCTCGCCGAGAACCGCGGCACCGAGGTGCGCAGGCGCGCCCAGGCGCTGGCGTTCTAGCCGGCGCGCTGCGGGGCAGCCGAGCGTGTTCCCCTCCGCGCGGGCCGTGTCACTGCGGACCCGGCTCGACCGCGCCCGCCTCTACCTGTGTACGGATGCGCGCGAGCGGCAGGGGGATCTGCCGGAGTTCCTCGACACGGTGCTGGCGCACGGCGTCGACATCGTGCAGCTGCGCCAGAAGGGGCTGGAGGCCCGGCAGGAGGTCGAGTACCTCTCGGTGTTCCGGGAGGCCTGCGACCGGCATGGGGCGCTGCTGGCGGTCAACGATCGGGCCGATGTGGCCTACGCCGTGCAGCCGGACATCCTGCATCTCGGCCAGGACGACCTGCCGGTGCCGGCGGCGCGCGGCATCCTCGGCGAGGACATCCTCATCGGTCGTTCGACGCATTCCGGCGAGCAGGCGGCGGCCGCCGCGGTCGAGCCGGGCGTGGACTACTTCTGCGCGGGCCCGATCTGGCAGACCCCGACCAAGGCGGGACGGCCGGCGGCCGGACCGAAGCTGATCGAGTACGTCGCCGCGCACCGGGCCGCCCGGCCGTGGTTCGCGATCGGCGGGATCGACCTCGCCAACATCGGCCAGGTCATCGCGTGGGGTGCGCGCCGGGCCGTCGTGGTCCGCGCGATCACCGAGGCCACCGACCCGGGCACGGCCGCCGCCGCCCTGGCCCGCCGTCTCGGGGAAGCGCATCCTGGCTAGGCCGGCGACCGAGATCACTGCGACAATGGGGGCATGACCGCTGGACCCGACGACGACCGGTACGTCGACCTGTTCGACGACGGTCTGGAGATCCTGCCGGATCAAACCCGCGACGACACCGACGCCGGCTGGGGCGAGCTACCGTCCGACGACGACTCCGGCCTGTTCGAGGAGCGCCCGCCGCACTGGTGATGCCCTTGCCGCACCGGTGCGGCGCCCGGCGCAGCGGTGCTCTGGGTCAGCCGCCAACGGGGACGAGCAGGCCCACGACGAAGCCGAGCACGATGACGGCGGCCATCGCGATGAGCATGCGGCGGCCGAAATGCCGCGCCGGGACCGGGCGTGATCGCGCGGGGCGCCGCGCCGCCCGCCGGTCGCGCAGTATATGGACGAGCTCGGCGGACGTGGGCCGGTTCCGAGGTTCCTTCGCGAGGCAGTCGGCCACGATCCGCCGGAGCGGGCCGGTGAGGCCCGTGAGGTCCGGGGCGCTGGAGCGGATGCGGTGCATCACGGCGGTGGCCGGTCCGGTCCCGAATGGCGGGCGTCCGGTGGCCGCGTACGTCACGGTCGCGGCCCAGGCGAACACGTCGGCGGCGGCCCCCGGCGGTTCGTCCTCGAACTGTTCGGGCGCCATGTAGGCCGGGGTGCCCACGGGGTTAGTGGTGACCGGCTCGCCGTAGGCCGCCACGCGGGCCACGCCGAAGTCGATCACTTTGGCCCCGCCGGGGCCGAGCAGCACGTTGCCCGGCTTGACGTCGCGATGCACGACCCCCGCCCGGTGGATGGCCGCCAGCGCGCCCGCCGTGCGCACCGCCAGCCTGGTCAGCTGGGAACCCGACAGCGGCCCGCGGTCCTCGACGACATGCTGCAGGGACGGGCCCTCGACGAACTCGCTCACGATGTACGGCCGGTCGCCGGTCACGTCGGCGTCGATGACCCGGGCCGTGTACGGCGCCGCCACCCGCCGGGCGGTGTCGGCCTCCCGGACGAACCTGGCCCGGGCCCGCGCGGTCGTGCCCCGGAGCAGCTTGATGGCGACGAGGCCGTCGTCTCGCGTGCGCCCCAGGTAGACGACGCCCTGCCCGCCCTCACCGAGCCGCCCGATCAGGACGTAGTCGCCCAGGCGGCGAGGGTCGTCCGGGCCGAGGGGTTCGTCGTCGGGCATGCTGTCTCCAGCGGCGCAACAAGCGGGGACATGCGCGATATGAGCTCTTATTTCTACCGCGCGCCACCCATGTCCGCCGGCCGCGACACGACCCGCCGCCGACTTATCCGTACGACACGCCACCGCCCGCGAGGTGGTGGGTCAGACATGACGCAGGGTGGCTGCGACGGCGAGGTCTTCGAGCGCGTCGCGGGCCTCGGCGGTGATCGGCGCGGTGCGCAGGGCGCCGGTCGCCTCCGTGGCGTAGGACTCGATCATGTTCTCGCACTCCGCCAGCGCGCCGGTCTCGACGATCACCGAGCGCAGCGCCTCGATCCCGGCCGCATCCAGGGCCGGGTCGCCGAGCCGGGAGTGCACGATCTCGGCCTGCGCGGGCGTCGCGGCCCGCAGCGCCAGCGCGATCAGCACGGTGCGCTTGCCCTCCCGCAGGTCGTCGCCCGCCGGCTTGCCGGTCGCCACCGGGTCGCCGTACACGCCCAGCACGTCGTCGCGCAGCTGGAACGCGATGCCGAGCGGCCGGCCGTACGCCGAGAGCGCGGCGGTGACCTCTGGCGGCGCGCCGGCGAGCGCCGCGCCGAGGTGCAGCGGCCGCTCGACGGTGTACTTCGCGCTCTTGTACATGACCACACGCAGCGCCGACTCGACGGTGCCGCGAGCGCGCGCCTGCTCCAGCATGTCGAGGTACTGGCCGCTCATCACCTCGGCGCGCATCAGGTCGTACACCGGCCGCCCCCGCCGCAACGCCTCCTCGTCGAGGCCGCTCTCGTCGTACATCTGTCCCGACCAGGCAAGGCACAGGTCGCCGAGCAGGATCGCGGCGCCCCGGCCGAACGCGGCCCCCGACCCCGGCCACCCGGCCTCCTCGTGCATGGCCTGGAAGCGCCGATGCGCGGACGGCTGCCCGCGCCGGGTGTCGCTGGCGTCCATCACGTCGTCGTGGATCAGCGCGCTGGCCTGCAGCAGCTCCAGCGACGCGGCCGCCGCGGCGATCTCGGGCAGGTCCGGGGCGCCCGCGCCGCGCCAGCCCCAGTAGCAGAACGCGGGACGCAGCCGTTTGCCGCCGGCCAGCAACGCGTCCAGGGCGGACAGCAGCGCCTCCAGGTCGTCGCCGATGGCGAGCAGCCCAGGTCGCTGGCGGTCGACGAAGGCATGCAGCGCCTCGTCGACCTCTTTGCGTACGCGGCCGGCCGACATATGCGCCAGCGTATCCACGGGTGGACTGAGCGCTCATGCCGATCACCCTCTGCGCTGCTGCCGGAGCGGGGCCGCGCCGCTGATATCGGGGTCTCTCCACCGCGATTGTTGCGGGACCCCAAGTGAGCGCCGTTAGGCTTGTGGCCATGCGACAAGTCAGACCGCTGCGCGCACCGACGATCCGTGAGCTACTCGCCGAGGGCACGACGTTCTCCTTCGAGTTCTTCCCGCCCAAGACCGAGAAGGGGGCACGGAACCTGTGGCGGACGATCCGCGAGCTGGAGCCGCTGCACCCGTCGTTCGTGTCCGTGACGTACGGCGCAGGCGGCGGCACGCGCGACAAGACGGTCGACATCGTGGAGCGGATCGCGACCGACACCACGCTCACGCCGGTCGCCCACTTCACCGCGGTCAACCACTCGATGCGCGAGCTCCGGCAGCTGATCGGCCGGTTCGCCTCGGTCGGCGTGCGCAACCTGCTGGCGCTGCGCGGCGACCCGCCCGGCGATCCGCAGGGCGAGTGGGTCAAGCACCCGGAGGGCGTCGAGTTCGCCGAAGATCTCGTACGGCTGATGCGCGCGTCCGGCGAGTTCTGCGTCGGGGTGGCCGCGTTCCCGTACAAGCACCCGCGGTCGCCCGACATCGAGAGCGACACGCGGTACTTCGTGCGCAAGTGCCGGGCGGGGGCCGACTATGCGATCACACAGATGTTCTTCCGGGCCGAGGACTACTTCCGGTTGCGCGACCGGGTGGCGGCGGCCGGCTGTGACACCCCGATCATCCCCGGCATCATGCCGGTCACCCAGCTGAGCACGATCGAGCGGTCCGAGCAGCTGTCCGGCGCACCGTTCCCGCGCGAGCTCGCGGCCCGGTTCGAGGCGATCGCCGACGACCCGGAGGCCGTGCGGCAACTCGGCATCGAGCACGCCGCCGCGCTGTCCCAGGAGCTGCTGGACGCCGGCGCACCCGGCATCCACTTCATCACGTTCAACAAGTCGACCGCGACGCGGGAGGTCTACGCGCTCCTGGGCGCGGACGCCTTCGCGGCGAGGGGCAGCGGCGCGGCCATCACGGCATAGAGCGGCCCGCCGCCGGGGAACTCGAACCCGGTCAGCAGCTCCGTCATGCCCACCGAGTGGTAGAGCCGGCGGGCCCGTGTGTCCGGCCGATCCAGCGTGGACAGCACGACCGTCGCCTCCGGCCGCTCGGCGCAGATCGCCTCCAGGAGGCGGCGGCCGAGGCCCTGCCCCTGGTAGGCCGGGTGCACATGCAGCTCGGCGACCTCGAACGGGTTGGAGAGCCAGGCCTCGGTCTGCTCGTCGCCGATGTCCATGAGCGCCTGGTAGACCACGTCGTGCCACCACTGCCCGGGCTTGCCGTGAAAGCCGTACACGAATCCGAGCAACGTGCGACGGCGCTCGGCCACGAACGACCGGAACAGGGGGTACGTCGCGTGCCGCTCCATGATCGTCCGGCGGCCGGGGAGCTGCTCGAGAGGTGGATCCATCGCGGCCGTGTACACGTCGAGCATGGCGTTGAGCCGTCTCAGGTAGCCGCGGGCGTCTATCTCGCGGATGCGCGGATCCCTCACCGCTCCGAGCCTACCGGGCCGGGTCTGTCAGGTGGTCCGCTTGGTCGCGGCCAACGTGTTGTAGATGTCCCAGAGGATCTGGTCGGCCGCCTTCTTGATGTTCCGCTGGCTGATGATCAACCGGCCGTCCCACTGCCGCGCCTCGGGCCCGAGCCACGCGTCCGTGGAGTGCATGGTCTGCACCGCCGGGTCGAGCGAGCGCCGCAGCTGGTCGATGCTGCCGTACGCGCTTTCGTACGTCTGGTAGAGGCGCTTGTACGCGGGGTTCGGCGTCTGGCCGGGGGGCAGTTTCGCCGCGGCGATGCCCTCGATCGGCGGCGGGACGCTGCTCGGCGGCGGGGGCGGGGCCGATCCCGGTGGTGGACCCATGGCGGCTACCCCCTCTGTCCCGCGCGAGACGTGGTGTGCGGCGCGTAGGGCGTCTCCAGGTCGCCCAGACGGGCCAGCGCGGCGCCGGATCGTGGGCTGAGATCGGCGTCGCGCAGAACCTGTACGGCGTCGTCGCGGAAGCGCGGATCGACGTCGGCCAGCAGCGTGCGCAGCCACTTCTCGTCGATCGGGGCGTGGTGGCTGCCCGTGCCGAGCGATTCGGCGATCAGCTTGAGCCGGGCCCGGTCGTGGCCGGCCGCGGCGATGAGATCCGCCGTGCCCGCGGGCCCGAGCCGTTTGTAGAGGGCCGCGGTGTAGTCGGGGTCGTCGGCGTTGGCCCGCAGGCGCCGCCAGACCGCGTCGGACAGCGCCGCGTGTTCCCGTGCCGCCTGCTTGATCGCGAGCGCGTCGGCGGTTCCGGCCTTCGCCGCCGCCTGCTGGGTGGGGAAGTTGCCCAGGTGCGGTCCGGCGCCCGCCGGTGTCGTACGGCGTGGCGGACGGGCGCCGCGCGAGGGGACGCCGCGTGACGGTGGCGGCGTGCCGCGTCCCGTACCGCCGCCGGCGCCCAGCCGCGGCTTGCCGGGCTTGGGCATGTCGTGGACGCGATCGGGATGTGTGAGGGCGTAGTTGCGGCGCCGGGTCAGCATGCCGAGCTGGCTGCTCGCCCACAGGTCGACCTCGGTGGCCATCCGTACGCCGGTCCGCGGGACCTCCGGCGGCAGCGGATGCGCGTTGAGCCAGCCCTTGATGGCCGTCGTCGCGTCTTTGACCTGCTTGATCAGGTGGCCCAGGGCCTCGGTGTCGATGCCGCGGAAGTCGGGGTCGCGCCGGGCCGGCCCCGCGCGCATCGTGCCTCTGGCTCCGCCCATCGGCGCTCCGGATCGTCCGCTCTTACCCGGCTCTTGACACCAGTTTCTACCGGCTCAGGGATATTCGCCACTACTCAGCGGCCGTCTTTGGTCACAGCGTCACTACTGACCGACCTCCGCGGGCGTACCTCCCGTGATGCGCAGCAACTCGTCGTACGTCGTCGGAAAGACCGTGTGCGGGTGCCCCGCGGCGGCCCAGACGACGTCGAACGTGTACAGCCAGGCGTCGATGAGCGTACGCAGCGGCAGCGGATGGCCGATGGGGGCGACCCCGCCGATCGGCTGGCCGGTCCACTTCCGTACGAACTCGGGAGTGGCCCGCTCGACCTTGTCGGCCTCCACCAGCTCGGCCACCTGGACGGTGTCGACGCGATGGGCACCGCTGGTGAGGACCAAGAGCGGCGCGCCGTCGGCGGAGAACACCAGGCTGTTGGCGATCGCGCCGATCTCGCAGCCGAGCTGCTCGGCGGCGGCCGCCGCGGTCGGGGCGGGCTCCGGCAGCTCGACGACCGTGCCGGTGACTCCGAGTTCACGCAGGCGAGCGGCCACGATTTCGGCGTTGGGATGCATGGCATGCACTTTAAGCGGTCTTTTCGAAACGAACCGGAGGACCATGACGATCGTCGTAGGGAGTGCCGAATGTGGCCTGTGTGCGAACGGGGAGCGCCCGATCGGGCATTCCTTTGTGGAGCGAGCACGGACCGGTGCCGGCGACGCCGGCGACGCGCGGTCGCGCAGAGGGGACGATGATGACCGAACGAGTGGGACTGGCCGGGGTGTTGCTCGCGGGCGGCACGATGTTGCTGGCCGGCTGCGGCGGGTCCGGTGACGCGCGGCCGCAGAGCGCCGCCACCCAGCCGCGGACGTCGCCGCCGTCCGCGGCGGCCCCGGCGCCCACACTGACCCCGACTCCCACCCCGTCCACCACGCCACCCGAGGCGCGGCGCAAGCTCAAGCCGGGCGCCCGCAACTCTGACGTACGGGCACTCCAGCAACGCCTCAAGGATCTGCACTACGACCCGGGCAAGGTCGACGGAAAGTACGGCCCGACGACGCAGGCGGCCGTGTGGACCTTCGAGAAGGTCAACCATCTCAAGGTCAGCGGGACCGTGAGCAAGCGGTTCTGGCGGGCCATGGACGCGCCGCGTACACCCAAGCCGGTCGCCAAGAAGCACGAGCAGGATCGGGTCGACATCGACCTCAAACACCAGTTCCTCGTGGTCTACAAGGACGGCGAGCCGGTGCTGATCTCCCACATCTCCTCGGGCGGCGGCTACTACTACTGCGCCAAGGACCCCGGCGCGGACAAGCCGCGCTGCCGCTACGCCGTCACGTCGACCGGCGACTTCCGTACGGGCCGTCGGGTGAGCGGCTGGGACGACGGCCCGCTGGGCCATCTCTACAACCCGGTCTACTTCAACGGCGGCATCGCCGTCCACGGCTACCCGTCCGTGCCGCCCTCGCCGGTGTCGCACGGCTGCGTACGCATCCCGATGCACACGGCGGACTTGTTCCCCAAGCTCGTCGGCACCAACGTCGCCGTCCACGTCCGCCGGTAGCTCCACCCTTCGCCACGTCCCCTGCGAGGCCGTCCGCGGGTTTTGTCAGACCCTCCTGGTCTACTTGGTCATGCGTCCAGTGACCTGGGCCGATGCGAGTCGGCGAGGCCGGTTTCGAACACATTGACGAATCGGAGCCGGGGCGGTTTACTGGAGGTGCGTCGAACATTAGTTCGGGGTTGGCGCGGGACTCGCGGCCCGCGCCAGGGGCACGTCTCGGCTGACGGCGACATGTCAGGCGCGACGCATCGGTCGGACGGGGTGAGGGGAAGCTCCTCGTCCGACCGGCCCCATGGCGGCGGCTGCTGCTCGCCGACCTAGGGGTCGGCTCGCCGTGGCCCGCTGTGTTTATCCGGGGCGACCCCCGGACCCCGCGCCGTGTTCAACCGGGGCGATCTCCAGGTCCCGGCGAGAAGGAGGCAGGTCATGTCCGTGACCACGACCGTACGGCAGTTGCCGACCCGACGAGTCGCGCACTCCGCGGAGTCGTTGCTGCACGCGGCCAGGCAGGGGCTCGCCGAGGCGGCGGAGACCTCCCGGCCTGACATGCGTTACGTCGCGGCACACCTGGCGGCGCTGCGCGCGGCCGCGGCTGTGCTGGCGGCCAAGGAGCCCGTCGACGCGCATCGCCGCGGGCGGCCGCGCAGCGTATGGGTGCTGCTCCCCGCCGCCGACCCCACCCTCCGGGAGTGGGCCGCATTCTTCGCCGCCGGGGCCGACAAGCGCGCCGCCGCCGAGGCGGGGCTGCCTCGCGCGGTCGCCGCCTTCGAGGCCGACGAGCTGCTGCACGACGCGGAGGTCTTCGTGTCCCTCGTCGAGGAGACGCTGGGCCTGCCCGGCCAGCCGACACTGCCCATCCCCGACTCCCGCGCCAGCTGACCCGAATCTCAACCGCCCGCCGGCACACGACCAGATCGGCCGGCCGAAGACACACAAACGAGCGCGACCGACGAATCAGGTCGCACCGCCGAGAACTCCACCCCTCCGTCGACCACGAAGGACAGGCCCGCCGCATGCGGCCAGTACTGCGATGCGGCCGGTGGCGGGCCGAGCTGTCGCGCCGATGGGCGCCGTCCAACCCCCCGGGGCGGCCCATCGGCGCGACCTCGTGCGCTCTCCGAACCGCCCTTCCGGCCACGTCTAGACGATGCCCCGTACCCCGTCCACCCGCGCCCTTGACGTCGTCACACCACCTGTCGGCGGAGGGACCGCCAGCACGCCTGCGCATGCGGAGCCGCCGCCAGCACGCCTGCGCATGCGGAGCCGCCCGCGCGCCCGGACACGCCTCGGCCGGCTACGGCGGGTCTTGTGCGACGGTGGCGATGACCGTGATCACGACCTTGTGGACGGCTTCGGGCTCGGGAGGCGCGCCTTTCCGATCGGCGAACAGCAGGTGGCCGGCTCCGATCAGCGTCGGGGCGAGCGTGTCGACGTCGGCAGCGGAGGCGATGCGGCCCAGCTCGCGCTCGAGGCTGAGATAGGAGGCGATCATGGCCGCAGCCTCCGTCAGGAGCGGGACGCCTGTCGGCCTGGTTTGCCGCAGCCGGGCGCGCAGGCCGTCCCGGGAGGTGATGAGGCCGACGATCGCCACGGCTACCGACTCGAACAGGTCCGTCAGTGCGCCGGTGAGGTTGTCGGCGACGGTGCGGGTCCCGGCGGCGCTGTGCAGGGCGGCGGCCTGGCCGTCCAGCCGGGCGATGCGATCCAGCACGAGCTCGGCGAGGAAGGCGTCGAAGTCGGCGAAGTGCCGGTGCAGGACGCCCTTGGCGCAGCCCGCCTCAGTAGTGACCGCCCGGCTGGTCAGCGCGCTGGGCCCGTCCCGGAGCAGGACGCGCTCGGCGGCGTCGAACAGCTGCTCGCGCGGATCGCGGATGGCCACCCCTGTCGGCACCGTGTACCCCTCCCGCACGCCCAGCCTTCTCTAGTGGGCAGATGCCCACTAGAGTGGGCGTATGCCCACTATACCGCCTGAGCAGGCGCGTCCCTCCGAACAAGAGCCTCATCAACACCGGCAGATGGCGGAGTCGTTCGGCTCGGACGCCGAACGCTACGACCGGACCCGGCCCCGCTACCCCGACGCCATGGTCGAGCGGATCACCGCCGGCAGTCCCGGCCCGGACGTCCTCGATGTCGGCTGCGGGACCGGCATCGCGGCACGGCAGTTTCTGGCGGCCGGTTGCCGGGTGCTCGGAGTCGACGTCGACGAACGGATGGCCGAGCCGGCCCGCCGGCAGGGGCTCGAGGTCGAGGTGGCGGCGTTCGAGGCCTGGGAGCCCGCTGGACGGACATTCGACGCGGTCATCGCCGGACAGACCTGGCACTGGGTGGATCCGGTGACGGGAGCGGCCAAGGCGGCGCAGGCGCTGCGTCCCGGCGGCCGGCTGGCCGTGTTCTGGAATGTATTCCAGCCTCCGCCGGACCTGGCTGAAGCGTTCGCCGCGGTCTACCACCGAGTGCTACCCGACGATCCCGTTCACGGTCGAGTGATGCCCGCCCTGGACGTCTACTCGGCGATTCTCACCAAGGCGGCCGAAGGTATCCGGCAAACCGGCGGGTTCGGCGACCCGGAGCAATGGCGATGGGACTGGGACCGGCCGTACACCCGCGACCAATGGCTGGACCAGGTGCCCACCTTCGGCGGCCACAGCCAGTTCCCGCCGGTCACGCTGCAGGACCTGCTTGCGGGCATCGGCGCCGCCATCGACGCGGTGGGGGGCGGCTTCACGATGCGCTACACCACGGTCGCGGTCACCGCGGCGCGGACCGCCGCTCCCTGACCTGGGCGGCAATCGTCCATCCGCGGCCGCCGCGGACGGGCCGGCCAGGTTTGTGATGCGGTGTACAGGCGGGGCCTCGGGTGTAGCGAGGATTGGACACGGCCACCGGGTGTGGCCGGCTCCCCGTACGTGAGGTGACCCGCCTGGACACCACTCTGCGATTCGGTAGTGCCGAGGCGTTCGGGTTAGAAGGCCTCGACGGCGCGGCGTGCTTCAGGGTCGAGCACGCCCCAGCCGATGAGCTCCTCGGTCAGCTCGGTCGGCGACTTGTCGTAGATCACGGCGAGCGAACGGAGGTCTTCCTGCCTGATGGACAGGACCTTTCCGTTGTAGTCGCCCCGCTGGCTTTGAATCGTCGCGGCGTAGCGGGCGAGTGGACCGGCCTTGTCCTTCGGAAGCTGCTGCAGTCGCTCGAGATCGATCACGAGCTTCGGCGTCGGACCGAGCGGGCTCGGTGCCGAGCCGCCGGGGAGCAACTCGGATACCGGCACGCCGTAGAACTCGGCGAGCTCGGCCAGCTTCTGAACGGTGACGGCGCGGTCGCCCCGCTCGTACGAACCCACGACGACGGCCTTCCAGCGGCCACGAGACTTCTCCTCCACACCGTGCAGGGACAGGCCCTGCTGGGTGCGGATGGCGCGAAGTCTCGCGCCGAGAGCCTTTGCGTATTCAGACGGCATCTTTGCGGCCCCCCAAGGCTCACTTGGTCGTCGTTGTCGGGCCCCAGGGATTCGGCCCCTGGGATGGTTACGGACAGTGACGGTAAAACGGGTACGGCCATTGGTCAAGCTGATTGGAAAAAAGGGGTCGAACCGGCCACCCGCGAAAGCGTCGTAGGGGACACTCCCGCGGGGCTCGTGCGGCCTTGTGGCGCCGCGTGTTCGGTCGAACTGCCGCGCCGCTATCAGTCGCCAATGTGACCCCTCTCACCTGGGCAGACATCGGCGTGTCCGGTTCGGGGAAAGGTGACCGAGCTGCTACCGTGTGGGGGACCAAACGTCCTTTAAGACCCGTCCCGTGAGGCGGGAAAGGAGGTTTCTGTGGTGGATGCTGCCTCCATGCCTTCGGGGGCCCCTGCGGCGGAGGGTGACGGACAGCGCGAGGCGACAGGTGGTGCTCCACGGCCTCCGGCCGGCTTCGCCAAAGCCCGTGACGCCAACCCGGGGGGACGACCCCCCGATGCGATGCGCAAATCGCCCGCCGGAGCCGAAGTCACCAAGACCGACGGCCGGTCCCAGAGCGCCGAATCTCACAAAGCCGTCCTCGAAGCACCCGACATCACCCGCGCGCTCACCCGGATCGCCCACGAGATACTCGAGCGGACCAAGGGTGGCCGTGACGTCGTACTCCTCGGCATCCCGACGCGGGGCGTGACACTCGCCCGCCGGCTCGCGGAGCGTATCGGCGAGGTCGAGGGCCGCCCGATGCCCTGGGGTTCCCTCGACGTGACGATGTACCGGGACGACCTGCGGATGCGCCCCGCCCGCGCGCTCGGCAAGACCGAGCTGCCGCCGGACGGCGTCGACGGCAAGATCGTCGTGCTCGTCGACGACGTGCTGTTCTCGGGCCGCACCGTCCGGGCCGCCCTCGACGCGCTCAACGACCTCGGCCGGCCCCGCGCCGTACAACTGGCCATCCTGGTCGACCGCGGCCATCGGGAGCTGCCCATCCGCGCCGACTACGTCGGCAAGAACCTCCCCACCTCGCAGGCCGAGACCGTCAAGGTCCTGCTGTCCGAAATCGACGGCCGCGACACGGTGCTGCTCGACTCGAAGGGCGGTCAATCGCAATGAAGCGTCATCTCATCTCGGCGGCCGACCTGACCAGGGACGACGCCCTGCTGATCCTCGACACCACCGAAGAGCTCGCCCAGGTCGCGGAGCGGCCCATCCCCAAACTGCCGACGCTGCGCGGCCGTACGGTGGTCAACCTGTTCTTCGAGGACTCGACCCGTACGCGCATCTCGTTCGAGGCGGCGGCCAAGCGGCTGTCCGCGGACGTCATCAACTTCTCGGCGAAGGGGTCCAGCGTCTCCAAGGGCGAGAGCCTCAAGGACACCGCGCTGACCCTGGAGGCGATGGGTGCCGACGGCGTGGTCATCCGGCACAGCGCGTCCGGCGCGCCGTACCGTCTGGCCAACTGGGTCCGGGGCAGCGTGGTCAACGCCGGTGACGGCACGCACGAGCACCCCACCCAGGCGCTGCTTGACGCGTTCACCATGCGCCGCCGGCTCGGCGGCCTGGAGGGCCGCCAGATCACGATCGTCGGCGACATCCTGCACAGCCGGGTGGCGCGTTCCAACGTGCTGCTGCTGCACACGCTGGGCGCCGAGGTGACCCTGGTCGCCCCGCCCACGCTGCTGCCCGTCGCGGTCGACACCTGGCCGTGCGCGGTGTCGTACGACCTGGACGCGGTGATCTCCAAGACCGACGTGATCATGATGCTCAGGGTGCAGGCCGAGCGGATGAGTGCTGCGTACTTCCCGACCGTACGGGAGTACAGCCGCCGGTACGGACTGGACGTGAGACGGATGGGCCAGCTGCCGGACCACGCCCTCGTCATGCACCCGGGCCCGATGAACCGGGGCGTCGAGATCGCCGCCGACGTGGCCGACTCGCCGCGCTCGACCATCGTCGAGCAGGTGACCAACGGGGTGACGGTGCGGATGGCGGTGCTCTACCTGCTGCTCGGCGGCTCCGCGCCCGCCGTTTCCACCACGGGCCAGACGACGGGCCAGACGACGGGGGCGACGTCATGACGTACCTGATCAAGGGCGCCCGGGTGCTCGGCGGCGCGCCGGCCGACCTGCTGGTCCGCGACGGTGTCATCGCCGATGTCGGCTCCGGGCTCGACGAGCGGGGCGCCGAGACGATCGACGCCGACGGCCTCGTCGCGCTGCCCGGCCTGGTCGACCTGCACACGCACCTGCGCGAACCGGGCCGGGAGGACGCCGAGACCGTCGAATCGGGCACTCGCGCCGCCGCGCTCGGCGGCTACACGGTCGTACATGCCATGGCCAACACCGAGCCTGTGGCCGACACGGCCGGGGTCGTCGAGCAGGTCTGGCGTCTCGGCCGCGAGGCGGGCGCCTGCCACGTGCAGCCGGTCGGCGCGGTGACGCGCGGCATCGAGGGCACCCAGCTCGCCGAGCTGGGTGCGATGGCCGACTCGGCGGCGGGTGTTCGCGTGTTCTCCGACGACGGCCACTGCGTCGCGGACGCCGTCCTGATGCGCCGGGCGCTGGAGTACGTCAAGGCCTTCGACGGCGTCATCGCCCAGCACGCCCAGGAGCCGCGGCTCACCGAGGGCGCCCAGCTCAACGAGGGCGAGATGTCGGCGCGGCTCGGCCTGGTCGGCTGGCCGGCGGTCGCCGAGGAGTCGATCATCGCGAGAGACTCGCTGCTGGCGGCGCATGTCGGGTCGCGGCTGCACGTCTGCCACGTGTCCACGGCGGGCTCGGTGGAGATCATCCGCTGGGCGAAGAGCAAGGGCTGGCAGGTGACCGCCGAGGTCACCCCGCACCATCTGCTGCTCACCGACGAACGCGCCGACACCTACGACCCGGTCTTCAAGGTGAACCCCCCGCTCCGTACGGCCGAGGACGTCACCGCGCTGCGGACGGCGCTGGCCGACGGCACGATCGACTGCGTCGCGACCGACCACGCACCGCACCCGATCGAGGCCAAGGAGACCGAGTGGGCCGTGGCGGCCATGGGCATGATCGGCCTCGAAACCGCCCTTTCGGTCGTGCATGAGGCCATGGTCGAGACCGGGCTGCTCGACTGGGCCGGGGTCGCCGACCGGATGTCGTACCGCCCGGCAGGCATCGGCCGGCTCACCGGCCAAGGCCGGCCGCTCACCGCCGGCTCGCCGGCCAACATCACGCTGTACGACGCGGCGGCGCGCGGCACGGTCGACCCGACGGGCTTCGCCTCGAAGAGCCGCAACAGCCCGTTCGCCGGGCTCGAGCTGCCGGGCCGTGTCGTCGCCACCTTCCTGCAGGGCCGTCCGACCGTCCTCGAAGGAAAGCTCACATGACGGCGATCCTTGTCCTGGAGGACGGCAGGGTCTTCCGTGGCACGTCGTACGGCGCGGAGGGCGAAACGTTCGGCGAGATGGTCTTCAACACCGGCATGACCGGCTACCAGGAGACCTTGACCGACCCGTCGTACCACCGGCAGATCGTGGCGATGACGGCCCCGCACATCGGCAACACCGGGGCCAACGACGACGACCCCGAGTCGAAAAGGATCCAGGTGGCCGGCTATGCCGTGCGGGAGCCGTCCCGGATGCCGTCGAGCTGGCGGGCGCGACGGTCGCTGGACGCCGAGCTGAAGGCGTACGGCATCGTCGGCATCGCGATGCCCGGCACCCGGGCGCTGACCAGGCACCTGCGAGACCGGGGGGCCATGCGGGCGGGGCTGTTCAGCGGCCCGGCCGCCGAGCAGGACGTCGCCGGCCTGGTGCGGCGTGTGCTCGACAGCCCGTCGATGGTCGGCGCCGACCTGGCCCGCGCGGTCTCTACTCCGGAGCCGTACGTCGTGGCGGCGCAGGGACCGCCGCGCTTCAAGGTGGCCGCCGTCGACCTCGGCATCAAGACCATGACACCGCGCCGCATGGCCGGGCGCGGCTGCGAGGTCCACGTGCTCCCGGCGGCCACGACGGCCGAGGAGATCCTCGGTATCGCACCGGACGGCGTGTTCTACAGCAACGGCCCCGGCGACCCGGCGGCCTGCGACTACGCGGTGGCGTCCATGCGCGGCGTGCTGGACGCCGGGCGGCCGGTCTTCGGGATCTGCCTGGGCAACCAGATCCTCGGCCGGGCCCTCGCACTCGGCACGTACAAGCTGCGGTTCGGGCACCGCGGGGTCAACCAGCCGGTGCGGGACCGTCGGACCGGGAAGGTCGACATCTCGGCGCACAACCATGGGTTCGCCGTCGCCGCGCCCATCGAAGAGCCGTTCGACACTCCGTACGGACGGGCCGAGGTGAGCCACGTCAACCTCAACGACGGCTGCGTCGAGGGGCTGCGGCTGCTCGACCACCCGGCGTTCAGCGTCCAGTACCATCCCGAGGCCGCCGCCGGCCCGCACGACGCGTCCGGGCTCTTCGACCGCTTCTGCGAGCTGATGGAGCGGGGGGCCTGATGGGGCGGCGCGAGGATCTGACGTCCGTCCTGGTCATCGGGTCGGGGCCGATCGTCATCGGCCAGGCGTGCGAGTTCGACTACTCGGGGACCCAGGCCTGCCGCGTGCTCAGAGCCGAGGGGCTGAGGGTCTCGCTCGTCAACAGCAACCCGGCGACGATCATGACCGACCCGGAGTTCGCCGACGCCACGTACGTCGAGCCGATCACGCCGGAGACGGTCGAGAAGGTCATCGCCAAGGAGCGGCCTGACGCGCTGCTGCCCACGCTGGGCGGGCAGACGGCGCTCAACACGGCGGTGGCGCTGCACGAGGGCGGGGTGCTGGAGCGGTACGGCGTCGAGCTCATCGGCGCCCGCATCGAGGCGATCCAGGCCGGCGAGAACCGGGAGCGGTTCAAGAAGATCGTGCAGAGCATAGGCGCCGAGCTCGATACAGGGGTGGCCAGCAGTGTGATCTGCCACTCCATGGACGACTGCCTGGCCGCGGCCGCGACGCTCGGCTACCCGCTGGTCGTCCGGCCGTCCTTCACGCTGGGCGGTGCCGGGTCCGGGATGGCCCACGACGAGGCCGATCTGCGCCGGATCGCCGGGGCCGGGCTGGCGGCCAGCCCGACCAGCGAGGTGCTGCTCGAGGAGTCGGTTCTCGGCTGGAAGGAGTTCGAGCTCGAGCTCATGCGCGATCGCAACGACAACGTGGTCGTCGTCTGCTCGATCGAGAACGTCGACCCGATGGGCGTGCAGACCGGCGACTCGATCACCGTCGCGCCCGCGATGACGCTGACCGACCGCGAGTACCAGCACATGCGCGACGTGGCCATCGCCGTGATCCGGGCCGTCGGCGTCGACACCGGAGGCTGCAACATCCAGTTCGCGATCCACCCGGAGACCGGCCGGATGATCGTGATCGAGATGAACCCGCGCGTGTCGCGGTCGTCGGCGCTGGCCTCGAAGGCCACCGGGTTCCCGATCGCCAAGATCGCGGCGAAGCTGGCGATCGGCTACACGCTCGACGAGATCCCCAACGACATCACGCGGGAGACGCCGGCCAGCTTCGAGCCCAGCCTCGACTACGTCGTGGTCAAGGTGCCGCGGTTCGCGTTCGAGAAGTTCCCCGGGGCCGACCCGACGCTCACCACGCACATGAAGTCGGTGGGCGAGGCGATGGCCATCGGCCGGTCCTTCCCGGAGGCCCTGCAGAAGGCGTTCCGGTCGCTGGAGCAGCCGGGGTCGGCGTTCTCCTGGGCCGAGCCGGCGGGGGAGCGCGCCGCGCTCGTCGACCGCAGCCGTACCCCGCACGACGGCCGGCTGCGCGCCGTCCAGGAGGCGTTGCGCGCGGGCGCGACCGTGCCGGAGCTGCACGAGGCCACCGGCATCGATCCGTGGTTCATCGACCAGATCGCCGCGATCAACGAGGTCGCCGAGACGATCAGGTCCGCCGCCGACGCGCTCACCGGGGAACGGCTGCTGCTCGCCAAGCGGCACGGCTTCTCCGACGCCCAGCTCGCCGGGCTGCGCGGCCTGTCCGAGCAGGTCGTCCGGGAGGTACGGCACGCCCTCGGGGTCCGGCCGGTCTACCACACGGTCGACACGTGCGCCGCGGAGTTCGCCGCGCGCACGCCGTACCTCTACTCGACGTACGACGAGGAGACCGAGGTGCCGCCGGGCGACCGGCCCAAGGTGATCATCCTGGGCAGCGGGCCGAATCGGATCGGGCAGGGCGTCGAGTTCGACTACAGCTGCGTGCACGCGTCGTTCACGCTGCACAACGCCGGATTCGAGACCGTGATGGTCAACTGCAACCCGGAGACCGTGTCGACCGACTACGACACCTCCGACCGGCTCTACTTCGAGCCGCTCACGCTGGAGGACGTCCTCGAGGTCGTGTACGCCGAGCAGCGGAGCGGCACCGTCGCCGGGGTGATCGTCCAGCTCGGCGGGCAGACTCCGCTCGGCCTGGCGCAGCGGCTCAAGGACGCCGGCGTGCCGATCGTCGGCACGTCGCCGGAGAGCATCCATCTCGCCGAGGAGCGGGGGGCGTTCGGGCAGGTGCTGGCCCGCGCCGGGCTGCCCGCGCCCAAGCACGGCACCGCCACCTCCTACGAGCAGGCGCGGGCGATCGCGGCCGAGATCGGCTACCCGGTGCTGGTCCGGCCGTCGTACGTCCTCGGCGGGCGGGGCATGGAGATCGTGTACGACGACACGACGCTCGAGTCGTACATGTACCGGGCCACCCAAGTGAGCCCGGAGCATCCGGTGCTGGTCGACCGGTTCCTCGACGACGCGATCGAGATCGACGTCGATGCCCTCTACGACGGCGAGGAGCTGTACCTCGGCGGCGTGATGGAGCACATCGAGGAGGCCGGCATCCACTCGGGCGACTCGGCGTGCGCGCTGCCGCCGATCACGCTGGGCCGCGAGGACATCCAGCGGATCCGCGAGTCGACCGAGGCGCTCGCGCGCGGCGTCGGCGTGCGCGGGCTGATGAACGTTCAGTACGCCCTGGCCGCCGGGGTGCTGTACGTCCTGGAGGCCAACCCGCGGGCCTCCCGTACGGTGCCGTTCGTGTCGAAGGCGACCGCGGTGCCGCTGGCCAAGGCGGCGGCACGGATCATGATGGGCGCGCGGATCGCCCGGCTGCGCGCCGAGGGCCTGCTGCCGGCGGCGGGCGACGGCGGCACGCTGCCGCTCGACGCGCCGATCGCGGTCAAGGAGGCGGTGCTGCCGTTCGACCGGTTCCGCACCGCCGAGGGGCACGGCGTCGACACCGTGCTCGGTCCGGAGATGCGGTCGACCGGCGAGGTCATGGGCATCGACGAGGTGTTCGGCACGGCGTACGCCAAGTCGCAGCAGGCGGCCTACGGCGCGTCGCTGCCGACCAAGGGCCGGGCCTTCGTCTCCGTGGCCAACCGGGACAAGCGTGCCATGATCTTCCCCGTGAAACGCCTTGCTGACCTGGGCTTTGAGATTCTTGCCACGCAGGGGACCGCCGAAGTCCTGCGTCGTAACGGTGTCCGTGCCAAGATCGTTCGAAAGCACAGCGCAGGGCCGGGATCCGACGGGGAGCCGACGATCGTACGGCGCATCCTCGACGGCGAGGTGGATCTGATCGTGAACACGCCCTTCGGCAGTCCAGGGCAGTCCGGTCCGCGCCTCGACGGCTATGAGATCCGCACCGCCGCCGTCCTGCGCGGCATCCCGTCCGTCACCACGGTGCAGGGCCTGGGCGCCGCCGTCCAGGGCATCGAGGCGATCGTGCGCGGCGACGTGGGCGTGCGCTCATTGCAGGAGCACGCCGAGCACCTTCGCGCCGGGGAGAGGCGGGAACCTTGACGGATGCGCCGGTGCAGGCGTCGGCGACGGTGCTGACGGTCCGCCAGGTCGAGGCCTACCACGCGATGACGCTGGTGGCCCCGGCGGTGGCGGAGCGGTTCCGGCCCGGTCAGTTCGTCGCGCTCGAGGTGGGCGGTGCGCACACCAGCCTGCTGCTGCGCCGGTGCTTTTCGGTGTACGGGGTCAAGTCCGACTACGGCGGCACGGTGGAGTTCGTGTTCGCCGAGCGCGACGCCGGCTCGCGGTGGCTGGCGGGCCTGCGGTCGCGCGACAGCGTCGACCTGGTGGGGCCGCTGGGCCGCCCGTTCCCGCTGCCGCGCGACCCGGTGACGTGCGTGCTGGTCGGCTGGGCGCACGCCGCGGCCGCGCTGTTCTCACTGGCCGACGCGCTGCGCCGCCGCCGCTGCGACGTGCACTTCGTGCTGGGTGCGACTGGGCCGAGCGAGATCTTCGGCGCCCGGTCGGCGCGCCGCGTCGGCGCCTCCGCGACGGTCGTCGCCGAGACGAGCGGGTATGGGCTCGGCGACGACGACGTCGACGTCACCGCCTCGGTCGTCGACGTGCTGCCCCAGGTGATCGAGCAGGTACAGGCCGACGTGGTGTACGCGTGCGGCCCGATGACGTCGCTTCGTTCGGTGACCGCGATCGCCGCGAAGTACGGCCTCCCGGCCCAGGTGTCCACGGAGGCGTACCTCCAGGACACCGGCGTGTGCGGCACCGGCCTGTGCATGACGTGCGTGCTCCCCGTCGTCGGCGACGACGGGGTGACCAGGATGGTGCGCGTGTGCGCCGACGGCCCCGTGCTGCGCGGCGAGCGGGTGCGCTGGGACGATGTGGGATCGGTACCGTTCGACGCCCTCGGAGCGCCGCGCGCCGTACCGGTCCGGCATCCGAGCGGAGATCCACTCCCGGAGGCCCTGTGACAGCGCGGGAGACAGGTTGAGAGCGCCGAGGCTTGCGCGGGAGACACCATGACGACGACGGCCACGTGGCTGGGCCACGTCGAGCTGCCCAACCCGGTGCTGAACGCGGCGGGTTGCGGCGGGTGGGGCCGGGAGCTGACGCAGTTCTTCGACCTGACCAAGCTCGGCGCGTTCGTGACGCCGTCGATCACCTTGGAACCGCGGGCGGGCCGCCCGTTGCCCCGGGCCGCCGAGACGCCGAGCGGCCTGCTCGGCGCGACCGGCCTGCCCGGGCCCGGCATGGAGGCGTTCCTGGCCAAGAACCTCCCCTGGCTGCTCAAGCGGGGTGCCCGCACGGTCGTGTCGATCGCGGGCAACAGCGTCAACGAGTACGCCGAGGTGGGCCGGCGGCTGCACGACACGCCCGGCGTGACCGCCGTGGAGGTGAACCTCGCCTGCCCGAACGCCGAGGACCGCGGCGTGATGTTCGCCGCGCACGCCGACGCGTCGGCCGAGGTCGTACGGGCCGTCCGGGCGCACACCCGGCACGACGTACCGGTGATCGCGAAGCTGTCGCCGGACGTTGCCGACATCGTGACCATGGCGTTGGCCTGCGTCGACGCGGGCGCGGACGCGCTGACGGTGATCAATACCGTGCAGGGCATGACGATCGACACGAGCGCGCCCCGGCCCGCGCAGCCCGGCGTGCTCGCCGGCGGCCTGTCCGGGCCGGCGATCCGGCCGATCGCGCTTCGGTGCGTGTACGAGGTGCACGCCGCGGTGCCGAAGGTGCCGGTCATCGGCGTCGGCGGGGTGGCGAGCGGGCTCGACGCGCTGGAGTTCATCCTGGCCGGAGCGTCGGCGGTCGCGGTCGGGACCGCGCTGCTGCACGACCCGTCGGCCCCGCCCCGGATCCTCAAGGAGCTGGAGGAGGCGTTGTCGGGGCGCGGGATCGGGCGGCTCACCGACGCCGTAGGACTCGCGCACCGCACAACGGGGAACGCTCCCAGGAAGATCAGGCCCGAGCACACGGCAGCCATCCCTCCCCGTTCACCGGCGGACAGCACCGCCCGGCCCGGGGCATTGAGTCCCGCCGCCTCCGGAGCGGGGGCCTCCGGGCCGGGGGCCTCCGATTTCCGGGGCGCCGCTGTGGGGGGCGGCCGGCACAAGACCGAGGAGTCGACGTCGTGACCGACCCAGCCCCCATCGCCGTCGCCCTCGACGCGCCGGACCTCGAGACCGCCGCCCGGTGGGCCAGCCTGGTCACCCCGCACGTGAGCACCGTCAAGGTCGGCCTGGAGCTGTACCTGAGGTACGGGCCGGACGTCGTCGCCAGCGTCCGCGGCGCCAACCGGGTGCAGGTCTTCCTCGACCTCAAGCTGCACGACATCCCGGCCACCGTCGCGGGCGCGGCGCGGGCCGTGGGCCGGCTCAAGCCCGCGTTCCTCACCGTGCACGCGGCCGGCGGGGCGGCGATGCTGCGCGCGGCGGTGGAGGCCGCCCCGAACACCGCGATCGCCGCCGTCACCGTGCTCACGTCCCTCAAAGACGCCGACCTCGCCGGCATCGGACTCGCTGGGCCCGCCTCAGACGCCGTACGGCGCCTTGCGGTCGTCGCGGTGGACGCGGGTGCCCAAGCGGTCGTCTGCTCGCCGCAGGAGGCCGCTGCGGTCCGCGCAGAGGTGGGGCCGGACATCACGCTCATCACGCCGGGCGTGCGACCGCGGGGGGTCGCCGCTCAGGACCAGGCGCGTGTCGCCACGCCCGAGGAGGCGCTCGCAGCGGGCGCCGATCTGCTCGTGATCGGACGGCCGATCACGGGCGGGCCCGACCCGGGCGCGGCGGCCGCGCGCATCGCCGCGGCGCTACGCCGCACGAGCGGCCATCGGGGGTGACGACGGGGCTCCGAACTAAGGACTGACGCGTGCCGATCGGGGTGTGGATCGGCCGCGTGTGCCGGGTCCGGAAATATCACTGAAAATCCGTGAAATCCGGGTCTCCGGCGGGTCGATTGGGGTCCGCGCGAAACACCAGGCCGGGGTGAGGATGGTGGTTCTGAACGCCCAGATCGAGTACTGTACGCATACAGAGCATCACCTAAAGTGATAATAGTGATTTTCTGGCGGGCTAAACGGGGCTTCACGTTGCCTTATGGGGTCTGAACTCGCTAGTTTCCCAACCCGTCCGACTCCGTCGAGTGGAAACACGAGGTGACCCGGCGTGGCGCTTCCGCCCCTAACCCCTGAACAGCGCGCCGCAGCCCTGGAGAAGGCTGCCAAGGCCCGTCGTGAGCGGGCCGAGGTCAAGAACCGGCTCAAGCACGGGGGTACCTCGCTGGCTGAGGTTCTCAAGGAAGGGCAGAGAGAGGACGTCATCGGCAAGATGAAGGTCTCGGCTCTGCTCGAATCTCTGCCCGGCGTGGGCAAGGTCCGTGCAAAGCAGATCATGGAGCGCCTCGGCATTGCCGAGTCGCGCCGCGTCCGTGGGCTCGGTGCGAACCAGCGCGCCGCCTTGGAGCGTGAGTTCGGCGGCGGTGGCAACCGCTGACGACTCTTCTGCTGCTCGCCGGCCCCCCGTCGGCGCGCGGCCGCCCCTCACGTCAGTCCCGGGGGGAGCCCCTCAACACCCCCCGGGTATGGCGAACACCGCTGCCGGCCCGGTTCCGATCGGTCGGCGGTGGCTAGCTGAATCAATCCCGGAGGGCGACCCCTCGGTCGTTCCGGGAACGGTGGGCCCGACCGACCGGCCGATGGCCGGCGCGCGGCAGCCCGTCGCATCGGCCCGGGGGAACGATCCGTCGACCCCCCCGGGTGACGCTGAGCAGTCTCCGCCCTCGCGGGCCTCGCTGGGCCGCGAAGCCGAGCGGGGGCGGGCAGCCCAGCGACCGCGACGCCGTCTGACGGTCCTGTCCGGGCCGTCGGGCGTCGGAAAGAGCACGGTCGTCGCCGAGGTCCGGCGTGCCCACCCCGAGGTGTGGCTGTCGGTCTCGGTGACCACCCGTGCCCCGCGGCCCGGCGAGACCGACGGCGTCGAGTACTACTTCGTCGACGACGCCGAGTTCGACCGGCTCGTGGCGGCGGGGGAGTTGCTCGAATGGGCCGAGTTCGCCGGGCACCGCTACGGCACGCCCCGGCGACCCGTTGCGGAGCGGATCGCCGACGGCGTCCCCACCCTGCTCGAAATCGACCTGCAGGGCGCCCGCCAGGTACGCGCGGCGATGCCCGACGCCCTCCTCGTCTTCCTCGCGCCGCCGTCGTGGGGCGAGCTCGTACGGCGGCTGTCCGGGCGCGGCACCGAGTCGCCCGACGTCATCGAGCAGCGTCTCGCCACCGCAAGGGTCGAGCTCGCCGCCGAGAAGGAATTCGACGTCACCTTGGTCAACACGGCCGTCCGGCGCGTTTGCCGTGAGCTGCTAGCCTTGATGGCTGGTCCCGGGGGCACCGCCACCGGGCGCTGAACTACCAACAACTACGGAAAGGCATCGGGCGTGCCAGCCAATGCCGAAGGCATCACCAACCCGCCGATCGACGAGCTCCTCGAGGTCGTCGACAGCAAGTACAGCCTCGTGAGCATCGCCGCCAAGCGGGCGCGGCAGATCAACGCCTACTACGCCCAGCTCGGTGAGGGCCTGCTCGAGTACGTCGGGCCGCTCGTCGAGACCCAGGTCCAGGAGAAGCCGCTGTCCATCGCGCTGCGCGAGACACGCGAGGGCCTCCTCACCGCCGAGCCCATCGAGGGCTGACCCCCGCCGCCGAGCGCTGAGCGGGACGCACGGCCCCGACCATGACCGAGGGCTCCTGTGACTGAGACCACCCCGAAGCGAGTCGTCCTCGGGGTGGCTGCCGGCATTGCCGCGTACAAAGTCTGCGAGTTGCTGCGGCGGCTCACCGAGTCGGGTCACGAGGTACGTGTCGTACCCACCGGCGACGCGCTGCGCTTCGTGGGGGCGGCCACGTGGGCGGCGCTGTCGGGGCATCCGGTCGCCACCGACGTGTGGTCGGACGTCGACGAGGTCCCGCACGTACGGCTGGGGCAGCGGGCCGACCTGGTGTTCGTCGCCCCGGCGACCGCCGACATGCTCGCCCGGGCCGCGCACGGACTGGCCGACGACCTGCTCACCAACGTCCTGCTCACCGCGCGCTGTCCCGTCGTGTTCGCGCCGGCGATGCACACCGAGATGTGGGAGCATCCGGCGACCCAGGCCAACGTGGCCGCCCTCCGCGACCGGGGCGCGATCGTCGTCGAGCCCGCGTCCGGGCGGCTGACCGGCACCGACACCGGTCCGGGGCGGCTGCCCGAGCCGGACGAGCTGTTCGAGGTCGCCCGCCGCGTCCTCGCGCGCGGCACCGCCGACCGCGACCTCGCCGGGCGGCGCGTCGTCATCTCCGCCGGGGGCACCCGCGAGCCGATCGACCCGGTCCGGTTCGTCGGCAACCGGTCCTCGGGCCTGCAGGGGTACGCCCTGGCCCGTACGGCCGTGGCGCGCGGCGCCCAGGTCACGCTGGTCGCCGCCAACGTGGCGTTGCCCGACCCCGCCGGCGCACACGTCGTACAGGTGGGCGCGGCGGAGGAGATGCGCAAGGCCGTGCTGGAGGCCTCGCACGACGCGGACGCCGTGGTCATGGCCGCGGCCGTGGCCGACTTCCGGCCGGTCGACTACCTCAACAGCAAGATCAAGAAGTCGGAGACGGCCGAGCCGCCGGCGATCCGGCTGGCCAAGAACCCAGACATCCTGGCCGAGCTCGTGGCCGCTCGCCTCGCCGGGCAGATCATCGTCGGGTTCGCCGCCGAGACCGACAACGTGCTCGAACACGGCCGGGCCAAGCTCGCCCGCAAGGGCTGCGACCTGCTCGTCGTCAACGAGGTGGGGGAGCAGCTGACGTTCGGCGCGGCCGACAACGCCGCGGTCGTGCTCGCCGCCGACGGCACGTCGGTCGAGGTGCCGCGGGGCCCCAAGGAGGCCCTCGCCGACACGGTCTGGGACCTCGTCGTGACCCGGCTCACGTGATGGGCGCGACGGGTCGGCTCACGGCCGTGGCGACCCGGGTCCCCGCCTGGCCGGCTCGACGGCAGGAGTTAACTGGCCTTCTTCGCCGGCCCCGATAGACTGCGGCCGCAACCCGCGCGCCCAGGAGCCCGCCTCCGCCTGTCCACATACACCCGACCTGCTACTACGTCAGTCAGCAGCCGCTGCAAGGAGTTCACGTACGTGTCCCGTCGCCTGTTCACTTCCGAGTCCGTCACCGAGGGTCACCCGGACAAGATTGCGGACCAGATCAGTGACGCGATCCTCGACGCGATGCTCAAGGATGACCTGAAGAGCCGGGTCGCCGTCGAGACGCTCATCACCACCGGTCAGGTACACGTCGCCGGCGAGGTGACCACCGAGACCTATGTGGACCTCCCCGGGGTGATCCGCGAGAAGATCCTGGAGATCGGCTACGACTCATCCGCCAAGGGCTTCGACGGCCACTCGTGCGGGGTGTCGGTGTCCATCGGCGCGCAGTCCCCGGACATCGCCCAGGGTGTCGACGACGCATTCGAGACCCGCGAGGGCGAGGGCACCGACGACCTCGACCGCCAGGGCGCCGGCGACCAGGGCCTGATGTTCGGCTACGCCTGCCGCGAGACGCCCGAGCTGATGCCGCTGCCGATCACGCTGGCGCACCGGCTGGCCGAACGCCTCACCGCGGTGCGCAAGGACGGCACCGTGCCGTACCTGCGGCCCGACGGCAAGACCCAGGTCACCATCGAGTACGACGGCGACGACGCGGTCCGGCTCGACACCGTGGTCGTGTCCACCCAGCACGCCCCGGACATCGATCTCAAGGAACTGCTGGCGCCCGACATCAAGGAGCACGTGGTCGACCCCATCGTGGGCGAGCTCGAGATCGACACGAGCGGCTACCGGCTGCTGGTCAACCCCACCGGGCGGTTCGAGATCGGCGGCCCGATGGGCGACGCCGGGCTCACCGGGCGCAAGATCATCATCGACACCTATGGCGGCATGGCCCGGCACGGCGGCGGCGCCTTCTCCGGCAAGGACCCGTCCAAGGTCGACCGCTCCGCCGCGTACGCGATGCGCTGGGTCGCCAAGAACGTCGTGGCCGCGGGGCTCGCCGACCGCTGCGAGGTCCAGGTCGCGTACGCCATCGGCAAGGCGCACCCGGTCGGCCTGTTCATCGAGACGTTCGGCACCGAGAAGGTGCCGGCGGCCAAGATCGAAGAGGCCGTCCTCCAGGTCTTCGACCTGCGCCCGGCCGCCATCATCCGCGACCTCGACCTGCTCCGCCCGATTTACCAGAAGACCGCGGCCTACGGTCACTTCGGCCGCCAGGACCCGGACTTCTCCTGGGAGTCCACCGACCGCGTCGACGCCCTCCGCGCCGCCGTGGGGCTGTAGCGCCCGGTCGGACCGCCTCGTCGTGGGCCCCGGTGATCTCGATCGCCGGGGCCTTCGGTTGTGGTCAGGGCGGATCGAGGAGGGCGGCCAGTACGGCGCCGGTGTCGCTGAGGTCGTCGAGCACGACGTCGGCTCCGGCGGCCTCGAGCGCGGCGCGGTCGCTGTACCCGCTGGCCACCGCGACGACCCGGGCGCCGCCCAGGTGCCCGGCCGTGACGTCATGCGGTGTGTCGCCGATGAGCACCGTCGACTCCCTGCTGAACGGCCGCCCGTACGCCGCGGCCGCCCGCTGCTGGGCCAGCCGTACGAGCCGGGGCCGGTCGGCGTGATCCATGCCGTACGCGCCGACCGCGAAGTCGATGTAGCGGGCGAGGCCGAAGGCCGTCAGCTTGCTGACGGCGACCGACTCGATGTTGCCGGTCAGCACGGACTGCACCGCCTCCGGCCGGCGCGCCACCGCGGCGAGCGCCGCCGCGGCGCCGGGCAGGGCGCGGCCCCGCCGCCGGACCAGCGCCTCGTTCGCGACGAACTCGGCGGCCACGGCGGCGCACAGCTCCACCAGCACCGCCTCGGACGCGACCAGGCCGTTCAGGGTGAGCGTGTCCGCGGCGATCGCCCGCTCGGTACGCCCGGCCATGTCGGCCAGATGCTCCAGGGCCCGGCCCGTCACCTTGGAAAACGCCGTCGCGTACAGCTGCCGGGAGACTCCGCCGGCGTTGATCAACGTGTGGTCGATGTCCCACAGCACCAAGGTCCGCACGATCAGCATCGTACGAACCGGCGCGACGTGGTCCGAAGTGCGTGACCAGGCGCTGAGTCTGGTAGGACGGGTGACGTGGCGAAGCGCGGGACTGAGACGGGGCTCATCCCGGGCATGGACGAAGCCGCCGGCGCCGCGGCGAGCGAGGGGCAAGGCGAGGGGCAAGGCGCGGCGAAGGGCGCGGCGAAGGGCGCGGCGAAGGGCGCGGCGAAAGGCAAGCGCGGAAAGGGCGGGACGGCGCGGAAACAGGTCCGGCGGCCGGCCGACACGCTGAAGGTCGCGCGCGTGGCCGTGGACATGTCGCTGCCGCACCTGGACCGCCCGTTCGACTACCTCGTCCCCGCCGACCTGGACGCGACGGCGGTGCCGGGCTGCCGGGTGCGGGTGCGGTTCGCCGGTCAGCTCGTCGACGGCTTCATCCTGGACCGGGTCGAGGAAAGCGATCACGAGGGCCGGCTCGCCTACCTGGAACGGGTCACCTCACCGGAGCCCGTGCTCAGCGCCGAGATCGCGGCGCTCGCCCGCGAGGTCGCCGACCGCTACGCCGGCACCCTCGCCGACGTGCTGCGGCTGGCGATCCCGCCCCGTCACGCCCGCGCCGAGGCCGAGCGGCCGCCCGCCGCCGGAACCGAGTCGTCGCCTGTCGCGGTGGCCGGGCCCGCGCCCGCCGCCGAGGAAGCGCACGCCGCGTCCGCACCCGGCCCGGCCGACGCGACGAACGACGCGGAGGCCGAGCGGCGTGATCAGCCGGCCGGCCGCGGGGGTACGGCGGGGCCGGCACCGGGGCCGTGGGCGGCGTACCCGGCCGGGCCGTCGTTCCTGGCCGCGCTGCGCCAGGGCAGGTCGCCGCGAGCGGTGTGGACCGCCTTGCCGGGACCGGACTGGACCGCGGCCATCGCCCGGGCCGTCAGGGCGACGCTGGCCGGCGGACGGGGCGCGGTGATCGTCGTAGCGGACCGAAGGGACGTAGAACGTGTCGACGCCGCCCTCACCGCCGAGCTCGGGGCCGGCCGGCATGTGGCCCTGACCGCCGAGCTGGGGCCCGCCGAGCGGTACCGCAGGTGGCTGGCCGTCCGTCGCGGCGCCGTCCAGGCCGTCGTCGGCACGCGCGCGGCGATGTTCGCCCCCGTGAGCGACCTGGGCCTGGTCGTGCTGTGGGACGACGGCGACGACGTGCACGCCGAGCCGCACGCGCCGTACCCGCACGCCCGCGAGGTGCTGGCGCTGCGCGCGCACCGAGCCGGGGCGGGCGCGCTCATCGGCGGCTTCGCCCGGACGACCGATGCGACCCAGATCGTCGAGGCCGGCTGGGCCCGCGCCCTCGTCCCGGATCGAGACCGGCTGCGCCGGGCGGCCCCGCGCATCCGGCCCGTCGGCGATGAGGCCGACCTGGCCCGCGACGAGGCGGCCCGGACGGCCCGGCTGCCGCACCTCGCCCTCCGTACCGCGCGGCAGGCCCTGACGACAGGGCCCATCCTCGTCCAGGTGCCCAGGCGCGGGTACCTGCCCTCGCTCGGCTGCGCCCGGTGCCGCGGTCCCGCCCGGTGCACCGTCTGCCAAGGGCCCCTGGAGCTGACCTCGTCGCATGCCGCGCCGTACTGCCGCTGGTGCGGACGGATCGCGGGGGACTGGCGCTGCCCGGAGTGCGGGGGCGGGCGGGTGCGCGCCACCGTCGTCGGGGCCGGACGTACCGCCGAGGAGCTCGGCCGGGCCTTCCCCGGCGTTCCGGTCCGCGCGTCCGGACGTGACGGCGTGCTCGACCGGATCGCCGCCGAGCCCGCCCTCGTCGTCGCGACGCCCGGCGCCGAGCCCGTGGCCGAGCGCGGCTACGCGGCGGCGCTGCTGCTCGACGGCTGGGTGCTGCTCGGCCGGGCCGACCTGCGCGCCGCCGAGGAGGCGTTGCGCCGCTGGATGAACGCGGCCGCCCTGGTCCGCGCCGGGGAGCCGGTGATCGTGCTCGCCGACGGCGGGCTGCGGCCCGTGCAGGCGCTGTTGCGCTGGGACCCGGTCACGCTGGCCGAGCGGGAGCTGGCCGAACGGCGCCAGCTGGGCTTCCCGCCCGCCGCCCGGCTGGCGTCGCTGACCGGGCCGCCCGCGGCCGTACGCGAGCTGATCGACGCCGCCCGGCTGCCCGCGGGCGCCGAGGTGCTGGGGCCGGTCCCGTGGCCGGGGGCGGGTCCCCGGCAGGGGGCCGGACCTGCACAACGCGCCGAGGAGCAGAAGGAGCGGGCGCTGATCCGGGTGCCGCGCCCGGCCGGACCGGAGTTGGCCCGGGCGCTCAAGGCCGCGCAGGGTGTCCGAAGTGCCCGCAAGGCCACCGATACCGTCCGTGTCGAGATCGACCCACTGGAGCTGATCTGAGCGCGCGTCCCGATCGGCTCCCGTAAGGTTTTGACGTGGCAGCAGACTGGGTGGAGGGCACCGTTCGCGACCTCGAACGGTGGGCGCGCGAGCGCGGCGAGGACGTTGACGTCGACGGCGCGCGGATCCTGCTGGAGCTGGCGCAGGGCGACCTGGAGCTGACCGAGGCCGCTCAGCTGCGCCCGCCTCAGCTGCGGGCGCTCCTGCTGGAGGTGTTCCCCGACGTGGTCGTGGCGGGCCCGGACGACGTGCCCGGGGTGCTGGCCACGAGCCGCGGCGTGGTCGACTTCCTCGACTGCACCGGCGCCGTCCCACCGGACGACGCCACCGAGCTGCGCGCCGAGCTGGACCGCATCGCGCCCGAGTTCGCCGAGCTCATCGCCGCCACCGACGCGGCCGACCGGGAGGTCGCCGCGGATGTGCTGGCGCGGATGATGCGCGAGGACGCCGTCGACGTGACCGACGACGCCGCGGTCGAACGCTGGGTCAGGGCGTTCGAGGCCCTCCCCGAGGAGGAGCGCTTCGCCCGTACCGCCCGCTACCTGCCCGAGGTGCAGGATTCCACCGTCCCGGCCGTACGGCTGCGCCCGCTCGACCAGGTGGCCGCCGACGCCCGCCAGTCCGGCCTGCTCGCGCACGCGTGCGGGCTCGCCGACTGGGTGAGGGAGCGTTCCGTTCCCGATGGGCGGCTGACCGTCGAGGACGCGCTCGCCGCCGTCTCCGACCTGAAGTGGACCACGCCGCGCTGGGACCCGGCCAAGGGGGGCGACAGCGCCCGCGACATCCCCGAGGTGGAGCGGATGTGGCGGGCCGTGGTCGCCGCCGAGCTCGTCACCGTGGCGGACGGACGCGCCAGGCCCGGGCCGGGGCGGGCGACCGTCGACCGTGGCGACGACGCCGCGATCCTCGATCTATGGCTGAGCGCGTTCGACGCGGCCGTCACGTTCGGCGTCGCCGACTCCGCCGACGATGACAAGGGCGAGGACGGCGACGACGGTGCCACCGGCGACGACGGCCCGGCCGGGCGGCGGCTCACCCCGTTCCAGGTCGTCCAGCGCGAGCTGCCGGGGGTGCTCATCCAGCTGTACGAACAGGACGAGCCGTCCACGAGTGCCGAGCTGTTCGACACGCTCATGGACCATGTACGGCTGGCGTACGAGGTGGGCGACGAGGACCTGTGGCAGACCGTCGGCGACTACGCGCTCACGCTCGAACTGGAGGAGCTGGCCGGGTGGGACGTGATCGCCGGCACCGACGACGGGTACGAGCTCACCCCGCTCGGCGTCTGGGGGATCAGGGAACTGCTGCTGGCCGACGGCTACACCGCCCCCGTCGTCGGCGAGCTCGCGGACGGCACGGCCGATGGGCTGGTCAGCGGGCTGGCCTGGTATCACGCCGCCACCGCCGACGAGGAGATCGACCTGTGGCTGGCCCGCCGGACGCCCGAATCGGCGGCCGGCGAACTGGTCGGCGTCATGGCCGGCGGCACCGCGGGCGCCCGCAATCTCGCCGCGGCCGTGCTGCACCGGGTCGGCCCCGCCGCCGCGACCGTCGTACGGGAGGCCCTCGCCGAGCCGGTCGTACGGCCGTACGCGGCGCTCTGGCTGGCCCAGCACGGTGACACGTCGATCGAGCCCGGTGACAGCGAGATCCTGTGGGTCTTCACCGACACGGTCGCCGGGATGCTGGAGACCGCCGAGCCCGCCGACGCCGTGGCCGCCGCGGTCGCCGACGCACCCGCCGATCTGGACCTGCTGGCGACGGTCGAGGAGATGTGGCGGCTCGACCATCCGGACGTGGCCGACGTGCTGGGCGCGCTCGGCGACCATCACCCGGACAAGGACGTCGCCAAGGCCGCGCGCAAGGCCGCTTTCAAGGCGCGATCGCGCTAGGGCCCGGCCCTTGACCGTCCAGCCGCGATCGCGTTGGAGCGCGTGCTCCGCTCCGTAGACTAGAGGCGATCGCTCACCCAAGAACGGAGCCTCAGTGGCCGTCAAGCCCATCCGCCTGTTCGGCGACCCCGTCCTGCGCACGCCGGCCGAGCCCGTGCGTGATTTCGACAAGGAGCTGCGCACCCTCGTCAAGGACCTGGAAGAGACCATGCTCGACGCGCCGGGCGTGGGGCTCGCCGCGCCGCAGCTCGGCGTGAGCCTGCGTGTGTTCACCTACTTCGTCGACGAGGAGCTCGGGCACCTGATCAACCCGACCCTCGACCTGTCCGGCGACGAGGAGACCGACGAGGAGGGCTGCCTGTCCCTGCCCGGCGTCGCGTTCCCGACGCCACGGTCGATCGGCGTCGTCGCCAAGGGCTTCAACATGCACGGCGAGCCGATCACGCTCGAGGGCACCCACCTGCTGGCGCGATGCGTCCAGCACGAGACGGACCACCTCGACGGCATCCTGTTCATCGACCGGATGGACCCCGAGCAGCGCAAAGAGGCGATGAAGGCCATCCGCGAGGCCGAGTGGTTCGGCGACCCGGTGCCGGTGATCCGAGAGTCCCCGCACAACACCTTCGGCAAGGCGCTGTAGCCCATGCGGTTGGCCCTCGCAGGAGCACAGTGCTGGGACGCCCGAGATCGCGGTTCCCTCGATGGGGGGTGCATGGCCTGATGCGTTTGGTGTTCGCGGGGACGCCCGAGACCGCGGTGCCGCCGCTGGAGGCGCTGCTCGCCTCCCGGCATGAGGTCGTCGCCGTGGTGACCAGGCCGGACGCGGCCGCCGGGCGGGGCCGGCAGCTGGCCACCAGCCCGGTCGCCCGGCGCGCCGCCGCCGCGGGCATTGAGGTGCTCAAGCCCGTGAAGGCGCGCGATCCGGAGTTCCTTGACCGGCTGCGCGCCATCGGCCCCGACTGCTGCCCGGTCGTGGCGTACGGCGCGCTGCTGCCGCGGGCCGCGCTCGACATCCCCCGGCACGGCTGGGTGAACCTGCACTTCTCGCTGCTGCCCGCCTGGCGGGGCGCGGCCCCGGTGCAGCACGCCGTCTTGCACGGCGACGACGTCACCGGCGCGGTCACCTTCGAGATCGAGGAGGGCCTCGACACCGGGCCTGTCTACGGCACGCTCACCGAGCCGATCCGGCCCACCGACACCGCCGGGGAGCTCCTCGACCGGCTCGCCCACGCCGGGGCCAGGCTGCTGGTCGACACGATGGACGGCATCGAGGCCGGGGCGCTGGAGGCCCGGCCGCAGGCGGCGGAGGGCGCCTCGTACGCCGCGAAGCTCACCGTCGACGACGCGCGGGCCGACTGGTCCGCGCCCGCCATGCACGTCGACCGGCTCGTGCGCGCCTGCACGCCCGCGCCCGGCGCGTGGACGACGTTCCGCGACGAACGGCTGAAGCTCGGCCCGGTACGTCTCGCGGCGGGCGCAGAGGCACTCGGCCCGGGTGAGCTGCGGGCCGGCAAGCGTGAGGTCCTCGTCGGCACCGGCACGCATCCGGTGGCGCTCGGCGACGTACAACCGCAGGGCAAGCGGCGCATGGCCGCGGTCGACTGGGCCCGCGGCGTCCGGCTCACCGACGCGGAACGGCTCGCTTGATGGGCCGCCCAGTGGAGCCATGGCCCACCGCGCACCGACCGGGCGGCGCCTGATGCCTCCGGCCCGCCCGCGCCGGGGACGCCGGCCCGGCGCGCCGCGCCGGACGGGACGGCCCCAGGACCTGGTCCGGCGGACGGCATATGACGTCATGCGGGCCGTCGACACCCGCGACGCCTACGCCAACCTGCTGCTTCCCGCACGGCTGCGCGAACGCGGGCTGACCGGGCGCGACGCGGCGCTCGCCACCGAACTGACGTACGGGACCCTCCGCGGCCGCGGCACCTACGACGCCGTCCTGGCCCTGTGCAGCGACCGCGAGCTGCGCCGCATCGACGCGCCGCTGCTCGACGTGCTCCGGCTGGGCGCCCATCAGCTGCTGCGGACCCGGATCCCACCGCACGCCGCGGTGGCGACGGCGGTCGAGCTCGCCCGTTCGGTCGGCGGGCCCGGCCAGGCCAAGTTCGCCAACGCCGTGCTGCGCAAGGTGGCGACCCGCGACCTCGACGCCTGGCTGGAGATCATCGCGCCCGAGGACGAGCTCGGCCGGCTGTCGGTGGTGCACAGCCATCCGCGCTGGGTGGTGTCGGCGATGCGTGACGCGCTCGGCGGCGACCGCGACGAGATCGACGCGCTGTTGGCCGCCGACAACGACCGGCCCCGGGTGACCCTGCTCGCGAAGCCGGGCCGTGCCACGCTCGCCGAGCTGACCGGCGCCGAGCCCGCAGCCTACTCGCCGTACGCCGCGTATCTCGCCGAGGGCGACCCCGCGGCGATCCCGGCCGTACGTGAGGGGCGCGCGGCGGTTCAGGACGAGGCCAGCCAGCTGGTCGCGCTGGCCCTGGCCAACACCCCGGCGGCGGGACCGGACGGCCGCTGGCTCGATGTGTGCGCCGGGCCGGGCGGCAAGGCGGGCCTGCTGTCGGCTTTCGCCACGCAGCGTGGTTCCAGTCCGCTGACGGGGGCCCATCCCCTGCCACGAGATGTCCGGCTGCTGGCCTCCGACGTGCAGCCGCACCGCGCCGAACTGGTCCGGCGCGGCGTCGACGACCGCGCCGGAGTGGTGGTGGCCGACGGCACCGTCCCCGCGTGGCGGTCCGGCACCTTCGACCGGGTGCTGCTCGACGTGCCCTGCACCGGGCTCGGCGCGCTGCGCCGCCGGCCCGAGGCGCGCTGGCGCCGCTCGCCCCGTACCGTCGCCGAGCTGGGGCCGCTGCAGCGGCGACTGCTGGCGTCCGCGCTGGAGTCGGTACGGCCCGGCGGCGTGGTCGCCTACGTCACGTGTTCCCCGCATCTGGCCGAGACCCGTGTCGTGGTCGACGACGTGCTCCGAGGCCGCTCCGACGTCGTACGGCTGGACGCTCCGTCCGCGCTCGCCGAGGTGGCGACGGGCAAGTTGGCCGGCCTCGGCGACGGCCCCTACGCCCAGTTCTGGCCGCACCGCCACGGCACCGACGCGATCTTCCTCGCCCTGCTCCGCCGGCTGCCCGGTCCGGCCGGCTGAAACCGGATTGAAGCCGCCGGCTGGAACCTTCGAGAGCCGGCGGGACCCGCGCAACTTCGTTCAAGACGACGCGCGTCTCCCGCTGCCATGCTGTGTCCCGCCGGCGAGACCGGAAGGAGCGATGCGATGACTCGCCGCGGCTGGGTGCTGTTCGCGCTGATGAGCGTCATCTGGGGCATTCCCTACCTGATGATCAAGGTCGCGGTGGCGGACGTCTCCGTGCCGGTCCTCGTCTTCGCCCGGACCACCCTGGGTGCGATGGTGCTGCTGCCGCTGGCGATACGCGCGGGCGGGCTGCCCGGCATAGTGCGGCGGCACTGGCTGCCGATCATCGCCTTCGCCGCCTTCGAGATCGCCATCCCGTGGTGGCTGCTGTCCGACGCCGAACGCCATCTGTCCAGCTCGATGAGCGGCCTGCTCATCGCCGCCGTGCCGATCATCGCGGCCGCGCTGGCGCGGGCGACCGGCGACACCGAGCGGCTCGGCGCCCGGCGGCTGATCGGGCTCGCCGTCGGGTTCGGCGGGGTCGCGGTGCTGGCGGCGCCGCACCTCGACGGCGGCGACGCGCTGTCGGTGCTCGAGGTGCTGGGGACCGCGCTGGGATACGCCGTCGCGCCGCTGATCGCGGCCCGCAAACTCAAGGACGTGCCCAACGTGGCGGTGACCGGCACCGCGCTCACGCTCGCCGCGCTCGTGTACCTGCCGTCGGCCGCGCTGACCTGGCCGCAGGAGGTGCCGCCGGCCAACGTGCTCGCCTCGCTCGCCGGGCTGGGGCTGATCTGCACCGCCCTCGCGTTCGTCATCTTCCTCGAGCTCATCGGCGAGGTCGGGCCGTCCAGGGCCATGGTCTTCACCTACGTCAACCCGGCGGTCGCCGTCGCGGCCGGGGTGCTGATCCTCGGGGAGGACCTCACCTGGCCGATCGTCGCGGCGTTCGTCCTGATCATCGCCGGTTCGGTGCTGGCCGCCGGGTCGCGCCCGCAGGCGCAGCTCCCCCCGGATCGCGACGCGGACGCGAGCACGTTGTCGCAACGGACCTGATCCTGGGTATGGGGACCTGACGACTACGGGGAATCGCCAGGTATCGGCATGCTGACCGACTTCATGTACGTCATGTCGCTCATCGGCAGCGCCGGCTTTTACGTGCCGGTGCTGGTGGTCGTGTTCTGGTGCGTCAGTCCCCGGGCCGGTGCGTGGGCAGGGGTCGTCCTGTCGCTGAGCGGCGCTCTCAACACGCTGGTCAAGCTGTGGATCCACGCGCCCCGGCCGTACTGGACCGACCCGTCGATCACGGGGCGGCAGTCGCTGACCTCGTTCGGCATGCCGTCCGGGCACGCGCAGGGTGCGGTCGTCGCCTGGGGCCGGTTCGGCATCGAATGGTCGCGCCGGACGCGGGCGCCGCGGGCGGGCCGCGTGGCCGGCTGGGCGCTCATCGTCGCGGTCGTCGTAATGGTCGGCGTGTCGCGCGTCTATCTCGGCGTGCACTCAGCCGGACAGGTGGCGGCCGGCTGGCTGATCGGCGCGGCGCTGCTGATCGGCGCCGAGCTGCTCACGCCCGTCGTGGTGCCGTGGTGGCGGCGCCGGCACCTCGCCGTCCAGCTGGCGCTCAGCCTGGCGGTCGCCGGCGCCTTCTTCGCGCCGATGGCCGTCGCCGTCGCGGAGCTTCGCCACTGGCGCCCGCCGGCCGCCTGGGCACACGCCATCGCGGCGGCGGGCGGCGTGGTCGGGCCGGTCACGCTGACCGACGGCGCCACCATCGCCGGGATCCTCTTCGGGGTGCTCGCCGGGGTGTCCTTGCTGGCGTACCGGGGCTGGTTCGCGCCCGGCGGGACGTTCTGGCGGCGCGCGGCCCGGGTGCCCGTCGGCATGGCCGGGGCGGGCGCGATCCTCGGGGCCGGATGGCTCGCCGGGGAGACGGCCGTCGCCGTATTCCTGGTCCACGGCGTGCTCGGCATGTGGATGACCGCTGGGGCGCCGGAGGCGTTCGTACGACTTGGCCTCGCGCGCCGAAGTGTTCCGCGGGCGACTGCCACCGCCGTGGACGGGCACTCCTAGACTCGGTACCACCATGGCCGTACAGATCTATCCCAGCGTCCTGTCCGCCGACTACGCCCGGCTCGCCGACGATGTGTCGGCGATCTCTGGTGCCGCCGACTGGGTGCACGTCGACGTGATGGACAACCACTTCGTACCGAACCTGACGATCGGGCTTCCGGTGGTGGAGGCGCTGCTCAAGCACAGCGCGCTGCCGCTCGACTGCCACCTCATGATCGAGGATCCCGACCGGTGGGCGCCCGAATACGCCGAGGCCGGCGCGGGCAACGTCACCATCCACGCCGAGGCCACCAAGGCACCGGTCCGTACGCTCCGTACCATCCGGGCCGCCGGGGCCAGGGCCGGGCTGGCGCTCAACCCGGCGACGGCGGTGGAGCCGTACGAAGACCTGCTGGGCGAGATCGACATGCTGTTGCTGATGACCGTCGAGCCCGGATTCGGCGGGCAGCGGTTCCTTGACGTCGTGTTGCCGAAGGTGCGGCGGGCCCGGCGGCTGATCAAGGACCGGCAGATCTGGCTGCAGGTGGACGGCGGGGTCAGCGCCGAGACCATCGAGCGGTGCGCCGAGGCGGGCGCCGACGTTTTCGTCGCCGGCAACGCGGTCTACGGGGCCGACGATCCAGACCAGGCCGTACGAAACCTGCGCACCATGGCCGCGGCGGCGACTTTGCCCGAGGGCTGAGCGCCCGGAACGAAGGCTGAGCGGCCGTAGGCAGCCTGAGCGGCCGTACGCAGGCTGAACCCCGGCGTGCACGACCTGAGGCGGCCGTACGCAGGCTGAGTGGCCCGCCGAGGGGTCAGCCCTTGGCAGCCGCGGGCTTGATGCCGACGCCGCCGATGGTGGAGAACCTCGTGATCCGCGTGACGTCGCCGATGGGCCGTTCGGGCCGCCAGGCCGGTGTGTTGACCAGGCCCGGCTCGATGACCTCGAACCCGTCGAAGAACCGCAGGATCTGCGCGTACGAGCGGGGGGTCATCGGCGCCGAAGTGATCTTGGATATCTCGGTGCCCTTGGCGATGTCGCCGGGTCGGCTGTCGGTCGACAGGTGGGACAGGATCAGGTAGCTGCCCGGCGCCATGGCCTCGGCCAGGGTCGCCAGCACTGCGGCCGGTTCGTCGTCATCGCCGAGCTGGTGCAGCACGGCGCACAGCAGCACCGCGATGGGCTGGCCGAAGTCGAAGGTCCTCCGCACGTCCTCGTGCTCAAGGATCTCCTTCGGGCGCCGGATGTCGGCCTGGATGAAGCGCACTCCGGAGCTCGGGCACAGCAAAGCCCTGCTGTGCGTGCAGACGACGGGGTCGTAGTCGACGTAGACGACTCTGGCCCGCGGGCTGACCTGCTGGGCGATCTCGTGCACATTGTCGCGCGTGGGCAGGCCGCTGCCCAGGTCGAGGAACTGATGGATTCCGGTCTCCGCCACCGTGCGAACGGCCCGGCCGAGGAAGGCGCGGTTGGCGCGCATGTCGTCGACGACCGTCGGGCCGCCCCCCGCGGAGGAGATCTCGATGATCTTTTCGGCGACCTCACGGTCTGCGGCGAAGTTGTCCTTGCCGCCGAGCCAGTAGTCGTACATGCGGGCGACGTTCGGCGTCTGCACATCGATGCTCACAGGAGCATCGGGTGCTACTGACATCGGATCACACACCCTCACGCAAAGGACGTCGAGTCGTCTCCGAGCGTACAGGTGAGAACGCTCGAAGTCGCAGGCAAAACAGCAGGCAAATCCCGTGGCCAGCCGGCCGGCGGCCGTCTCGTGGGCAGGCTCACACGGGGCATATCGCGATGAACATGGCACACTGGTTGCGGAAGCAGTGAACGCGTGCTCCGGGGTCGGTGAAACTCCGAACCGGCGGTGACAGTCCGCGACCCGGCCGCAGCCAGCGGCCGGTTGACCCGGTGGAAGTCCGGGACCGACGGTAAAAGTCCGGATGGGAGGCAGCGCGCGATACGCCCCTGCACGGGCGTTGATGCTCTTCGCGTTACCCCCGGAGCCCGAGACGAAGAAAGATCGTCGGGAGGTCCGGGCGGTGGATCAGACGGGGTCGAACCGGCAACCGGTTGCCACTATGCGGCGCGCTGTCACTCTGGCCGAACGTGGTCTCGGCGGCATCAGTCCCGACTCGGTGGCCGGCCGCGCCCCGCGTGCCCCCGGTACGGCCCGCGGTTCCAGACCCACGCGCACCGTAGGCGCCGGCCCCATTTCCGGTGCCGTGCGCGCCGCCGGTCCCAGACTCGCCGTACGGCCATCCGGCCGCGCTCCCGCAATGGCCGCCCGGCGCGCGTCGCCCGCAGCTCGCAGACGTCCCCCTGATCGGCCCTGACCTGCGGATTACCGCACGGCAGGTACCACCATCGAAGGAGAGCCGAAATGTTCACCGGAATCGTCGAGGAGCTCGGCGAGGTCGTGGCGATCGAGCCGGACGGTGAGGTGGGTTCGGCCGGCGCCGGCACTGCCCGGCTGGCCGTCCGCGGGCCCCTCGTCGTCCAGGACGCCGTCCCCGGCGCGTCCATCGCGGTCAACGGAGTCTGTCTCACCGTGACCGACGTCAAGGACGACGTGTTCACGGCCGACGTCATGAAGGAGACCCTGACCCGGTCCAGTCTCGGCGCGCTCCGGCCGGGGTCGCGGGTCAACCTGGAGCGTCCCGTACGGCTCGCCGACCGGCTCGGCGGCCATCTGGTGCAGGGCCACGTCGACGGGGTCGGCACCATCGTGTCCCGCGAGCCCGGCGAGCGCTGGGACGTGGTGACGATCGCGCTGCCCGCGGAGCTGGCCAGGTACGTCGTCGAGAAGGGCTCGATCACCGTCGACGGGGTCAGCCTCACCGTCGTCGAGGCCGGGCGCGACCGCTTCACCGTGGCGCTGATCCCGACGACTCTGCAGCTGACCGTCTTCGGCCACAAGCAGCCGGGCGACCCGGTCAACCTCGAGGTCGACGTCGTCGCCAAGTACGTCGAGCGCCTGCTGGGAGCCCGGCTCGGCACCGCGCAGGGAGAGCCCAGATGAGCTGGCTGGGCGCGGGATTCGAGCTGTTCGGCGAGCACATCCTGTGGACCGACCTGGTCGGCAACGTGCTCTCGCTGACCGTCGTCTGGCTGGCCATGCGCCGCACGATCTGGACCTGGCCGGTGCAGCTGGCCGGCGCGCTGCTGCTGTTCGCCGCGTCCGTACACGCACATGTTCCCGGCAACGCACTCAAGCAGGTGCTGTTCTGCGTGCTGGCCTCGTACGGCTGGTGGAAGTGGTCGCGCGGCATGCGCGGCGACCACGAGCTGCTGGTGCGCCCCGCGACCGCGCGCGAGCGGGCCATCCTCATCGCGGCACTGGCGATCGGCACGGGGGCGCTGGCCCTGCTGTTCGCCAACATCGCGTGGCTGGAGATCACCTGGTCGCCGCTCGCGAACGCGTACATCTTCGTGGGAAGCGCGGTGGCCACGTTCGCGCAAAGCCGCGCGCTCGTCGACTTCTGGATCGTGTGGGTACTGGTCGACCTGGTCGGCGTGCCGCTGGCGCTGAAATCGGGGCTGTACGTCTCCGGCGCCGTGTATGGGATCTTCTTCGTCCTGGTGCTCATCGGCTTCCGTCGCTGGCTCCGGCAGTACCAGCGGGACCAGGACATTCACAGCAAGGTGGTAGCAGCATGAGTGCAGGGACGTTCGACACGATCGAGGAGGCCATCGCCGACATCGCCGCGGGCAAGCCGGTCGTGGTCGTCGACGACGAGGATCGCGAGAACGAGGGCGACCTCATCTTCGCGGCGAGCAAGGCCACCCCCGAGCTGCTCGCCTTCACGATCCGCTACACCAGCGGCGTGATCTGCGTGCCGATGCTCGGCGCGGACCTCGACCGGCTGCAGATCCCGCTGATGACGGCGCAGAACCGCGAGCGCATGCGGACGGCGTACACCGTCAGTGTGGACGCCCGCGACGGCGTCACCACGGGCATCTCCGCCGCCGACCGGGCCCGCACGATCCGTACGCTGTGCGACTCGGCGACCGAGCCGTACGAGCTGGTCCGGCCCGGCCACATCTTCCCGCTGCGCTACCACGAGGGCGGCGTGCTCAAGCGCCGCGGCCACACCGAGGCCGCGGTGGACCTCGCCAGGCTGGCCGGGCTGACCGAGGCCGGCGTGCTCGCCGAGATCGTCAACGACGACGGCACGATGGCGCGACTGGCGCAGCTCGAGGTGTTCGCCAAGGAACACGACCTGAAGCTGATCTCGATCGAGCAGCTCGTCGAGTACC
>DATBKU010000014.1:0-110861 GCA_036555725.1 Streptosporangiaceae bacterium | reverse complement strand
GACCGGGACCGGACCGAACGGCTGTGGGATTTCGCCTACCGCAACGAGATCTACGTGCCGAAGCAGAAGCGGCGCTACGGCTCCTACGTGCTGCCGGTGCTGGCGGGGGAGCGGCTGATCGGCCGGGTGGCACCCCGGATGGACCGGCGGCGGGGTGAACTCGTGGTGGAGGGCGTGTTCGCCGAGGAGGGTTCGGCCGGGTCGATGGCGGATCCCTCGGTGGCGGCGGCGATCGAATCGCTGGCGTTGTTCGCCGGCGCCGGCTCGGTTCGCTACACCGGGCCGGCGGCGGTCGGCGTATCCTGAGCACGGGTGAGCCGGCCGGGCGGTCGCGCCGGGCGCAAGCCCGGTGAGGAAGGTCCGGGCTCCACAGGGCAGGGTGGTCGGTAACGCCGACCCGGGGTGACCCGCGGGACAGTGCCACAGAAAGCAGACCGCCCCTCCTCGCGAGGGGTAAGGGTGAAACGGTGAGGTAAGAGCTCACCAGCGCCCGAGGTGACTCGGGCGGCTCGGTAAACCCCACCCGGAGCAAGGTCAAGAAGGGTTCGCTTCGGCGGGCCCGCGCAGGCGTCCGAGGGCGGCCCGCCCGAGCCTGCGGGTAGACCGCTGGAGGCCGTCGGCAACGGCGGCCCGAGATGGATGACCCCCGGTCCACCCTCAGCGGTGGACCACAGAACCCGGCCTACAGGCCGGCTCGTCCGCCGGCCACGTCCCTGACCCGCGGGCGTTCCGGTCGCGGTCGCACCAGAGACATGTCTGCGGGCAGCACCACGAGCGCGTCGCGAAAGACGCCTTCATCACCGGGAAGCGGTACTTGCCCGAGCGTGGAGTCCCCCGGCTCGAACTCCGGTGATGGCCCGATATAGTCCGACCGCCGGCGGCGGAGTTTGCTGAGCCGGGGGAGGGGAGAACTCGACGCTATGCCGTTCCGTCAGGCGGCCGTTGCCTTCTGCCCGACGGGCGCCGGCTTGAGGAAGACGGCGATCGCCATCCAGAAGGCGGCCGAGGCGAGCACCACCAACAGCGTCGACAGCGCCTTTTCGTCATAATGCTTCGCGGCCTCGGCGAACAGGTCGTCGGGCACCCGCTCCTGACCCCGCGCGTTCGGTTGGAACACGGCCTCGGTCAGCGCCAGCGCGGCCCGCTCGGCCTCGGTGAAGTAAGGCGCGTCCCACCAGCTCGCCACGGTGGCGATCCGGTCCTCGGACTCCCCGGCCTTGCGGAGGTCCACCGAGTGCCGCATTGTCTGGTACGTGTTGCCGACGATCTGGCCGGCGCGAAGGTAGATGAGGCTGAGCGTGGTTGATGGCACCGAGCCGTTCCCGGTGGCCTTCAACAGCGCACCCGCCACCTCCCCGATTTCGGGCACGTGCTTGTTGACGTCGGGTATCCGTGGTCCCATGGCTGTCCTCCAGTGATCGAAGTTGGGTCTCGAGCCCGGCCTCTGTGCCGGCGCTCGAGGACGGCATCACCTCATTGACACTTGGCGAGCCAGAGATGTAACAGAGCGGCCGAAATCCGCGTGTTCCGCCCGGACGTCGCCGAGCGGGACGCGGACGAGCCCGGCGCGATTTCGGGAACGCGGCGCGGCGCCCCGTTGCAATGGGCGCCTGGGTGGGTGACCTTCATACGGGGAGCGCGGCGATCGTGGAGGAGGCGCCATGGACATGAACGTTCTGCTCGCCGGTGAGGGCCGGGCCGTGCCGCTCGGTGAGGGGGCGAGGTTCGTCGTCAAGGAGGACGGCTCCCGCACCAGAGGAAACCTCATGGTCGCGGAGATGGAGATCGACCCCGGCTTCGTCGCGCCGGTGCAGCACGTCCATCATGCGCACGAGGAGAGCTGGTACGTCCTCGACGGCGAGTTGGAGTTCGGATCCGGCGACCGGCAGATCAGGGTAGGCCCCGGCGGCTGGGTGCTCGTCCCCCTCGGCGTTCCGCACACCTTCAGCAACCCCGGCGATGCCATGACACGATTCCTTGCCGTCATGACTCCCAATCTGTACCTCGACTACCTCGTCGAGACCGGCGAGAGACTGGGCGAGCTGCGGGCGGCGGGGCGGCCGGTGACGCCCGAGGTGCGCGAGGAACTCGGCCGCGAGCTAATGCCCAAGTACCAGACCGAGGTGGTCGGCCGCCCTGGAACGTAGCGCCCGCCCCGGCGCCGTGGGTCAGGCGGCGTTGCGCGGCGGTACGAACGTGTCGCCGGCGCGATCGAGGACGCGTACCTCGGCCGTTTCCAGGTCGAGGAACATCCCGACGAGTTCGAGCTCGCCGTCCTCCACCCGGCGGCGCAGCCAGGGATAGCTCAGCAGGTTGTCGAGCTGCTGGATCACATTGATCTGGCAGAGCCGGGTGAGTGGCGACTCGCCGGTCTCGTCCGTACCGAGGAACCGGGCGAGACTGGGGTCGCCGTGCTTCAGCCACCGGGACAGGCTCGGCAGGTGCTCGGTCTTGGCGGCGCCGCCCAGCAGCGCCGCCATCGCCCCGCAGTTGGAGTGGCCGCAGACGGTGATGGTGCGGATGTCGAGGACCATGATCGCGTACTCGACGGCCGCGGCCACCGAGTCGTCCGGCGTACGGGAGCGGTGCCGCGGCACGAGGTTGCCGATGTTGCGAACGATGAACAGGTCACCCGGCCCGCTGGCCGTGATGATGTTCGGCACCACCCGCGAGTCGACGCAGGTGATGAACAGATGCTCCGGGGTCTGCCGGACCGCCAGCTCGGCCATGATCGGGCGGACCAGCCGGGCCGTTCGGTCGTGATACTCCCGAACCCCGGCCAGCAGCACGTCGCGGGGGGAGGACATGCCGAGTTCGGCGACGGCATCGCGTCGGCGGCGGCGAAACGCCCAAGGCGCCCACCAGCGAGATCCGGGGGGCGATTTACGCACTGGTGACGAATTACCACTCACGGCTCATTCATACCAAGCCGGGATGGGTCTTATGCACGGCGACCCAGCCACCGAGACGCTCGCACCCGGCCCCCCGTGGTTGTCCCGGCGGCGGAGGACCCGCTAGGAGCGGAAGTCGCGGTAGGTGTCCCATTCGTCGGCGGCGCCGCGCTGTTGGGGCTGCGGCTGGGTCGACGGCTCCGGGTGGCCGTAGGCCGAGCCGCCTCCGTACGACGCGCCGAACCCGTTCGACGGGTACCCCTGACCGCCGGGGTTCCCCGAGGTGGGCAGGCCGTAGCCCGGGTCGGCCGGGGAGGCGTAGGTCTGCTCGGGCGGCGGCGAACCGTAGTACGACGGTCCGGGCGCCGACCCATAGCCGCTCGCGCCGAGCGGGTCGCCGGACGGCCCGCCGGACGGCCCGCCGCCGTAGCTGCTGCCGGTGAAGTCCGAGTACCGCCCCGGCTCCTCCGCCGCGGGCGGCGGGCTCTGGAGCGGGATGGGCCCGGAGTTTCGGCTCACCGAGCCGTACGAGTCACGGCTGCTGGAGCCCGTGCCGAACCCGCTGAGCGGATCGTCGTAGCGGGGCGCCTCGCCGTAGACCGGGGCCGACGGGTAGCCGTCGCTGGAGTAGCTCTGGCCGCCGCCGGAACTAGAGCCGTAGCCGCCGGCGTCGCCGCTCGGCAGGCCGGCGGAGCTGCCGGTGAAGCCGTTGCCGGACGGGCCCCCACCGAGGCCGTTGCTCGAGGGGCCGATGCCGAGCGGGTCGGTGCCGTATGCGGGCGCCGGGCCGGACGCCGGGGGCACGGGAGAGGTCGGCCATGGCCCCGAGCCGTAGCCACCGCTGTCGCCGGAACCGGTAGCCGAACCGTAGCCGCCGTCGCCCGAGCCGCCCATCGAGCCCGGAATGCTCATCGGCCCCGTGTTGCTCGTCGGGGGGCCGCTGCTCAGCGGGTCGGTCAACGGGTCGCCCATCGGGATGCCGCCCGGCGGGGTGGACGAGGACGGGGGCGAGCCGGACTTGCGCCGGTCGGCCTGGATCCGCTGGAGCAACTCGTCGACGGTGGGCAGCCGGTGGGAGTCGGTGTCGCCGCCGGACCCGGACGGGCCGGACAGGCCAGGCGAACTCGGGCTCGACGCGATCGGCATGCCGCCCGGCGGAGTGCCGGTGCCGGTGTACGTTCCGCCGCCGTAGGAGGAGGGACCGGGGCTCGTGCTGTACCCGCCGCTCCCGTACGAACCGGAGCCGCCGCCGTACGAGCTGTCGCCGTACGAATTCTCGCTGTAGGAACTTTCGCCGTACGAGCTCTCGCCGTAGGACGACATGGCGGAGTCGCCCGAGTAGACGTGGGTCGCCTCGGGGTCGAGGCCGTCGGACCGCGTCGTCATCGGTATGCCCAGCGGGTCCGGCCCGGTGAGCGGATTCCGGCTCAGTGGATCGCTCGGGCGAGGGGGCGGGACCTGGCTCGAAGGCGCGGGCAGCGACCCGTCGAGCGGGTCGAGGGGCCGCGACTGCTGGGCCTGCGCGACGGGCACGTCGAGTGGGCCGGCCGCCAGCGTGGGCGCGGCGAGCGGCTGGTGCTGCGCGACGGGCGCCGAGTCGGGCTCGGCGACATGCTCGTCCAGCGGATCGGGGGTGGTCGGCCGCTCCGCCGGCGTGTCGTGCTGCCAGGGGAACTTCGGCTTGTCGAACGTAATGGTCGCCCAGTAGTCGTCGTCGTCCAGCTTCTCCGCCGGGCGGAGGTTGCCGGACCCCGACGACTGCGCCGGGGACGGCGGCGGTGGGCTCAGTGGAGCGCCTGCCACCCGCCGGTCGTAACCGGTGCCGTAGGAGTGGTCGAGTTCGTCCTCTTCGTCGAGGTCGGGGGCGCGGCGACCGCGGGGCCGCTCTTCAGCAATCCAGTCGTCCTCGTCGCGGGCCGACCGGCCGGCCCGAAGCCCCAGGGCCACGAGGACCACTACGAGGACGACGACCACGACGAGGCCGAGGACGACGATGTAAGTCATTGCACCACCCAATGCCTGGTCTAGCGGCCGACGCCCGGCTTACCCAGCGAGTTCGCCTGGTAAATCGTTTTGCGCCGTGGCCCCTAGGGACCTCACTCGATTGTTGCCGACCGCTATGGCCCTTGTCACACCGTTCGCGGACATCTACCTTCACACGACTCACACCGATTAGCCAATTCGGCCCGTCTGGTGCCCTTGCTCCTGCTTTGTCGTGCTTTGTCAGTCGAGTCACTTTACGCCGAACGTTCCGGTGAGCCTCCCTCGCGCGATCGTATGCTTGGCGATTTGGTTGAGCGCGTCGTTGAGCTCGGCGCCCTCCTGCAGCGGCAACCGCTCGCTCAGGGCGTAGACGGTGAACCGATAGCGGTGCACCTGACGCTTCGGCGGGCAGGGCGGCTGGTAGGTCGACTTGCCCGAGGTGTTGATGGCCTCGACCGCGCCCTCCGGGTGCGCACCCTCGATCAGGTCGGCGGTCGTCCCGTCGATGTTGGCGATCACCCAGTGTACGTACGATCCGTTGGGCGCGTCCGGGTCGTCCACCACGATGGCGTACGCCTGGGTCGTGGGGGACGGGGGACTACCCGACCAGTGCAGTGGCGGCGTCTTGCCCTGGCCGCCGCCCGAATACGTCGAGCATCCGAACCGTGTGGGGATCTGCGCGCCATCGCGGAACGCCGCGCTGGTCACGGTGAACCATTCCCCCAGGTCCGCCGCCTTGCCCGCGTCCTGAGTCAAGCCGCATGCGGTGAGCCCGCCGCCCATCACCAGGGTGACGGCCAGGCACTGAGCGAACAGAGCCCTCCTCCCCCTGCGGGGCACACGGCCGGCTCGGACTCGCAGACGCATGCGGCCCACATTAGACGCTGTCCGCGCGTGGACAGGACCGGATCGAATCTCTTTGACGGCCCTTTCACCACTCGCTGTGATGCTGGTCACGAACGCCCTGCTCTCGTGGCCAGCGCCGTACGACTCGTTCGAGAGCCGTAGCACATGAGGCCACGGCCATCTCACCCGCACGAGAGACGCAGCTGTCCTACGAGAGGCGGGCAGCCGTACGAACGACGGCGTTCGGAGATCGCAGGGGGCGGCGGCGCGTGAGGCACGCGAGGCGTGGCGGCACACCTGGTGGAAATGATGTCCGTTTCCGGACATGGCACCTTTCATGCGCTCACCGCGGCCGGCCCGGTTGCCGCCCTTGGCGCGACATGTCGCGAATTCGAGAGACAATCGGTTTGTGCGGATCGGGATTCTGGGCCCTCTGGAGGTGCGTGAGAACGGCCGGCCGATCGAGGTCGGGGGCGCTCGCCTGCGCGCCCTGCTGACCCTGCTCGCCCTCGACGCCGGGCGTGTGGTTCCGGCCGAGCGGCTCATCGGCGACCTGTGGGAGGACAGCCCGCCCGCCGGCGCGGCCAACGCCCTGCAGGCCCTGGTCTCACGCCTGCGTACGGCGGTGGGACGTGACCGGATCGACTCGCACCCCGCCGGCTACCGGCTCGCCGTCGGCCTCGCCGACGTGGACGCCCACGACTTCGCGGACCGGGTCATCCAGGCCCGCCGGCAGGACGACCCGGCCTGCCGGGCGGCCGAGCTGCGCGACGCGCTCGCCCTGTGGCGCGGGCCGGCCCTGGCCGACGTGGCCGGCGCCCCGTTCGCCGACGGCCCGATCGCCCGCCTGGAGGGGCTACGGCTGCGCGCGCTCGAGGAACGCATCGAGGCCGACCTGGCGCTCTGCCGCTACTCCGAGCTGGTCCCTGAGCTCGAGGCGCTGACCGCGGTCGAACCGCTCCGCGAGCCGCTGCGCGGTCAACTCATGCGGGCCCTGTACGGCGCCGGACGGCAGGCCGACGCGCTCGCGGTCTTCGAGGACACCAAACAGGCGCTGGCCGACGCGCTCGGAGTCGATCCGTCGCGCGAGCTCGAGGAGATCTACCTCGCGGTGCTCCGGCACGAGCTGGCCGGGCCGCCGCCGGTCGAGCAGCCGGACGGATCGGAGGCCGCGGACGCGCCCTGGGGTCGGTTGCCCGCCGACCCGCTCACCAACCTGCCCGCTCAGCTGACCAGCTTCATCGGCCGCGACACCGACCTGACCCGGGTCGGCAAGCTGGTGGACGAGTCGCGGCTGGTGACTTTGACCGGGCCCGGCGGCGCGGGCAAGACCAGGCTGTCGCTGGAGTCGGGCTCCCGCCTGACCGACCGCATGCCCGACGGCGTCTGGCTGATCGAGCTCGCGCCCGTGGTCGACCCCGCCGAGGTCCCGCACGCCGTGCTCACCGTGCTCGGGTTGCGCGAGATGGCCCTGCTGACCGGCACGCGCGGCCGGGTGCCGGCGCAGGGCGAGTACGCCGAGCCGCTCGTCCGGCTGGCCGCCGCGCTGGCCGGCAAGCGGCTGCTGCTGCTCCTGGACAACTGCGAGCACCTGATCGACGCCGCCGCCCGGCTCGCCGCCCGGCTGCTCGCCGACTGCCCGGGCGTACGGATCCTGGCGACCAGCAGGGAGCCCCTCGGCATCACCGGCGAAACGCTGTGGCCGGTCGAGCCGCTGGAACCGCCACCCGCCGACGTTACCGCCGCGGAGGCGATGACCTATCCGGCCGTACGGCTGCTGGCCGACCGGGCCGCGGCCGCCCGTCCCGGCTTCGCCGTCACCGACGACACCGTCGGCGACGTCGTCCGCATCTGTCGGGCCCTCGACGGCATGCCGCTCGCCATCGAGCTCGCCGCGGCCCGGCTGCGGGTCCTGCCGCCGGACCAGGTCGCCGCCCGGCTCGACGACCGGTTCCGGCTGCTGACCGGCGGCAGCCGTACGGCCTTGCCGCGCCATCAGACGCTGCGGGCGGTCGTCGACTGGAGCTGGGACCTGCTCAACGAGGCCGAGCGCACGCTGTGGCGGGGGTTGTCGATCTTCGCGGGCGGAGCGACGCTGGACAGCGCCGAGGCCGTCTGCGGGCTGCCGCCGGACGAGGTGCTCGACGTACTGATCGCGCTCGTCGACAAGTCGCTGGTGATCGCGTCGGGCGACGGCCGCTACCGGCTGCTGGAGACGATCCGGGCGTACGGCCTGGAGCGCCTGTCCGAGTCGGGCGACGAGGACCGGGTGCGGCGGGCGCACGCGCTGCACTTCCTCCAGCTCGCCGAGGCGGCCGAGCCGGAGCTGCGCCGGAGCGATCAGCTGAAGTGGTTCGCCCGCCTGGCCGCCGAACACGACAACCTGCACGCCGCGCTGCGGTGCGCGATCAGCGCCGGGGACGCGTCGCTGGCGACCCGGCTGTGCGCCTCGCTCGGGTGGTACTGGTGGCTGCGCGGCCATCGCGCCGAGGGCGCGGAGGCGGCCATGGCGACGGTAGCCATGCCCGGCCTGCCGCCGGACCTGAACACCGCCATGGTGTACGCGCTGGCGGCTCTCACCTCGGTCGGCACGGCACGCGATATGGAACAGATCAAGAGCTGGTTCGCCAAGGCCTATGAGATCAGCGAGGCCGTCGGCGGGGGGAACCGGCACCCACTGCTGCGTGCGATCGACCCGTTCATGGACCTGTTCAGCACCGGCAACGACAGCCGGGCGCTGGCCAAGCTGACCGCGCTCTTCGACGACCCCGATCCGTGGCTGCGCTCGTTCGCGCACATGATGAGCGGGGCGGTCAACATCAACCTGGGACGGTCGGCCGACGCCGAGCGGGAGTTCGACATCGCCGTGGCAGGGTTCCGTGAAGTGGGCGAGCGGTGGGGCACCGCCTTCACGCTGACCGCGCGGGCCGAGATCGCCGGCTGGCGCGGGGACCACCGCAGCGCCGTCTCGCTGCACGAGGAGTCGATGCGCCTGCTCGCCGAGATCGGCACCACCGAGGACTCGCCGCAGGTACGCATGCGGCTGGCCCACGAGCTGTGGCTGCTCGGCGAGCACGAGCGCGCGGAGCAGTTGATCACCGCAGCGGTGCGCGACGCCGAACGGAGCGGCGCGCCCGAGACGGTGGCCTGGGTCCAGTACATGCTCGGCGAGCTCGCGCGGCGCCGGGGCGACCTCGCGGAGGCCCGGCTGCGCTACGACAGAGCTGTGGAACTGGTGGCCGACGTGGCCACCGGGCCACCGCATATGTCCGCGGTCATCGCGTCGGCTCGCGGACACATCGAGGCAGAGGAGGGCCACCTCGACGAGGCGCGCGCCCGGCATGTCGAGGCGCTTACGTTCGCGGTCTCGTCCACGGACGGGCCGGTGATGGCCATGGCCGTCACCGGGTTCGCCGACCTCGCCCGGCGCCACGGCGACGCGAACGAGGCGACGGAGCTGCTGGGCGCGGCCGACCGGCTGCGTGGCGCTCCGGACCGGTCCCTGGTCGACATGCTGCGGCTGATCGAGGAGCTCGAGACGGCGCTCGGCAAGGACGCCTACGCCGCCGCGTACCGCCGGGGCGGCGAGCTCACCCTCGATGACGTGCTCGCCCGGCTCGGCATCGAACGCCCCGCGCCCTTCCACGCGCGCTGACGGGGAGCCCTTCTTCGTGCGGGCCCGTCCCCACGCTGACGGGGAGCCCTTTCTTCGCGCTGACGGAATGCCGACGCGCCGGCGTACGAGTCGTACGGCGGCGCGTCGAGCTTTTGCGGTTATTGAGTTGTGCCGGCGCAACCACGTGGGCCCATGCGGGCCGTCAGACGCGGCGGCGGAGGGTACGGACCGCCAGCGGGGCGGCCACGGCCATGATCGCGGCGGCCCACAGCAGCGACTTGATGGTGGGGCTCGCGATCGGGCCGCCGACCAGCATGCCCCGGGTGGCGTCCGCGAGGTTCGACACCGGGTTGACCTTGGCCCACGCCTGCAGCCAGCCCGGCAGGGTTTCGATCTTGACGAAGGCGGTGCTGGTGAAGCTCAGCGGGAAGACGGTCGTGAACCCGAAGATCATGACCTTCTCGGGCTCGTCGACGATCATCCCGATGAGCACGGCCACCCAGGCGAACGCCATGGTGAACACCAGCACCAGCGCGAACGCCTCCAGCACGCCGAGCGCGCTGATCGGCTCGAAACCGATGAGCATGCCGATCCCGAGGATCAGGATGATCGACCACGCCTGCTTGGCCGAGTCTGACAGGATCCGGCTGGCCAGCGGGGCCGCCTGCGCGATCGGCAGGCTGCGCAGCCGGTCGAACACGCCCTTGGTGATGTCGGTGTTCAACCCCATACCGGTGTTGAGCGTGGCGAACAGGGCGTTCTGCACCATGATCCCGGCGAGCATGTACTGCACGTAGGCCTGCGGTGAGCCGGCCATCTGGCCGCCGAAGACGTACGTGAACAGCAGCACGAACATGATGGGCTGGACGCTGAAGTCCATCAGCTCCATCGGGTTGTGCTTGATCTGCACCAGGATCCGCCAGGTCAGCGTGAACGTGTGCCGCAGCCCTTCGAGCGGGCTGACCCGCCGGTGCAGTGGGACCGCGGCGGGCGCGGTCTGGGTGATGGCGCTCATACCGGGCTCTCTTCTTTGATCAGTTCGTCGTTGTCGTCGGTCGGCTCTTCGGCGCGGTGGCCGGTCAGTGACAGGAAGACCTCGTCGAGGCTGGACTTGCGCAGCGACAGCTCTCCCACGATCACGCCGGCGTCGTCGAGTCGCCGGACGATGGCCGGCAGCACCGCGGGGTCTTTGACCGCGACGCTGACCAGGCCCTCCTCAACCTGGGGCGGCACACCGACCAGCTCGTCGACCACACGCGCCACCGTGACGTTGTCGGCCGCGGTGACCGGGCGTACCTCCAGCACCTGGCCGCCGACCTGAGTCTTCAGCTCGTTCGGCGTGCCGTCGGCGATGACCTTGCCGTGGTCGATGACCACGAGGTCGTCGGCCAGCTGGTCGGCCTCCTCGAGGTACTGCGTGGTGAGCAGCACCGTCACGCCGTCGTCGGTCAGATCCCGGACGATGTCCCACAGCCCGCCCCGGCTGCGCGGGTCGAGGCCGGTGGACGGCTCGTCGAGATAAAGGATCTTCGGGTCGCCGACCAGGCTGGCGGCGAGGTCGAGCCGGCGGCGCATGCCGCCGGAGTACGTCTTGGTGGCCCGGTCACGGGCGTCCCACAGCTCGAACCGCTCGAGCAGCTCGGCGGCGCGCCGCTTGGCCTCCCGGCGCGGCCGCCCCAGCAACCGGCCGATCATCACGAGGTTCTCGGTGCCCGTCAGCATCTCGTCGACCGAGGCGTACTGCCCGGTCAGCCCGATCGACTGGCGGACGCGGTGGGCGTCGCGCACCACGTCGAAGCCCCCGACGCGTGCCGTGCCCTCATCGGGGCGGAGCAGGGTGGCGAGGATCCGAACGGCGGTTGTCTTCCCCGCGCCGTTCGGGCCCAGCACACCGAGGACGGTGCCCTCCCGGGCCTCGAAGTCCACGCCGGCCAGCGCCTCGGTCTCCCCGAACCGCTTCACCAGACCCTCGGCCTGGATCGCGTAGGTCATGGTCTCTCCCCTTGAGATTTTGGCTGACGCCATCCGGCGGGTGCCGGGATTCAGTGTGTCGGCGTCTGACCGCTTTCGCGACTGAGTTTCTCTGGGGGCACTGACAGTTCGCTGGCAGCGCGCTGACACCTAGCCGGGCCGCGCTGAAATTCGCTGACAAATGACTGACGGATCGCGCTGACCTGCGCGGCCGCACATGTGGGCGGTAGGGGCGGCAGTACGGGTTGCTGCGCGGACCGCGCGCGGCGTCCGCCGGGCGCAATCAGCAGGGCGGGGCAGACCGACATCTAAACTCCAAGCGTGACGTCAGGCGCACGGCTCCGACCGCCCGAGAACCGGGTGTCGCCGCGCGCCATCGTGCAGTGGGGGATCGAGTACTTCCTCGGCTGGGGCGTCCTGTTCGCCATCGCCTGGGGGGTCGCGGCCTGGGCCGACGACGCCCAGTGGTCCGCGCTACCCCACGCGGTGCTCTCCCGGATCTGGTGGCTGCCCGCCGCCGTGGCCGTGCTCGGGGTGATCAGCGTCGCCGTCACGCCGGTCTGGCGCTATCGCGTGCACCGCTGGGAGGCCGGGTACGACGTCGTCTACACGCGGACCGGCTGGTTCAACCGGCACTGGCTGCTGGTGCCGGTCAGCCGCATCCAGACCGTCGACACCGAGCAGGGCTGGATCGAGCGGGCGCTCGGCCTCGCCACCCTGAAGATCACGACGGCCTCGCACGCCGGGTCCTCCAAGGTGGCCGGACTGCCGGTCGGCGCGGCGACCACGCTGGCCGAAGATCTCGCCAAACGCGCCCACGACCTCCGAGACGACGCAACATGAGCGAGCCGGCGGCTCGGCGGCTGAACCCGCTGACCTTTATCGTCGGAGCGATCCGAGAGGCGGCGGCGCTGCTCGTCGCGGGCGCCGCCGGGATCGTCGTGGGCGGCCTGTCGACCGGCGTGTACTTCGCGATCGCCGGCATCACGCTCGGCCTGTTGCATCACGTCGTACGGTGGGCGACCTTCACCTACCGGGTGTACGGCGACCGGATCGAGCTGCGCAAGGAGCTGATCGGCCGCTCGGTCAAGAACATCCCACTCGATCGGATCCGTGGCGTCGACGTCTCCGCCGGGCCCGCGCAGCGCCTGCTGGGGCTCGCGGTCGTGCACATCGACGCGGCGGCCGGGGGCGGTCAGGACGAGGAGGCCGTCCTCAACGCGGTATCACGGGACGAGGCCGTACGGCTGCGGCACGAGTTGCTCAGCGGGCGCGCCGAGCAGGTCGGCCACGGCGCGGCTCCGCCGGCCGCCGAGCTGGTCCGCGCCCGGCGCGCGTGGTACCTCTACGCGCCGCTCAGCGGGGCGTACCTGTTCACCCCGTTCGCGCTGATCGGCAGCGCGCTCGGCGCGCTCTACAACCTGGGCGACGATCTCGGCCTGATCACGCAGCGGCGTATCGAGTCCCTGGGCAGGCAGGTGGCCGGGGTGCCGGTGCTGGCCGGCGTCGTGGTGTTCGTACTGCTCGTGGTGGCGATGCCGATCGCATCGGTTGTCGTGTTCGCCCTGTTCAACTGGAACTTCACGCTGGTGACCCGGGACGGCTCGATCGTGGCCGAGCGCGGGCTGCTGACCCGGCGCAGCGTCACGCTCGAGCGTCGCCGGATCCGCGGGGTGGAGCTGCTCGACAACCCGCTGGAACGCCTCGCCGGAGTCGTACGGCTGCGTGCTCTCGTCACCGGGCTCGGCGACGCGGCCCATCGGGGGACGCTGCTGCCGGCCTCGCCCGCCGGAGTGGCCGACGAGGTGGCGGGCCGGATCGTCGGTGCGTTCGGCGTTCCCCTGGTCCGGCATCCGAAGGCGGCCCGCACCCGCCGGGTCGTCCGGGCCGTCTTGCCGCCGCTCGGCGCCGCGGCGATCGCCGTGTTCACCGGCCAGCCGTGGGCGATCGTGGCCTGCCTCGTGCTCGCGGTGCTCGCGGTGCCGGTCGGCCTTGATCGTTACCGGCAGCTCGGGCATGCGGCCGACGATCTGCGCCTCTCGGTTCGGTCGGGATCGCTGCGCCGCCGGCGGTTCATCGTCGAGCGGCGCGCGGTCGTCGGCTGGCAGCTGCGGCAGACCCTGTTCCAGCGGCGGCTGGGCCTGGCCACGCTGGTGGCGGCCGTGGGGGCGGGCAACGGCGAGATCACGTCGCTCGACATGGCGGCCCCGGACGCGGTGGCGCTCGCCCGGCGGATCACCCCCGACTGGATCACCCCATTCCTCGAGCCCGCCCCTGCCGCGCCGGCCAAGGCCGCCACGGATGACGGCGCCACGGACGGTCCCGCTTCGGGCGGTGAAGTTACTCGGGGCGGCGGGCGCCGAACATGATTTCGTCCCACGAGGGGACGGAGGCGCGCTTGCCGCGGGCCGAGCCCTTGCGGCGGCTCCGGTTCGGCTGAGCGGGCGGCGTCTTGGCGCCCGGGGCGACCGTGCCGCCGTTCGCCGCCGCGGCGACGTGCTCGGCGACCTCCTTGGCCGGTGCCGCTGCCGTCTCCGGTTCTGTCTCCGGCTCCGGCGGCTGCGCGGCGATCTCCTCGTCCCGCCGCGCGGCGGGCTCGGAACGGTCCGGGCGCGCGGCAGGCTCGGGCCGCTGCTTGGCGCGCTGCCTCGACCGCTGCTTCTGGCCCCGCTCGGTGCGCTCGGGACGGGCCGCGGCGGCCGCCGCCTCCCGGCCGCTGTCCGGCGCCGTTGACTCCGCGGCCGGTGCCTCCTCTTGCGGTTCCGGTCGTACGGCGGCGGTCTCGCGAGCCGGTGCCGAGGGACGCGATTCCTGCGTCGCGGCGAGGATCTCCTCGATGTCGCCCCCGGCCGGTTCGGCACCGGACGACGCGGCAGGCCCGGAGGTCTCGGCGACGGCCGGATCGGCCGCCGGCGTGGTTGGCTCGGGCGCGTGCGGGGCCGGAGGAACGGGCGGACGCGGCACGCGGGACGTGTCGTCGCGGCCGTCCGAGACGATCTTCATGCGCCGTGGCGCGAGCGGCGTGACCGTATCGGTGACCGAGCTGTCGAGCTCGAGCGATGACAGCCGGGCGGCCTCCTCGTCGAGCGCCGAGACGTGCCGGCGGCGTGGGTCGAACACCCATTCCGCGGCGTACGGGCGGCCGTCGAGAAAGAACGACAGCCGGACCCGCCAGGTGCTGTCCTCGCACTTCCAGGAGTCCCACTCGACCTCTTCGAGGTCGACACCGCGGCGGCCGAGCCGGTTCTCGACAATCTCGCCGAGTAGCGGACCGGGGGTCGACTCACCCGGCCGGCGTAGGACGACACGCTGGGCCTGCTGCGCCATGTACTCGCGTTCCTGCAGGACCGGGCCCTCGAACCAGCGAACGCGCTCGACGGGGATGCCGGCGGTCTCGGCGATCTCCTCCGCTGTCTCGCCGGCGCGAATGCGGGCCTGGATCTCCTTGGGACGCAACGGACTCTCCACTTCGATCTCGAACTGGCCGAGGCGGGAGAAATGCCCACGGACCGCGGCACGCAGCCGGTCGTCGACGGGCAGGGTGAACCTGGTGCCTCGGCCCGCGGTGGCCAGCACGAGGTACGAACCGTCCTCGCTCACCGCGACGAGGCGCAGCTCCTGCATGCGTGTCCTTTCGTGCCCAGTCCTGCTGCGGCGCCGGAGGGCGCCGAACATCCCACTCCGCTCGCGAGCCCGCCTCCGTGGTCTCGCGAAGGCCGGGACTGTTCAACACCCGCCTAGGGCGCATGCGTGCCCTTCCCCCGGGTTCCCCGAGTCTCTCCTGCGGACACGCCTGCTGCCAGCACCGTACCCGGCATGTCCGAACATCGCCGCTCCCGGCGCCGGTCAAGTCCCGAAGACGCGGGTCGTGTAGGGGTTGGCGAAGCGGCGGTCGGGGTCGAGCGCGTCGCGCAGCCGCTGGAAGTCGCCGAACTTCGGGTAGACGGTCTCGAGGTAGCCGGCGTCGCGCGTGTGCAGCTTGCCCCAATGCGGGCGTCCGCCGAGCGCCGTCATGATCTCCTCGACTCCGCGGAAGTACTCCTCGTGCGGGTTGCGGTGGTAGACGTGGATCGCGATGAAGGCGGTGGGCCGTCCGTACGCCATCGACAGCCAGGCGTCCTCTGCCGGCAGCAGCCGTATCTCGATCGGGAAGCTGATCCGCCAGTCGCGCTTGTCGAACAGCGCGCGCAGCTCGCGCAGCGCCGACACCAGATGCTCACGCGGGATCGCATACTCCTGCTCCTTGAACCGGACCCGCCGCGGGCTGGTGAAGACCTTGTACGAGGTGTCGGTGTACGTGCGGGCCCCGAGCGCCTTGGCGGCGATCCCGTTGACCGGCCTGATCGTTCCGGGGGCCACCCGGTTGAGCCGGTTGGTGAGGTCGAAGACCGTGTTCGACAGGAACTCATCGTCCAGCCAGTGCCGGATCCGCGACACCGGCTCGATGGGGCCGTCGGTCCGGTTGTTGCGCTTTGTCAGGCAGCCCTCGGTGTGCGGGAACCAGTAGAACTCGAAGTGCTCGTTCGCGACGCCGAACTCGTCCAGCCGCGCCAGCACCTCGTCCCACGCCATCGGCTCCTCTTGCGCGCGGAGCAGGAAGGCCGAGATCGTACGCCAGGTGATCGCGGTCACGATGCCCAGTGCGCCGACGCCCGCCCGGGCCGCGTCGAACAGCTCGGGGCGCTCGCTGGTGGAACAGGTCACCACGCTGCCGTCGGCGAGGACGAGCTCCAGCCCGGCGATCTGGGACACCAGCCCCGCCGCGTCGCGCCCGGTGCCGTGGGTGGCGGTCTGCGTGGCGCCGGCCAGAGTCTGCTCCTGGATGTCCCCCATATTGGCGAGCGCCAGGCGATGTTCGGCCAGCACCTCGTTGAGCCGCCGCAGTGGCAGCCCCGCCTCCGCCGTCACCAGGCCGCTCGCCGTATCGACCGACCGTACGGCGGTCAGCCCGGACGGGCGCAACAGGATGCCCTCGGCGACGGCGGCCCCGGTGAACGAGTGGCCCGAGCCCGTCATCCGTACGGTCAGCCCGCTGTCCGCGGCCCGCCGTACCGCGGCCGAGACCTCGTCCGTCGACCGGGGGATACCGACGCTGAGGGGGCTGACCTGCTGGTTTCCTGCCCAGTTGCGCCACGTCTGGGTGCTGTCGGGGGACATAGGGAGGACTCTACTGGGCGAACTTCATGAAGAACATTCACGTTCTTGTTTTGTACGGGCTTTTCGTCCGAAGTCGCGAGCCGGTCCGGGCGATGCCGCTGGCCAGCGGCCGGTTCGCGAAACCCGCGCCCAGGTGCCGTACGATCCGGTACCCGAGGACCACCGACCTAACGCAACCGGCCGTCACACGAAGTCGTTGGGATTCATGTGAGCGAGCTTGCGAGCGAACGAATTCAAGACCGCGAGTCTGCTTACGCGCCGACGAGCCGTCAGGCGAGGAGGGGGCCGCGTGAGAGAGGATCCACCTCGCTCGCGCTGACGGGCAACGAGCCGTCGGGCGAGGAGGGAGCCGGGTGAGACGAACGATGCCGCTCGTCGCCGCCGTGGTGGTCGCCGGAGTCACCGTCGCGGGGGGCACGGCCGTCGTTTATTCAGGAGTGCTGTCCAGCGGTCACGAGCCGGCGCGGTCGGCGCCGGCTCCGCCGCCGTCGGTGCCAGGGGGCACCGGCGGGTCCGGAGGCCAGGCGCAGCGCCAAGCCACGCCGGCGCCGCTGCGCCGGGTGGTGCCGCCGGACCTGCTGGCCGTCGCGACGTCCTCGGTCAGCGACAACGTCGCGAAGAAGATCGCCAAGCTGCCCAAGGTGCGGGACGTGATCGTCGTCGACGCTGGGGCCGTCCAGCTCCAGGGGCGCAAGGTCAACACCTTCGCGGTCGACCCGTCGCGGTTCCGCTCATGGACCCCGCCGGGCACAGCCAAGCGGCAGGGCCTATGGGCCGCGCTCGCCCAGGATCGGATCGTCGTCTCCGACCGGGCGAAAAAGGCGCTCCGCCTGCTCGAGGGCAGGCAGTATCCGATCGTGGCGCGCAGCACCCCGTTCGTCACCATGGGCGGCGCCGGCCCACTCGGCCTGCCGGGGGTCGACATGCTGGTCAGCCGCAAGACCGGCACGCAGATCGGTCTCGTCCCCAACCTCGCCCTCATGGTCAACGCCCCCGGGGTCAACCCCGCGAAGCTCGCGCCGTACCTGCGCAAGATCCTCGGCCGCCGCGCCCAGGTGCTCAACCTGCACGAGAAGAAGAACCAGCCCGGCAAGGCCGGCAGTTATCTGGAGCTGTACCATCAGTCCGCGCGGACCTGCCCCGGGCTGTCATGGGCCGTGCTCGCCGCCATCGGGCAGATCGAGAGCGGTCACGGCCGCGACGCGGGCCCGTCCAGCGCCGGCGCGCTCGGCCCGATGCAGTTCCTGCCCTCGACCTGGCGGACGTACGGGGTGGACGGCGACCGCGACGGCAAGGCCGACATCATGAACCCGTTCGACGCCGTGCCCGCGGCCGCCCGGTACCTGTGCGCCAATGGGGCCGGACACGGCGGCGCGCAGTTGTCCAACGCGATCTGGCACTACAACCACTCCACCGTGTACGTCCAGCGGGTCCTCGCCCTCGCCCGCGCCTACGCCCAGCGGTACTCCTGAGCCGCCCGCGCTATCCCGTGGATCGCGGCGCGACGTCGCCGCGCGCTCGTACCGGGGAGATCTACGGCACGTCCGCGGCGGCTGGTTGGATGGAGGGCATGTCGTCCTACGACGCGCTGTTGCTGGTGTCCTTCGGCGGACCGGAGGGGCCCGATGATGTGATCCCGTTCCTCGAGAACGTGACCAGAGGCCGGCACGTCCCGCGCGAGCGGCTGGCCGCGGTGGGGGAGCACTACTACCGGTTCGGCGGCGTCAGCCCGATCAACCAGCAGTGCCGGGAGCTCAAGGCGGCGATCGAGGCCGACCTGAAGGCCCACGGCCCGGACCTTCCCGTCTACTGGGGCAACCGCAACTGGCGGCCGTACCTCGCCGACGCGGTACGGCAAATGAAAGACGACGGCGTCGGGCGCGCCGCGGCGTTCGTGACCTCGGCGTACAGCTGCTACTCCTGCTGCGGGCAGTACCTCGAGGACATCGAGCGGGCCAGGGCCGAGGTGCCGGGCGCGCCGGAGATCGACAAGCTGCGGCCCTACTCCGATCACCCGGGCTTCGTCGAGCCGTTCGTCGAGGCAGCCCGCGCCGCGCTGGCCCGGCTGCCGGACGATGCGCACCTCGTCTTCACCGCGCATAGCGTGCCGCTCGCCCAGGCGGGCCGGGAGACGTACGTCACGGAGCTCACCGAGGTCGCGCAGTCCGTACGGGACCGGGCCGCGCCGGGCCGGCCGTGGGCGCTGGTCTACCAGAGCCGCAGCGGCCCGCCGTCGCAGCCCTGGCTGGAGCCGGACGTCAACCACCACCTGGAGCGGCTGCACGCCGACGGAGTCGCCGCCGTGGCGGTCGTGCCGATCGGGTTCGTCTCCGACCACATGGAGGTCAAGTACGACCTCGATGTCGAGACGGAAGCGCTCGCCGCGAAGCTGGACATGGCGTACGCGCGCGCCGCCACCCCCGGTACGCACCCCCGCTTCGTCGCGATGGTCCGTGAACTCCTCGGCGAAAGAACGTGACCTGCTCGGTGAAACAACACGGAAGACCGCTACGGGGAAGAAATGACTCCTTTTCATGAAATTCGGGACTATTTGGCAATCCCTCGGCTGACCGGCCTCCGGCTCGCCCCGGACGGCGACCGTCTCATCGGCACGGTGCAGACCCTGAACGCGGGCCGGACGAAGTACGTCACGGCGCTCTGGCAGCTCGACCCGCACGGTGACGCGGAGCCGGTACGGCTGACCCGGTCGGCGCCGGGGGAGACCGGCCCCAGGTTCCTGCCCGATGGGTCGATGCTGTTCACCTCGCGCCGTCCGGTTCCGGACGCGGCCCCGGACGGCGCGGACGGCAAGCCCGACGACGACAGGCCGGCGCTGTGGCTGCTGCCGGTGGGCGCCGGCGAGGCCCGGCAGGTGGCCGGCCGGCCCGGCGGGATCGCCGATGTCGCGGTCGCCCGGGAGGCGGGCACGGTGGCGTTCACCTCGGCGACCCTGCCGGGCGCCGCGGACGATGACGCCGAGCGCCGCAAGGCCCGCAAGGACGCCAAAGTGACGGCGATCCTGCACGAGAGCGGCCGGGTCCGGCACTGGGACCACGACCTCGGGCCGGCCGAGCCCCGGCTGTTCGCGGCGGCGCCGCCGGTCGGCGACGGCCCGCTGGGCGAGCCGCGCGATCTCACCCCGCAGCCGGACCGGGCACTCGACGAGCAGTCGTTCGTGCTCACGCCCGACGGCCGGACGGCGATCACGGGCTGGCGGGTCCCGGAGCCCAGGAACGCCTGGCGCAGCGAGCTGGTCGCCATCGACGTGGCGTCCGGGGAGCGCCGCACGCTGGCGGGAGCGGCCGGGGAGGACTACTCGCATCCGGAGGTCTCCCCGGACGGCCGTACGGTGGTGTGCGTCCGAGACATCCACGAGGATCTGCAGCGTCCGCAGGACACGACGTTCTGGCTGATCGGACTCGACGGCTCCGATCCCGCCGGCCAGGGCCGCGACCTGCTACCCGGCCTCGACCTGTGGCCCATGGGCGCCGCCTGGGCGCCGGACTCGCAGGCCGTCTACTTCATCGCCGATCAGCGGGGCCGCCGCCCGGTGTTCCGCGTCGACGTCGCGACCGGCGAGGTCACCCGGCTCACCGGCGACGACGGGTCGTACGCCCAGCTGCAGCCGTCTCCGGACGGCCGGTACGTCTACGCCCTGCGCTCGGGCGTGGCCGTGGTGCCGCAGGCCGTGCGGATCGAGGTGGCCACCGGCGAGATCGCGTACCTGCGCAGCCCGGGCACGCCGCTCGAGCTGCCCGGCCGCGCCGAGGAGGTCAGCGCGACCACCGACGACGGCACCGAGATCCGCGGCTGGCTGATCCTGCCCGCCGAGACGCGGTCGCCGGCGCCGCTGCTGCTGTGGGTGCACGGTGGGCCGTACATGAGCTGGAACGACTGGAACTGGCGCTGGAGCCAGTGGGTGATGGCGGCTCAGGGGTACGCCGTGCTGATGCCCGACCCGGCGCTGTCCACCGGATACGGCCGGGAGATGATCGCCCGCGGGCATGGTCACTGGGGCGAGCGGACGTACGCCGACCTCATGGCGATCACCGACGCCGTGGTCGCCAGGGACGATATCGACGAGACCCGTACGGCCATGATGGGCGGCTCGTACGGCGGTTACATGGCCAACTGGATCGCCGGGCACACCGACCGGTTCCGCGCCATCGTCAGCCACGCCAGCCTGTGGAACCTGCCGATCATGGTGGCCTCGGACGAGGGGCACTACTTCATCCGGCAGTTCGGCGACCCGGCCGACGACCTCGCATTGTGGGACCGAAACTCCCCGCACCTGCACGCGCGCGACGTCCGTACGCCCATGCTGGTGATTCACGGCGACAAGGACTACCGGGTGCCGATCGCCCACGCGCTGTGGCTGTGGTTCGACCTGATGCGCACCGAGGTGGACGCGAAGTTCCTATATTTCCCCGACGAGAACCACTGGATCCTCACGCCCGGCAACATCATCGTCTGGTACGAAACGGTGCTCGCCTTCCTCGGCCACCATGTACGCGAGGAGGAGTGGAAGCGCCCCGACCTGGTCTGACGGGCCTCCGGCCCGGCCTCGTAGGGTGAAGTCGTGACCACAGACTTTCACGCAGACCTGCTGAACCTTGCCCTTGCGACCGCTCGCGAGGCGGGACGGATGCTGATCGATGAGCGTCCGGCCTCCGGGCCGGACGTGGTGCAGACCAAGTCCAGCCCGACCGACGTCGTCACCCAGATGGACCGCGCGGCCGAACGGCTGATCGTCGAGCGGATCCGCGCCGTCCGCCCCGGCGACGCCTTCCTCGGCGAGGAGGGCGGCGCCAGCGACGGCAGCAGCGGGGTGCGCTGGATCATCGACCCGATCGACGGCACCGTCAACTACCTGTACGACCTGCCCGACTGGGCGGTCAGCATCGCCGCGGAGTCCGGCGGCGAGGTGGTCGCCGGCGTGATCGAGATCCCGCATCGCGGCGAGACGTACACGGCCGTCCGGGACGGCGGCGCGCTGCAGCACTCGGCGGCGGGCACCCGGAAGCTCCGCTGTCCCGCCGATGTGCCGCTGGAGCAGGCGCTGGTCGCGACCGGGTTCGGGTACTTCGCCGAGCGCCGCGCCCACCAGGCCGACGTGCTGCGCGGGGTGCTGCCGCGCGTACGGGACATCCGGCGCGGCGGCTCGGCCTGCGTCGACCTGTGCTCAGTGGCCGCCGGGCGCGTCGACGCGTTCTACGAGCGGGGCAACCAGGAGTGGGACATCGCCGCCGGCGGCCTCATCGTGCGCGAGGCGGGCGGTCGCGTCGAGGGGCTCGACGGCGCGCCGCCGGGCCCGGAGATGACGATCGCGGCCGGGCCGGGCCTGTTCGGAGCCCTGCACGACCTACTGGCCGGCCTCGACCCCGCCCATGATTGACCCCGCGCCCAGTGATCAGAACTCGTGGCGCTCCGCCGCCGCGTCCACCCCGTCGTGTTCGGGCGGCGGAAGAACTTCGATCGGTGGCCTATGTCCGGTCCGGGTCGATGCCGTTCTCGGTGGCGATTCGCCGCAGATCGTCGATCTCGGCCTCGCGGGCGTCGACGAGGAACGCGTCGCCTTCGGCACGGGCCGTGCGCAGCGACTCGGACGCCTCCGCGATCCGCTGCTCGATCATCGTGGCGAGCTCGCCCATTGCGTTCCTCCGGGGATGGGCATCGGGGGGACGAGGCGCTCCTTACCCATCTGTGCGACCGCGATAAACCTGGAGTCGTGGATCATTTTCGCGACCGCTGAAACCCGTGCAACCGGCTCACGGCATGCTTATTAGGGGCTTACGGGCGCTGTGGCATAACGGAAGTGGCCACGAAAGTGGCCGATCCAGCGCGCCGGGCTCGACCGCGAGGGTGCTCCGGCGAGGGAGTGACACGGGCCCGGCGCGCTTTCGGCACGCCGGATGTCGTGCGCCGGACTGCCAGGGGAAGGGAGATCGAGTGCGAGTTCTGGTCGTGGAGGACGAGCGAGTGCTCGCCGACGCGATAGCCACCGGCCTGCGTCGCGAGACGCATGCCGTGGACGTGGCCTACGACGGTGCCGGCGCGCTGGAACGGACGAGCGTCAACGAGTACGACGTAGTCGTGCTCGACCGCGACCTGCCCAAGGTGCACGGAGACGATGTGTGCCGGCGGCTCGTCGCCGAACGCTACCCGGCGCGGATCCTCATGCTCACGGCGGCGGGCGACCTCGACGACAAGGTCGAGGGCCTGTCCATCGGCGCCGACGACTACCTGGCGAAGCCGTTCGCGTTCGCCGAGCTCATCGCCCGGGTGCGGGCGCTCGGCCGGCGGGCCGCGACGCCGCTGCCGCCCGTGCTGGAGCGGTCCGGGGTCACACTCGATCCGGCCCGCCGGGTCGTGTTCAGAGACGGGGTGCCGATCGATCTCACGCGCAAGGAGTTCGCCGTCTTGGAGGTCCTGCTGCGGGCCGAAGGCGTCGTGGTCAGCTCCGAGCAGCTGCTCGAGAAGGCGTGGGACGAGCACATCGACCCGTTCACCAACGTGGTACGGGTCACCATGATGACCTTGCGCAAGAAGCTCGGCAATCCGCCGGTCATCGAAACCGTCCCGGGTGTGGGGTACCGCCTATGAGCGAGCGTGAGGAGCTCTCGCACGGCCCGGTGTCCCGGGCCGACGAGGCAGCGCAGACCACACAGCCCGCGGCGCCGGTTCCGCCGGAGCCCGCTACTGGGCCGGCCCCGTCGGCCCCGTCGGCTCCGTCGGGCCCGTCGGTACGGCAGGGGCCGCCGCCGGTGTATCCGGGACCGCCGCCCGGGCAGGCGCCGCCGAGCGGCGGCTTCCTGGCCGACCTGAAGGCGCTGCCCCGCCGGGTGAGCCTGCGGCTGCGGCTGACCGTGCTGTACGGCGCGATGTTCTTCGTCGCCGGTGGCCTGCTCGTCGTCGTGACGTACGTGCTCGCCGGGCAGGTGCTCAACACGGTGTTCCCCAGTGGTATCCGCATCGTCGGGCCCGGCGGCGTCTTCGACGCCGAGGCCGTCAAAGAGCAGACCCTGCATATGCTGCTGAGCCGGCTGCTGCTCGGGCTGATCGGGGTCGGCATCATCGCGGTCGTGCTGGGCTACTTCGTGGCCGACCGGGCACTGGCACCCCTGCAACGGGTCACCACCACGGCGCGGCGGCTGTCGGAGAGCACCCTGCACGAGCGGATCGCGCTGCAAGGCCCGGAAGACGAGATCAAGGAGCTGGCCGACACGTTCGACGCCATGCTCGAACGGCTGGGCCAGGCGTTCGACTCCCAGCGCCGGTTCGTCGCCAACGCCTCGCACGAGTTGCGTACGCCGCTCGCGATCAACCGGACCCTGCTGGAGGTGGCGCTCACCGATCCCGAGGTCTCCGACGACCTCAAGGCCGTGGGCCGCGCGCTGCTGGCCACCAACGCCCGGCACGAACGGCTCATCGACGGGCTGCTGCTGCTCGCCCGTACGGAACGGGAGCTGACCACCCGTACCACCGTGGACCTGAGCGAGGTGGCCGCCACAGTGCTGGAGTCGGTCCGCAAGGGCGACCACCTGCCCGAAGTCACCATCACCGCCGAGCTGACCCCGGCGCGCACGATCGGCGACCCGGTGCTGCTGGAGCACTTGATCTTCAATCTCGTCGAGAACGCGATCAAGCACAACGTCGACGGCGTCGGCGAGGTGGGTGAGGTGTACGTCCGTACCGGCGTGCTCGACGGGTTCGCCGCCTGCCAGGTCGAGAACACCGGCCCCGTCGTGCCGGTGTACGAGATGGACCGGTTGTTCGAGCCGTTCCGCCGGCTGAACACCGACCGCATCGAGTCGGCCAAGGGCGCCGGGCTCGGCCTGTCGATCGTACGGTCGGTGACGAATGCCCATCGGGGCACGGTCTACGCCACCCCGCGCGCCGGCGGCGGCCTCATCGTCACCGTACGACTGCCCCTCGCGCCGTAACCGCCACCCGAGCTCAGGCGCGGGCGTCATCTGCCTAGGCAGCCGGTAACGGCCGCGCACCCGCGAGGTCGCCGAGCTCGAGAAGGAGACCGCCCTGCACCAGCTCCGCCTCGAACGGGAGCGGCACACCGAGGAGGCCACGACAGGACGGCTGCGGATCGAGACGGAGCAGGCGCTCAAGCGGCTCGAGCTCGACGGGTGCGGCGGTGAGCCGACCGCCGCTGCACCGCGCGCCGCGGCTTCCCGCCAAGACGCCATGCGCCGCATGACCACAGCCTCCCGCAGCACGGGGATCGTTACTTCAGGGCGGTGGTGGCGAGGGTGGGGTCGCCGTCGTAGTCGACCGAGAGGCCGGTGAACTTCCTGGTGTTGGCCAGCCGGGACTCCGAATAGACCCAGAGCGGGATCACCGCCAGGTCGTCCATCGCGATCTTCTCGGCCTGTTTGAGCAGCGTGTTGCGGGACGACTCGTCCGGTGTCGCGATCGCCTGCCGCAGCAGCTGATCGAACTGCGGATCGCGCCAGTCGGATATCTTGGACGCCTGGCCGCCGCCGATCAGCGAGTGCAGGAAGTTGTACGCCGACGCGTAGTCGCCGATCCAGCTGGACCGCCCGAGCCCGGTGGCGCTCTTGCCGGTCAGCGCGTTGGAGAAGTCCTCGTACTTGGACAGTTCGATCTGGCGCTGGGTGACGTCCCAGCCGAGCACGGACTTCAGCCGCTGCGCGATGGCCTCGGCCGACTGCGACGTCGAGCTGTTCTTCCTGACCACGAGCGTCACCTTGGTGCCGGGGCCGAGGCCCGCCTGCGCGGCCAGCTGCTTCGCCTTGGCCTGGTCCGGTCGTTCGCAGGACGGGCAGATGGCGGTGTCGTCGAAGCCGGGCAGCGTGGGCGGTATGAGCCGCGTCGCAGGCGGCCGCAGCCCGGCGAACAGCGTGCTGGACAGCGCCTGGCGGTCGATGGCGTACGACACGGCCTCGCGGGCCTGCTTGGACTTGAGCGGGCCGCGGGCGGTGACCGGAACGAGGAAGTCCATCCCCTCGAGGTTGTGCGTCAGCAGCTGCCCGTCGTTTCCGTGGTGCGACTTGGCGGTGCCGAGGTCGCTGGTGGACAAGGCCGCCCAGTCGTACTCACCGGAGTCGAAGCGGTTCGTCACCTGGGTGGTGTAGTCGCTCACGTTGATGTTGACGGCGTCGAGCTTGGCTCGTCCGCCGACCCAGCTGTCGTTGCGGCCGAGCCTGAGCTTCGACTTGGGCGCGTAGGAGATCACCTTGAACGGGCCGTTGCCGATCGGACGGCTGTTGTACGTCTCGTTCTTGACTTCGCCCGCCGACGAGGGGACCGGGAAGAACGGCACCGTGGCCAGCCTGCGGTCGAACTCGCAGTCGGGGGTGAGCAGGTCGACCTGCAGGGTGTTGGAGAAGCCCCGCACCCCCAGCATCGATTCGGCCCGGCCCGCGCGGACGGCGTCGTAGCCCTTGATGTTGTCCATGACGAACAGCGCCGAGCCGGTCGCCGACTGCGCGGCCCGGTTCCAGCCGCGGACGAACGATTGCGGGTCCACCGGCTCGCCGTTGCTGAATGTCGTGCCCTGTTTGACGGCGATGGTCCAGGACGTGCAGTTGGCGTTCGGCCGCAGATCCTGGGCGAGCCGCTTGTTCACCGAACCGTCGGGGCTGATCTCGGTGAGCCCCGTGAACAGCTGCTTGGCGATGAACATGTCGGGCCCGTACGACGCGTTGGACGGGTCGATGGCCGTCGGAGCGTACGTGGTCGCCATGTTCATCGTGCCGCCGAACCGGCCCGCGCCGGGGGTCGGGGACGTCGTGCCGCCGCCACCTCCCGGCCCGAGCTTGAAGAAGGCGAACGTGCCGAGCAGCACCAGTGCGACGAACGCGGCCGTGCCGGCACCGGCCGGCACCCCCGGATGCGGGCGCCGCCGGTGCGGCGCGGGAGTGTACGGCCCGGCGAGCGGCTGGTACGGCGGCGCCGCGGGATGGGTCGACTGCCGCCCGGCGCCGGGATCGGTGCTGTACGAACCGTACGGCGACGGCGCCCCGGCCGGATGCACGGGTTGGTACGGAGCGGGTGGCGGCGCCCACGGACCGCTCTGCGCACCCGGTACCGGCGCGGCGGGTGCGGGCCCGGACGGCGGAGCCGAAGGCGCAGGCGACTGGACGCCGGGCGTGGGCGACTGGCCTGCTGACCCCGGCGGAGCCAAGCCGGGCGACGCTGCCGCAGCCGACGGCCCGGACGACGGCGCGGCCTCGGCGTTGGCCGCCGCCTGCGCGCCTTCGGTGAGCATCGACGCGGCGGCCCGCGGGGCCTGCGGCCCGGGGCCGGCGTGGCCCAGCAGCCGCAGCAGGATGTCCTGCGCCGTGGGCCGGGCCGAGGAGTCCTTGGCCAGGCACTGCGCGACGATGTCGTACAGCGGCGGCCCGAGCATGCTCAGGTCGGGGGGCAGGTTGATGATGCGGTTCATCACCGCCGGGATCGAGTCCAGCCCGAACGGCGGCCGCCCGCCCGCCGCGAACGCCATGGTGCAGCCCCAGGCGAACACGTCGGCGGCCGGGCCGACCCCCGTGCCCGAGATCTGCTCCGGCGCCATGTACGCCGGAGTGCCGACCGCCGTTTGGGACACCGTCCCGGTCGCGTCCAGCGCCCGCGCGATGCCGAAGTCGATCACCCGGGGACCGCCGGCCGCGAGCAGCACGTTGCTCGGCTTGAAGTCTCGATGCACCACGCCGGCCTGGTGAATGGCGGTCAACGCGGTGATCGTGCCGATGGCGAGCTGGTCCAGCGCCGTCCCCCGGCGCGGCCCCTCCGCGCTCACGGTGTCCTGCAGCGACTTCCCGTCGATGTACTCGCTGACGATGTACGGGGTGCCGCCCTCGACGTCGGCGTCGAGGATCCGGGCCGTACAGAAGGGCGCCACCCGCTGGGCGACCGCCACCTCGGCGGCGAACCGCGAGCGCGCCTTGGCGTCGCCGGTCAGCCGGGCGTGCAGCAGCTTGACCGCGACCAACCCGTCGCCGCCCGCCGCGCCGCCGGCAGCCGAGTCATCCCCGGGCGAGTCGCCCCCAGACGAGGCAGTGCCCAGGAACACCGTGCCCTGACCGCCCTCGCCGAGGCGCCCGGTCAGCTCGTACGGGCCGAGGCGTTCGGGGTCGCCGGAGAGGAGCGGGGTTGCCTTCGGCATGGCGGGACCTCACGTGCGGACGTGGTCGGCTGACAGGGAGTCTCGGGGGCTGGGTTTCCGGTCACTCCTTGAAAAGGGTCCCGGAGGCGTTCGGGGTGACGGCGTCCTCTTCGTCGGAGTATGCGAAGCGCACGGTCGTGTTGCCGGGAGAGGACAGCGTCACGTAACCGAACTGCGCGCACTTGTCCGCACCGGTGGTGATCGTCTGCCGCATCACGAGCTCGTCGGTCGAGCTCGACACCACCTGCAGAATCCCCGAGCACGACGGGTACTTGACGGTTCCGTACCGTACGCCCTCGATCAGGATGATCTCCACGTCCCAGTGCGTGACATCGGGCTTCGTCTGGTAGCCGGTGCCCTTCCACGTGCCCTCGAAGTCGGCCGTGACCGTGTTGGCCGACGTCGTGAACGAGTCGGACGTCCTAATGGGCGGCGGGGAGTAGGAGGGCGTCGGATCGTCTGTGTCGACCGCCGCCAGAACGGCGGCGATGATGACGATCAGGAAGAACGCGACGGTGCAGCCCACCGCCGCGAGCACCGGGCCCCTGGTGCCGGACGAGGGCCGCCGCGGCGGGGGATAGCTCGGCACTGTCTGCTGCGGCGCGGGGCCCATCGGCATCGGCGGCGGCGTCCTGGGTCCGGGCCCCATCGGCATGGGCGGCGGAGTGCTCGGGCCGTACCCCATCGGCGGGCCGGGCATCGGTGGCGGCGTTGTGGGCGAGGGAGCCGGCATCGGCGGCGGCGTAGCGCGCGGCGGCGGCACCGACGGGCTCGGCATCGGCGGCGGCGTGGACGGTGGCGGGGTGTTCGGCCGGGCGCTGGGCGAGGCGACCGGCGCGGCCGCCGCCGCAGGCGCGACCGGAGGCGGCGCCGGCATCTCCGCGGCGATGCGGGTGCCCTCCTCGAGGGCCGCGTCCTCGTCGGCCGTGGGCGCGGCGCCGACGTGACCCAGCAGCTCCTGCAGCAGCTCAATGGCGGACGGCCGCTGCGCGGGGTCCTTGTGCAGGCACCGCTGGACGAGCGCGCGGAGCGGCCCCGGCAGTGCGGACAGGTCGGGATGCTCGTTGAGGATCCGGTTGATGATGACGGGCAGGCTGTCGGCGTCGAACGGCGACCGCCCGGTCGCGGCGAACACCATCGTGGTGCCCCAGGCGAAGATGTCCACACCTGGCCCGAGGTGCTGCCCGGTCAGCTGCTCGGGCGCGAGGTAACCGGGCGTGCCCACGACCATGCCGGTCGCGGTGACCGCGCTCTCCTGGGTGTCGAACTGACGGGCGATGCCGAAGTCGACGACCCGTGGCCCGTCGTCGGCCAGCAGCACGTTGTTCGGCTTGAAGTCGCGGTGCACGATGCCGGACTCGTGGATCGCGGCGAGCGCGGTGATGGTGCCGATCGCCAGTCGCTCCAGCTCCACCGCCCCGCGCGGGCCGTCCTGCATGACGACGTCGTGCAGCGACGGGCCGTCGATGTACTCGCTGACGATGTACGGCTGGTCGCCGTGCACGTCGTACTCGAGGACGCGGGCTGTACAGAACGGCGCGACCCGCTGCGCGGCGGACACCTCGCGGGCGAACCGGGCGCGGGCCGCGGAGTCCGCGGTCATCTGGGCGTGCAGGAGTTTGATCGCGACGTGTTCGCCCTTCGGCGTCCGGGCGAGGTAGACCGCTCCCTGTCCGCCCGCGCCGAGCCGGCCGACTACCTCGTACTGCCCCAGGGACGCCGGATCCCCGTGCTCCAGGGGAGCGGCATCCGGCATGGTAGACCCCCTCGTGCGAACGGCCCGTCCGACCTGTTCAGGCGGGCACGATATCGCGTTAATTCCGACGCTTCACCGCAATGTCTGGTTCAACGCAACCCAATTCTTCCGTGTATCGGAACGTCGAACGGGCAACTCACGCTCCAGACGGGTATGATCCGACGCCGCCCGTACGAAGTATCGGGACGGGCGCCGATCCGATTCTGCGACATTCGGGGGAACCGGCGGGTGGCGAGGGTCATAAATGTGACGTGTTGTGTCTGGAGTGTCGGGGGTTACGAGAGGTGACAGAATTTCCCGCCCGGATCGGGCACAAGACGGGCCTCCCGAGCGTTAGACCCGCGCGATGGGGCGCATACCACACCGAGGGGGATGGAGATAGAGGATGGCAACCGACTACGACAGCCCGCGCAAGACAGACGATGACCTGAGCGAGGACAGTCTCCAGGAGCTGCAGGCACGTCGGGCTGACAAGGCCGCGAGCATCATCGATGAGGACCTGGATGCCGGCGAGGTCACTGAGCTACCTGGCGCCGACCTGTCGAATGAGGAGCTCAGCTTCAAGGTCGTGCCGCGGCAGGCGGACGAGTTCACCTGCTCCCGGTGCTTCCTGGTGCACCACCGCAGCCAGCTTGCCGATGAACGGAACGGGCAGCTCATCTGCCGCGAATGCGCAGCCTGACCCGTGCCGGAGGACATCGCCCGCCGCAGGGACGACGATGATCGAGCACCCGATCTACCCGCCGAGATCGGAGAGCTCGTAGGTCGCCTGTCCGGCGAAGAGGAGATGGACCGTGAGACCCGCGGCCGGCTGCTCAGGCGTCTCGCCCGCCTGCTCACGGCGAGCGCCCACCGGGCCCGGTCCGTAGGCATCGGCGGTGGCCGGTGGCTGGCCGAAATTGTGATAGAGGTGGCGCCGCATGTACCGGTCCGAGACCTGGAGACGTTGCGGCGCCACCATCATGAGCTGCAGGGAGAGCAGCTCGCCGACTCACTGGTGAAGGCGGCGGCGAACGCAACGACCACCGTCGGCGCCGCCGGAGGCGCGCTGGCCGCGGTCCAGTTCGTCGCACCGCCGCTGTTGCTGACCGCCCCCGCCCAGCTCGTCGCCGAGACCGTCGTCGTCGCGGCGCTCGAGGTGAAGCTGATCGCCGAGCTGCACGAGGTGTACGGCGTGCAGGTGCCGGGCAACGGAGCGCAGCGCGCGACCGTATTCCTGCAGGCCTGGACGCGCCGCCGCGGCGTCGACCCCTGGAACCCCGCCTCCCTGACGCTGGCCCTCGGCGTCGCCGCCCGGCAGGCGCTGCGCAAGCGGTTGCTTCGTACGCTGGGCCGGCATCTCACGACCCTCGGCCCGTTCCTTACCGGCGCCGTCGCGGGCGGTTCCCTCAACCGCCTGGCCACGAAGCGCCTGGCAGACGGCATAAGAGCCGACCTCCGGCGCGTCATCGGCTCCACCCCGCCCCGCAAAGCGATCGACTGACGCGCCGCCACGGCGGCCGGCCTTAGGCGAAGGTGAGCTCGTCGGAGAGCGTGTCGCGGCCGGCCAGCCACATGCCCAGCTGCTCGCGCGTCCCACGGACCTCGCGGCCGCGGCCCAGCGCCCGGCCGTCGTCGGTGGGGATGACCTTGTAGCGCAGGATCCGCCGGTTGTAGACCGGGCTGAGCACGAAGGCGCCCTCCCGCAGGATCGCGGCGGCCACCGGCGGCGGCACCTCGCGCGTACGGCCCAGGCCGCGCAATATGTCCTGGTGATGGATGCTCAGGTCGCCCAGGAGGAACGCGGCGGCGAACCGTGACGTGGCCGACGGGCGGGCGGCCCACTGCTCGGCCCGCTTCATGAGATCCTCGCGGCTCAGCTCCCTGGCGCGGGCGACCTGCGCCGCGTTGGCCGCGCCGACGCCGAACCGCCGGGCGTACGTGGTGAGATCGTCGACGCCGATCAGATGGCCGAGCACGTCGCGGGGAGCCCATTCCGCACAAAGCGTCGGGCCGCCGTTGAACTCATCGTCCGTCAGGCTGTGCAGCGTCTCGAGCAGCCGGGCCCGCTCGGCGAGCGCCTCACCCTCCAGGGGGAATCGCACGGGGTCGTCCCTTCACACGTCACGGTGGCGGGGGAGCAGGGCTCAGTCGGACTTCGTCACCTTCTCGACCTTCTCGGCGGCCGCCCGCAGCGGCGCCGGAAGCTCACCGGTGCCTTTGGCCCAGCGCCTGGCCGCGGCCCGGGTGGCCAGCAGCCGGGCGACCTCCATGCCGACCCCCATGACGACGGCCCACCCGATCGCCTCGGCGATGTGCACCTCGGGCGACTCCGGGTTGGTGGGTGGCTCCTTACCGGTCGTCTTCTTCCAGGCGAAGGTGATCACCTTGCGGGCCACGAAGCCGCCCGCGAAGGCCGCCCCGGCCGCCATCAACCGCCAGCCCATGTCGCCCTTTTGCGCCATCGTCATCCTCCCATGCGTCCCGATGATCCGACGCTATCGGACTCGATCGCCGCGCCGCCCACAGAGGTGGTGGATTATTGAGTACGGGCGCTACCTCACTGTCAATATCCTTGGTCTCATGACCGAACAGCCGCGTACCGCAACCGTGCCCCAGCAGCCCTCCCTGGCCGGCCTGGAGGACAAGTGGGTACGCCGCTGGACCGACGACGACATCTACCGCTTCGACCGTACGAAGGCGCGCGCCGAGGTCTACTCGATCGACACGCCGCCGCCCACGGTCAGCGGATCACTGCACGTCGGGCACGTCTTCTCCTTCACCCACACCGACACGGTGGCGCGCTTCCACCGCATGCGCGGGCGGGCGGTCTTCTACCCGATGGGGTGGGACGACAACGGCCTGCCGACCGAGCGCCGTGTGCAGAACTACTTCGGCATCCGCTGCGACCCGTCCCTACCGTACGACCCCGGCTTCGAGCCGCCCGAGAAGCCGGGCAAGCAGCAGGTCTCGGTCTCGCGGCGCAACTTCGTCGAGCTGTGTCACCGGCTCACCGCGCTCGACGAGAAGGCGTTCGAGGCGGTCTGGCTGCGGGTCGGGCTGTCGGTCGACTGGTCGCTGCTTTACACGACGATCGGCGACGAGGCCCGCGCGGTCGCGCAACGGGCGTTCCTGCGCAACCTGGCGCGCGGCGAGGCGTACGCCGCCCAGGCCCCGACGCTGTGGGACGTCACCTTCCGTACGGCGGTCGCGCAGGCCGAGCTCGAGGACCGAGAGCAGCCGGGGGCCTTCCACCGCATCGCGTTCCACGGTTCGGACGGGCCGTTGTATGTCGAGACGACGCGGCCCGAGCTGGTCCCGGCCTGCGTCGCGCTGGTGGCCCACCCGGACGACGCCCGCTATCAGCAGCTGTTCGGCCGTACGGTCCGCACGCCGCTGTTCGGCGTCGAGGTCCCGGTGGTCGCGCACCACCTGGCCGAGCCCGACAAGGGCTCCGGCATCGCGATGATCTGTACATTCGGCGACGTCACCGACGTGACGTGGTGGCGCGAGCTCGACCTGCCGACGCGGGCGATCATCGGCTGGGACGGCCGGCTCGCCGCCGACCCGCCCGCCGATGTGCCCGCGCAGCCGTACGACCAGCTCGCCGGCAAGACGGTGTACTCCGCACGGGAGCGGATCGTCGAGTTGCTGCGCGAGTCCGGCGACCTCGACGGCGAGCCGCGGCCGATCACGCGTCCCGTCAAGTTCTACGAGAAGGGCAGCAAGCCGCTCGAGATCGTCACCACCCGGCAGTGGTACATCCGAAACGGAGGCCGCGACGCCGAGCTGCGTGACCAGCTGCTCGCCCGCGGCCGGCAGCTGATCTGGCATCCGCCGTACATGCGCGCGCGGTACGAGAACTGGGTCGAGGGGCTGGCCGGCGACTGGCTCATCTCGCGGCAGCGGTTCTTCGGCGTGCCGATCCCGGTCTGGTATCGCCTCGACGGCGCCGGCGAGCCGATCTACGCCGAACCGATCGTGCCGGCCGAGGACGTGCTGCCGGTCGACCCGTCGTCCGATGTCCCGCCGGGTTTCGCCGAAGACCAGCGCGGCAAGCCCGAAGGCTTCATCGGCGACCCGGACGTCATGGACACCTGGGCGACGTCGTCGCTGACCCCGCAGATCGCCGCCGGCTGGGAGCGCGACCCCGGCCTGTTCGAGCGGGTCTTCCCGTACGACCTGCGGCCGCAGGCGCACGACATCATCCGCACCTGGCTGTTCTCCACCGTCGTGCGATCGCACCTGGAGCACAACTCGCTGCCCTGGGCCAACGTCGCGCTGTCCGGGTGGATCCTCGACCCCGACCGCAAGAAGATGTCGAAGTCCAAGGGCAACGTGGTCACGCCGCTCGCCCTGCTGCAGGAGTACGGCTCGGACGCGGTCCGCTACTGGGCGGCCAACGGCCGGCCCGGCACGGACACCGCGTTCGACACCGGGCAGATCAAGGTCGGGCGGCGGCTCGCCATCAAGATCCTCAACGCGTCGAAGTTCGTCCTGGGGCTCGGCGAGGCCGCGCCGGACGCTCGGGTGACCGAACCGGTCGATCTGGCGATGCTCACCACCCTGGCCGGGGTGGTCGACGATGCCACGTCGGCGTTCGAGGCCTACGACTACACGCGCGCGCTTGAACGCACCGAGCGGTTCTTCTGGGACCTCTGCGACGACTACCTGGAGCTGGTCAAGCAGCGCGCCTACGGTGAAGGCCCGGCCGCCGACTCCGCCCGCGCCGCCCTGCGTACGGCCCTGTCGGTCGTGCTCCGGCTGTTCGCGCCGATCCTCCCGTACGTCACCGAAGAGGTCTGGTCGTGGTGGCATGACGGCTCGGTCCACCTCGCGTCCTGGCCGGAGTCCGCCGAACTGCCCGCGGGCGACCCCGAGGTGCTGGCCGGCACCGCCGCCGTACTGCGCCGGGTCCGCAAGACCAAGTCGGAGGCCAAGGTCTCGATGCGGGCCGATGTGGCGCATGCCCTGGTCAGGGGCGCCCTGGTCGCCAAGGTCCGGCTGGTGGAGGCCGATCTGCGGGCCGCGGGCCGCATCGCCGACCTGGTCCTCGAGGAGACCGCCGACCCCGAGATGACCGTCGAGGCCACCCTCGGCTGATCGTGCCGAGCGCCTCGCGGTCACGGCGGCTAGAAGGCGCAGGGCAGGTGCTTGATCCCGTTGATGAAGTTGGAGTACAGGCGGCTCGGCCGGCCGTCGGCGCGGATGCCGGGCACCCGGGCGAACAGCTCGCGGTACATCACCGTGATCTCGCGCCGGGCGAGGTGGGCGCCGAGGCAGAAGTGCGGCCCCGGGCCGCCGAAGCCGACGTGCGGGTTCGGGTCGCGGGTGATGTCGAAGTCGTCCGGGCGCTCGAAGACCGTCTCGTCGCGGTTGGCCGAGTTGTAGAACAGCAGCACCTTGTCGCCCGTTTCGTACGGGTGTCCGTTCATGACGTACGGCCTCGTGACCGTGCGACGGAACTGGATCACCGGCGTCGCCAGCCGGACGATCTCCTCGACGGCCGGGCCGATCCGGCCGTCGAAGTCCTCGAGCAGTAGTTCCCGCTGCTCAGGATGGTCGGTGAAGAGCATGAGGCCCTGGGAGATCGCATTGCGGGTCGTCTCGTTGCCCGCCACGACCAGCAGGATGAAGAACGAGCCGAGCTCCTGGTCGGTCAGGCGCTCACCGTCCACATTTGCCGTGACCAGCGCCGATAGAAGGTCGTCGCCGGGGTTCTTCCGGCGTTCCCGGCCGAGCCGCATGGCCAGCCGGTTGAGGTCGTAGCCAGCCTTGAGCAGCCGTGCGAGCCCGATCGCGGTGCTGCGGCGGGTGATCCGGCCGATGGTGCCGGCGCCGTACTCGGGGTCGCCGACCCCCAGGATCACGTTGGTGCGTTGCAGCGTCATCGCTCGGTAGGGCTCGGGGATGCCCATCATGTCGCAGATGACCTGGACCGGCAGCCGGGCCGCCACCGAGCTGACGAAGTCGCCCGGGCTCTGCTCGACCAATTCGTCAACGATGCGATGCGCGGCGCGCTGCAGGTCGTCCTCCAGTTTGGCCAGCACCCGGGGCGTGAAGGCCCGCGACACGACCCGGCGGATCTTGGCGTGCCGCGGATCGTCCATGTTGATCATCGAGCCGAAGTACCGGGCCATGTAACCCGGCAGGTCCGCGATGCTGTTGCTGCACGGCTCGCTGCTGAAGATGTCCGGCAGTCGGCTCGCCTCGACCACGTCGGCGTGCCGGACCAGGGCGTAATAGCCGGCGCCCGCAGGAATGAACGGGAGCTTCAGCTCGCGGAAGAACGCGGGCCGGTCCAGGGCCCGCAGCCGGGCGAACGCGGCCTCGCGCTCGCTCGGTGGCCGGCTCCAGAAGTCCAGGTCCGACAGGTCGACGTCGATCCCACGAGCTTCGGCGGTGGCCACGACGCATCTCCTCCAGCAACGTAGACCGAATCCCGTTCGGTCCATGGTGTCAGACCTGGCGGGACCGTCAAGCGGTTAGGTGGTGCCGCTAAGGGGCCGCGAGAAGTCGGCGAGGGTGCTCGCGGCGGGCAGGTGGCCTGGGCATCGGCGATTACCGGGTAATGTCGCGCAGCGTGACACGCTCGAACCTCACCACGCCGCCCGCGGACGCCGTGGTACCCACCGCGCCCCCGGACGTCTCGCCCGGGATGAAGATCGGCTCGCACTACGCCAAGTGCTTCGGATGCGGCCCCGACCACCCGACGGGCCTGCACCTGGAGACGGTCATCGGGGCCGGGCCGAGCGTCTCCGCCGAGTTCACCGTCGGCGAGGACCATCAAGGCGCGCCCGGCCTCGCCCACGGCGGCGTGCTTTCGGCCGCGCTCGACGAAGCCATGGGTATGGTCGTGTGGCTGCTGCGCAAGCCATACGTCACCGGCCGGCTGGAGACCGACTACCTGACGCCGGTGCCGGTGGGGAGCACGCTGCACATTCGTACGCGCTGTACGGGGGTCAGCGGGCGCAAGGCGTACCTCGAGGCCGAGGCCCGCCTCGGCACCCCGGAGGGCCCGGTGGCCGTACGGGGCGCGGCGCTGTTCATCGAGGTTGCGCTCGAGCACTTCACCGAGCACGGCGGAGCGGCGGTGGACCCGGCCCATATCCAGGACTTCGAGGTGAACCCGTGAGCGAGCTTGCGAGCGAACCAATGAGCACAGCGCCCCCGGCGAACGCGGTCGGCGAGCCTGGCGGGGAGGGCACGTGAGCAGGGTGGATGTGCTGATCCAGCGACTCGACCCGGACCTGCCGCTGCCCGCGTACGCCCATGCCGGCGACGCCGGCGCCGACCTCGTCGCGGCCGAGGACGTCGAACTGCCACCGGGGGAGCGGGCCGTGGTGCCGACGGGGTTGGCCATAGCGTTGCCAGATGGCTACGCCGCCTTCATTCACCCCCGGTCAGGTTTGGGCGCTAAGTTGGGAGTGACGATCGTCAATGCACCAGGGACGGTCGACGCCGGCTACCGCGGTGAGATCAAAGTGACCCTGCTCAACACCGACAAGCGTGACACCGTACGGCTGCGGCGCGGCGACCGCATCGCGCAGATGGTCGTGCAGCGCGTAGAGCGCGCGGTTTTTCACGAGGTGTCGGTCCTGCCGGGCACGGCGCGCGGAGCGAATGGCTTCGGGTCCACGGGCGGGTTCGAGCAGCAGGGCGGCAATGACGGCAGCACCGGCCACCAGGCCGCTGCCGGTCAGCAGACAAGGGGAGCGTGAGTCGTGTTTCGACGCCGTCGTCAGGAAGACGAGGAGTCCACAGAGAACCTCGAGGTGACGGACGAGGAAGAACTCGACGCCGCCGAGGAGACCGAGTCGTCCGGTCGCGCACCCACCGCTTCACCGGGCAGCGAGAGCGGGCCGTGGGACGCCGGAGAGCCGGCGCCCGACCTGGAGCGCATCGACTTCGGCGCCCTGCTGGTGCCGATCGGCCCGGGCATCGAGGTGCAGGTCAACCTCGAAGCGACCGAGGTCGATGAGGAGGGCAACCCGGTCAGCGGGCGCCCGGTCGCCGTCACCGTCGTGCACGGCGACAGCGGCCTGCAGTTGCAGGCGTTCGCGGCGCCCAAACGCACCGGCATCTGGGACGACGTCCGCCGGGAGACCGCGGGCGAGATTCAGGAGGCCGGCGGCCAGACCGAAGACGCCATGGGTCCATTCGGCACCGAGCTGCGGGCGATGGTCCCGATCCAGATCCCCGAAGAGGTCATGGACCAGGTGCCGGAGGAGGTTCGCGAGCAGGGCGTCGCCTGGCAGCCGGTCCGTTTCCTCGGCGTCGACGGCCCCCGCTGGTTCCTGCGCGGCGTGGTGAGCGGCGCCGCGATCGAGGACGAGGAGCAGTGGCAGGTCCTCGAGGACGTCTTCCGCAACGTGGTCGTCGTCCGCGGCGACCAGCCGATGCCGCCGCGCGAGCTGCTCGAGCTGACTCTCCCGGAGGGCGCCCAGGAGGCCATGGCCGAGGAGTCCGACGAGGACGACGGCCCCGACTTCAACCCGTTCGAACGCGGCCCCGAAATCACCGAGGTCCGCTAGCAGCACCTGAATCCCGCCGTACGCCGCGCAGCGTACGGCGGGATTCCGCGGTTCAGCGCCTATGAGCTGCGTGGAAAGGGATACGTCAAGGTCGCCGAGGCGCGGGCGGGGAGACCCTTGCGCTCACGGAGCCGTACGACATCCGCCTCGACCCGGCCGAGTTGGCCGGTCCGCGCCGCTGATCGCCGTATGAGGGCGGATTTCAGGCGTCGAGGGTGAGGTCGAGCTCGCGGAGGCGGGCGGGGTCGCCGATGACGTTGACGGCGGCGATGTGGTCAGCTGTGATGCGGAGTTCGAGGACCAGCAGCAGGCGGCCGCGGGGCGCGACGACGAGGCCGAGCGCGCCGTTCACGAGCACCGGGCGGGCGTAGCGGGCCAGGCCGGTGTTGGTGAGCGTCTCGTCGGCGACGCGGCGGGCGCCGCGCACCTCGGCGGGCAGCGCGGGGCGGTCGCTGCGCCGTACGACATCCGGGTCGAGTACGGCGAGCAGGCCGTCCAGGTCACCGGCGCGGGAGGCGGCGAGGAAGGCCTCGACGACCTTCCGCTGGCGTCCGAGGTCGGTGACCTGAGCCTCGGAGGTGCCGTGCACTCGCTGGCGGGCCCGGCTCGCCAGCTTCTTCGCGGCGACCGGGGAGCGTTCCACGATCTCGGCGATCTCGTCGAACGGCACCGCGAACAGGTCGTGCAGCACGAACGCGACGCGCTCCGCGGGTCCGAGCCGGTCGAGGACCACGAGCAGTGCGAGCCCGACTGAATCGGCCAGCACCGCCTCGTTCTCGGGGTCGGCACCGTCGTCGGTGGCGAGCGGCGCAAGCTCGGCCATGTCGGTGAACTCCTCGCGGCGGCGCCGCCGTGAGCGCAGCATGTCGAGGCACACGCGGCCGACGATCGTGGTCAGCCACCCCGTGACGTTGACGATTCCGTCGATGCCGCCGCGCGCGGCCCGGAGCCAGGCCTCCTGTACGGCGTCGTCCGCCTCGTCGGCGGAGCCCAGCATGCGGTACGCCACGGCCCGCAGATGCCCGCGGGACCGGTCGAACTCCTCGGCCAACTCCGCTTGATCGTTCATCGGTCACCTTTCCCCGTCGTACGTCGTCATGTCGGTGAACTGACCGATCAAGATCGACGAGGAGACGTTGTGCCAGTAATGATGATCCGCTATCGAGTGGCCGAAGAGGGCGTCGGTGAGGTGGCCGACGCGGTCAAGGCGGCGTTCACGGCTGTCGAGGCACGGCAGCCGGAGGGCATCCGCTACGCATACTATCTCCGGCCCGACAGCGCCGAATTCGTGGCCACGCTGGAGCTTGCCGAGGGCGTCCAGAACCCGCTGTTCGGCATCGGGGCGGCCCGCAAGCTGCAGCAAACGGTGGCCAAGTGGGCGATCGGCGACGCCCCGGCGCCGCAACCGCTCGAAGTCCTCGGCTGCTACGGCTTCGACCGGTAACCCACGAGGTCGTACGGCTCGGGTACCCGTCGGCGCCGGCCGGCAGCAAACGGCGCGGCGGCGCATGCGCCGCCGCGCCATGGGTGCGGTGCGGGGGGTCAGGCGGTACGGCAGGAGACCGTCGGCCAGGTGGTGGAGCCGTTCTTTTGGATGGTGACGCCGAAGTTGTTTCCGTTGCCGTTGGGTCTGGCGGTCATGACCTGGCCGCTGGAGTCCCAGGTGGCACTGATGTTCCAGGTGGCGATGATCTTCTCGGGGGAGGGTACGTTCATCGTCACTATCCAGTTGCTGGAGCCGGAGACCGCGACGTTGAGGTTGTAGCGGTCGCTCCATTGCGTGCCGGCGGACAGCGTCGCGGTGCAGCCGCTGCCGCCACCGCCACCGCCTCCACCGCCGCCTCCACCGCCGCCGGAGGTGGCGCCGACGGTGATGTTGGAGCTACCGCTGCTTTGGAAGCCCTCGGTGGCGAGGATCTGGTAGTTGAAGGTGCCGAGGTTCATTCCGGCGCGGGACCAGGCGTCGAAGTGGTTGCCGGCGGTGATGGTGCCGCCGGTTCGCTTGGACTGACGGACACTCCAGTACTGGTTGAAGGTTGCGGTGCCGATGATGGACGGGGCGTTGACCCGGGTGGTCTCGTAGATGTCGTAGGTGCCGCCGTCGCTGGTCACGGTGCCCTTGAACGTGCCGGTCGGCCTGAACGAGCCCCAGTTGTCGACGATGTAGTACTCCACCAGCGGGCTCGTCGTCCACCCATACAGCGCCAGGTAGGCGTTGCCGGACGTGCTGAAGCTGCCCGAGTAGCTCACCGTCCGGCGGGCGCCGGGGTTCCAGCCCTTGCCGGCGACGAAATCCCCGGTGTTTTGCCATGAGGTGCTGTAGTTACCGCCGGATCCCGTATTCATGCAGACCGACCCGGGCCGATCGGTCCAGAACGAATAGAAAAAGCCGCCATCGGTACCAGTCGAATTCGAGCAAATGCTTGCCGCGTTGGCGGCGCCGGGCAGGACCGCCGTGGCCGCGACCATCGCAACCGCGCAGGCGGTGCCGATCAGCAGCCGCATGCGGCCGCGGCTGCGGCTGCGGCGCTTCGGGTGGGCGGGGACGTTCATGTGCGTGCTTCCTCCTCGTGAACGCTGGCGGGGGTTTCGGGCGGCGTCGCACGACCCGGCGAGGGTTCACGGTGGCCAGCGGTGATGGCCACCGCGCGTCGGCGTCGTACAACGCGGCGGGGAGTGGCCGGTCGCCAGGGTCGACGACCGGGGACGGCCGCGGGCGGGTGACCCGATCGACAGTGGTTGAGGGTCTGTCGATGGCTGGAGTATGAATCTGGCTCTATTTTGTGTCAACGATTTTCGTAAATTTTCAAGCCCTCCTGAGACAGCATCACACCTGGCCATTGGCATCACTAGCCAGCCGCACTCTGAAACAACCGACGTAAATCACCACAAAGCCATCAAGATTCCATCCAGACTTGCCGAAACTTTCGAAAACTTTCGAGCCAGACGGAAGCCCGGAGTTATGTGGGCGTAGGGCGAGTGGGTTTAGCCGACGTGGACTTGGGGGCGACGGGCGATGTCGGGCTCGGCCTGGCGGAGCACCTCGCGGGTGAGGGGGGCGACGTCACCGCCGCCGAAGACGAGGTAGCGGATCATGGCCATCACCGGGTTGCCCTCGGCCCAGTGGAAGTAGACGTGCGGCGTCCGGCCGGTCTCGTCGCGGATGTGCAGCAGGATGGCGGCGATCGCATTCGGAATGGTGGGGCTGTTCACCCGCAGGATGGGGAAGCCGAACCGCTCCTCGCCGACGACCTTGAGCTCGGCGGCGAACTCCGAGGCATCGGGCACGGTGACCTCGAGGAAGAGCATCGGCTCGTCGGCCGGCAGGTGATGGATATCCCGCGTCTCCCGGTCCTTCTCGGCGTACTCGGCCTCGTCACGCGCGTCGGGCTCGTTGGCGATCAGGCGCAGCTCGCCGGCGCCGGCGTGTTCTCGTACGAATCGTTCGGCCAAGTCGTCGAAGTGGATCGAGGTGACGCGGAGCTCGGTCGAGCGCGTCGCGCGGGAGATCAGGGAGAGCACAACGATGGCGGCGATGAAGAAGGACGCGATCTTCACGCCGTCGGTGCGTTCGATCACGTTTGTGACCGTGGTGTAGCCGAAGACGAGCGTGATCACGCCCAGGGCGATGGTGGCGCGCCGCTGGCGGCGGCGGTGCGCGGAGATCGTCACCGCCACCGCGGCCGAGAGCATGAGGACGAGGACACCGGTGGCGTACGCGCCGCCCTGCGCCTCGACGTTGGCGTGGAAGATGATGGTGATCGCGAAGGCGACCGCCATGAAGATGAGCACCAGCGGGCGTACGGCACGGGTCCAGTTGGGTGCCATGCCGTACCGCGGCAGGTAGCGCGGCACGATGTTGAGCAGCCCGGCCATCGCGGAGGCGCCGGCGAACCACAGGATGAGGATGGTGCTGACGTCGTAGACGGTGCCGAAGCCATTGCCGAGGTACTCGTGCGCCAAGAAGGCCAGCGCGCGGCCGCTCGCGGCGCCGCCCTCCTCGAACTCCTTCTCCGGAATGAGGACCGTCGTGGTGAAGCTGGTGACGATGAGGAAGGCGCTCATGATCAGCGCGGCGACCGTCAGCAGCCGGCGGGTACCGCGGATCCGGCCCTCGGGACGATCGGGGTTGTCGTTCGCATGCCCGCGTACCTGCGGCATGACCGCCACGCCCGTCTCGAAGCCCGACAGGCCGAGGGCGAGCTTGGGGAACACGATGATCGCGACCGCCACCATCGCGATCGGACTGGAATGTTCGGTGGTGAGCAGCTGTCGCCAGTCGGTCACCAAATGCGGGTTGGCGATCACGTGCTCGACGGCGACGACCGACACCACCAAGTTGAGCACCAGATAGACCCCGACGAGCACGACCGCGATGGCGATCGCCTCGCTGAACCCGGCCAGGAACACCGCGCCGAGCAGCGCGACCAGCACCAAGGTGACGATGACCTGCTTGCCGTCCAGGGCGTCCGGGACGTACGGGTTCTCCAGCACGTGCGCGGTGGCGTCGGCGGCCGAGAGGGTGATGGTGATGACGAAGTCGGTGGCGACGAACCCGAGCAGGACCAGGACGAACAGCTTGCCGCGCCACCGCGACAGCAACCGCTCCAGCATGGCGATGGAGCCCTGCCCGTGCGGGCTCTCCGCGGCCACCCGGCGGTAGATCGGCAGCGCCCCGAACAGTGTCAGCGCCACCAGCAGCAGCGTCGCCACCGGAGACAGCGCGCCGGCGGCGAGTGCGGCGATGCCCGGCTGGTAGCCGAGGGTGGAGAAGTAGTCGACGCCGGTCAGGCACATCACCTGCCACCAGGGATGCTGCTTGTGCGGCGCCGGATGGCCGTGCGGGCCGGGCTGATCGGGGTGTCGCAGATCGCCCAGCAGCCACCCGCGCAGCCCGCCCCGCCGGTCCGGTTTCGGCTCGGCCGGGCTCTCCTTGACGCTCTCCGTCACCCTTGGCCATCCTCCGCCGGCCGACACCCCGCAAAACAGGACCCTACCGACATCCGGTGCATGCGGCGGTGGATCGGCGAGGCCGCGGCGATCGGCGCGGCCCAGCGCCGTCTCGGCACACGTGTGGTCAGCGGTACTCGGCGAGACGGGGGCGCACGCCGGCGTACGCCAGTCCGACGACCGCGATCACAGCGACCCAGGGAAGCAGACCCCAAAGGGCCAGTCCATGCTCGCCGGCCCGTACGGACTTGTCGAAGTACGACCGGTTGAGATTGATCAGAGCCGCCAGTGATTTGTCGTACTGGTCGAAGCGGTAATTGCCGTTGGGGGGCGCATAGGAGGTGCTGAACTGCACCGCGTCGCGGACGGTCGCATCCCTGAGGAGATCCCGTACGTGCGCGTCGCTGTACATGTAGTTGACGTAGTCGCTCATGGTCTGTTCGGCCAGCTCCCGCTCACCCGGGAAGGTGATGTTGCCGAACTCGACGCCGAAATATCCGGACCAGACGTAGGCGTGATGGTGGGGGGCGCTGTAGTCGGTCATGGCCTGGCGCAGGGCGTTCGGATAGCGGTCCAGGGTCGTCACGTCGGGCAGCGAGGCGATCTGCTGTGCCTTGTCCAGGAAATCCTCATCGGAGTACTGCCGATAGCCGGAGTCGAGAAGGTAGCGGCCATGATCCGCATTGAATTCGTAGCCGACCGCCCGTGCCCGGGACAGGGCGAGGACGGAGTCGAAGGCGTCTTCCTTGGCCGCGCGGAGATGTTCGGCCTTGGTGGCGAACATGTCGAGGCTGGCGATGAGCAGGACGCCGACGCCGAGCGTGGCGAGCACCAGCAGCGGGTTGAACCGCCGGTGGAAAAGCCGGGCCAGCAGCACCTGCAGCGTTATCAGCGCCGCGAGCAGTGCGAGGCCTGCCAACGCGGTCATCGCGACCGTGAGTCGCCGGTGATCCCGCTGCGCCTTGTACATCCGGTCCAGAGCGGCGGAGTTGGCCTTGGTGAGGTCGGTCACGGCCGGTAGCAGCTCCGTCTTGAGCACGCGATTGGCGGACAGATACATACCGAGCGCCTCGGCCGAAGGCTTGCCGACCTCGTGGTGGCCCTCGTCGCTCAGCATGATGGCCTGTGCGGCCTTCGCCTCGTAGGAACCGAGAGCGTCCAGTACCTTACGGAGCGATCGCTGCGCCGCGGGGTCTCCGGCGGCCGGGGCGGCCCTTTGCAGGTCGGCGTCGACCTGCTGACGGCGCTGCTCGAAGATCGTCAACGCGTTGTGCTGACCGACGCCGAGATTCTTCTCCCAGCCGATCAGCAGGAGGCCGGCGACCTGCGCGTCCATGTCGCTCAGCGCGAAGGACAGGTCGGAGGCGCCCGCCACTTGCGGCGCGGCCCGGTGCCCGATGTCCCGGTAGCCGTCCCGTTCGTTGGCCACGCCCTGGACGATCAGCCAGCCGAACAGGACCGAGAGGCCCGCGACCGCCGCCGTCAGCATCCGGATCCGCCCAGGTGTGGTGGCCGACCGTGAGCGGCGGATGGCGGGCGCGTTCCGGCCCGGCGTCGAGACGATGGCGGTCATTGCTGTCGCCGCACAGTGATGGTGGTCCAGGCGCCGACGTGGATGCGGTCGCCGTCCTTCAGCGGAACCGCCACATTGACCGGGATGGGATCGGCCTCGTCGTTGAGCATCGTGCCGTTCGTCGAGCCGGGATCGACGAGCTGCCACGTGCCGTCGGGCTCGGCGATCAGTACGGCGTGGAGGTGGGAGATCCCCGGATCGTGGGGCGGTCCGGACAGGTCCACCTCGGGCCGCTCGCCCGTGGTCGCACTACGCCGGCCGATGCGTACCTCCGTGCCGTCCAGTGGGTAGTGCCGCTCCGGGCAGTACGGCGGAAAGATGATGAGGTCGTCGACGCTCGTCACGGCCTCGTAGTAGTCGCGGTCCGCGGTGACGGTGGCGACCCAGGCCGTCTCGGCCGCGAAGGTCTCGGCGGCGGGATCCTCCGCGTCGGCGGTCTGGGGGTCGGGGGTCTGGGCGTCGGACGGCGGGTTGGCAGGCATCGAGGCCGGGTCCGGAGACTCCGGGGGCTGCGGGCGCTCCGGGGCCGAGGCGCCGAAGGACGTCGCGGCCGGGAGACCGGTCAGCGGAGCCGCGCCCCCCGTACCGAGGTCGAAGTCGTGCCCGCATTCTTCACAGAAGCGGCCGGCCCGGGGCACCGCGCAGACCGGACACGGTTCGGCCGGCGCCGCCGGCTCGGCGGGCTGCGGCGGTAGGGCGGGATCGGCCGGCGCGCTGGGCGCGGCCGCGTACGATCCGGACATCAGGGCGCCGCAGGTGTCGCAGTAGTCGGCGGTCGCCGAGCTGTGGCCGGCGGGGCAGACAGGCATCGTCAACCCTTCTTCCCGACGCGTACGGTCTTGCTGGAGCGGGTGTCGAGGGCCATCTCGTCGGCGTCGCTGACCCGCGACTTCAGGCGTACGGTGCCGGTCGCCGGGTCGTCGATGTCGACGACCTTGCCGAGCAGCTCCGCGACGGCGGTGTTGCCGGACTGGGCGGCCAGCTGGACGGCGCGGCCCAGGCGGGCCGTGGCGGTGTCCTCATCGCCGATCCGGCGCGCCTCCAATCCCTCCTGGATGGCCTGCGCGAGCTCGGCCTGCCCGGTGTAGTGCGCCACCTGCGGGTTGATCCGCGTGGACAACGCCTCGTCGTCGGTCCACACGGCCCGGATCAGTCCCTGGGCCAGGACCTGGTCGGCGGCGACAAGGCTGACCCGGGCGGCGAGCATCTCGTCGCCGACCGTTCCCGGCTGCACGTCGACGCAGACGTGATAGTCGCGGCTCTCCTCGCCCCACGCGCCGAGCGGGTAGTCGCCGCGCTGCGGGCCCACGTCGGTGCGCCGGCCGGTGAGGTCGGCGACATCGGGCATCACCTGCTTGACGAACCGTACGGCTGCGCCCTGCGGGGTCCACAGCCGAAGCGTGACGGCCCCGACGGACTTGCCCATGGACGACTCGGCCATCGCCCGGAAGTCGGCCTCGAGCTGGGCGGGGTTGGGGATGATGTCGACCGACCCCAGCATCGCGGCGGCGACCTTGCGCAGCTCGGCCACCTTCCAGTCGGTCCCCACGCCGCGGCAGTCGCACGTGAACGTGCCCTTGCACGCGGTCAGGGCCGCGTCGAGCTGCATCTCGGTCTCGTGCTGATTGTTGCCGTCGGTGAGCAGGATGACGTGCTTGATGGCGTCGTCCCGTCCGGCGAACAGGTGCTTCGCCTTCCGCAGCCAGGACCCGATCGCGGTGCCGCCGTCGGGCTTGAGGCCCTTCACGGCTTGCTTGGCGGCCCGCCGGGTGTGCTCGGAGGCGGTCGCCAGGTCGCTGTAGGGCGGGTAGACCATCTCGGCCGTGTGCGAGCCCGCCACGACCGCGAACTCCACCCCGTCATAAAGGCTGTCGATCGCCGCCGCCACCGCCTTGCGGGCCGCGGAGATCTTGGATTCCGGGTAGCCCATCGAGCCCGACGTGTCCACGACGATCACCTCGGCCCGCCGGGCCGTGGCCGGTACCGCCCCACCGTGCGTGGATACGACCGTGGCGATCGCGTTGACCTCGCGGGCCCCGTCGGTCAGGTACTCGTTCTGGTAGACGTCGACGGTGAATTCGCTCATGTCCTGCTGTCTTTCTCGTCGGTCGCGGTAGGCGGCTGGTCGGGGGTACCGGTGGCGGCCAGGTCGGCCGGCGGGAACGGGATGAGTACCACGGTGATGTTGTCGTGGCCGCCGTCACCGAGGGCGCGCTCCACGAGGGCGCGGGCGGCGTCCAGCGGGTCGGCGCCCGTGACGGCGCGGGCCAGGTCCTTCGGCTCCGGCACGTAGTTCCACAGCCCGTCGCTGCAGACCAGCACGGTTCCCGGTCCGGACGGGGCGATCACTGTGACGTTGGGTTCGACGTCGCCGGCGTCGCGGCCGAGCCACCGCACGATCGTGTGCGCGCGCCGGTCGGCGTACGCCGCCGCCTCGTCCATCTCGCCCGCGGCGACCATCCGGGCGGCCCACGAGTCGTCTGTGGTGAGCAGGGCCGGCTCGGCGCCCAGCCAGTAGACGCGGCAGTCGCCGAGCCAGCCGGCGGTCACCGACTCCTCGTCCACGACGGCGGAGACGAACGTGCACGACGGCCATTCGGCGCCGGTCCGGGGGAGACCGGCCACCGCGCGGGCGGCCGCGGCGACGGCAGTACGGGTCGCGGCCTCGGGCTTCGCGCCGGTACGGATCTGCCGGGCGAGGACGGCGGAGGCGGCACGGACCCCGGTCAGCGATGCATCGTCGGCGCCGTGCGTGGTCGACACCCCGTCGCAGACGACGGTGATCCGTACCGGGCCGGTCGCGGCGAGGGCGAGCGCATCCTCGTTGCGCGCGTGCCGCAACCCGCGGTCGCTGATGCCGACGGTCGCTTCGTTTCCGCCGCCGGCCCCGACGATGAGCTCCACGTGCTCGCGCGGATCGGGGCGGCGGTGCCCGCACTTCTCGCAGTAGCCGTCCGTGCTGAAGTCGGCGCCGCCGCACTTGGTGCAGGCCTTGCCGGCGGCGGGCTGGTCCCCGCCGATGACGATCACCGGCGGGTCGAGGTCGGCGCCGCACTCCTCGCAGAAGCGGTCGCCGGTCGGTGCCGGGGCTGCGCAGTTCGGGCAGTTCATCGTCTCGCTCTCGGGCGTCGGGTCGGGGTCAGGTCAGCGTGTGCGGTCGTGCGGCGTTGGCCCGGTCGATCAGTGCGTACCGCTCTTCCCGGCTCGGCGCGGCCCGGGCCAGCGTGCGGTACGTACGTTCCAGCGCGAACCGCAGCGCGCGCTCGGTGAAATCGGCGCCGAGGAGCCGGCCGCCGTTCATCGGGCCGATGGGCGGGGTGTGCGCCAGCCACCGCAGGGCCGCCTCCAGCACCTCGGCGGCATGCCGGGCGGTGGTCTCGGCGTCGAGCTCCAGCGCTTCGAGCCGGGCGCCGGCGGTGACGAGATCTCCCTGGTTGAGGCCCGGACGATCCCGTACCTGTGCGCGGACGGCGGCCAGCTGCGCCTCGACGTAGTGGCTGGACGTCGCGGGCACCGCCTCCAGCGCGTTCACCGCGTTGCCGCTGTCGCCCCGGGCGAGGTAGGCACGAGCCAGCCCGAAGGCGGCGCCGAGGTACGCGTGGTCCGTACGCCAGACCGTCTCGTACAGGCGTACGGCGGTCGTCAGGTCGTTCAGCCGTTCGGCGCAGGCGGCGAGCGCCAGCTTGGGTGCGGCCTCGCCCGGCAGCACGTCGTAGAGGTCGTCGAACAGCCGCCGGGCCGCCTTCAGCTCGTTGCCGGCGAGATGGGCGAGGGCGCGGTGCCAGCGGACCCGCCAGTCGCCCTCGTCCAGCCCGGCCAGCTCGCCGTGCGCGCTGCTGACGTACCCGAGCTCGATGTTGGCCCGGACCAGCCGCAGGTTGACCTCGATCGACTGTATGGGCGGAATCGTCAGCGCGCTGACGATCTGATTCGGCGTCGACGCGGCGAGGCTGGCCAGGTACGACGCGGCCGGGTCGGTGGGGTCGGTGAGCGGGACCGGCAGCGCCAACGCCAGCGCCGCCGGATCCGGGACCGCGATGAAGCCATGAATGGGCTCGGGGCCGATCACGTGCGGCTCCGGGCCGAAGAGGGTGGAAAGCGCGGGCCGCGGTCGCCCGTCGTCGGCGGCGAGAACCTCGCGCAGCACTCCGATGAGCTGCTCGGCCAGGTCGCCGGCGTCGTGGTAGCGGCGGGCGGGGTCTGGGTCGGTCGCCCGGCGCAGCAGCCGGTAGAAGGACTCGTGCGCGGCCAGCACGGGGATCTTGTCGCGGTCGGGCAGCCGGTTGCGGTAAGTGTTGGTGAAGCCCTTGAAGTCGAAGCTCAGCACGGCGAGCGTGCGGGCCACGGTGTAGAGGTCGGAGCCGACCGACGGGCCCTGCTCGGCGATCTCCGGAGCCTGGTAGCCCACCGTGCCGTACACCGGGCTGTCCTCGTCGTCGGCGCTGATCACGCCGCCGAGGTCGATGATCTTGAGCTGTTCCTCGGTCTGGATGACGTTGTCGGGCTTGAAGTCGCAGTACAGCAGCCCCTTCGCGTGCAGGTAGCCGAACGCGCGCAGCACCTCGACGCCGTACGCGAGCACCTGCGGCAGCGGCAGCGAGCCGCCGTTCTCCCTGGCCTCCAGCGCGATGTTCTTCAGCGACCGGCCGCCGACGTACTCCATGACGATGTAGCCGGCGCCCTCGAACCGTACGAAGTTGTAGATCTTGACGATGTTGGGATGCTCGACCGTGGCGAGGAACTGCCGCTCGGCCATGGCCGCGGCCATCGCGTCGGTGTCACCCGAGTCGAGCAGGCCCTTCAGCACCACCCAGCGGTCGCTGACGTTGCGGTCCCTGGCCAGGTAGATCCAGCCGAGCCCGCCGTGCGCCAAACAGCCGAGCACTTCGTACTGGCCGGCCACGAAATCGCCCTTGCCCAGCTTCGGCGTGAAGGAGAAGCCCGTTCCGCACTTGGGGCAGAAGCCCTCGGTACGGCTCGGGCGCCCCTCCCGGCCGCGGCCGACCTTCTGGCCGCACTTGCCGCAGTAGCGCTTGTGCTCGGGTACCTCCGGGTCGGTCAGCACCGCCGTGGACGGGTCCCGGTACGGCACGGAGGGCACGTCGACCAGACCGAGGCCGAGCAGGCCGCGGCGCGAACCGCCGGAGCTCGTCCGGCCGCTGCGCGACGACCCGCGCCGCCCCGAGCCGCTTTGCCCGGGTCCGCTGCCCCTGGACGAGCCGGTGCCCTTGGACAAGCCGGAGCCTTGAGCCGAGCCGGAGCCTTGAGCCGAGCCGGTGTCCTTGGGCGCGCCCAGGTCCGAAGTCTTTGGTCTCGCGGACGGGACGGGACGGTTCTTGGGTTGAGCCGGGCGGTTCTTGGGCGTGGTGGCACGGTTCTCGGGGGGAGTGGCACGTGTCTTGGGCGCCGCCATGCCGCACACGTCGCAGTAACCGTCCTGCATCGTCCCCGTGCAGCCGGCCCGTGTACAGGACGACCGCGCTTGGCCGGTCATCGCGCCCTACCCCGCCTTCCCTGACTCGCGCACGTGTCTCCTTCGCCATCGCACCGTCAATGCCGCGGGCCGCCGAGCCCGGCCACGGCGCGCTGATATCTCGCGACGGCCCGGGTGGCGGCGCCGAGATCGCAGGGGGCCCGCCAGAGCAAATCGTGCGCCGCATGGTGCAGGGCCGTCAGCCCGGGGTCTTCGCTGTGCCCGAGCCGCGCCGCCTTGGCCTGGTAGGCATCGAGCCGTCCGCGCAGCTCGTCGCGGCGCGCCAGCAGGCCGGCGATCTCGGCCAGCCCGACCCGGGCCGCCTCCAGTGCGGCGGTCGCGTCGTTCTCCAGCCGTACGACGTGGCCGGCGAGCTCCGCCCACGGACCCTCGGCCCCGCCGTCCGGAACCCCACCGGCAGCCGGGGGCGGGCCGAGCGTGGCCAGGCGCGCGCGCAGGCTTTGGGAACGTTCCGGCGGCTCGGGTACGAGACCGGCGATACGGATGCGGACGGCGGCCCGGACGGACCGGGTCTGCGCCTCCACCGCCTCGACCTGGGTGATGACCCGCGCGAGCCCCTGGGCGCGGTCGGCGAATCCCGTCCGTACCGCGTCGGCCTCCACCAGCTCGTCGCGCAGCGCGCTCGCGTCGGCCTGGAGGCGGTCGAACTCGCCGGCGTACGCGTCGCCGAGCGGGTCCGCCGCGACCGCGCGCCGCAGCCGTTCCAGCCGCTGTCCGAGCGGGGTGAGCAATGCAGCCCCGCCCACCTCCGCGGCCGCCTCCCGGGCCGTACGGAGGGTGTTCTCGATCGCGGTGAGCCGTACGACATGCCGCGACCAGGCGTCGTCGGCGGCGGCGACCACATCGGCCACGGACTCGTAGGCGTCCTTCATCCGGGCGGTGACCGCGGCGAGCGTCAGTCGTTCCACCGGACGGTCCGGGTCGAGCAGCCCGCGGCGCTCCAGCGGGATCGGCTCGCCCACCAGTTCCACCGACGGGCCGGTGAGCAGCCCGGTCAGCTCGGCCAGCGCCTGGTCGTCCTTGCGCGGGAGCCGGGCGCGCTGATCGCGGGCGGCCTCGAGTACGTCTCGGTAGGCGGCGAACTGCTGCCACATCGCCGCCATGGCCCGCTCGGCGGCGGCCCACTTGGTCGCGGTCACGCCGGTCAGCGCGGTGCCCTTGAGCAGCAGATGTCCGGGATGATCCTCCAGCTCGAGGAGGGAGCTGGAGATCGCGTCCTCGTCCCGCTGGAACGCGGCAAGCGCCTCGTCGACCTCGGTACGACTCAACAGCGAACCACTCGACGCTGTATCGCTCATCGCCCCATAACCCCGTCACCCAAGCATGTAGTGATATGAGGTGATCCTCGCCCCCAGGGTTCCCAAAGGGCGACCACCTTTTGCACGGTCCAGGCACCGCGGCCAGTTCAGGTCAAGCCGGTCGTTAGGGACACGTTAAGCCCGGTCCGCAAGGCGCTAAGGATCCGTCAAGGATCGCGACATCGCCCTTATCAGGCGTTTTACTCCCTTAGGCGCTCCACCAACGAGCGTGTTCGATCACCTTGAGGAGTCGCGATGACACGGCTGGAATCGACCGCGTGGCCGTTGGCCTGCGGTGGTGCCTGTGTCTTCGCGATCGCCGTCGCCCTGAGCGACGTGCCGGAACCCACCACCATTGCGGTTCTGGCCATAGCCGTCGCGATGTGGTCGTCGCGGGCGCCGGTGATCGCGAGCGTGCTGTTGGCGGCCATGGCGTGGCTGTTCCTTACCGGGTTCGACGTCAACGCCGATGGGGTGCTGCGGCTCACCGGATGGCACGACGTCGTCCGGCTGGCCGTGCTCATCTCCGCCGCACTGGCGGGGACCATCGCGGGCGTGTTGTACCGCGGCCCGGCCGCGGACAGGCGTCCCGCCGACGACATGCCGGGGCCGCCCGAGACGGCCGCACCCCTCGAGGCGCCGGAAGCATCGGGGATTTCAGCCGGCCGATACGCACGTACGGCTGCTGAGCCGCACGTGCCGCCGCAACCGCGCGGGGCGCGCGGCGCGGACGGGAGCGCCCACGTCGACGCGGATCGTCCAGTGGCCGCTGCACGGACACGGACCACCCACGGTCCCCGGAGATCCAACTAAGGAATCGAGAAATGACCGACCTGGTGTTCATCCTGCTGACAGTGGCGATCTTCGCGCTGCTCGGCTTGATCGTGAAAGCGGTGGAACGGCTGTGAACGCGAACGAATGGGCGCGCGATATGTCATTTCCGCCGGGTCGCCGGGGCGAGGTGACGACGTGACCGAAGAGAACATCGTGGGCCTTGTGCTGTCCGCATTGCTGATCGTCTTCCTTGTCGCCGCACTCCTTTTCCCGGAGCGTTTCTAGTGAGTTCCACAACCGCGGGGATCATCTTCATCGGGTCCCTCGTGCTCGCCCTGGCCGTCGTACACCGGCCGCTGGGCGACTACATGTACCGGGTCTACACCGGCACCAGACACAGCCGCGTCGAGCGCGGTATCTACCGGCTGATCGGGGCGAAACCCGACAACGAGCAGACGTGGAGCGTCTACGTCCGCAGCGTGCTCGCCTTCTCGGCGATCAGCATCCTGTTCCTGTACGGCTTCCAGCGGGTGCAGCACCATCTGCTTTTCAACCTGGGCCTCGACAACGTCAAGCCGGACCTGTCCTGGAACACCGCCGTCAGCTTCACGACCAACACGAACTGGCAGGCGTACTCCGGTGAGTCGACCATGGGCCACCTGGTCCAGATGGCCGGGCTGGCGGTGCAGAATTTCGTGTCCGCGGCGGTGGGCATGGCGGTGGCGATCGCCCTGGTGCGCGGGTTCGCCCGCAAGCGGACCGAGCACCTCGGCAACTTCTGGGTCGACCTGGTACGCGGCACACTGCGGATCCTGCTGCCGATCGCGTTCATCGGCGCCCTGGTGCTGATCGCGGGCGGTGCCGTAGAGAACTTCTGGGACCCGCACACCGTGCACACCATCGCCGGAGGGACGCAGTCGATTACCGGGGGGCCGGTGGCCGGCCAGGAGGCGATCAAGGATCTCGGCACCAACGGCGGCGGCTTCTACAACGTCAACTCCGCCCATCCGTTCGAGAACCCGGCAACGTGGACGAACTGGACCGAGATCTTCCTGCTGCTGGTGATCAGCTTCTCGCTGCCCCGAACGTTCGGCCGGATGGTCGGCGGCAACAAGCAGGGGTACGCGATCGTCGCGGTGATGGGCACGCTGGCAATCCTCAGCATCGTGCTGGTGCAGGTCTTCCAGGTGCAGGCGCACGGGACCGTGCCGACCGCGGCCGGGGCGGCCTACGAGGGCGTCGACACGCGGTTCGGCGTACCGGACTCCGGGATGTTCGCCGCGTCTACCACGCTGACCTCGACCGGATCCGTGGACTCCTTCCATGACTCCTACACGAGCCTGGGCGGCGGCATGCTGCTGTTCAACATGATGCTGGGCGAGGTCGCGCCCGGCGGCACCGGCTCCGGCCTGTACGGCATGCTCATCCTCGCCATCATCACGGTGTTCGTGGCCGGGCTGATGGTGGGCCGAACACCGGAGTATCTCGGGAAGAAGATCGGCGGCCGGGAGATCAAGCTCGCGTCGCTGTACTTCCTGACCATGCCGGTGCTGGTCCTGATCGGGACCGGCCTCGCGATGGCCTTGCCCGGGCAGCGCGCGGGGATGCTCAACACCGGCCCGCACGGCTTCGCCGAGGTGCTGTACGCCTTCACGTCGGCCTCGAACAACAACGGGTCGGCCTTCGCCGGCATCACCGTGAACACCACCTGGTACAACACGGCACTCGGCCTGGCGATGGCCTTCGGCCGGTTCCTGCCGATGGTGTTCGTGCTGGCACTGGCCGGGTCGCTGGCCCGCCAGGGGCGCACGCCGCCCTCGGAGGGCACGCTGCCCACGCACCGCCCGCAGTTCGTGGGGATGCTCGTCGGCGTGACCGTGATCATCGTGGCGCTCACCTTCCTCCCGGCGCTCGCGCTCGGGCCGTTGGCAGAAGGACTGCACTAAATGTCGACACAGACCATGCAGGCGCCGGGCGCCGCCCCGCAGCCGCCGGAGCCGAAGCAGACCGGCCGCGTGCAGGGCGGCCTGCTCGATCCCAAACAGCTGATCACGTCGCTGCCGGACGCCCTGCGGAAGCTGGACCCGCGTACGCTCTGGCACAACCCGGTCATGTTCATCGTCGAGATCGGCGCGGTGTGGACCGCGATCCTCGCCATCGTCGATCCGTCGGTGTTCGCCTGGCTGATCACGGTGTGGTTGTGGCTGACCGTGGTGTTCGCCAACCTGGCGGAAGCGGTCGCCGAGGGCCGTGGCAAGGCGCAGGCCGACACGCTGCGGAAGGCCAAGCGCGACACCGTGGCGCGGCGGCTGGTCGGCTGGGCGCCAGGCAAGAAGGCCGCCGGAGAGGAGCCGGTGCCCGCGCCGCAACTGGCGAAGGGCGACTACGTGGTCATCGAGGCCGGCGAGACCATCCCCGGCGACGGTGACGTCGTCGAGGGCATCGCGTCGGTCGACGAGTCGGCGATCACCGGTGAGTCGGCTCCGGTCATCCGGGAGTCCGGCGGCGACCGGTCGGCGGTGACCGGCGGCACGAAGGTGCTGTCCGACCGGATCATCGTGCGGATCACGCAGAAGCCGGGCGAGAGCTTCATCGACCGCATGATCGCACTGGTCGAGGGCGCGAACCGGCAGAAGACCCCGAACGAGATCGCCCTCAACATCCTGCTGGCGGCGCTCACGATCATCTTCCTGCTGGCGGTCGCGACGCTACAGCCGATGGCGATCTTCGCCAAGTCGAACAACCCGGGCGTGCCCGACTCGCTCTCGCTCACCCAGAACGGCGTAACCGGGATCGTGCTCGCCTCGCTGCTGGTGTGTCTGATCCCGACGACGATCGGGGCGTTGCTGTCGGCGATCGGCATCGCCGGGATGGACCGGCTCGTGCAGCGCAACGTGCTCGCCATGAGCGGCCGGGCCGTGGAGGCGGCGGGCGACGTCAACACCCTGCTGCTGGACAAGACCGGCACGATCACTCTGGGCAACCGGCAGGCGTCGGAGTTCCTGACCGTCGACGGCGTCGATGAATCCGTCCTTGCGGACGCGGCGCAACTGTCCAGCCTCGCCGACGAGACGCCTGAGGGCAGGTCCATCGTGGTGTTCGCCAAGCAGCGCTATGGGCTGCGCGAACGTACGCCCGGCGAGCTCACCCACGCCAGCTGGGTGGCGTTTACCGCCCAGACCAGGATGTCGGGCGTGGACCTCGACGGCGACCGCGGGCAGCGGTCGCTGCGCAAGGGCGCGGCGACCGCGGTGATGAAGTGGGTCCGCGACCACGGCAGTCACCCGACCGAGGAGGTCGGCCCCATCGTGGACGGCATCTCCGCCAGCGGCGGCACGCCCCTGGTCGTCGGCGAGGTCGTACGGAACGGGACTGCCACGACGGCCCGGGTGCTCGGCGTCATCCACCTCAAGGACGTCGTCAAGCAGGGCATGCGGGAGCGGTTCGACGAGATGCGGCGGATGGGCATCCGCACGGTCATGATCACCGGCGACAACCCGCTGACCGCCAAGGCGATCGCGGACGAGGCCGGGGTGGACGACTTCCTGGCCGAGGCCAAGCCCGAGGACAAGATGGCGTTGATCAAGAGGGAGCAGGAGGGCAACCGGCTGGTCGCGATGACCGGGGACGGCACCAACGACGCGCCGGCGCTCGCACAGGCGGACGTCGGGGTGGCGATGAACACCGGTACGTCGGCCGCCAAGGAGGCCGGCAACATGGTCGACCTCGACTCCGACCCCACCAAGCTGATCGAGATCGTGGAGATCGGCAAGCAGCTACTCATTACCCGCGGCGCGCTGACGACCTTCTCGATCGCCAACGACATCGCCAAGTACTTCGCGATCATTCCCGCGATGTTCATGGCGGTGTACCCAGGGCTGCAGTCGCTCAACATCATGCGGTTGCACAGCCCGCAGTCGGCGATCCTGTCGGCGGTCATCTTCAACGCGATCATCATCGTGATGCTGATCCCGCTCGCCCTGCGCGGCGTGAAGTACCGCCCGAGCAGCGCGTCGAAGCTGCTCAGTCGGAACCTCTACCTGTACGGCATCGGCGGCATCATCGCGCCATTCGCCGGCATCAAGCTCATCGACCTAGTAATTCAGTTCCTTCCGGGGATGTCCTGACATGCGGCTACCTAGCTGGATACGCCAGCACTTCGCGGCCATACGGGCTCTGCTCGTGCTGACCGTTGTCGTCGGCATCGTCTACCCGCTGGCCGTCTGGGCCGTCGCCCAGCTGCCCGGGCTGCGCGACCACGCCAACGGCTCGATGGTCAAGAACGCCCAGGGCCAGACCGCCGGCAGCAGAATCATCGGCCAGGCGTTCACCGACGCCGACGGCAACCCGCTCAAGCAGTACTTCCAGTCGCGTCCGTCGGCGGCCGGGGACGGCTACGACCCGACGTCCACGAGCGCCAGCAACCTGGGGCCCGAGGACATCGTGGACACGCTGCCCGACCCGGCGCTGGTCAAGGCCGGTAAGGAGGACGAGAACGCCAGGGAGAGCCTGCTCACCCAGGTCTGCGCCCGCAGCAAGGCGGTCGGTGAGCTGGAGGGCGTCAGCGGCGCCCGCCCGTTCTGCACCCCGAGCGGGGTCGGCGCCGTGCTGGCGGTGATGGGGCCGCGGGACGCCCGGGGCCACGTGGTCAAGCCGACCGAGGTGATCAGCCTCAACGAGGAGTGCCCGGCGACCCCGTTCATCGCCACCTACCGCGGTGTCACCGTGCAGTGCGCCACGTTCGGTGCCGACTACTCGGTGGGCGAGGTCGTCCCGGTGCGCGGCACCGCGCCGGCGAAGTCGGTGGTCCCGCCCGACGCGGTGACCGCCAGTGCCAGCGGCCTCGACCCGCAGATCTCCCCGGAGTACGCGCGGCTGCAGGCCAACCGCGTCGCCCAGGCCCGCGGCATCACGGTCGACCAGGTCATGCGGGCGATCAAGGATAACGAAAGCGGCCGTGCGCTCGGCTTCATGGGCGAGCCCGCGGTCAACGTGCTCCAGCTCAACCTCGAGCTGGACAACAAGTACCCGTTCCACGGCTGACGCTTCCCGCCGAGGCCTGCGGCACCCGGAGCCGACCCCCCTCTCCGGGTGCCGCGGTGACGGCGCCGGGACGTACGAACACAGCCGTAGGGGAGGAGGTGGCGATGGCCGCGCAGCGGGGGAAGTTGCGGGTGTACCTCGGGTCGGCACCCGGCGTCGGCAAGACGTACGCCATGCTCGCGGAGGCCCAGCGCCGCCGTTCCCGCGGCACCGACGTCGTCGTCGGCTACGTCGAGTGCCACAACCGGCCCCGCACGCTCGAGCGGCTCGACGGTCTCGAGGTGGTGCCCCGCAAGACCGTTCCGTACCGGGGCACGAACTTCACCGAGATGGACACCGACGCCGTCATCGCACGTTCGCCGCAGGTGGCCCTCGTCGACGAGCTGGCGCACACCAACATCCCCGGTTCCCGGCACGAGAAGCGCTGGCAGGACATCGAGGAGATCCTCGACGCCGGCATCGACGTGATCTCCACGGTCAACATCCAGCACCTGGAGTCGCTCAACGATGTCGTCGAACAGATCACCGGGGTGCCGCAGCGCGAGACCGTGCCCGACGAGGTGGTCCGCCGCGCCGACCAGGTCGAGCTGGTCGACATGGCCCCGGAGGCGCTGCGGCGGCGCATGGCGCACGGCAACATCTACGCGGCCGAGAAGGTCGACGCGGCGCTCGGCAACTACTTCCGGGTCGGCAACCTCACCGCGCTGCGCGAGCTCGCCCTGCTGTGGCTGGCCGACAAAGTAGACGACCAGCTCGACCGATATCGGGCCGATCATGACATCAGGGGCACATGGGAGGCGCGGGAGCGCGTGGTGGTGGCGCTGACCGGAGGGTCCGAGGGCGACACCCTGATTCGCCGCGCCTCCCGGATCGCCGCCCGGTCCAAGGGCGCCGACCTGTTCGCCGTGCACGTCACCCGCAGCGACGGGCTGACCGGGGCCAGCCCCGCCAACCTGGCCCGGCAGCGCGCTCTTGTGGAAAGCCTCGGCGGCACCTACCACCAGGTCGTGGGCGACGACATCCCGGCGGCCCTGCTGGACTTCGCCCGTGGGGTGAACGCCACACAGCTGGTGCTCGGCGCGTCAAGGCGTGGCCGGTTCGCCCAGCTGTTCGCGCGCGGTGTCGGGGTGACCACGACGGCCCGGTCCGGGCCGATCGACGTCCACATGGTCACCCATGAGGAAGTGAGCCGGGGCCGCCGCGGCGACCGGCCCCGTTCGGCTCTGACCCTCCGGAGGAGGGCGGTGGGCTTCTTGTTGGCCGTCGCCGGGATGCCGCTGCTCACGCTGCTGCTGGCCAACCTGCGCGGCGACCTGTCGCTGGCCAGCGACATCCTTTACCTCCTCGTCGCCGTGATCGGAGTCGCGCTGGTCGGCGGGCTGACACCGGCACTGGTCGCGGCGATCGGTGGCTCGCTCCTGCTGAACTTCTACTTCGTGCCACCCTTCTACACGCTCACGATCAACGAGCGGGAGAACCTTCTCGCTCTCGCCGCGTTCGTCGCCGTGGCGATCGCGGTGAGCGCGGTCGTCGACCTCGCCGCCCGCCGTACGCGCGAGGCAGCCCGGGCCAGCGCCGACGCGGAGGTGCTCTCGACACTGGCCGGCAGCGTGCTGCGCGGCGGCAACGAGGCGCCTGACTCGGAGCGGAACGCGCTCGGCGAACTGCTGGAACGGCTCCGCGAGACGTACGGCCTGACGTCGGTCACCATGCTTGAGCGGCCGCCCGATGTGCCCGTCACGCCGGGCCGGCAGAGCGACCCGCAGCAGTGGCGCGTGGTCGCCACGGTCGGCGGCAAGCCGTGCTCCAGCCCGGACGAGGGCGATGTCGACCTGCCCATCGACGACGACCTCGCCCTGGTGCTGTGCGGACCCACGCCGTCGGCCGCCGACCGCCGGGTACTCGAGGCGTTCGCCGCCCAGGCGGCCGTGGCCCTGCGGCAGCAGCGGCTGGCCGAGGAGGCCCGGCAGATACGGCCGCTCGCCGAGGCAGACCGGATGCGCACCGCCCTGCTCAGCGCCGTCAGCCACGACCTGCGCACCCCGCTGGCCTCCGCGAAGGCCGCCGTGGAGAGCATGCGCAGCCCCGATGTCGACTGGAGTCCGGAGGACTTCGACGAGCTCGTCACCACAGCTGCCGAGTCGCTGGACCGGCTGGACCGGCTGGTCGCCAACCTGCTCGACATGAGCCGGCTGCAGGCAGGCGCGCTCGGCATGTCCATCCGGCCGCTCGCCGTCGAGGACGTCGTGCCGCGGGCCCTCGACGACCTCGGCAGCGGGGCCCGGGACGTACGCATCGAGATTCCCGAAGGACTACCGGAGATCTACGCCGACCCGGCGCTGTTGGAGCGCGTCCTGGTGAACGTGATCGCCAACGCGCTGCGCTACAACCCCAGGGGCCGGCAGGTGGTCGTGACCGCCAGCGCGCACGCCGACCGGGTCGAGCTGCGCGTCATCGACCGCGGCCCCGGCATCCCGCCGGCCGAGCGCGACCGGGTCTTCCTGCCCTTCCAGCGCCTCGGCGACCGCGACAACGACACCGGTGTCGGCCTCGGACTGGCCCTGTCGCGCGGCCTCGCCGAGGCGATGGGCGGCGAGCTCATCCCGGAGGAGACGCCGGGCGGCGGACTCACCATGATCGTGACGCTGCCCACCGCCGTGCCGGAGGCCCCCGATCCCGTCATCGTCGATCGGGTCGCCGCCTGGCGGGAACGGAGGAACGCGTGACAACCCTGACCGCGGCCGTTCGCCTGTTGCTCCGAGTGCCCAGAGAGATACTCTGAGTACTTTCCTGGCCATGGCCACAAGGAGAGCGCGGAAGGGAATGAGGACACTATGGTCGCCATTTCCAATTCGCTGCACACACCTCAAGGTGTGCTCGAATTTTATGACTCGCTGCCCGAGATGCCGGGTCTCCACGTCGAGATCATCAACGGTCGTGTCGTTGTGAGCCCTGCGGGAACACCGGACCACGGACGAAAGCTCACGCGCATGTCCTGGGCCTTCCAACCGCTGGCGGACAACCTTGGCTGGGACGTATGGACGGGCACCGTCGACGTAGTGATCGTCGGCTCCCGGCAGCCGGTGATTCCGGACTTGGTGCTCGCACCGCCGGGTGCACCGCTTTGGGATGCCCGCGAGCTGCGATCCGACGGACTGATCATGGTTGGCGAGGTCGTCTCTGATAGCAGCGTCGACGATGACCGCAAGTACAAGCCGGGCATGTATGCCAGCGGTGGTGTCCCACTGATGCTGCTGGTCGACCCGATCGCCGATCCGGCCATGGTGACCATTCTCAGTCATCCCAAGGAAGGCACCTACACCCACTCCGGTGCGGTGCGCATGGGCGAGCCGCTGCACATTCCTGATCCCGTCGACTTCATTCTCGATACCGCGATCTTCCTAACGGACTGAGCACGGGCGCGGCGCGAAACCGCCTCTGTTGCCGCAGTCAGGTGCTTGTCATAGGTTTGGACCTGCGCATATGTGAGTGCGGCCCATCGCGTGCGCTGCTACGGTTTGGCCAGGTGTGCCGGGAAGTCTGGTCGGCGATATCCATCTGTTGGCCGGCCATCCGGAGGCAAAGAGTGCGCAGCGTCGAGGTCGTGCTAGGCCTCGTCGTCCTCGCGACGGTGGTGGCGGTGACGGCGCACCGCATCCGGGTACCCGCGCCGTCCTTGCTGGTTCTCGCCGGGCTCCTGGTGGGCTCGCTGTCGTGGGTCCCGGACGTGCGCGTGCCGCCGGAGATCGTCAGCCTCGTCGTCCTGCCGCCGCTGCTCTACGCGGCCGGCGAGGATCTGTCGTGGCGGCAGCTGCGCAAGGTGTGGCGACCGGTCACGCTGCTCGCGATCGGCCTGGTGGGCTTCTCGGCCGCGGCGGTCGGCGCGGTCGCCGTCCTGCTCACCGGGCTGCCGGTGAGCATGGCCTTTCTGCTCGGCACGGTCCTGGCCAGCACCGACCCGGTGGCGGTCACCGCGTTGGGCCGGCGGCTGGCGCTCCCGCCCCGGGTGCAGACCCTGGTGCAGGCGGAGAGCCTGTTCAACGATGCCACCAGCCTGCTGCTGTTCCGGGTGGCGGTCGTCGCCGCCGTGGCCGGGGGAACGCTGTCGTGGGCCGGTATCGCCGGGGAGTTCGGCCTGCTGGCGGGCGGCGGAGTACTGGCCGGCGTCGTGGTCGCGGGCGGGATCGCGCTGATCCGCCGCCGCACCGAGGACCCGGTGCTGGAGACCGTCGTCGCGCTGATCACGCCGTACGCCGCGTACGTCCTGGCCGAGGCCGTCCACGCCTCCGGCGTCACGGCCGTCGTGGCGGCCTCGGTGATCTTGGGACGGCAGGCGCCGGCGCTGACCAACGCGAGCATCCGGCTGCAGCTGACCGCCGTGTACGGAACGGTCGTGTTCCTGCTGGAGAGCGTCGTCTTCAGTCTGATCGGCCTGCAGTTGCCCACGCTGATCCGCGAGCTGTCCGAGTCGGGCGAGGCGTGGTTCTGGCCGGCCCTGCTGATCGCGGCCACGCTCATCGCCGTACGGGTCGCCTGGGTGTTCCCGCTCTCGTTCCTCGCACAGTACCGCCGCGGGGCGCGAAGGCCGTCCTGGCAGATACCCGCCGTCATCTCGTGGGCGGGGGCGCGTGGCGTTGTGCCGCTGGCGGCGACACTGTCGATCCCGCTCACCACCGAGAGCGGTGGCCCGCTCCCCGAACGGGAGCTGGTGGTCGTGCTCGCCACGGCCGTCATCGTGATCTCCCTCATCGTGCAGGGATTCACGCTTGCGCCGCTGGTGCGCCGGACCGGCATCGCGGTCCCGGCGTCCGACGCGCAGCAGGAGTACGCCCTGGCCCGGCTGCGTACGGCGCAGGCGGCGCTGGCCCGGCTGGAGCAGCTCCAAGACGTCGACGCGGTTCCGCAGGTGATCGTGGAGCGGCTGCGGGTGGGACTCATGGACCGCATCGAGGTGGGGGAGCTGCGGCTGGACGGTCAGGACGACTCCGGGTCGATCGCGGCGACCTTCCGTACGGTCCGGCGCGACCTGATCGCCGCGGAGAGCGCGGAGCTCACCCGGCTGCACGACAAGGGCGAGATCAGCGAGGGCACCCGCCGCAACGTCCAGCGCATGCTCGACCTCCAGGAAACCGCGCTGAACGAGGAACAGTGATCTTCACGCCGGCTTGAGCAGCTCCTCGACGATGACGCTCTTGTAGGGGCGGGTGGTGTCCGGGCTGTAGAACAGGCGCGCCAGCGTGCGGGCCTTCTGGTCGCGGACCTCGAACTGGAAGCGCCGCTCCTGCGCCCGCTCGATCTTGGCCATCGCCTGGTCGTGGCGCAGCCGGCACAGCGTGTCGACCTTGTCGAGCGCGACGTCGAGCGTCGTGGCCTTGGCGATGATGGTGCCCGGCTCGCCGGCCTCCCAGATCTGGAACATCTCCATCCCCGCTGCCTCAGAAAGAGCATCTTGAGCCTAGCGGACAGACTAGCCGTCCGCGGCGGTTATTCGCGCATCTGTTCGGATCACGCCTGAACGGGCGACGTGGGTGCGGGTGGCCGGAGCCCGGTTGGTCTACCGTCAAGTCGGGAGGTGAGAGTGACGTGGGCACGCGGGGCTCGCTGCGGATTTACCTGGGCGCCGCGCCCGGCGTGGGCAAGACCTACGCGATGCTCGACGAGGGGCACCGGCGCCGGGAGCGCGGCACGGATGTCGTCGTGGGCCTCGTCGAGAGCCATGGCCGGCCGAAGACAGAGGCGCTGGTCGCCGGCCTCGAGGTCGTGCCGCGGCACGAGGTGATCTACCGGGGGTCGGTGTTCGCCGAGATGGACCTCGACGCCCTCCTGGCCCGCACGCCCAAGGTCGCGCTCGTCGACGAGCTCGCGCACACCAATATCCCCGGCTCCCGCAACGAGAAGCGCTGGCAGGACATCGACGACCTGCTCGAGGCCGGGATCGACGTGATCTCGACGGTGAACATCCAGCACCTGGAGTCGCTCAACGACGTCGTCGAGCGGATCACCGGCGTACCGCAGCGCGAGACCGTGCCCGACGAGGTCGTCCGCCGCGCCGACCAGATCGAGCTTGTCGACATGACGACCGAGGCGCTGCGCAAGCGTATGGCGCACGGCAACGTCTTCGCGCCCGAGAAGGTCGATGGGGCGCTCGCCAACTACTTCCGGACCGGCAACCTCACCGTGCTGCGCGAGCTGGCCCTGCTGTGGGTGGCCGACCGGGTCGACGAAGGGCTGGCCCGGTACCGCGACGAACACGGCATCACCGACACCTGGGAGGCCCGGGAGCGGATCGTCGTCGCGCTGACCGGCGGCCCGGAGGGCGACACCCTGATCCGCCGGGCCGCGCGCATCGCCGCCCGGGTCGGCGCCGGCGCAGCCGGTCCGGGTGACCTCCTCGCCGTGCACGTGGCGCGCGTCGATGGACTGACCGGGGCGTCACCGGAGGCGCTGACCCGGCAGCGCTCGCTCGTCGAGAGCATGGGCGGCAGCTACCACCAGGTAGTGGGCGACGACATCGCCACCGCGCTGCTCGACTTCGCCCAGGGGATCAACGCCACCCAGATCGTCCTCGGGTCGAGCCGCCGCCGCGCCTGGCAGTACGTCTACGGCCCTGGCGTCGGCGCGACCGTGGCCCGCGAGTCCGGCGACATCGACGTACACGTCGTCAGCCACGAACGCGCCGGTAAGGGGCGTGGCCTGGCGCAGGCGGCCGTCACCTCCGTCGGCCCGCGCCGCCGCATCGCCGGCTGGCTGCTCGCGTTGCTCGGCCCGCCGGCGCTGACGTACGTCCTGCTGTTCTACGAGGCCGATCTCCCCTCGGTACTGCTGCTCTTCCTCGCGCTCACCGTCGGCGTCGCGCTCGTCGGCGGGCTCTGGCCCGCGATCGCCGCGGCGGTCATCGGATTCCTGCTGGTCAACTGGTTCTTCACGCCGCCGCTGCACACGTTCACAATCGCCGAGCTGGAGAACGTGCTGGCGTTGCTCGTCTTCGTGGCGGTCGCGGTCGCGGTGTCGTCGGTCGTCGACCTGGCCGCGCGCCGTACGGGGCAGGCGGCCCGCAGCAGCGCCGAGGCGGAGACGCTCAGCCTGCTCGCCACCAGCGTGCTGCGCGGCGAGAACGCGCTGCCCGCCCTGCTGCAGCGGGTCCGGGAGACGTTCGGGGTGACGTCGGTGAGCCTGCTGGAACGGACCGGCGACGGCTGGGCCACGGTGGGCGCCACCGGGCCCGATCCGGCCGCCACGCCCGAGGAGGCCGAGGTGCGGGCCTCGGTGAGCGACACATATGTGCTGGCGTTGCGCGGCCGTGTGCTGCCCGCCGCCGACCGCCGGGTGCTGACGGCGTTCGCGTCGCAGGCGGCGGCCGCGCTGGAATGGCGGCGGCTCGCCGACGAGGCGGCCCAGGCCCGGTCGCTGGCCGAGGGCAACAAGATCCGTACGGCGTTGCTGGCGGCCGTGTCGCACGACCTCCGCACCCCGCTGGCGTCGATCAAGGCCAGCGTGAGCAGCCTGCGCCAGGGCGACGTCGAGTGGGATCCGGCCGACGAGGCCGAGTTGCTGGCCACGATCGAGGAGTCGGCCGACCGGCTCGACGGCCTGGTCGCCAACCTGCTCGACATGAGCCGGCTGCAGACCGGCGCGCTCAACCCGCTGACCAGGGCGGTTGCCCTCGACGAGGTGGTGGCGCCGGCGCTGGCCGGGGTTCCCGCGGGCCGGGTCGAGGTCGACGTGCCGGAGACGCTGCCGCCGGTCGTCGCCGACCCGGGGCTGCTGGAGCGCGCCCTGGCCAACGTGGTGGAAAACGCCGTACACCACAGCGACAAGCCGGTCCTGGTCACCGCGAGCGAGCTACGGTTCGGCCGGGAGCCGGGCCGGGTCGAGCTGCGGGTCGCCGACCGCGGCCCCGGCCTGCCGGACGCCCTCAAGGAGCGGATGTTCGCGCCATTCCAGCGGCTCGGCGACGCGCCCCAGGGCAGCGGCGTCGGGCTGGGGCTCGCGGTCGCCAGGGGCTTCGTCGAGGCGATCGGCGGCACGCTGCACGCCGAGGACACCCCCGGCGGCGGCCTGACCATGGTGTTCTCACTGAAAATCAAGGGGACTCAATGACGCGGGTGCTGGTGGTCGACGACGAGCCGCAGCTCGTCCGGGCGCTGCGGATCAATCTGCGGGCGCGCGGCTACGAGGTCGACGCCGCGCCCGACGGCCGTACGGCCCTGGACCTGGCCGCACGCCGGCATCCCGATGTGGTGGTCCTCGACCTCGGGCTCCCCGACATGGACGGCGTCGAGGTGATCAACGGGCTGCGCGGCTGGCTCAGCGTGCCGATCATCGTGCTGTCGGCCCGGCACTCCTCCGACGAGAAGGTGCAGGCGCTCGACCACGGCGCCGACGACTACGTCACCAAGCCGTTCGGCATGGACGAGCTGCTGGCCCGGCTGCGCGCGGCCGTACGGCGAGCCGCCCCCGCCGAGGAGGCGGCGGTGATCGACGTGGGCGACTTCACCGTCGACCTCGCCGCGAAGAAGGTCATGCGCGGCGGCGCCGACGTACGGCTGACCCCGACGGAGTGGCACCTGCTCGAGGTGCTGATCCGCAACGCCGGGCGGCTCGTCAGCCAGCAGCAGCTGCTGCGCGAGGTGTGGGGCCCGTCGTACGAGAGCGAGACCAACTACCTGCGGGTCTATCTCGCGCAGCTGCGCCGCAAGCTGGAGCCGGATCCGGCGCACCCGGTGCATCTGATCACGGAGCCGGGCATGGGCTACCGCTTCGAGGGCACATCGTGACGGTCGTCCGTTCGTTGCTGCTGTTCGTGGTCGCCGCGGTGGCCGAGATCGGTGGCGCCTGGCTGGTCTGGCAGGGCGTCCGCGAGCACCGCGGCATGCTGTTCGTCGGGCTCGGCGTGCTGGCGCTGAGCGCGTACGGCTTCGTCGCGACCTTCCAGCCCGACCCGCACTTCGGCCGTATCCTGGCCGCCTACGGCGGCATCTTCGTGGCCGGCTCGCTGGCCTGGGGGATCGTGCTCGACGGCTTCCGGCCCGACCGGTGGGATCTCGCGGGCGCGCTCATCTGCCTGCTCGGGGTGCTCGTCATCATGTACGCCCCGCGGTGAAACGGGCGAGCGCAGGACGATCGGGCGGCGCATTAAAGACGCGTTAAGATCACGCGGGCCCGCGTATGGGTCATGTTAGGGGTTCTGGAAACGGCCGAATGCCGGGCTTGCATGGGCGCGTGACCCAGGCGCTCAATCTGCCTAAGCGGTTTCTCGTCGGGCGCCCGCTGCGCAATGAGCAGATGGGCGAGACGCTACTCCCCAAGAAGCTGGCCCTGCCGGTGTTCTGCAGCGACCCCCTGTCGTCCAACGCGTACGCCACCGAGGAGATCATGCTCGGGTTGAGCCTGGGCGGTCTCGCACTGGTCCACCTCGCGCCGTGGGTCGCGCTCGCGGTGATCCTGCTGCTCGCGGTGGTCGTCCTGTCCTACCGGCAGACCTGTCACGCCTATCCGAACGGCGGCGGCGCGTACGCCGTGAGCCGGGCCAACCTCGGCGTCAACGCGTCGCTGGCGGCCGCGAGCGCGCTGCTCGTCGACTACGTACTGACGGTCGCGGTGTCCGTGGCCGCCGGTGTGGCCAACATCGTGTCCGCGATCCCGGCGCTCGACCCGTACGCCGTGCAGCTCTCGCTCGGCATGGTCGCCATCATCGCGCTGATGAACCTGCGCGGCGTCCGGGAGTCGGGCACGGTCTTCGCGATTCCGACGTACGGCTTCGTCGCCGTTGTCTTCATCATGATCATCTGGGGTGGTGTACGGCTGCTGTTCGGGGACGCGCCGCGGGCGGAGTCGGCGCACTTCGGCGTGCAGGCCACTCACGGCTCGACGGGGTTGCTGGCGATCGCGCTCGTGCTGCGCGCGTTCTCACAGGGCTGTACGGCGCTGACCGGCGTCGAGGCGGTGAGCAACGGGGTGCCGAACTTCAAGGCGCCCAAGTCCAAGAACGCCGCGGCCACGCTGGCGATCATGGGCGGCATCACGATCGCGATGTTCGCCGGGATCACCGGCCTGGCGCTGGCGTCGCACGTCCATGTCGCGTACAGCCCCACCCACCTGCTCGGCGCCCCACCCGGCTACGAGCAGAAGACGGTGATCACACAGGTGGCCGCCGCCGTGTCCGGGGGCGGCTCGCTGCTGTTCTACCTCGTCGCCGGGTTCACCGCCGCGATCTTGATCTTGGCGGCCAACACCGCGTACAACGGGTTCCCCATCCTCGCGTCGATCCTCGGCGAGGACGGCTACCTGCCCCGGCAGTTCTCCCGCCGCGGCGATCGGCTCGTCTTCAGCAACGGCGTTGTGATCTTGGCGCTGCTGGCCGGGCTGCTGATCTGGGCCTTCCACGCCAGCGTGACCAGCCTGATCCAGCTGTACATCATCGGCGTCTTCGTGTCGTTCACGCTGAGCCAGACCGGGATGGTCCGGCACTGGACGAGCGAGCTGCGCACGACGGCCGACGGGCCGGCACGGCGCCGGATCCGCCGATCCCGGGTGATCAACAGGGTCGGGGCCGTCTTCACCGGCCTGGTCCTGGTGGTCGTATTGATCACCAAGTTCCTGAACGGCGCGTACATCGTGGTGATCGCGATTCCGCTGGTGTTCTTCCTGATGAAGGCGATCCGGCGGCACTACGACAGGGTGGCCGCCGAGCTGCGCCCCGGAGACCAGGCGATCACGCTGCCGACCCGCATCCACGCCGTCGTGCTGGTGTCCAAGCTGCACACCCCCACGCTGCGCGCGCTGGCCTTCGCCCGCGCGACCCGGCCCTCGTCGCTGACCGCGCTGACCGTACGGACCAGCGGGCGCGACACCCAGGCCCTGCAACACGAGTGGGCCGAACGCGACATCCCGGTGCCGCTGACGATCCTGGACTCGCCGTATCGCGACATCACCGGGCCGGTCCTGGACTACGTTGCCCGGATCCGCCGCAGGAGCCCGCGGGACGTGGTGTGCGTCTTCATCCCCGAATACGTGGTGGGTCATTGGTGGGAGCACGTGCTGCACAACCAGAGCGCGCTGCGGCTGAAGGCGCGGCTGCTGTTCCGGTCGGGGGTGATGGTGACGAGCGTGCCGTGGCAGCTGGGCTCCGCCGAGGCGGCGCTGGCCCGCGAGCCCGCGGAGGAGGGCCTCCGGCTCGCCGCTCGCCGCCGGGTACGGACCGGCGCGGAGACCTCCGATCGCCCGCTGGCGGGAACGGCCGGACGCTCCCATTCGTAGAACTTTCCGGGGCCGTACGGACGTTATTTCGTACGAAAATCCGGGATGGTCGACATTTAGTTGAATACCGTACGCTTGACAAACATGGACGAGGTTCCGGCCGAGACAAGGTCCGAGGAACCGGAGGCGCGCGAGCCTGGTGGGCTACGCGGCTTCTTCCGCAAGCTGGCCTCGAGCAAGGCCGAGCTGGAGGCGGCGGAGCTGCAGAAAACCACCGGCGAAGAGGGCGCCACGCCGATCAGCAACTGCATGCAGCGGCGGCGGGCCAGGGTGGCCGGCACGCTGCGCACCGTGACCCTCCGTCCTCGCGGTGGCGCGCCGGCGCTGGAGGCGGAGCTGTACGACGGGACCGACGTGATCAACCTCGTCTGGCTCGGCCGCCGCAAGATCGCCGGCATCGAGCCGGGCCGCCGGCTGTGCGCCGAGGGGCTGGTGAGCGTCCAAGACGGCCGGAAGGTCATCTTCAACCCCCGCTACGAGCTGCGCGGGGCAGCGTGAGTCTGACGCGGCTGCGCATGCGCGGTCGAAGTTGCGGTCGGCGCGCTGACGGGGGAAGCTGGCCCATCACAGGCACCTCGGCAGCGAGCGGGGAGACGCGGCATGAGTGAGCTGGAGACCTCCGCCCAGGAGACCTCCGCCCAGAGCGCGCAAGACGCTCAGAACGCGCGAGCGGCCAAGGACGTACGAGACGTCCCGGACGTACGAGACGTCCCGGACGGGCGAGGCGCGAAGGACGTCCAAGGCGTCACGGACGCCGCCGGCGTTCCGGAAACGTCCGAGGCGGCCGACGCGGCGCCGCAGACCGCCGCGGCGCAGAGCTCGCCGGCCACCGTCGAGGCCGTCATCAAGGCTCAGCTGAACAAGGCCCTGGGCGGCAAACGCGGCGTCATTGAGGGTGCCGTCCCGACGATCACCTTCACCGTCTGCTGGATCGTCAGCCACGACCTCAAGCTGTCGCTCTATCTCGGCGGCGGCGCGGCGATCGCGCTGCTGCTCGTCCGGGTAGTGCAGCGGTCCACCCCGCAGTTCGTGCTCAACAGCCTGATCGGGATCGGCGTGGCCGCGTACTTCGCGCTTCGGTCCGGCAAGGCCGAGGACGCCTTCCTGCCGGGCATGCTGTGGACCGGCGCGGTGAGCGCCCTGATGCTGCTGTCGATCGTCACCAGGTGGCCGTTCGTCGGCTTCCTGGTGGGCGCGGCCAACCCGGAGGACCCGCTCGCGTGGCGGCGCGACCCGGCCATGGTCAAGGTGTGCACCCGGCTGTCGTGGCTGCTCATGCTGCCGGGGGTGCTCAAGCTGTCGGTGCAGATCCCGCTGTACCTCTCCGCGCAGGTGGCCTGGCTGGGGGTGAGTAAGGTCGCGCTCGGCTGGCCCGCCTACCTGGGCGCGCTGGGGCTGGCCGCCGTGGTGCTCATGCGCGGCCAGACACCGCATCCGGCCGGCGACACCGACCGGCCCGCGGCGCCGCGCGATCCACTGACCTCCTAGGCTCCGGGCGCCCCTGCCACCCTCGCGGGGGTTAGCGCGCGGAGAGCAGGTCGCCGAGTTCGTCCTCCACGTCCTGGCTGGCCACGAAGAGCAGCTCGTCGCCGGCCTCCAGGGTGTCGTCGCCGCTCGGCACCAGTACGCGGCCCTCGCGCAGGATCGCCACCAGCGCCGTGTCGTGCGGCCACGACACCGACCCGACCCGCTGGCCGGACAGCGGCGCGTCCTCCGGCAGCGTCAGCTCGACCAGGTTGGCCTCGCCCTGACGGAAGGTCATCAGCCGGACCAGGTCGCCGACGCTGACCGCCTCCTCGACGAGCGCCGACAGCAGCCGCGGCGTCGAGACGGCCACATCGACGCCCCACGACTCGTTGAACAGCCACTCGTTCTTGGGGTGGTTGATGCGGGCCACCACGCGCGGTACCCCGTACTCGGTCTTGGCCAGCAGCGACACGACCAGGTTGACCTTGTCGTCGCCGCTGGCGGCCACCGCCACCTGGCAGCGCTCCAGCCCGGCGTCATCGAGGGCGGCGATCTCACAGGCGTCGGCGAGCAGCCACTCGGCCCGCGGCACCGCCTCGACCTTGATGGCGCGCGGGCTCTTGTCGATGAGCAGCACCTCGTGGCCGTTCTCCAGCAGTTCCTGGGCGATCGAGCGCCCCACGGCACCTGCGCCCGCGATCGCGACCCGCATCAGTGGGCTCCTTCCCCAGCGCGCTTGGACACGGCCTCGTTGATCCGTTCGATGTCGGCGGCCCGTGCCATCACGTGAATCACGTCGCCGTCCTGGATGACGGTGTCGGCGCCGGGCACCAGCGCGTCGCCCATCCGCGCCAGGTAGGCGACCCGGATGTCGGCGGACTCCTCGAGCGCGCCGACCTTCTCGCCGATCCACGCCGGGTCGACGGTCACCTCCGCGAGGACGACCTCTCCGCTCGGGTCACGCCACTGTGGCTCGGAGCCCTCGGGGAGCAGCCGCCGCAGCATCTGGTCGGCGGTCCAGCGCACGGTCGCGACGGTGGGGATGCCGAGCCGCTGGTACACCTCGGCGCGACGCGGGTCGTAGATCCGGGCCACGACGTTCTCGACGCCGAAGGTCTCTCGGGCCACGCGGGCGGAGATGATGTTGGAGTTGTCGCCGCTGCTGACCGCGACGAACGCGGAGGCCTGCTCGATGTTCGCCTCGATGAGGACGTCCCGGTCGAAGCCCATGCCGGTGACCCGGCGGCCCTTGAAGCCGCCGCGCAGCCTGCGGAAGGCCTCGGGGCTCTGATCGATAATGGCCACCGAATGGCCTTTGTCCTCCAGGATGTGGGCGAGCGTCGACCCGACGCGCCCACACCCCATGATCACGATATGCACGGCCGTCCCTTCCCGGCGTCCGGACCTTCCTGTGATCCTCGACGGGATGAACCTACCCATCCGCCTGTGCCAGTGATACCCCCCGGCCGGCGAGGGGACCCACGTCAACCCGCCCGCCCCGCGGTGGATCGGCCGGTGTAGTGCTCGGCCGAATGCGCGACAAAATGGCGTTAATACGAAGGGCTAGAGTCTCGTTCCGTGTCGAAGGCTTCAGACCTTGCCAAGCGGCTGGTGCTCGGGCGTGCGCTGCGCAGCGCCCAGGCACACGAGCAGTTGCTGCCCAAGCGCGTCGCGCTGCCGGTGTTCGCCAGCGACGCGCTGTCGTCTGTCGCGTACGCGCCCCAGGAGATCCTGCTCGCCCTCGGCGTCGCCGGTCTGGCGACCTATCACTACACGCCGTGGGTGGCCGCCGCTGTCATCGTGATTCTGCTGACCGTGGTCGCGTCGTACCGTCAGAACGTACGCGCTTACCAGAGCGGCGGCGGCGACTTCGAGGTCGCCACGACCAACCTGGGCGACAACTGGGGGGTCGTCGTCGCCAGCGCGCTGCTCGTCGACTACGTGCTCACGGTCGCCGTTTCGGTGTCGTCGGGCGTGGAGAACCTGGGCGCGCTCGTCGGGTTCATCCAGCCGCACGAGGTGCTGGTCGCCATCTTGATCGTCCTGGCCATGACGCTCGCGAATCTGCGCGGGCTCAGAGAGTCCGGCGTGGCCTTCGCCATCCCGACGTACCTGTTCATGTTCAGCATCATCGGCATGATGGTGTGGGGGTTCGCACGCATCGGGTTCGGCGCCGACCTCGAGGCCAAGACAGCGCACTACCAGATCGTCGGCAGTGAGATGGGCATCGGCGGGTTCGCGCTGATCTTCCTGCTGCTGCGGGCCTTCTCCTCGGGCTGCGCGGCGCTCACCGGCGTCGAGGCGATCAGCAACGGAGTGCCCGCGTTCAAGAAGCCCAAGGGCGAGAACGCGGCCACGACCCTGCTGATGCTCGGTCTCGTGGCCATGACGATGTTCGGCGGAGTCACCGCGCTGGCCTACATCACCGACGCGAAGTTCGCCGACCCGGGGCAGGGCAGCCACCTGGTCGACCCGGCGACCGGCGCCGAGGTCACCGACGCGCCCCCGGTGATCGCGCAGGTGGCGAACACGGTGTTCAGCAACTTCTCGGTGGGGTTCGCGTTCGTCACGATCATGACGGCGCTGATCCTCTTCCTGGCCGCCAACACGGCGTTCAACGGATTCCCGGTGCTCGGCTCGGTGCTGGCGCAGAACCGTTACCTGCCGCGGCAGCTGCACACGCGGGGCGACCGGCTGGCGTTCAGCAACGGGATCGTCATCCTGGCCACCATGGCGGGGCTGCTGATCTACGCGTACGACGCGTCCGTGACCAAGCTGATCCCGCTCTATACCGTCGGCGTGTTCGTCTCGTTCACGGTGAGCCAGACCGGCATGGTCCGGCACTGGAACCGGCTGCTGCGGACCGAGACCGACCCCGCGCAGCGCCGCCGGATGATGACCTCACGGTCGATCAACGCGTTCGGCGCGATCGTCACCGGCATCGTGCTCGTCGTGGTGCTGACCACGAAGTTCCTGCTCGGCGCCTATATCGTCTGCATCGCGATGCCGGTGCTGTTCTGGCTCATGCTGTCGATCCGCCGGCACTACGACCGGGTGGCCCAGGAGCTGGTGCCGACCGGCGAGGACGTGACGCTGCCGGCCCGCAACCACGCCATCGTCCTCGTTTCCAAGATCCACAAGCCTACGCTGCGGGCCCTGGCCTACGCGAGGGCGACCCGTCCGTCCACGCTCGAGGCGATCACGGTCTCGGTGGACTCCGACGAGGCGGCCCGGCTGCAGGAGGAGTGGGACGCCCAGAACCTGCCGGTGCCGCTGAAGATCCTCGACTCGCCCTACCGCGAGATCACCCGCCCCGTACTGGAGTACGTCAAGAGCGTCCGGCGGAAGAGCCCGCGCGACGTCGTCACGGTGTTCATCCCCGAGTACGTCGTCGGCCACTGGTGGGAGCATCTGCTGCATAACCAGAGCGCGTTGCGGCTCAAGGGCCGGCTGCTGTTCCAGAACGGCGTGATGGTGACGAGCGTGCCCTGGCAGCTGGAGTCCTCCGACCGGCTCAAGGGGCGGCCCGAGTCGTTCGGCCCCGGCGCGGCACGCCGTCCGTACCGGCCGCGCGACGAGGGGGACGGCACACGCGCGGGCGGCGGTATCGTTGCGGACCGTGACTCCAGCCGCTGACGACGACGACCTGCTCGAGCTCGAGATCGGGCCGGTGGCCCATGGCGGCTGGTGCGTGGCCCGCCACGACGGCCGGGTGGTGTTCGTCCGGCACACCCTGCCCGGCGAGCGCGTCCGGGCCCGCGTCACCGACGAGACCAAGAGCTTCCTGCGCGCCGACGCGATCGAGATCCTCGACGCCTCGCCGGACCGGGTGCGCGCGCCGTGCCCGTTCGCCGGGCCCGGGCGGTGCGGCGGCTGCGATTGGCAGCACGTGTCACTGCCCGCGCAGCGGCGGCTCAAGGCGGCGGTCGTCGAGGAGCAGCTCGCCCGGCTGGCGGGCATCGAGCGCTCGGTGGTCGTGGAAGAGATCCCCATCCCCGACGACCGCGTGCTCACCCTGCCCGGCCTGGGCTGGCGCACCCGCATGCAGTTCGCCGTACGCAAGGACGGCGTGGTCGGGCTGCGGCGGCACCGGTCCCACGACATCGAGCCCATCGACGCCTGCCTGATCGCCCATCCCCAGGTCGAGGAGATGGGCGTCGAGGGCAGGCGCTGGCAGGGCGCCTCGGGGGTCGAGGCGATCGTGTCCGCGGCGACCGGCGACCGCGTCGTCAGGGTGTCCGAGCGCCGCGGCCGGCGTCCCGCCCGGGTGCCGCGCCTCGAGGTCCCGGTACGGCTCGTCCGCGGCCGCCCCGAGCCCGGGCGCGCTCTCCCCTACGTCCGTGAGCAGGTGGCCGGCCGCCTGTGGCAGGTCAGCGGCAGCGGCTTCTGGCAGGTGCACCCCGGCGCCGCACAGGTGCTGGCCGACGCCGTTGTCGAGGCCCTGCAGCCGGCGTCGGGCGACGTCGCACTCGACCTGTACTGCGGGGCCGGGCTGTTCGCGGGAGTGCTGGGGGAGGCCATCGGGCCGGACGGCCTGGTGCTGGCCATCGAGTCCGACGTGCAGGCCGTCCGCGACGCCCGCTTCAACCTGCGAGATCTGCCACACGTGTCGGTCGAGCGCGCCGCCGTCGAGGACGTACTCGGCGAGATCGAGTTCGGCACCGAGGGCGGGGGCCGCGTCGACCGGGCCGATCTCGTCGTGCTCGACCCGCCCCGGACCGGGCTGGGGCGCGAGGTCGTCGACCATGTCGCCAAGCTGGCCGGCCGCCGCATCGCCTATGTCTCCTGCGATCCGGCCACCTTCGCCCGCGACCTCGCCTACTTCGCCGAGCGCGGCTGGGCCCTCGACTCCCTCCGCGCCTTCGACGCCTTCCCGATGACCCACCACATAGAACTCCTCGCCGCCCTCATCCGCGCCTGATCCTGCCCGGCCGGCCGTCAGTCGTCGGCGGGGGGTCGTTGTTTCTGCTCGGGCATGCGGGTGAGGAGCGGGACGAGCCAGTCCTCCACCTTGGGCTTGGTGATGTCGAGCTGGCCCAGGACGCGGGCGCCGAGGCCCTCCTCGTGGCTGAGCACGCCAAGCAGGATGTGCTCGGTGCCGATGTAGTTGTGGCCGAGCCGCAGCGCGTCGCGGAGAGTCAGCTCCAGCACCTTCTTCGCGCCCGGAGTGAAGGCGATGTGCGCGGGGACGTCGTCGTTCGTCGGCGGGCCCATGGCCTCGGTGACGGCGGCACGGACCTGATCGAGCGAGACGCCGAGGCCCTCGATGGCCTTCGCCGCCAGGCCCTCCGGCTCGTGCAGCAGCCCGAGCAGGATGTGCTCTGCGGCGACGTAGTTGTGCTTGGCCTTGCGCGCCTCGTCCTGGGCGGCGGCGGTGGTGTTGCGGGCCCTCGTGGTGAACCGCCCGAACAACCCGGCGTCCAGCAGCTTGTCCCGGTCGGACTGTTTCGCGACGAAGCGCTTCTGGGCGGCCTGCTTGCTGACGCCCATGCTCTGACCGATCTCGGTCCACGAGGCGCCGGCCTTGCGGGCTTGGTCGACGAAGTGGCCGATGAGGTGGTCGGCCAGCTCGCCGAGCTGTTCGCCGGCCAGTACCGCGTCGGACAGGTGCTCCAGTGCGTCGCCGCCCGGATGCCGGGTCTTGACGTATTCGATCAGGTCGTCGAGTCGTGCGGGAAGCTCGGGCATGCGTCAACCATAAGTTGACGATCAGATGTTCGTCAACCTGTGGTTGACGATCGTATCGGCGAGCGACTCAACCGGCCGGCGCCGGGCCGCTGTCCGCCTTGGTGTTCGCCGGCGCGGCGAGGTCCGGGCGGTGGGTGTGCGGGGCCATGTAGCCCGCGACGGCCACCACCACCGTGCTGATCGCGACCGCGACCTCGGCGGGGATATCGATATGGGCGAAGGTGCGCAGAATCCAGATCACGATCGTGGTCACGGCGGCGGCCAGCGTGGCGGCGGTGACCTTCTTCTCGGGAGCGACCCTCTTGTCGGGCACAGGCCTGTCCGTTCTCGAGTGGCGGGGGGAAGAGGCTGTCACTGTGAATATCGCCGTGACCGAGGGGCGTTACGGTCGTCCCCGCTTGACCGAAGGTTGACGGCACGCAAGCAAGGGCGGCTCACCGCAGCGGAGGCAGCACACGACGCATCAGCGGGCCCGGCCGGTCGCCACCACGAGCAGGCCCGGCACGCCGGTGCTGCCGGGACAGACCTACACGTGGCCGTACGCCGTCACCAACAAACGGCCGACACCGTGGCGGCCAACAACGTCGCCGACGCGAAGACCCGCGTGGTCGCCCCGTCCGCCGCGCGCGTGCCGTCGCGCACTCCGGGCAGCGGGACGGCCGACTGGCCGCGCCGCGCCCCGGACAGGGGCTGGGCCGAGCTGCCGTTCACCGGCCTGCCCGCCAAGCCCCTGGTGGACATCGCCCTCGCGCTGGTCGGCAGGGGGCCGATCCTCTGGCGCCTCGGCCGGCCGCGCCGCGGCCACGGCTGAGCGAGCTGGATTGACGGGTGTACGGGGGCCCGGGGCGTTAGCGCGCGGGGCCCCCGGCGTATCAAGATGGGCCAATGCGTCTACGGATCTTCACCGAGCCCCAAGAGGGCGCTACCTACGACACGCTGCTGCGCGTTGCCAAGGCCACTGAGGAGTACGGCTTCGACGCGTTCTTCCGTTCCGACCACTATCGGGCGATCATGGGCGACTCCGGGCTGCCGGGGCCGACCGACTCATGGGTCACCCTCGGCGCGCTCGCCCGTGAGACCAGCCGGATCCGGCTCGGCACGATGGTGACCTCGGCGACCTTCCGGCTGCCCGGGCCGCTGGCCATCTCCGTCGCCCAGGTCGATCAGATGAGCGGCGGCCGCGTCGACCTCGGCCTCGGGGCGGGGTGGTACGAGACCGAGCACACCGCGTACGGCATCCCGTTCCCTAGCCAGGGTGAGCGCTTCGAGCGGCTGGAGGAGCAGCTCGAGATCCTGACCGGGCTGTGGGAGACGCCGGTCGGCGAGACGTACTCGTTCAGCGGCACCCATTACCACCTGACCAACTCGCCTGCGCTGCCCAAGCCGGTCCAGCGCCCACGGCCGCCCATCATCGTCGGCGGCTGGGGGACCAAGCGAACGCCGCGGCTGGCCGCCCGGTTCGCCGACGAGTTCAACGCGGGCTTCCAGGGGCCCGCCGACACGGAAGCGGCGATCGAACGGGTCCGTACGGCCTGCGCCGAGGCCGGGCGCACCAAGGAAATGATCTATTCGGTGGCGCAGGCCGTGTGCTGCGGCCGCGACGAGGCCGAGGTCAAGCGCCGCGCCGATGCGATCGGCCAGCCGCTGGACAATCTCCGCGAGAACGGCATCGCGGGTACTCCCGCCGAGGTGGTCGACAAGATCGGCCAGTTCGGCGCGGCCGGCTGCGACCGGATCTACCTGCAGGTGCTCGACCTGTCCGACCTCGGTCACATCGAACTGCTCGCCTCCGAGGTGCTGCCCCAGGTCTGATCCGTACCAACAGCACACCGCCGTGATCATGCGGGGCATGATCACGGCGGTGGTGTGACCCGGGTCAGGCGGCGACCTTCTCCAGCCGCGCCTCCTCGGCCGGCGCGTCCTCCGGACGGGCACGAAGCGGAAGCAGGAAGGTGGCGACGAAGGTCAATGCCAGCATGCCGACTTCGATCCACAGCGTGGTCGTCATCGCGTGCCCGAACCCGCCGTCCGGATGGGCGGCCGATGGCGCGCCCAGCAGCCCGAAGAAGATCGTGCCGAGCACGGCGACGCCCATGGCGCTGCCCAGCTGCTGGATCGCGGTCAGCGTGCCGCCCGCCGAGCCGGTCTCGTGTGGCTCGACCCCGGCCAGCACGATGTCGAAGAACGGCGCCATCAGCAGCCCCATGCCGAGACCGGTGATGACCAGGCTCGGGGCGAGCTGCCACGGCGTCACGCCGACGCCCGCGGCCTGCAGGGTGACGACCATGCCGACGACCCCGCCCGCCATGATGACGGTGCCGACGTGGATCACCGTACGGCCGAACCGCTGCACGGACTGGGCCACGCCGAAGCCGGCGACCATGCCGAGCGACCAGGGGATCTGGGCCAGGCCAGCCTTGAGCGGCGAGTAGTGCAGGCCCAGCTGGGTGTAGAGGCTGAACACGAGGGCGAAGCCGGTCATCCCGGAGAAGAACACCAGACCGACGATCAGGCCGCCGCTGAAGCCGCGCTTGCGGAACAGGCTCGGCACGATCAGCGGGTCGCCACCGGCGCGCTGCTTGCGGACCTCGTACCAGGCGAAGAGGGTGAAGACCACCGCCGAGGCGGCCATCATCGCGAAGGTCCACGCCGGCCAGCCCAGCTCACGGCCCTGCACCAGCGGGTACACGATGAGGCCGGCGCCGATGGAGGCGAGCGCCGCCCCGGTCAGGTCGAGCCGGGCCGCGTGCTCCGCCGCCCGTGACTTCGGCAGGTACTTCAGGCCCGCCAGCACCGCCGCGGCGCCCAGCGGCAGGTTGATCAGGAAGATCATGCGCCAGCCGGTGCCGAATAGATCGGCGTCGACCAGCCAGCCGGCCAGCACCGGCCCGCCCACCGAGGACAGACCCATGACCGGCCCGAAGGCGCCGAACGCGGCGGCCATCTCCTTAGGCGGGAACATCTCCTTGATCATCCCGAGGCCCTGCGGCAGCATCACGGCGCCGAACAGGCCCTGCAGCACGCGGGACCCGATCAGCATCTCGGGACTCAGCGCCACCCCGCACAGCAGCGAGCCGACGGTGAAGCCCAGCGCGCCGATCAGGAACATCCGCTTCCGCCCGTACAGGTCGCCGAGTCGCCCGCCGGTGAGCAGGCCAACCGCCATCGCCAGGGTGTAGCCGGCGCTCAGCCACTGGATGGTGGTGGCCGAGCCGCCCAGGTCGGTGCGGATCGTCGGCGCCGCGATCGTGGTGATCAAGGCGTCGAGCATGTCCATGACCTCGCCGGCCAGGATCACGAACAGGGCGGCCCAGCGCCACCGGTAGAGCTGCTCGGCCACGCCGGAGCGGGGGCTCCGCGCGGTCTCGACTGTCTCGGTCATCGGAATCTCCAGATTTCGGGTGTGGAACGCTGTTCGTTGTTAACGAACACTGTTCTAAGCTAGGAACGTTGTTCGTGTCAAGTACGATGTTCGTGGAGTGGGCCCGCGGCCTCGAAGTGACGGAACCGCGACTTGCGACATATCGCGAATACGACAATAAGTTATCTCGCCTTTAGAGCGAGTTCAAGACATATCGCGAAACTCGTGCAGTGGAGGTGCGCAGATGGCAGCGAACCGGGGCGCGCCAGAGACCGACGATCTCCCCATCCCGCCGTGGCGTAAGCAGCGCAAGGCCGCGCCGCCCCGGCAGCCCCTCAGCCAGGACCTCATCGTCGAGACGGCACTACGCGTGCTGCAGGCCGAGGGCCTCGACGCCGTCAGCATGCGCCGCGTGGCGCAAGAGCTGAACACCGGGCCCGCCTCGCTGTACGCGCACGTCTCCAACAAGGACGAGCTGCTCGAGCTCATGCTCGACCGCATCGCCGCACAGGTCCGGTTGCCGGAGCCGGACCCGGAGCGATGGCAGGAGCAGATCAAGGAGATCGCCCGGGAGGTGCGCCGGGTGTGGGTCGCCTACAACGACATCTCGCGCTATTCGATCGGCAACATCCCCACCGGGCCGAACCTGCTTGCGATCGCCGAGCGGGAACTCGCACTCATGCGCAGCGGCGGCGTGCCCGACCAGATCGCGGCCTGGTTCGTCGACCGGCTCGGTCTGTTCATCGACGCGGACGCCTTCGAGGGCACCATGTGGGTGTCACGCGCCAAGGAAGGCTGGGATGTCGACACTTATCTGGGCCACATCCGCGACTACTTCTCCAAGTTGCCCGCGGATCGCTTCCCCACCCTCGTCTCCATGGTGGACACCATGATGGTGGGCGGCGACGAGGAGCGGTTCGAGTTCGGGCTCGACCTCATCGTCCGCGGCCTCGCCTCCTACGTAGAGCAGTAGCCCTACCGCCGTACGGAAGTTCCGCCGCGCGGGGGAGCAGGACAGAATGAGGTCTTGGAAATTCGGTGGGGTAACCCGGAGGTCCTGGCCCACACTGTACGGGTGCTGCTGACGATCACGACGACTACCTCACCGGCCACTGATCTGGGCTTTCTGCTGTACAAGCACCCAGACCGGGTGCAGGCCTTCGAGCAGTCCTTCGGCACGGCGCACGTGTTCTACCCGGAGGCGACGGCGGACCGCTGCACCGCGGCGCTGCTACTCGATGTCGACCCGGTACGGCTGGTCAAGACCCGTGGCCGGGATACGCCCGACTTCACGCTGGGGCAGTACGTCAACGACCGTGCGTACGCGGCGTCCTCGCTGCTCGCCTCGGCCATGGCGAACGTCTTTCGCACGGCCATGCGCGGCCGCTGCGACAGCCGCCCGGAACTGGCGGCCGCGGCCCTGCCGCTGGAGCTGCACCTTCCGGCGCTGCCGTGCCGGGGCGGCGCCGATCAGGCGGCCCGGCTGTTCGAGCCGCTGGGCTGGCGGGTCGACGCGCGGCCGGTGCCGCTGGACGAGGAGTTCCCTGAGTGGGGCGGTTCGCGCTACGTCACTCTCACGCTGTCCGGCGAGCGCCGGCTCGCCGACGCGCTGAACCAGCTGTACGTCCTGCTGCCGGTGCTCGACGACGCCAAGCACTACTGGATCGCGCCGGACGAGGTGGACAAGCTGATCAGGGCGGGGGAGGGCTGGCTGGCGGCGCATCCGGAGCGGGCCGGCATCACCCGCCGGTACCTGGCGAACCGGCACGGCTTGGTCCGGACGGCGCTGGCGCGGCTGGCCGACGCCGACGACCAGCCGGAGGACGAGCTGGACCGTGGCCCCGTCGACGAGGAGCCGCCGGTCACCGATCCGACCGCCGCCGAACGGGGTGCGGCCGAACCGGGTGCGGCCGAACCGGGTGCGGCGCCCGAGGCCGCGCGCGAGCGGGCCGCGGAGCCGCCTGCTCCGCTGGTCGAGCGGCGCATCCAGGCCGTGCTCGACGTGCTGCACGCCGAGCAGACCCCGCGCGTCCTCGACCTCGGCTGTGGGTCCGGCAAGCTGCTGTCCCGGTTGCTGGCCGATCCGTACTTCGAGCGGGTCGTCGGCGCGGACGTCTCGCATCGCGCCATCGCGCTCGCGCACCGGCGCCTCCGCTGTGCTGACACCAGCCCCCTGACGGGGGCCTACTCTCGCCGCGGGCCGATCCCGCACGACGGACTGCCCCGGCTGGAAGTCTTCCAGGGCGCGCTGACCTACGCCGACGAGCGGTTTCGCGGGTACGACGCGGCGGTGCTCATGGAGGTCATCGAGCACGTCGACCCGCCGCGGCTGCCCGCCGTCGAGCGGGTGGTGTTCGGCGACGCCCAGCCGCGGGTTGTGGTCGTGACCACGCCGAACGTTGAGTACAACGTGCGGTACGAGGGCCTGACCGGGCTCCGCCACCCCGACCACCGGTTCGAGTGGACGCGGCCGGAGTTCCGCGCCTGGGGCGATCGGGTCGCCGCGACGTACGGCTATCGGATCCGGTACGTACCGGTCGGCGCCGACGACCCCGATGTCGGCCCGCCCACCCAGATGGGGGTGTTCACCAGGTGACCGAGCGGCGAGCCGCCGAGCGCACGGAGTGGAGGGCCGAGGAACGAGGCCATCCGCGAAGCGAGCGAGAAGGGGAGCGCGAGCAGTGAGCACCGAGATTCGCGTGCCCGAGATGGGGCTGGTCGTGCTGGTCGGCGTGTCGGGGTCGGGCAAGTCGCATTTCGCCCGCAAGCACTTCAAGGCCACCCAGGTCGTCTCGTCGGACTACTGCAGGGCCGTCGTCGCCGACGACGAGAACGACCAGTCGGCCACCGGCGACGCCTTCGACCTGCTGCACTACATCGTGCGCACCCGGCTGCGCCGTGGCCTGCTGACGGTCGTGGACGCGACCAACGTGCAGCCGAAGGCGCGGCAGGGGCTCGTCCAGATCGCGAAGGACCAGGACGTACTGTCGGTCGCGATCGTCCTCGACGTACCCGACAGCGTGGCCGTGCAGCGCAACGCGGCGCGCCCTGACCGCGACCTCGGGCCGCACGTGGTGCCGCGGCAGCGCCGGGAGCTGCGCCGCGGGCTGCGCGGCCTCGACCGGGAGTTCAAACGGTCGTACGTCCTGCGCGGCGTCGCGGAGATCGAGGCGGCCACGATCTCGTATGAGAAGGCCTGGACGGACCGGAAGGAGCTGACCGGGCCGTTCGACATCGTCGGTGACGTCCACGGCTGCCTCGCCGAGCTGGAGGAGCTGCTGACCGCGCTCGGGTACGAGCTGTCCCGCGACGGCCTGGGCCGTCCGGACGGGGCCGCGCACCCGGCGGGTCGTACGGCGGTGTTCGTCGGCGACCTGGTCGACCGCGGCCCGGACACGCCGGGGGTACTCCGCCTGGTCATGGGGATGGTCGCGGCCGGGACGGCGGTGTGCGTGTCGGGCAACCACGAGGCCAAGCTGGTCCGCGCGCTCCGGGGCCGGAAGGTCCGGGTCAGTCACGGGCTCGCCGAGTCGCTGGAGCAGCTCGAGGCCGAGCCGGCCGGCTTCCGCGCCGAGGCGCTGCACTTCATGGACGGCCTGATCAGCCACTACGTGCTGGACGGCGGCCGGCTCGTGGTCGCGCACGCCGGGCTCAAGGAGGCGTATCACGGACGCGCGTCGGGCCGCGTGCGGTCGTTCGCGCTGTACGGCGACACGACGGGCGAGACCGACGAGTACGGCCTGCCGATCCGCTACCCGTGGGCGAAGGACTACCGCGGCCGGGCGACGGTGATCTACGGGCACACGCCGGTGCCCGAGCCGGAGTGGGTGAACAACACCATCTGCCTCGACACCGGCTGCGTGTTCGGCGGCAAGCTCACCGCGCTGCGTTACCCGGAGCGCGAGCTCGTCGCGGTCCCGGCGCGGCGGGTCTGGTACGAGCCCGCCCGGCCGTTCCCCGCGGCCGCGTCCCCGGCGGCCGGGGCACGGCGGGAGACCGGCGAGCTGAACATCGACGACGTGCTGGGCGTGGGCGGCGTCGAGACGCGGCTGCTCGGCCGGGTAACGGTACGCGAGGAGAACGCGATGGCCGCGCTGGAGGTGATGAGCCGGTTCGCCGTGGACCCCCGCTGGCTCGGCTATCTCCCGCCGACGATGGCGCCGGCCGACAGCTCCAGGCTGGACGGCTACCTGGAGCACCCGGCCGAGGCGCTCGCCGCCTACCGCGACCAGGGTGTGGCGCGCGTCGTGTGCGAGGAGAAGCACATGGGGTCGCGTGCCATCGCGGTCGTCTGCCGTACCCCCGAGGCCGCGGCCAAGCGCTTCGGCGTCGACGACGGCTCGATCGGCGCCGTGTACACCCGTACCGGACGGCCGTTCTTCGCGAGTGACTCGCCCGGGCTGGTAGACCGGGTCCGGCGGGCCGTGGAGGCGGCCGGGTTGTGGGACGAGCTGTCGAGCGATTGGCTGGTGCTCGACGGCGAGCTGCTGCCGTGGTCGGCGAAGGCGATGGAGCTGATCCGCACGCAGTACGCGGCCACCGGCGCGGCCGCGCGGGTCGCCCTGCCGGCGGCCGCTACGGCGCTCGCCCGGGCCGCCGGCCGCGGCATGGACGTCGGCGGGCTGCGCGCGCACATCGACCGTCGCGCCGCCAACGCACGACTGTTCCGCGACGCGTACGCCCGGTACTGCTGGCCGGTCACCGGACTGGCCGGCGTGCGGCTGGCGCCGTTCCAGGTGCTGGCCGGCGAGGGCGCGCCGCTGTACGCCCGCGACCACCGCTGGCACCTGTCGATCGCCGGCCGGCTGGCCGCGGCCGACCCCGAGTTCGTTCTGCCGACCCGATCGACCGTGGTCGACCTGCTCCCCAGCGACAAGGCGGCGACCGATCGTGCTCGGAGCAACGAGGCGGCGAGCGATCGGGCAGCAGCCGACCGGACCCGGAGCGACGAGGCGGCGGCCGTGGAGTGGTGGGAGCGGCTCACCGCCGATGGCGGCGAGGGCATGGTCGTCAAGCCGCTCGGCGACCTCCCGGCGGACCGGAAGGTGCAGCCGGGCCTGAAGTGCCGGGGCCGAGAGTACCTGCGGATCATCTACGGCCCGGACTACCTCGAGCATCTCGACCGGCTGCGTGGCCGCTTCCTCGGCCGCAAGCGTTCGCTGGCCATGCGCGAGCACGCCCTCGGCGTGGAGGCGCTCGACCGGCTGGTGGCCGGCGAGCCGCTGTGGCGCGTGCACCAGGCCGTGTTCGCCGTTCTCGCCCTGGAGTCCGAGCCCGTCGACCCCCGCCTGTGAGCACAGGGTGACGAAATTCCGCCGCACGCAGTGCCGTCGGTCGTGGCCGGCTGACGTGAGTACCCTGAACGGGCCCGTCGAGTCATGCGATCGGCGAAGGCACGACCGGTTTGTGCATCTGTGGGCAACCGCAGTGCGCTCGGGGGTAAAGACGCGGCGTTGATCGTCTCCCTAGCCTGATCATGTCCAGGTCGGCAGCCACAAGGGAGATCTCCGCGATGAGGCAGGCCTCGATCAAGTTCCTCACTACGATCACTGTGTTCGCCCTCGGGTATGGCGTGTTCGGCGCCGGGACCGCCGCGTTCGCTGTCGGGTCCGCGCAGCCGACTGCGGCCATCGCCGGTCCCGCTCGGCACTGCTGCTAACAGGCGGCCGCACACCCGGCACCGGTCCTGCCCCCCTCGGAAAATGAAGGTATTACTGTTACACTACTCTTCGAATACGAAAGATTACTGAGAGTAGTTTGGCCCTTGGCCACGCTGGGTATTCGCTTTGCCATGACACGGATCATGGGAGGCGTCGATAGATGACCGATGTGCTGGCAGGTCACACGGGTTCCAACGAGGCTTCGGCGAACGGCGATCGGCTCAGTCTGAGTACGAGCGCGGCGCGTCAGCTGGCGTCGACGACCAAGACCCAACCGCAGATGCAGGAGATCACCTCTCGGTGGCTGCTGAAGATGCTGCCGTGGGTGAACGTGTCCGGCGGCGTGTACCGAGTCAACCGGCGGTTGAGCTACACCGTGGGCGACGGTCTGCTGACGTTCATCACGACCGGTTCCCAGGTGCAGGTCGTCCCCGGGGAGCTGACCGAGCTGCCCCCGCTCCGTGGTTTCGACGGGCCCGCCGAGCTGCAGGCACTCGCCGACCGCTGCCGGCAGCGTCAGGCGGATCCCGGCGAGCTGCTGGCCGAAGCCGGCGCCACCGCCGACGGGGCCTTCCTGATCGCTCACGGCAAGATCAGCAAGGTCGGCGCGGCCAAGTATGGTCAGGAGGCCGAGCTGGGCGTACTGGCCGACGGGCAGTTCTTCGGAGACGATGCGCTGCTGGCCGACTTCGAGTGGCCTTATGCCATGCGGGCGGAGACCGCCTGCACCGTCATGACGCTGTCGCGGGCGGACTTCAACGAGGTCATGGGCGCCTCGCCGGCCCTGCGGGCGCATGTCGCCGAGTTCCTGGCGCGGCCGGTGCCCGAGCAGAACAAACACGGCGAGGCCGCGATCGCGATGGCCGCCGGACACGCGGGCGAGCCGGAGCTGCCGGGCACGTTCGTCGACTACGAGGCGGCGCCGCGCGAGTACGAGCTGAGCGTCGCGCAGACCGTGCTGCGGGTGCACACCCGGGTGGCGGACCTGTTCAACGAGCCGATGAACCAGCTGGAACAGCAGCTGCGGCTGACCGTCGAGGCACTGCGCGAGCGCCAGGAACACGAAATGATCAACAACACCGACTTCGGGTTGTTGCACAACGTCGACACGCGCCATCGACTGCACACTCGATCGGGCCCGCCCACACCCGACGACATGGACGAGTTGCTATCGCGCCGCCGCAGCACCAGATTCTTCCTGGCCCATCCCAAGGCGATCGTGGCGATCTTCCGTGAGTGCAACCGCCGCGGCCTCTACCCGGACACCGCAGATGTGGAGGGCAAGGCGATTCCCGCCTGGCGCGGCGTGCCGATCTTCCCGTGCAACAAGATCCCGATCAGCAACGGGCAGACCTCGTCCATTCTGGCCATGCGTACCGGCGAAGACGATCAGGGTGTGGTGGGCCTGCACCAGATCGGCCTCCCTGATGAGCTCGAACCGGGGCTGAACGTCCGGTTCATGGGCATCGACGAGAGGGCTATCACGTCGTACCTGGTCAGCACCTATTTCTCGGCTGCCGTACTGGTGCCGGACGCGCTCGGCATGCTCGAGAACGTCGAGATCGCCGCTCCTCCCGCGTGATCGGCCGCACCGATCGGCCGTGTCGAATCACGCGGCCGGTTTATTTCCATGACTGGCAGAGGCGGGTGTGATGCGTGAACTCAGCAACTACGGCCGGCCCGGCGGGTGGCCCGCCGGGCCGGGAGCTCTCGGCATGTCGGCGGCCCGGTTGGCGAGCGAGCTGCGGTTGGCGAGAGAGCTGCGGTCGGCAGCGCAGGCCGGGCAGCCGCCGGCGGGCCCGGCCGCCGAGCCAGCGGACCTAACTGACCTAGCGGAGCTAGCGGAAGCAACCGGTCCGGCCGACGGGACCGAGCCCGCGCCGGACGGCGAGTGGGCGGGGCAGTGCTCCTCCGACGCTGCGGACCTGGGCATCGGCGGCTCGCCGGGTTACGCCGAACGGGAGTGGGGCGACGGATCGTACCCGCCGCTGTACTCCCCGGAGACGGTGCGGGTCAACGAGGCGCTCGGCGCGCAGGTCAACGAAGCCCTGGTGTCGTGGGCCGAGCGGACCGGGATCTATGCCGATCGGCTCGACGCGTTCCGCAGCACCGGGTTCGGGCGGCTCGCCATGCTCGTCCACCCCGACACCGACGACCCCGACCGGCTGCTGCTGGCGGCGCAGCTGAACGCCGCGTGGTGGGCGTGCGACGACTACTACGCGGACGAGAGCGAGCTCGGGGCCGTCCCGGTGGAGCTACCGCCCCGGCTGGCGCTGGTGATGTCGGCCATGGACCCACCGCCGTCCGCCGGGGCGTACACCCGCGAGCTCGAGGATGCCGTGCGGGCCGATCCGGTGCTGGTCGCCCTGCGGTCCGCGACCGGCCACCTGCGGCTGCATGCCACGCCCGCCCAGGTCATGCGGGTGTGCGCGACGACCTTCCAGATGTACGTGAGCTGGACCGCCTACGCGGCGTGGCGCTACCGCGGGGAACTCCCGCCGGCCTGGCGCTACCTCGCCGCGCGCCAGCACGACAGCTTCTACACGTCCATGACCCTGATCGACATCGTGGACGGCTACGAGCTGCCGGCCCATCTGTTCTCCGAACCGGCCGTTCACCGCGCACTCATGCAGGCCGGCACGGCTGCCGTCATCGTCAACGACCTCCACTCGGTGGAGCGGGAGGCGGCGGGGGAGCAGTCGGACAATCTGGTGCTGCTGATCGCCGCCGAGGAGAACTGCACTCTTCGCGAGGCGATCGAGAAATGCGTCCGCCTGCACAATGATTTCGTCAAAGGATTCGAGACCGCCCAGCGGAAACTCGCCGCCGTGCCCGCCGTGGACCTGCAGCGGTTTCTGCGCGGCGCACAATCTTGGATGGCCGGCGGCTTCGAATGGCACCGCACCAGCAGCCGTTACCAGTGAACCCAAGTTCCAGCCTGCCTAGAAAGGGCACTTGCATGGCCTCTGTGCACGATTCTCGCGTCCTCGTCAGTCCCTACCAGAACACGGTCGCCGACTACTGGGACGCCGAGAAGAACCCGGTCAACCTGCGGCTGGGTGAAGTGGACGGTATTTACCATCACCATTACGGGATCGGCAATGTCGACTGGTCCGTGCTGGACGCGCCGGCCGACCAGCGCGAGGAACAGATCACCAAGGAGCTGCATCGCCTGGAGTGTGCGCAAGCCGAGTTGCTGCTCGACCATCTGGGCTCCCTGACCTCCCACGACCGGGTCATGGACGCCGGGTGCGGGCGCGGCGGGTCCAGCTTCATGGCCCACGCGCGCTTCGGCTGCCAGGTCGACGGCCTATCCATCTCACAGTCGCAGGTGGACTTCGCGACCGAGCAGGCCACGCAGCGCGATGTGGCGGACCGAGTCCGCTTCCACTTCCGCAATATGCTCGACACCGGCTTCGATTCGGGCACGTTCCGGGCGATCTGGAACAACGAGTCCACGATGTACGTCGAGCTGGCCCTGCTGTTCGCCGAGCACGCCCGGGTGTTGCGCCGCGGCGGCCGGTACGTGTGCATCACCGGCTGCTATAACGACACCTACGGGCTGCCCTCCAGAGCCGTCAGTGCGATCAACGCGCACTACATCTGCGATATCCATCCGCGCAGCACGTATTTCGCGCAATTGGCCGCGCACCGGTTGACCCCGATCAGTGTGGTGGACCTCACCGCCGCGACCATTCCGTACTGGGAGTTGCGCACTAAGTCCTCCCTCGCGACCGGCATCGAGGAGACCTTTCTCGACGCCTACCGGAGCGGCAGTTTCCAATACCTGCTCATCGCCGCGGATCGCGTCTGACCGGCGGCCGCCCGCGGCTCAGGGCGTGGCGAGGCGGGTGATGAGGCCGATGGGGTCCTCGAGGAGAGGGCCGAAGGCGGCCTCGGCGGCGCCGACGAGCTGGGTGTCGGCGCCGAACGCGGAGGCGGCCAGCCGTACCTGCTCGCGGGGGGCCACGAGGGAGGCCTCGTCGCAGGCCTTCAGCACGCACTCCTCGGTCACGCTGAACAGCTCGCCGAGCGGACCGCAGTAGACCACGATCTCGGGGTTGAAGGTGTTGAGGAGCATGCCGGTGGCGGCGCCCAGCCAGCGGGCGACGTGCTCGGCGGCGCGCGTCGCGTCGGGGTCGCCCTCGGCCGCCGCCGCCATCACCTCGCGGTAGCCGGCGATCCCGGACTCAAGCGGCCGCCCGGCGGCGCGGAGCAGTGCCTCGACGCCGATCTCGGTCTCGAGGCAGCCCCACGAGCCGCACCGGCAGCGGCGGCCCTCGGGGTTGATGCGCAGATGGCCGATCTCGCCGGCGTACCCGCCGCGGCCGCGCAGCGGACGGCCGTCGACGATGATGCCGCCGCCGACGCCGACCTCGCCGGACATCGCGATGACGTGCTCGCTCCCGGCGGCCACCCCGCGCCAGTGCTCGGCGAGCGCGGCCAGGTCGGCGTCGTTGCCCACCACCACGGGCAGCCCGAGCCGGTCGGCCAGCCGGCCGCCCAACGGCAGGTCGACCCAGCCGAGGTTGGGCGCGAACCGGAGCAGCCCGTCTTCGCGTCGGATGACGCCGGGCACCGAGAGGCCGACGCCGACGCACCGCGCCCCGGACGGGGCCGCGGCGCGCAGCTTGCGGCAGGTATCGGCGACCGCGTCGACGGTGATGTCGAGCGCACTCCAGTCGTCCCGGGAGGGCACCTCGACCCGGTCGAGCAGGTCGCCGCCGAGCCCGATCCGGCCCACGAGAAGGTGTCGTACACCGAGGTCGACGGCGAGGACGTACGCGCCGTCGGCGCGCGGCGCGACCATCAGCGAGGGCCGCCCGGCTCGTCCCCGGGCGCTCGAGGAGCGCTCGAGGACGAGCCCGGCCGCCGCCAGTTCGGCGACCAGATCGCCGATCGTGCTGCGGTTGAGGCCCATCTCGGCGGTGAGCTGAGCCCTGGACCGCTGACCGTGCCGGTGTACCTCCGTGAGGAGGGTCCCCAGGTTGTGCCGGCGCACGTCGTCCTGGGTCGATCCGCGAACCCCTCGCTTCACGACCATGCGTCGGGATGCCTCCCTGGGCCGTATCCCGTGGACACGGCCTAGCGTCCCGTGGCCGACCGGCGACGCCGTGCCAGTGCGTCGACGCTCGCCGCGAGGAGCAGGAACCCTCCCGTGATGAGGAACTGCGCGTAGGCCTTGGCCCCGAGCAGTCCCAGACCGTTGGCGATGACCGCGATCACCAGGCCGCCGAGCACCGCGTCACGTGCCTTGCCCTTGCCGCCGAACAGGCTGGTCCCGCCGATGACTGCCGCACCCACGGCGAGCAGCAGTTCCGTACGGGTTCCGGCGTCCGGGGTGGCGGAGTTGAGCCGGGACGCGGCGACGATGCCGCTGATCGCCGCGATGGTGGAACCGATCATGAAGACCGAGATCCGTACCCAGGTCACGTTGATGCCGGCCCGGCGAGCAGCCTCGGCGTTCCCGCCGACCGCATAGATGTGCCGGCCGTACGCGGTCTTACCCAGCAAGAACGTGCAGATGATGAGCAGCACCGCGACGAGGAGCACGCCCCAGGGAATGCCGCCCAGGAACACGACCGGCGACCGGGCGCGGTCCTGGCTCAGCAGCGAAGTGCCGCCGAGGATCAGCAGCGAGACCACGACGACCCGCGTGACCACGAGGGCGAGCGGGGGCCGGGACAGGCCCTTTGTCTTCGCCCGGTACCAGCCGAACAACCCCGCCCCGGCGTACGCGATCACGCAGACCCAGGCCAATATCCACCCCGCGACCAGCGGGATGTTCTTATTGGCCAACGCCACGATCACGTCGTCGTTGATCGGCACGGTGCCGCCCTCCCCGATGAGCCGCAGCGATATGCCCTGCAGGCCGAGGAAGAACGCCAGCGTGACGACGAACGACGGGATGCCGAGGACGGCGACCAGCCAGCCGGTCACGAACCCGATGGCAAGGCCGGTTCCCAGCCCCGCGAGCGTGGCGAGATACCACGGCTGGCCCTGCTCGCTGAGCAGCGTAGCCAGGACGGCGGCGGAGACACCACCGGTGACGCCCGCGGCCAGGTCGATCTCGCCGAGCAGCAGCACGAACACCAGGCCCATGGCGAGGATCGTGACCGGCAGCGCCTGGACCAGCAGGTTCGCGATGTTCTGATTGCTGAGGAACGTCTCTGGGCGGAGCGCGGTGAACAGCGCGCCGAGCACGACCAGGCCGAGGATCGCGGGCAGCGCGCCCAGATCTCCGGACCGCAGCCGTATCCCGTAGTCCCGCAGCGCCGACGACACCGACTGCTCCCGCAGATCGGCCTCGAAGGCGGTGTCCTGCGTGAGTACGTCGGACGCCCGTGGTGATTCCGACTGTGTTGATTCGGACATAGGGAACCTCGCTCAGATGTTCTCTGCGGCGGTCGACGCGGCGAGGCCGAGGTCGCCCGACCGGCCCGCCGTGATCAGCTCGACGACCTGGCTCCGCGTGACATCCGACGCCTTGACGTCGGCCGCAACCCGGCCCAGGAAGAGCGCGGTGATCCGGTCGGCCACCTCGAAGACGTCGTTCATGTTGTGCGAGATCAGCACGACGCCGTGGCCGGTCTCGGCGAGCCGCCGGACGAGCGCGAGCACCTGCTCGGTCTGCGCCACGCCGAGCGCCGCGGTCGGCTCGTCGAGGATCACGACCTTGGAGTCCCAGAGCACCGCCTTGGCGATCGCCACGGTCTGCCGCTGGCCACCGGACAGGCTGGCGACCTGCTGGCGAACCGATTTGACGGTACGGACGGAGAGCCGCGCCAGGGTGTTGCGGGCCTCCTGCTCCATGTACGCCTCGTCGAGGATGGCGCCGCGCTTGCGTTCCCGGCCGAGGAACATGTTCTGCGCGATGTCCAGGTTGTCGGCGAGGGCGAGGTCCTGGTAGACGATCTCGATGCCGAGGGCGGCGGCGTCCCGCGGGCCGTGGATGCCGACCTTCTCGCCGTTGAAGAGGATGTAGCCGGAGTCGACGGGGTGGATGCCGGCGACGCACTTGATGAGCGTGGACTTACCGGCCCCGTTGTCGCCGACCAGGGCGGTTACCTGGCCGGTGTAGACGGAGAAGTCGACGTTGTGCAGCACGTGCACTGCACCGAAACTCTTGTTTATCTGCTGGAGCTCCAGCAGAGGTGTTCCGTTTTCGCTGGTCACTCTGCCTCCTTGACGCAGGGAGGGGTGCCCTCCCAGTAGGGGGGCACCCCGTCACTGTTACTGGATTCCGGCGTCAGTGCACTTGCCGGCGTACTTGCCGGTGCAGAGCTCGTCCTTCTTGATGAAGCCGTCGTCGACGACCTGCTTGACGTTGTCCTTGAAGATCCCGATCGGCGTGAGCAGCACGGACGGAACCTGGCGGCCGGACTCGGTGTCCTTGACCGTACCGGTGGTCTGGCCCTTCTGGCCCTTGGTCAGCGCGATGGCCAGCGCGGCCAGCGCGTCGGCCTCCTTCTTGATCGGCTTGTAGACCGTCATGCACTGGGTGCCGTCAAGGATGTTCTGCAGGCCCTCCTTGGTGGCGTCCTGGCCGGTGACCGGGACCTTACCGGAGGCGTTGTTCTTCTTCAGGATGGAGATCGCCGCGTTGCCCAGACCGTCGTTGGCGGCCAGCACGCCATCGATCTTGCCCTTCTGCTGGGTCCACATCTGCTCGAAGATCGTGGCGGCCTGCTGGTTGTCCCAGTCCGGCACGGCCTGCTCGGCGACCTTCTTGTAGTTGGTCACCCCGTCGAGCACCGAGTGGGCGCCCTGCGAGAACAGCGTCGCGTTGTTGTCGGTCGGCGAGCCGTTGAGGAAGGCGATGTTCGACGACTTGTCGCCGAGACACTTCTGCAGGCCCTGGCCCTGCTCCTTGCCTACCTGGACGTTGTCGAACGAGACGTAGTAGTCGGCCACGCCGTTCAGCGTGAGCCGGTCGTAGTCGATGGTCTTGACGCCCTGCGTCTGGGCCTTCTTCTCGATCGCGGCGCCCGACTCCGAGTCGAGGTTGACGATGGCGAGCACGGTCGCGCCGTTGGTGATCATCTGGTCGGCGATGGTCTGCATCCGCTGCTTGTCGCCCTCGGCGTTCTGGATGTCGTAGGGCACCCCCGCGGTCTTGAAGGCCTGCTCGAGCAGCGGCCGGTCCGCCGTCTCCCAGCGGACGGACGACTTGGTGTCCGGCAGGATCACGCCGACCTTGCCCTTGACGGCATTGCTGGCGCCGGGACTCGCGGACGACCCGCTACCGCCTCCGCTCTCGCCACCGCAGGCGGCGAGGCCGAAGGTGATGACCGTTGCGACCGCCGCGACGGACGCTGTGCGCATTAGTTTCACGTCGACTCCTCCTTCGGCGGCCTTCCTTCGTCCCCTGGCCGCCAGGGCAGGTTTTGTTCGGGCGCACAACGTATTCCGAGATCGGCGGCAAAGAATAGAGGCGAAGGGCCGGTGATACAGGTAAGCAACGACATCGCAACCAGTTCGTCATATTTTCCCCGAAATCGCAGGTGATTGAGGGTCAGCGCAGGTAAGGCAGGGTGATCTGGCCTGACGGCCGACATGACTCAGTAGGGTCGGCGTCGTGGCGAGGCGCAAAGTGGAGGTACGGCGCGAGGAGATCCTCAGCGCGGCGGTCCGCGAGATCGCGGCGCGCGGCGTGGCCGCGACCCGGACGGCCGATGTTGCCGAGTCGCTCGGCGTGAGCACGGCGCTCATCTTCTATCACTTCAAAAGCAAGGAAGCGCTGCTCGCCCAGGCCTTCGCATGGGCCGCGCAGCGCGATCTCGACCGCCTCGACAAGGCCCTCGCCACCGGCGGCACCGCGCTGGGCCGGCTCAAGGCCGCGCTGCGGCTCTACCAGCCGGCCGGCTCGACCTCGCCCGGCTGGACGCTGTGGGTCGACGCATGGGCGGCCGCGCTTCGCTCGCCCGAGCTGCGCCGCGTCTCCAAGCGTCTCGACCTGCGCTGGAAGGACGCCATCGCGGACCTGATCGCGGAGGGCGTGGCGAACGGCGAGTTCCGCTGCGCCGACCCGCACGCGGCGGCCTGGCGCATCACCGCGCTGATCGACGGCCTGTCCGTGCAGGTCACCGTCCACCGGGGGGTGCTCACGCGGAATCAGGCCACCCAGTGGGCCTACGAACAGGCCGCCCGGGAGCTGGACCTCCAGCCGTCGGACTTCATGTAGCCGGCGTCGCCAGGAGGTCGATCCGGAAGATGACGTCAGAGCCGGGCCCGCCGGTGCCGCGGCCGTCGGCATTAGAGGTGGACAGCCACAGCCCCTCCTGGCCGGGTACCTTGACCACGGTGCGCAGCCGGCCATGCTCGTTCGTGTAGAAAGCCTGCGGGGTCCCGGTGTTCTCGCCCATCAGCGGGATCCGCCACAACCGCTGTCCGCGCAACGCCGCCATGAAGACAACGTCGTGGGCGACGGCGATGCCGCTGGGCGACGCCTCGCCGGGTGTCCAGGTCCGCTTCGGGTTGGTCATCCCGGCCACGTTGCAGCTGCCTTCGCAGGTGGGCCAGCCATAGTTGTTGCCCGGCTGGATCAGGTTGAGCTCGTCGGCGGTGTTCTCGCCCAACTCGGCCGACCACAGCCGTCCGGCCGAGTCCCAGGCCAGGCCCTGCACATTGCGGTGTCCGTAGCTGTAGACGAGGTTGCCGAACGGGTTGCCGGGAGCGGGCTGACCCGTCCGCGTCATCCGCAGGATCTTGCCGGCCAGCGAGTTCGTATTCTGGGCGTTGGCGGAGTTCTCGGCATCGCCCGTCCCGGCGTACAGGAATCCGTCAGGCCCGAAGGCCAGCCTGCCGCCCTGGTGGAAATTGGCGCCGCGCGGAATGCCGGACACGATCACCGTGTAGTTGGCGAGCGTGTTGCCGTTGAGGGTGGCCCGCACGATCCGGTTGTCCGACGCCGTGGTGTGGTAGAGGAACACCTGCTGGTCGGTGGCGAAGGTGGGGGAGACAGCGAGCCCGAGCAGGCCGCCCTCGGCGCTGGCCACGACGTTCGGCACGGTCCCGACCTGTGCTCTGGTGCCGTTGGGGGTGACCCGGAAGACCCCGAACGAGTTGCGCTCGGTGACCAGTGCCGAGCCGTCAGGTAGCCAGTCGATGCCCCACGGGGTCGTCCATCCGGTCGACAGCGTACGGAGGTTGCTCGGCATCCAGCCGCCGCCGAGGGCGGGCTGGGTGCGCCCGGTCGCCTGGTTGCTGGGCGCGGACACGTTGCCCGCCGCGTCCTTGGCTCGCACCGTGAGGGTGTACGGGGTGTCCGCGATCAGATTCTCGACCGTGGCCGAGGTGCCGGTGACATTGGCGGCGAGCACCACGTCGCCGTTGTACACGTCATAACCGGTGACACCGACGTTGTCGGTCGAGGCGCTCCAGGCCACGGAGATGCTCGCTGACGTCGTGCCGGTCACCCGCAGGTTTCCGGGCGCCGTCGGGGCCGACGTATCCGGGCCGCCGCCTCCGCCGGCACATGGCTGCCCGTTGATCGTGCAGGACCCGATCGCGACCCCGCCCGGGCTGCCGAGGAATCCGAACGAGACCGACGCGCCCGCGGGGATGTTGTGGGTGTACGAGACGTCGGAAAACGTCCGGCACTGCCCGCTCTGGACGACGGACGCGCCCCACACCTGCGTGATATTCGTGGTCGCCGGACTAAGGCAGAGCACCAGCGTCCACCCGGCCGCGGGATCTGGCCCGGGATTGGCGATGGTGCACTCACCCTGGAAGCCCGCGCCCCAGTCGTTGACGACCCGGCACGTCGCCGTCGGCGGTGTCGCCATGGCGGCGCTGGGCACACCGACGGTGGCCAGTGCGACCATCGCGGCGATGATGAGGGCACGCAGGCCGGGACGTCTCACGCGGCTCTCTCCTCCGTCGGGCCGGGCGGTAGTGTCCCGAAACATAAGCCGCCGCCCGGCGGCCGTACAGCACGCGGCGGGACGCCGCAGGCAAAGCCTTTGAAAACCCTGAAACACCTCGCGCGCGGCCCGGCGGGAGAAACATCACCGGGCGTAGAGTTACGCGGTAGTAAGCCCGGTTTGTCAGCGATTTGGAGGCGTTCGGCGGTGGATGACGATTCGGGGGGCGGCCGGCCCGACCTCGCCGGTTTCGACATTGACAGGCCGAACGTGGCCCGCGTCTACGACTGTTTCCTGGGCGGGAAGGACAATTTCGCGCCCGACCGGGAGTTCGTGGAAAAGGCCCTGCAGTTCGAACCCAAAGCGGCGCTCGGGGCGAGGTACAACCGGGCTTTCCTGCGCCGGGCGGTGCGCTATCTGGTGGGCGAGGTGGGCCTCACGCAGCTGCTGGACATCGGGTCCGGGCTGCCGACCCAGGGCAACGTGGGCGAGGTCGCGCACGAGATCGACCCAGAGGTGCGCGTCGTCTACGTCGACAAGGACCCGGTGGTCCACACGCACAGCAAGGCGCTGCTCGCCGACGCCCGGACCACGGACATCGTCCTCGGCGACATCCGCCGGCCGGGCGACATCCTGGCGAACCCAGCCGTCCGGGCGCTGATCGACTTCGACCGGCCCGTCGGCCTGCTGCTGTTCGCGATCCTGCACCACATCGAGGACCACGAAGACCCGGCGGGGATCGCCACGCGGCTGCGCGACGCCCTGCCCCCGGGCAGCCATCTCGCCATCTCGAGCTTCCGCATCCCCGGCCCGGAGCTGCCGGAGATCCGGGCCCAGACCATCGAGGCCGAGAAGTTGCTCACCGGCACCCTGGGCTCCGGACGGTTCCGCGAGGACAAGGAGATCCTCGGCTGGTTCGGCGACTGGGAACTGCTCGAACCCGGGTGGGTGGCCCTGCCGGATTGGCGGCCCACCGTACAGGGCCGCGTCCAGCAGGACGGGATCTACCACACCTTCTTCGGCGGCGTCGCCCGCAAGAAATAGCCGAGCCGCCTGCTTATCTCGGCGCTTAGGGGCTCGGCCCGGCTCGGCCGGCTCGGCCCGAGCTTGGCGCGGGGCCGGCAGCTCAGCGGACCCCGTACAGATAGTCGAGCGCGAGCTGGTCGAGCCGTTCGAAGGCCATGCCGCGTGCGGCCAGGCCGTCGATGTCGGGGGTGAAGTCCCGTACGGACTGCCAGGTCTCACCGTCGGCCAGGGTCGGCACCGCGAGCTGGTCGACCCGGGCGGCGCGCAGCGCCTCCCGCACCTCGGGGTCGGCGCGGAACGCCCGGACCTTCTCCCGAAGGATCAGCCAGTTGCGCATGCAGGCGGCCGCCGACACCCAGACGCCGTCGTCGTCCTCGGTGCGCGGCGGCTTGAAGTCGAAGTGGATCGGGCCCGCGTAGTCGGAGTCGTCGATCAGGTCGACGACCCAGAAGGCGCCGCGCGCGTTGCCCGCGCCGAACCGCAGGTCCTGGTCGTAGCGCGGACCGGTCTGCCCGTTCAGGTCGATGTGGTAGAGCTTGCCGTGCCACAGCGCCTGGGCGAGCCCGTGCGCGTAGTTGAGGCCGGCCATCTCCTCGTGCCCGACCTCGGGGTTGATGCCGACGAGCTCGGGGTGCGCCAGCTCGTTGATGAAGGCCAACGCGTGGCCCACCGTGGGCAGCAGGATGTCGCCGCGCGGCTCGTTGGGCTTCGGCTCGATCGCGAACCGCAGGTCGTAGCCCTGGTCGAGGACGTACGAGCCGAGCAGGTCGAACGCCTCCTTGTAACGATCCAACGCGGCCCGTACGTCCTTGCTCGCCCCCGACTCGGCGCCCTCCCGGCCGCCCCACGCCACGTACACCTTGGCGCCCAGCTCGGCGGCAAGATCGATGTTGCGCATCGTCTTGGCCAGCGCGAATCGCCGCACGTCACGATCGTTGTGGGTGAACGCGCCGTCCTTGAAGATCGGGTGGGAGAACAGGTTGGTCGTGGCCGTGGTGACCACGAGACCCGTCTCGTCCAACGCCTTGCGGAAGGCGGCGATCCGCTCGTCGCGCTCGGCGGACGTGGCGTCGAAGTCGAACACGTCGTTGTCATGGAAGTTCACGCCGTACGCGCCGATCTCGGCCAGCTTGTGCACCGCGCGCTCGGCGGGCATCGGCGCGCGGGTGCCGGGCCCGAACACATCGATGGCCTGCCAGCCGACGGTCCAGATCCCGAACGAGAACCGGTCCTCGGGCCGGGGCGTGTAGTCGCTCATGACTTCTCCTCTGCTCGTTATCAAGGCTCTGCTCGTTATCAAGGCTCTGCTCGTTACCAGGACTCGGTGGCGTCGCGGAGCGCGCCGTACTGCTCGCGCACCTGGGGGGTGGGCGCCGCCTCGTACTCCCGCGCCTCCGGCCGCGGCCAGGCGGGTGGCTCCGGTGTGCCGGCCAGCGCCCACGCGGCCTGCCGCGCCGCGCCCAGCGCGACGTACTCGCCGGGCTCGGGCACGCTTACCGGTACGCCGAAGACCGCCGGGGCCAGCTGCCGCACGGCCAGCGAGCGGGCGCCGCCGCCGATGAGCAGGACGCGCCGCAGCCGTACGCCGTGGGAGGTGAGGTGATCGACCGCATCGGCCAGCGAGGCGAGCAACCCCTCGACGGCGGCCCGGGCGAGGTTCTCGCGAGTGGAGTTACTCGTTGTGAGGCCGCGCAGCACGCCGGTCGCGTCCGGCCGGTTCGGGGTGCGCTCGCCGTCGAGGTAGGGGAGCAGGGTGAGGCCGTCCGCCCCGGGCCGGGCGGCGAGCGCCAGCGCGGACAACTCCTCCAGCGAGCAGCCGAGCAGAGCCGCGGTCGACGACAGGACGCGCGCCGCGTTGAGCGTGGCCACCAGCGGCAGGAAGCGCCCAGTGGCGTCGGCGAACCCGGCGACCTGGCCGCTCGCGTCGGCGGCCGGCTCCTCGGCCGTGGCGAAGGCGGTGCCGGACGTGCCGATCGATACCACCACGTCGCCCGGCTCGAGGCCCAGGCCAAGGGCGGCGCCCATGTTGTCGCCGGTGCCCGGTCCGAGCTTCGCGCCCCACGAGGTCTCGCCGACGATGTCGTACGGACCGGCGACGCGCGGCAGCCGTACGTCGTGACCGATCGCCGCGCGGACGAAGCCGGGCAGGTACGTGCCGGTGGCGGGCGACCAGTAGCCGGTGCCGGAGGCGTCCCCGCGGTCGGTGACCGGCTCGTGCGCGCCCAGCCGCAGCGTCAGCCAGTCGTGGGGGAGCAGCACGGTCTCGGTGCGCTTGGCGTTGTCGGGCTCCTGTTCGGCCAGCCAGCGCAGCTTGGTGACGGTGAACGAGGCCACCGGGACGAGGCCGGTGCGGGCGGCCCAAGTCTCCGCGCCGAACTCCTCGACCAGCGCCTGCGCCTGCGGCGCGGACCGGGTGTCGTTCCACAGCAGCGCGGGCCGGATCACCCCGCCGGCGCCGTCGAGCACGACCATGCCGTGCTGCTGGGCGGCCACGGCCACCGCGTCGGCGCGGTCGAACAGGTCGCGGCCGGCGTTCTCGAGGGCCGTCCACCAGTGCCGCGGATGGCACTCCGTGCCGTCCGGGTGGAGCGCCGATGCCTGCGCCACCACCGTGCCGTCCTCGGCCCGGCACAGCAGGATCTTTGTGGACTGGGTCGACGAATCGATGCCGGCGACGAGCACAGCTGCCTCCTCCATGCGCGGTCCGCCGCCCGATAGTCCCGCTGCTCAGGCGTTTTGTCCAGGGAGGCAACAAATCTACCTAACGCGGGATGTCACACCCATGCGGGCCGCCCCGTCTTCTCAATAACCGAACGCCCAAGGAGGCGGCAATGACCACCACAGACCCGACGCTCGAGCGATTCGCAGACCAGAAGACGATCCTGCTCACGACGTACAAACGCGACGGTACTCCGGTGGGGACGCCGGTCAGCATCGTCGTCCAGGACGGCCGCGCGTACTTCCGTACCTGGGACACCGCGGGCAAGGCCAAGCGGCTCCGCAACAACCCGGAGGTCGAGGTCGCGCCGTTCCGCGACCGGCTCGGGCTGCCGACCGGCCACGGCACCGCGACCGGCCCGGCCGTCCACGGCACGACCCGGCTGCTCAGCAACGCCGAGGCCAAGCCGATCCGGCGGCTGATGGCTAGCAAGTACCCGGTCCTGCAGCGGTTCCTGGTGCCGCTCGGCCACAAGATCAAGCGGGTCCACACCCTGCACTACGAGCTGATCCTCGACGCATGATCAGGACAGTGGTCACGCCCGGAGCCGCGGGGGCCGGCCGCCGCGTAGCGGCGCGTGCGGCCGCCGCTCCGGCCGTGATCAGCCGGCTGGTCCGGCCAGCCGGCGGGCGACGGCCTCGGTGAGGCGAGCAGCGTCGTCCACGCAGCCGTAGTCCACGTGCTCGGGCAGATCGGACGGCAGATGATAATGCGGCAGCAGCTTCTCGTCGTCGATCGACACCAGGCAGGCCGTGGGGTAGCCGTGCCGGTTCGGCACCACCCCGTCCGTGCTGTTGCGCGACCGCAGCCCCCGGTGCACCGCGATCCCGAGGTCGGCCGCGCGGTCCGCGACCAGGTCGCCGAAGGACGCGTCGTAGGGCTCCATCCGCAGCGGGCCCTCCGCGTCGAGCAGAACGAGATTCCCGGAGCCGACGGTGTCGAGGTTGAGGAACCAGGTGGACTCCAGCGGCAGGGTGGCGTCGGTTGATGGGGGAGGCCGGCTGGGATTCAATGCGGCGAAGTGGCGTCGCGCGAAGCCGCGAATGCCCTCCTGCAGCGCCTCCTCGGCGCCCGCCGAGAGCAAGATCACACGCAGGCCGGTGAGGGGTTGCCGGCGCAGCGACTCGGCGAGGGCGACGAGAACGGCCACCCCGCTGAGGTTGTCGTTGGCGCCCGGGACCGCCCGCCGGGCCGCGATGTCGGCCATCGCGGCCGTGGTGAGCAGACTCATCACGGTGCCGGTACGGCGGAGCGCACGCGAGCCGGTCAGGCCGCCGAGGGCGACCGCGGCGGGCCCGGCCATGACCAGCCACCACATGGGCGGGTTCTCCGACATCCGCTCCACGACCTCGGGGTACCGCCGGACGAACCACCGCTCGAGCCGTTGGTCGAAGACCGTGCCGGTGGGCGCCGCGTCGTGGTGGGCCATGACGACCAGGGTGCGCCGGGCCGTTGGGTCGCCGGCCTCGGCCACGACGTTGTACGCCGTACGGCGCGGGCTGACGGCCCGCCGGGCGTACTGCCTGCCGTAGGAGATCTCGTCGGCGATCGCGCCGACCGCCATCGCCCCGCCGAGCGCGCCCGCCAGGCGGCCCGGCCGGGAGCCCCCGCCGATCAGGCCGCTGACGGCGGCGAGGGCGCTCAGCGCGCCGACCGGCCAGGCGTACGAACCGTACGCGGGCTCCTCCTCGACCCGGGTCGTGCAGCCGAGGTCGCGCAGCCGGTCCGAGATCAGGAGCGCGGCCTCCCGCTCGCCCTCGGAGCAGGGGAGCCGCTGGATCGGCGCGAGCCGTTCGATCGTCTCGCGCAGCGCCGCGCGCTCGGCGGATCGGTCGGCCAAGCGCGCGGATGAGAGGCCGGGAGTCCTGCCGTCGGCGGTCATGTGTGAGACATTCTCACGTTTGCCGTGACGGGTCTACCGGCCGCCCCACGGGCCGCGGGCCCACGGCCCCCGGCCCATCCAGTGATACGGCCCATACGGCCCGTGCCGGTACGGCCCGGACCACCGGGGACCTCCCCAGAACTCGGGACCGCCGCGGGGCGGGCCCCAGCCGCCGCCGCGCCGCACCCAGCGCCGGATGCGCAAGATCCCGAGCACGGCCGTCACCAGCCAGACGAGCAGGATCACCTTGAGCACGCCGACCAACGCGTACCACGGGCCGCCGGCCACGAGAGCGACCAGCAGGAACGCGAGCGCGAAGAGCGCGAAGACCGGCGGCCGGGACCGTCGCCACGGCGGCCGGGCGGCCTGCCGGTCGCCCGCGGTCGCCTGAGGCATCGGCAGGTCGTGTGTGATCCGCCGCAGGTCGCCGTACGTCCTGGCGGCCAGCGCCGCGTCGAGCCGTTCCTCCAGCTCGTCTTGGGTGAGCCGGCCCTGCGCGAAATGATCGTGCAGGGCCTCGGTCACCCGCGTGCGCTCGGCGTCGCCGATGCGCAGATCCTCGGGGCCGGTCATGTCGGCCCCTCCTGTACCGGCGCCCCGGGGCGGGGGCGCAGCGAATCGTTCCGGCCGTTCATGATTGGTCACCCGAGTCCGGCTCGTCGTCCTCCGACAGGATGGTGTACAACCGGCGCCGGGTGTCGGCGAGCACCCGCCGGGCCTCGGCGATCTGCTGCTCCGAGCCGGTCTGCACGACCTGCATGACGGCGGCCCCCGTCTGCGCTGCCTGCTTGAACAGCTCGCCGACGCCCTCCGGGAAGTCGGGCGTCATGGCCTCCCATGGGGCGCTCACCTCGTCCTCGTGCTCGGCGACGTAGCGCTCGCCTTCGGGGGTGATGTGGAAGGTCTTGCGGCCCTCCTGGGTCACCTCGCGGATCAGGCCTTCGTCGGCCAGCTGCTGGAGCGCCGGGTAGACGGCACCTGGGCTGGGCCGCCAGGCCCCGCCGCTGCGCTCGCTGATCTCCTGGATGATCTGGTAGCCGTTGCGCGGCTCCTCGACGAGCAGCGCCAGGATGGCGGCGCGTACGTCGCCTCGCTTGGCCTTCGGGCCGCGGCCCCACGGGCCATGCCGGCCCCACGGGCCGTGGCGCCCCCACGGGCCGGGACCAGGGCCAAATCCGAAGCCGAACCCGCCGCCGGGCCAGCCGCCGCCCCAGCCGCCGCCCGCGGCGCCGAAGCCGCGGAACGGGCCACCATGCTGACGTGATCTCATGTTCTTCACCCTTCTGAGTGCTTCTACGACCTTCCTAAGATCGTACGTTCTATTCTTACGATAGATAACGATATATCGATGACTTCAGAAGTCAACCCCTGGATCCAAGTAGCTTGATGTCGAGATAAAATGTGGATAGCTTGACGTCAAGAGAAAACGGGGCTAGTTAGGCGGGCCTCAGTTCTGCCCGGACTTGCCGGCTGCGGCAGGATGCAGGCAGTGGAGCGATACAAGGAGGGGTTGTGTCCGCGAACAGCTTCGGCAGCCGTCACACGCTGTCGGTCGGCGATAAGGCATATGAGATCTACCGGCTGGACGCCGTCGAGGGCGCGGCCCGTCTTCCGTACAGCCTCAAGGTGCTGCTGGAGAACCTGCTGCGGACCGAGGACGGCGCCAACATCACCGCCGACCACATCCGCGCGCTCGCGGGCTGGGACCCGGCCGCGCAACCCAGCCAGGAGATCCAGTTCACCCCCGCCCGCGTGATCATGCAGGACTTCACCGGTGTGCCCTGCATCGTCGACCTGGCCACGATGCGCGAGGCCGTACGCGACCTCGGTGGCGATCCGGCCAAGATTAACCCGCTGGCCCCCGCCGAGCTGGTCATCGACCACTCGGTGATCGTCGACGTGTTCGGGCGGCCGGACGCCTTCGAGCGCAACGTCGAGTTCGAGTACGGCCGCAACAAGGAGCGCTACCAGTTCCTCAAGTGGGGTCAGCAGGGCTTCGACAACTTCAAGGTCGTCCCGCCCGGCACCGGCATCGTGCACCAGGTCAACATCGAGCACCTGGCCCGCGTGGTCTTCGACCGCGACGGCACGGCCTACCCCGACACCTGCGTCGGCACCGACTCGCACACCACCATGGAGAACGGCATCGGCGTCCTCGGCTGGGGCGTCGGCGGCATCGAGGCCGAGGCGGCCATGCTCGGCCAGCCGATCTCGATGCTCATCCCGCGGGTGGTCGGCTTCAAGCTGACCGGCGAGCTGCCCGCCGGTACCACGGCCACCGACCTCGTGCTCACGATCACCGAGATGCTGCGCAAGCACGGCGTGGTCGGCAAGTTCGTCGAGTTCTACGGCGACGGCGTGGCCGCCGTACCGGTGGCCAACCGGGCCACGATCGGCAACATGAGCCCCGAGTTCGGCTCCACCTGCGCGATCTTCCCGATCGACGCCGAGACCATCGCGTACCTGCGGCTTACCGGGCGGCCCGACGAGCAGGTCGCGCTGGTCGAGGCGTACGCCAAGGAGCAGGGGCTGTGGCTCGACCCGGCGCGCGAGCCGGACTTCTCCGAGTACCTTGAGCTCGACCTGTCCACGGTCGTGCCGTCGATCGCCGGGCCGAAGCGCCCGCAGGACCGCATCCCGCTCTCGGCCGCCAAGCCGACCTGGCGGCGCGACGTCCGGGCGTACGTCCCGGACGACAACGGCGTCGACGAGGCGGTCGAGGAGAGCTTCCCGGCCTCCGACCCGCCGGCCAGCAACGCCCGCGCCAACGGCGCCCGCCCGCACAAGCCCACCCCCGTACGGCTGGAGGACGGCTCGGAGTTCGACCTCGACCACGGCGCGGTCGTCGTCGCGGCCATCACCTCCTGCACCAACACGTCCAACCCGTACGTCATGGTCGGCGCGGCGCTGGTGGCAAAGAAGGCGGTGGAGCGAGGGCTGACCCGCAAGCCGTGGGTGAAGACCTCGCTGGCCCCCGGCTCCCAGGTGGTCACCGGCTACTACGAGCGCGCCGGGCTCACCCCGTACCTCGACAAGCTCGGCTTCAATCTGGTCGGGTACGGCTGTACGACCTGCATCGGCAACTCCGGCCCGCTGCCGCCCGAGATCTCCGCGGCCGTCAACCAGGCCGACCTCGCGGTCACCTCCGTCCTGTCCGGCAACCGCAACTTCGAGGGCCGGATCAACCCGGACGTGAAGATGAACTACCTGGCGTCGCCGCCGCTGGTGGTCGCGTACGCGCTGGCCGGCACGATGGACATCGACATCCTCAACGACCCGCTCGGCACCGGCAGCGACGGCGCGCCGGTCTACCTGCGCGACATCTGGCCGGGCAACGACGAGATCGCCGAGGTCGTCGAGTCGTCGATCGGCCAGGAGATGTTCATCCGCGACTACGCCGACGTGTTCTCCGGAGATGAACGCTGGCGGGCCCTGCCGATCCCCACCGGCGACACGTTCGTATGGGACCCGGACTCCACCTACGTCCGGAAGGCCCCGTACTTCGACGGCATGGAGACGAAGCCCGCCCCGGTCACCGACGTGCACGGCGCCCGGGTGCTGGCCAAGCTCGGCGACTCGGTCACCACCGACCACATCTCCCCGGCGGGCTCGATCAAGGCCGATTCGCCCGCGGGCCGCTATCTCCAGGAGCACGGCGTCGAGGTGCGCGACTTCAACTCCTACGGCTCCCGGCGCGGCAACCACGAGGTCATGATCCGCGGCACGTTCGCCAACATCCGGCTGCGCAACCAGCTGCTGGACGGCGTGGAGGGCGGCTTCACCCGCGACTTCACCAAGCCGGACGGCCCGCAGACCACGATCTACGACGCCGCGCAGGCGTACGCCGCCCAGGGCACCCCGCTGGTGGTGCTGGCCGGCAAGGAGTACGGCTCTGGCTCCTCCCGCGACTGGGCTGCGAAAGGCACCGCGCTGCTCGGCGTGCGCGCCGTCATCGCCGAGTCGTACGAGCGGATCCACCGCTCCAACCTCATCGGCATGGGCGTGCTGCCGCTGCAGTTCGCCGACGGTCAGACCGCCGCCTCGCTCGGCCTCACCGGCACCGAGACCTTCGACGTCGTCGGCATCGAGCGGCTCAACGAGGGCACCCCCCGCGAGGTCACGGTCACCGCCACGGATCCTGCCGTGCACGGAGCCGGTAAGGAGTTCACCGCCGTCGTCCGCATCGACACCCCCGGCGAGGCCGACTACTACCGCAACGGCGGCATCATGCAATACGTCCTCCGCGCCCTCCTCCGCAAGTAAGCAGGCACGGCCATCTCGCGGCGGGCCGTCCCCAAGCGCGGGACGGCCCGCCGCGGCATTCCGTACCGGGAATGTGGCGGGTCGGGTGGGGCTTGTGGTTGGGAGGACGCAGGAGGAGGCGGCGGCGATGGGCGAGGGCTCGGTGCTGGTTCGGTATGTGGGTGGGCCGACGGCGGTGGTGGAGATCGGCGGCGTACGGCTGCTGACCGACCCGACGTTCGATCCGCCCGGCGACTATCCAATCGGGTCCAGGAAGCTGACAAAGCTGGCCGGTCCGGCGTTCGGGCCGGACGCGGTCGGGGCGGTGGACGCCGTATTGCTGTCGCATGACCAGCACGCGGACAACCTCGATCACTCGGGCCGGGAGTACCTGCCGAGCGCGCCGCTCGTACTGTCGACCCGCTCCGCCCACGAACGGCTTGGCGACCTGGTGCGGGCCCTGCCGAACTGGACGCACGTCGACCTGCCCCGTCCGGACGGGGGCGCGCTGCGTATCACCGGGGTGCCGGCGCAGCACGGGCCCGACGGCACCGAGCACCTCGTCGGCGAGGTCACCGGCTTCGTACTGTCGGGCGAGGGGCTGCCGACCGTCTACGTCAGCGGCGACAACGCCTCGCTCGACGTGGTCCGGATCATCGCCGAGCGGATCGGGGACGTCGACATCGCGCTGCTGTTCGCCGGCGGGGCGCAGACCGCGCTGCTCGGCGACGCCTACCTCACCTTGTCCAGCGACGCCGCGGCCGAGGCCGTCCAGATTCTGGGTGTACAGCAGGTCGTGCCGCTGCACTTCGAGCACTGGGCGCACTTCACCCAGGGCGGCGACACGCTGGTCGACAGCTTCGACAGGGCCGGGCTGACCGATCGGCTGCACCTGCCGAAGCCCGGTCAGCGCATCGAGCTCTGAGGGCTTCGCCTAGGACGGGCCCGGCCGGCGCATCGAGCTCTGGGAGCTTCGTCGCCCAGCGCGAGCCGGGGCCGAAGCCCGGCCGGCACGTCCGAGGCCGAAGCCCGGCGGGCGTGCTAGTCGCCGATGGCCAGGCGCACGCCAAAGCCGATGAAGGCGATCCCGGTGAGGCGTTGCAGGTGGCGGCGTACGGAGGGGCGCGTGAGCAGGCGGCGCGCGGCCCCGGCCGCGAACACGACGAAGGCGAACCAGGTCAGACCCTCGACGTCGTGGACCGCGGCGAACAGCAGGCTGGTCCAGAACACCGGCGTGTCGTGCGGCATGAACTGCGGCAGCAGGCTCATGTAGAACACGCCGACCTTGGGGTTGAGCAGGTTGGTGACCAGCCCCTGCCGGAGGGCGGCCCACCCGGTCAGCGCCGCCGCCACCGGCTCGTCGGTCTCCGCGGCCGCCGTACGGCGCGCGCCCCACAGCGCCCGGACACCGAGCCAGCACAGGTAGCAGGCGCCGGCCACACGCAGCGCCTCGAAGGCGTACCGCGAGGTGGCGAGCACAGCGGTCAGCCCGGCGGCACTCGCGATCGCCCACACCAGGCAGCCGCCGGCGATCCCGACGCCCGCGAGGTAGCCGACGCGCCGGCCGCTGCTCACCGTCGTACGCAGGACGAGCACGGTGTCGAGGCCCGGCGTGATGGTGACGATGGCGGCGACGGCGGCGAAGGCGAGTGTGGCGGTCAGCACCCAGCCATGCTCCCATGTACACAAATATCAAGAAAGCCGACCGGAAATACGGGTATGTACCGTTCCACTACGTGCCGGATCTGAGCTTCCTCATCTTCGTCGGGCTGGCGTCCGTCATCGGGGCGATCGTGCAGAGCAGCGTCGGCCTCGGTCTCGGGCTGGTCACCGCACCGATCATGACCCTGCTGTTCCCCTCGCTCATGCCCGGGGCGCTGCTCGTCGTCGCGGCCATACTCCCGATGCTCACAGTGGCCCGCGAGATGCGGCACGTCGACAAGGCGGGTCTCGGCTGGGCGTTCGGCGGGCGGCTGGCCGGCACTCCGCTCGGCGCCTGGGTGGTCGCGGCCGTACCGTCGCGCGCGCTCGGCGTGGCGGTCGGCGGCATGGTGCTGGTGGCGGTCGGCGCCACCATGTGGTCGGGGATCGTGCCGCGCAATCCGGGGACGCTCACGGCCGCCGGCGTGCTCGCCGGCACGACGGGCACGGCCACGTCGATCGGCGGGCCGCCCATGGCGCTGCTGTACCAGCGCGAGTCCGGCCCGAAGGTACGCTCCACCCTCGGCGTCTTCTTCACGATCGGGGCGCTGCTCTCGCTGTTCACCCTGGCCGTCGCCGGCCAGCTGCCGAGCCGCCAGGTGAACGCGGGGCTGGCGCTGACGCCGTTCGTGCTCGCCGGGTTCCTGCTGGCCGGTCCGGTACGCCGGTTCGTCGACGACGGACGGCTGCGCGTCGGAATCCTGATCGTGACGAGCGCCTCGGCGCTGACGCTGATCGTACGGAGCCTGCTGTGACTCAGCCCGAAACGACCCGGTGGCGGCCCGGCAAGGCCGATCTCGAGGCGGCGTACGGCCGGTCCATCGGTGACGTGCTGCCGGCGGACGGCACGCCGCTCGCCGTGCTGTTCTGCGGGATCAACCCGAGCCTCTACTCAGGCGCGACCGGCCACCACTTCGCCAGACCCGGCAACCGGTTCTGGCCCGCGCTGTGGCGATCCGGCTTCACCGACCGCCTGCTCGCCCCGTACGAACAGAGCCTGCTGCCGTCGTACGGGCTCGGCATCACGAACCTCGTCGACCGCGCCACGGCGCGCGCGGACGAGCTGACCGAAGAGGAGCTGCGCGCGGGCGGCGAACGGCTCGCGGCGCTGGTCGCCCACGTCTCGCCTGCCTATGTGGCGGTCGCCGGTGTCACCGCGTACCGGACCGCATTCGGCAGCCGCCGTACGAGCATCGGGCCGCAACCGGGCACGATCCGGCCGGCGGGGCAGGGGGCCGGCTCGGAAACTCTCCGTCCGTCGCACTCACCAGCCGGCCCGTCCGAGGTGACAGGCCTCCGATCAAGGATCTGGGTGCTGCCGAACCCCAGCGGCCTCAACGCGTCATGGTCGCTGGACCGGATCGCCGGCGAGTTCGGCCGGCTGCGTGTTGCGGCGGCGCGCCGATTGGCCGAGATGGGCCAATCGGGCTGAATGCTGAAATCCGTGAACCCTTTGCGACAACTGATCGTGTATTGCCCCTGGATCGGAAAAACGTCCAGGAGGTACGCATGTTGACATGCTCCCCCTCTGAAGGCGGGGATTCCTACGGCTCGCGCCGTGGGATTTCCTGCTTCACCGCCGACTGCCCGCCCGGAGATCTCCGTTGAGGTCTTACACCGGCTCCACAGGCCGACACCGCCAGCCCGGCGGCCAAGACGTTCCGCGCCGCGTTCACGTCGCGGTCGTGGGTTATGCCGCAGTCGCACGTCCAGGTGCGAATGTGGAGCGGCATTGTGACCTGCATAGTTCCGCAGTTCGAGCACAGCTTGGAGGAGGGGAACCAGCGATCGACCGCGATCATCTCGCGGCCATACCAGGCTGCCTTGTACTCCAGCATTCTGCGGAACTCCGACCAGGCAGCGTCCGAAATGGCGCGGGCCAGCCTGCCGTTCTTCAGCAGGTTCCGAACGGTGAGGTCCTCGATCACGATCGTTTGGTTTTCACGAACGAGCCGAGTGGTGATCTTGTGCAGAGTGTCACGTCGCCGGTCGGCGATGCGGGCGTGGATGCGGGCGACCTTCCGGCGGGCTTTAGCCCGGTTTGCACCCGCGCCCTTGGCCTTACGGGACAGTTCCCGCTGGGCCCTGGCGAGGCGGGCGCGGTCGCGCCGCTCATGCCGAGGATTGCTGATCTTCTCCCCGGTCGACAGTGTCAGCAGGCGGTTCAGTCCGGCGTCAACGCCGACCGCCACTTCCGTAGCGGGAAGCGGCGTCACCCCGGGGTCGTCGCACAGAACGGACACGAACCAGCGACCGGCCGGGTCCCGCGACACGGTCACCGTCGAGGGCTGTGCGCCCTCGGGCAGGGGACGCGACCACACGATGTCGAGCGGCTCGGCCATCTTCGCCAGCGTCAGCCTGCCGTGACGGAACCGGAACGCGCTGGTGGTGTACTCGGCGGACGTCCTGGACTTCTTCTTGGACTTGAAACGCGGGTACTTCGAGCGCTTGGCGAAGAAGTTGGTGAACGCCGTCTGCAGGTGCCGCAGGGCCTGTTGCAGCGGGACGCAGGAGACGTCGTTAAGGTAGGCGAACTCTTCAGTCTTCTTCCACGTCGTCAGCATCGCCGACGTGGCGTTGTAGTTGACCCGCTCAGCCCGCAGCGTCCACGCCTCCGTGGGCGCCGCGAGCGCGAGGTTGTAGACCTTCCGCACGCAACCGAACGTGCGCGACAGCTCGGCCGCCTGTGTATCGGTCGGATAGAAGCGGTACTTGAACGCCCGCTTCACATGGCTGGTCGGCACGTCTCACATATAGCTACTCACTTTGTGACCCGATGCGGAAGGTTTGGGGACGCCGGTCTGCCCTGACGGCGAACCGGCTCTCCTTGCCCGGCTCCGCAGGAGTTCAATTCTCCCCGCCCGGAAGGCGGGTTTCCTCGAAGGAGATCTGATGATGAAACCCCGCATCGTCGGCCTCGTGGCGGCCGTGGTCGCGTTGACCGGCGTCATGGCGGCACCGGCGCAGGCGCACAACAAACGCCCAACCCGGTTCGTCGAGACCGACCTCATCTCCAACCTCGCAGGCAAGGCGCAACTGCAGGATCCGCTGCTGAAGAACGCCTGGGGACTCGCCTTGGGCCCGACCACGCCGCTGTGGGTGGCCGACAACGGCACCGACACCGCGACCGTGTACGGCACTGACGCGACGGGCGTGGTGAAACGTCCAATCGAGGTGGCCGTCGCGGGCGCGCCGACCGGCCAGGTGTTCAACGACACGACGGCCGACTTCATGCTGAACGGCTCGAAGGCGCTGTTCATCTTCGACACCGAGAGCGGTACCGTCGCCGCGTGGAACCCCACGGCCGGCATGACGGCGGTCAACGTGGGCGGCGTCGACGGCGCTATCTACAAGGGCCTGGCCCTGCTGCACACCGACCAGGGAGCGTTCCTGCTCGCCGCCGACTTCCACCACGCGCGCATCGAGGTCTTCGACACGAACTTCGCCAAGGTCAAGATGCCGAAGTGGGCCTTCCGCGACCCGTTCCTGCCGAGGGGGTACGCGCCGTTCAACGTGACCGCTATCGGGGACGCGGTGTACGTGTCGTATGCCAAGCAGGACGCGGATGCCGAGGACGAGGTCGCCGGGCGGGGGCTGGGCTTCGTCGACGTCTACCGCGACTTCGGCAAGGTACGGCACCGGCTGGCCAGCCGGGGTCCGCTGAACGCGCCGTGGGCCGTCGCCGTCGCGCCTCCGGGCTTCGGCACCTTCGCGGGCGACATCCTCGTCGGCAACTTCGGCGATGGACGGATCAACGCCTTCGACTCCCGCGGGCATTTCCGCGGACCGCTGCGGCTCGCCAACCACAAGCCCGTCGACATCGACGGCCTCTGGGCCCTGCTGCCGGGGACCGCGACCACGGGCGGCACCGACTCGCTGTGGTTCTCGGCGGGTCCCAACGATGAGGAGGACGGGCTCGTCGGTTTGATCACCGCGGCGCCCTGATGGAGAAAGGCTGAACAACGAGCGCCGGGCCGCTCCCTCGA
>DATBKU010000013.1:0-1752 GCA_036555725.1 Streptosporangiaceae bacterium | reverse complement strand
CTGACCGTGCTGAACGCGGTGATCGGGGTCCGCCAGGAGGGCAAGGCCGAGAGCGCCATGAACGCCCTCAAGTCGATGATGAAGGCGACCGCCCGGGTGCGGCGGGACGGGACGGAGTCCCAGATCCCGGCCGAGCAGGTGGTGGTGGGCGACGTGGTGCTCATCGCCGCCGGGGACGAGGTGCCGGCCGATGGCCGCATCGTCGCGGCCAGCGCCCTGCAGATCGACGAGTCGGCGCTGACCGGGGAGAGCGTGCCCGCGGCCAAGGAGGCCGAGACGCTGTCGGGCGAGCTGGGCCCGGGCGAACAGACGAACATGGCGTTCATGAACACGCCGGTCACGCACGGCAGCGGCACCGTGATCATCACCGCCACCGGCGCGGGCACCGAGCTGGGGAAGATCTCCGGGATGCTGGCCGCCACGGCCACCGAGGAGTCGCCGCTGACCAGGGAGCTCAACCGGCTCACCCTGTGGATCGCGGCGGCGGCCGGCCTGACCATGATCGTGATGTTCATCCTCGGCCGTCAGCGCGGCCTGGCCTGGGACGCGCTGTTCGTCAGCGCCGTCACGCTGGCCATCGCGGCCATACCCGAGGCGCTGCCGACTGTGTCGCAGACGATCCTGTCGATCGGCGGCGTCGACCTGGCCAAGCGTAACGCCATCGTCAAGGACCTGCCCTCGGTCGAGACGCTGGGGTTCACCTCGGCCATCAACTCCGACAAGACCGGCACCCTGACCATGAACCAGATGACCGCCGTCGAGGTGGTCAACCCGACCGACCGCTACACGATCTCGGGCATCGGCTACGGCCTCGAGGGCCAGGTCCAGCACGCCGCGGGCTCCGCGAACCGCATCGACGAGGCGATCCTGCCCTATCTGGTGGCCAGCGACGCCAAGCTGGTGGAGGGCAAGGTGGTGGGCGATCCCACCGAGGGCGCCCTGCTGGTGCTGGGCTACAAGGCCGGGATGGACATCGACGAAACCCGCGAGCGGCTGCCGCGGCTGGCCACGCTGCCGTTCGACCCGACCTACAAGCTGATGGCCACCTTCAACTCGGCCACCGACGCGGCGGGACGGGCGGTCGTGCGCTGCTTCGTCAAGGGCGCGGCGCCGGCCGTGATGGCGCGGGCGGCCACCGCGCTGTCCGGGGGCACCAGCATCCGGTGGGACGCCGACCTGAACCAGCAGCACCAGGAGCACATGGAGCGCATGGAGGGCGAGGGCCGGCGGGTGATGGCCGCCGCTACCCGCGACCTCGACCCGTCCGGGTTCGACCCGCACGGCGACCTGCTTAGTTACGTCGCCGAGTTGCAGCTGACCAGCCTGGTCGGGATGGTCGACCCGGCGCGGGAGGAATCCGCGGACGCGGTCGCCAGCGCCCAGGCCGCCCATATCGTCGTCCGGATGGTGACCGGGGACGACGTGATCACCGGCGCGGCCATCGCCAAGCAGGTCGGGATCCCGGGCGAGGCCATCCTGGGCGCGGAGTTCGCCGACCTGACCGAGGACGAGCGGCTGGCCCGTATCGACGACATCGGGGTGGTCGGCCGGGTCGCCCCCGAGCACAAGGTGCTCCTGGCCGACACGCTCAAGAAAAAGGGCTACGTGGTGGCCATGACCGGCGACGGCGTCAACGACGCGCCCGCCATCAAGGCGGCCGACATCGGGATCGCCATGGGCTCCGGCACCGAGGTGGCCAAGAACGCCGGCCGGATGATCCTGTCCGACGACAACTTCGCCACGATCGTCTTC
>DATBKU010000012.1:0-68157 GCA_036555725.1 Streptosporangiaceae bacterium | reverse complement strand
AACCCCGGCCCGTGGCCGGGGTTCGCCTACCGCGTGTTGATCAATGTGTTCTCACGGCTGGGGCTAGTGGGCGCCCAGGATGTCGATCACGAAGACCAAGGTGTCGGTGCCCTTGATCCCGGCCTGGGCCTGGCCGCCCTTGCCGTACCCCTCCTTGGGCGGCACCACGAGCAGCACCCGGCTGCCGACCTTCTTGCCGACGAGGGCCTTGTCCCAACCGGGGATGACCTGACCCTTGCCGATCGGGAAAGCGGCGGGAGTGCCGCGCGTCCAGGAGGAGTCGAAGACCTTTCCGCCCTTCCAGATCTGCCCCTGGTAGTGGGCGACGATGGCCTGGCCCTTGGCCACCGCGGGCCCGGTGCCCTGGATGAGGGTCTTGTCCACGAGCTCGGCGGGCGGGTCGTTCTTCGGCAGCGTGACGGTCGGCGCCTTCCCCGGACCGGCGTCGGTAACCTTCGGCAGCTTCGGGTCGTTCAGCGGGACGGCGGTGCCGTGCGCCGCGGAGTTCTTGTTGTAGACGCCGAGGGTGTCGATGACGAACACGAGCGTGTCGGTCGGCGCCACACCGAGCTGCTGGTTGCCCTGAGCGCCGAAGGCCTGGGCGGGCGGGATCGACAGCAGCACCCGGCCGCCGGCCTTCTGGCCGGTCACGCCCTTGTCGAGGCCGGGCAGCAGCTGCCCGACCGTCCACTGCTGCGGCTGGCCGTCCTTGTAGGTGTCGACGACCTTCTTGCCCTTCCAGGTGTAGCCGACGAAATGGACGACGGCGAGGTCGCCCTTGGCCGCCGCGGGTCCGCTGCCGGCCGCCAGGCTCTTGATCTGCAGCGTGGTCTTCGGCTTCTCCTTGGACGGGATGGTGACCTTGGGCGCCTTGCCCACCGCGCCGACGGCCTCGAGCTTCGGCTTGTGCGCCTGGATGTAGAAGTAGGTGCCGGTGCCCGCGGCGATCACGACGACCGCGACGGCCAGCCCGATGGCGGTACGCATCCGCGCGCCCGACTTGGTGGTCTTCTTCAGCGCCGGCCGCTTCGCCCCGCCGATGCCGTGCGGGGTGAACTCGCCGGTGGCGAACTCCGGATCCGTGGGCAGCGTCCGCCGCGGCGTCACCTTGATCGGCTTGGCGTACTTGCTGCGCGCCGGTGCATCGTCGTCGGCGTCTTCAGTGTCCTCGCTGTCTTCAGCGTCTTCGGAGTCGGTGTCTTCGGCGTCCTTGGTGTCCGCTACGTCCTCGGCACTCTCGGCATCCTCGGCGGCCGCCGAGTCGGCGGGGTCTTCGTCAACGTCGGCGGAAGGCGCGTCGGTCGCCGTTGCGGCGTTCTCCGTCGCCGCCTCCTCAGCGGCCGGCTCATGGCCGTTCGCACGCTCGAGGTCGGCCGCGTCCGACGCGGTCGTCTCACCCTTGGGCTCGGGCACGTTCTCATCCTTCCGTCAGACGACACCACGGAGGCGTCCCACCCTGCCAGCACGAGCGGAACGTTGGAAAGGCATCAGCGCTCGGGAGACCGAGTGGTCGATTTCTCGCCACCGCGGGCCGGGGGGCGCGGAGCCCCGCGCCGCGGGTTCTCTGCACGATACCGGGTCGAACCGGCCACTCTGTGCCGATCTTGAGCTGGGACGGTTTTCGCCGCGACGGATCGAACCCGGGCGCCAAGATCCGCGTCATCTCTCACATAACGTGGAGTCTGCGGACTTGCTCCGGCGAAGGTGCCGGGCTCGTGAAGGGATCTGTGGTGGTAGTCGTACGGCGTGGCATGGCGGTAGTGACGATGGCCCTGGTGGGGGTCGTGGCCGCCGGATGCACCTCCGGGGGCGGGGGCAAGGGCAACGGCGACGACAAGAAGGGCGCCGTGGTCGCGATCACGCCGGCCAACGGCGCGCAGAAGGTCGCCCCGAACGAGGGCGTCACCGTGAAAGTGACCAAGGGAAAACTCTCCAAGGTTGTGGTGACCGATCCCTCGGGTGGACGTCCGGTAGCCGGAACACTTGCCAAGGACGGCCTCTCGTGGCGTACGACGTGGACACTGCGCCCGGCCACGACCTACACCGTGTCCGCGCTGGCCACCAGCGACGACGGCAAGCAGACCACGACGAGTTCGACCTTCACCACCCTGAAGCCCACGCGCCGGCTGGAGACCGGCATGGCGCCGCTCGAAGGCGAGACGGTCGGTGTCGGGATGCCCGTGCAGCTGCTGCTGTCCCAATCGGTGGTCGGCAAGACCAACCGCGCGGCGGTCGAGCGGGCTCTCGAGATCACGATGTCCAAGCCGGTCGAGGGGGCCTGGAGCTGGATCAACGACCGGGAAGTGGACTTCCGGCCGCGTGACTACTGGCCGACCGGCGAGAAGGTCCAGGTCGTCGCCCATCTGGCCGGTGTCAAGGCGGGCAGCGGGCTGTGGGGCGTGAAGGATCGCACGCTCACCTTCACGGTCGGCCCGCGGCACGTCACAACGGTGCGGAACAACTCGCACATGGCCACCGTGACCGACGGCGGCAAGGTCGTCCGCAAGATCCCGGTCAGCCTGGGCAAGCCGGGCGACGACAGCTATTCAGGTGTCATGATCGCCCAGGAGAAGGCCGCCACCACGGTCATGGACTCGGCGACGGTCGGGCACCCGGGCGAGTACCGCATCGAGACCAAGTGGAACGTCCGGATGACCTACAGCGGCACGTTCTTCCACGCGGCGCCTTGGTCGACCGGCGCGCAGGGCAACACCAACGTCAGCCACGGCTGTGTCAACGCCAGCCCGGACAACGCCAAGTGGTTCTACCACTTCACCAACCGGGGCGACATCATCGAGGTCACCGGGACATCGAGGAAGGTGCCGTTCGGCAGCGGCCCCACCCCGTGGGCGAAGTCGTGGAGCGAGTGGCTGAAGGGCAGCGCGCTCGGCAAGGTTGTCAACGGCACGGCCGCCACCGCCCCCGCCCAGTCGGCCGCCCCCGCGCCGTCCCAAACCCCCAGCTAAGACCGCCGTACCACGCCGGCCGAGGTGAAAGTTTCACGCGGCCGGATGCGGTTTTCGCAGGCAGTGCGATCACGTGAGCTGCTCGGGAAACGAAGGCTTGCCGCCTGGTCGGGCTTCTCTACAGTGCCTTGGGAGCGCTCCCACTCCCATCCCCGCGCTCACCGTACGTGAAGGATGCCCGCATGAGACGACGTCGTCGTGCAGTCAGAACGGTCATCGCGAGTATCGCCGGGCTCGCGTCGGTGCTCGCGATGGTCGTGGTCGCCGCCGGTACCGCCCAGGCCGCGCAGATCTGCGACAAGTTCGGTTCGACCACCGTCCAGGGTGGCAAGTACGTCATCCAGAACAACAACTGGGGTGACGACACCACCCAGTGCATCACCACCACCGACCAGGGTTTCACCGTGACGACGGCCAGTCACAACAAGCCGACGAACGGGGCCCCGGGGTCGTATCCGTCGATCTACGCCGGCTGCCACTACGCGAACTGCTCCACGGGCAGCGGCCTGCCGATGCAGGCGAGCAGCAGCCAGTTCGGCTCGGTCCAGACGAGTGTCTCCATGTCGTACCCGGGCTCGGGCACATACGACGCGGCGTACGACATCTGGTTCGATCCGACGCCCCGTACGGACGGGCAGAACACCGGCGCCGAGGTGATGATCTGGCTCAACCACACCGGGGCGATCCAGCCGGTCGGGTCGCGGCAGGCCACCGTGAGCCTGGCGGGCGGCACGTGGGACGTCTGGTTCGGCAACAGCGGCTGGAACGTCATCTCCTACGTGCGGACGTCGGCGACCAGCTCGATCAACTTCCCGGTGAACACGTTCTACAGCGACGCCGTCAGCCGCGGCTACGCCCAGCGCTCGTGGTACATGACCAGCGTGCAGGCCGGGTTCGAGCCGTGGGTCGGGGGCACCGGGCTCGCCGTCAACACCTTCAGCTACAGCACCACCGGGGGCGGCGGAGGCGGGACCGACACCTCCCCGCCGAGCACGCCTGGCACCCTGACCGCATCCGGCACCACCTCGTCGTCGGTGAACCTCTCGTGGGGCGCGTCCACCGACAACGTCGGCGTCACCGGCTATGACGTGCTGCGCGCGTCCGGCGCGAGCGGCGGCACGTTCAGCCAGGTCGGCACCGCGAGCGGCACCTCGTTCACCGGCTCCGGGCTGAGCGCGAACACGACGTACCGCTATCAGGTGCGCGCCAGGGACGCCGCGGGCAACACCTCACCGGTCTCCAACACCGTCACCGTGACCACGTCGTCCGGCGGCGGGGGCGGGGGCGGCGCGGGCTGCTCGGTGACCGCCTCGACGCAGAGCCAATGGAGCAACGGCTACGTCATCCAGGTGACGGTGACCAACTCCGGCAGCGCGGCGACGAGCGGCTGGACGGTGCCGTTCACCCTGCCGAGCGGGCACACGATCGCCGGCGCCTGGAGCGCGTCGGTCAGCCCGTCCTCGGGGGCCGTCACGGCCCGGAACATGTCCTACAACGGCACGCTCGGGCCGAACCAGAGTGCGTCGTGGGGCTTCCAGGCCACCCGGCCCAACGGAGACACGGGGCTGCCGACGATCTCCAGCTGCACCGCCTCCTAGCCCCAAGCCACGGAGCTCCCCCTCACCGCCACGTGAGGGGGAGTTCCTCCACGCCGTAGATGCCCTCCACGCCGCCGAGCCGGGCGGCGCCGCCGAGAGCGAGGCCGGGCATGCGCGGCGCGAGGAAGGTGAGCGCCTCCTCCAGCTCGGCGCGGGCGAGGTTGGCGCCGAGGCAGTAGTGCGCGCCCGCGCCGAAGGTCAGCAGCCGGGCGTCGGGCTCGGCCGTGATGTCGAACGTCTCGCCCTGCTCGCGGTTCGCGCGCTCGGCGCAGACCGCGACGATCGTGCCCGCCGGGAACGTGACGCCGCGATGCTCGATCGGCTCGACGCAGATCCGCGCGGTGAACGGGGTGATCGGTTCGACCCGCAGGATCTCGTCGACCGCGCGCGGCACCAAGTCGGGCCGCTCGGCGAGCAGCGCCCACTGATCGGGGTGCTCGGCGAACAGCCGCAGGCCATGCGCCAGCTGGCTCTGCGTTGTGTCGACGCCGCCGGCGAGCACGTTCATCACCAGGTTGACGCACTCGGCGTGCGACAGCCGGTCGCCGTCCTCCTCGGCCGCCAGCAGCGTGCTGACGAGGTCGTCGGCCGGGTCACTGCGACGTTGTCGCAGCAGCTCCTCGATGTAGGCGTACGCCTCCGTGACGGCGCGGTCGACGCGGGCCCGCTCGGTCGCCAGCGCGCGGATGTCGAACTGCCGCTGCACCCAGTTCGACCACTCGTGCAGCCGCGGGGCGTCGTCGAGCGGCGCGCCGAGCACGGCGGCGATGGTCAGGGACGGGTACGGCTTCGCCACGGCCGAGACGAACTCGCATGACGTGGCCGGGGCGATGTCTTGCCACAGACGATCGAGGAACCCGCGCATCGCCGGGCGCCAGCGGTCGGCGGCGCGGGGCGTGAACGCCGGCCCCACCAGGGAGCGCAGCCGCCGGTGGTGGTCGCCGGTCAGGTTGAGGATGTTGGCGTCGATCTGCTCCCACAGCGGGCCGTCGGTGATGCCGAATATCTCGGCGATCTGCCGCCCGGGGAAGGCCGTCGACCGCGAGCGCAGGAAGAACTCGCCCGACTCGCGGTCGAGCACGATGTACGACAGCAGCGAGCCGGCCAGCCAGCCCCGCTTCCGCAGGTCGGCGAGCCGCTGGTGGTAGACCTCGCCGGTCAGGTCCGCCGCGGTCAGATCGAAGTCCGGCAGGTCCAGCTCGCGCACGTTCGTCATGGGTCCGTACCTTTCACTTATTCGAGCCGGTGAGCGAGGGCGGTGTGTCGGCGGCCCGCGCCCGCCGTCCGTACGGCCGCCGCGAGCGCCCGGCGGGACCCGGCCAGCACGACCAGCCGCTTGGCCCGCGTGACCGCGGTGTAGAGCAGGTTGCGCCGCAGCATCATCCACGAGCTGGTGGTGAGCGGGATCACGACGGCCGGGTACTCGCTGCCCTGCGATCGGTGGATGGTCATCGCGTACGCGTGCGCCAGCTCGTCGAGCTCGGCGAAGTCGTAGTCGATGCTCTCGTCCTCGTCGGTCCGGACGGTCAGCGTCTGGTCCTCCAGAGACAGCTCGGTGACCACGCCGACCGTGCCGTTGAACACGCCCGCCGCGCCCTTGTCGTAGTTGTTGCGCAGCTGGGTGACCTTGTCGCCGACCCGGAAGACGCGGCCGCCGTACCGCCGCTCGGGCTGCCCGTCGTGGTGCGGGGTGAGCGCCTCCTGCAGCAGCGTGTTGAGGTTGCCGGCGCCCGCGGGCCCGCGGTGCATCGGTGCGAGGACCTGGACGTCGCGGCGCGGTTCGAGGCCGAACCGCCGCGGGATCCGCCGCGCCACGATGTCGACGGTCAGCTCCGCCGTGGGCTCGGCCTCGTCGCACGGGAACAGGTAGAAGTCGGGGAAGCCCCGTTCCTGCGGGTACCGGCCGGCGTTGACGCGGTGCGCGTTGACGACGATCCCGGACTGCTGGGCCTGCCGGAAGATCCTGGTCAGCCGTACGCGCGGGATGGTCTCGGCGGCGAGCAGGTCGCGCAGCACCTCGCCGGCGCCGACCGAGGGCAGCTGGTCGACGTCGCCCACCAGCAGCACGTGCGCGCCGCGCGGGATCGCCCGCACCAGCTTGTTGGCGAGGATCACGTCGACCATGGACGTCTCGTCGACCACGACCAGGTCGGCGTCGAGCGGGTGGTCCCGGTCGTACTTCGGGTCGCCGCCGGGCTGCAGCTGCAGCAGCCGGTGGACGGTCGCGGCCTCATAGCCCGTCAGCTCGGCCAGCCGCTTGGCCGCCCGGCCGGTCGGCGCGACCAGCACGATCTTCGCCCGTTTGGCCGTTGCCAGCTCGACGACCGACCGTACGGTGAAGCTCTTGCCGCAGCCGGGGCCGCCGGTCAGCACGGCGACCTTCTCGGTGAGCGCGAGCCGTACCGCCTCCTCCTGCTCGGGAGCCAGGTCGGCGCTCGTCCGCCCCCGCAGCCAGCCGAGGGCCTTGGCCCAGTCGACGCGCTGGAACGCGGGCAGCCGGTCCTCTGGCGTGCGGAGCAGCTCCAGCAGGCCGGTCGCGAGCGAGCGCTCCGCCCGGTGGAACGGCACCAGGTACACCGCGGGCACATCGCCGATCGCCTCCCGGACGACACCCTCCTCGGCGGCCAAGGCGTCGAGGCAGGGCCCGATCAGCCCGTGCTCGACGTCGAGGATCTTGGCGGCGTCCGAGATGAGGTTGGGCTCGGGCAGGTAGCAGTGCCCGTCGTCGGCGGCCTCGGACAAGGTGTACTGCAGGCCCGCCTTGATCCGCTCCGGGCTGTCGTGCGGGATGCCGACGGCCCGTGCGATGGTGTCGGCGGTCTTGAACCCGATGCCCCAGACGTCGGCGGCGAGCCGGTACGGCTGGGTCTTGACGACCTCGATGGACGTCTCGCCGTACTCCTTGTAGATCCGGACGGCCAGCGACGTGGAGACGCCGTGGCCCTGCAGGAAGACCATCACCTCCTTGATGGCCTTCTGCTCCTCCCACGCGGCGGCGATCCGTTTGGACCGCTTGGGGCCGAGGCCGTACACCTCGCTGAGCCGCTCGGGCTCCTCCTCGATCACGCGCAGGATGCCGGTGCCGAAATGATCGACCATCCGCTCGGCCATGACCGGGCCGATGCCCTTGATCAGCCCGGAGCCGAGGTAACGGCGGATGCCTTGGATCGTGGCCGGCAGCACGGTGGTGTACGAGTGCACCTCGAACTGCCGCCCGTACTTCGGGTGCGAGGACCACCACCCGGTCAGCCGCAGGCTCTCGCCGACCTGGGCGCCGAGCAGCGGCCCGACCACGGTCAGCAGGTCGGCGCCGGACCAGTCGGTGGCCACCCGCGCGACGGTGTACCCGGTCTCCTCGTTGACGTACGTGAACCGTTCGAGCACGGCCTCGAGCTCACGCGGCGCCGGACGGCCGGTCGGCTGCGCTCCCTCCACGCCTGCCATCTTGCCCCGCCCGGCCCCGGCGCAGCAGGCCGATCACCCGGCGGCCGAGCGGGACCAGCAGGACGGCCCCCGCGAGCAGCATGAGGGCGGTGGCCACCCACTCGCGGGACGGCCCGGCGTAGACGCGGCCGGGCCGGCCGACATCGACGGCGGCGACCCGCTCACCGGGGCGCAGGGCGTCCTTGCCGGCCCCGTACAAGATGATCCCCGTCCGTACCCCCGCCGCCGACCGGAAGGTGCCGTACCACGAACAGGACTGGTGGCCGAGATGCAGGACGCACGTCGTACGGCCCGCCGTGAAGGTCCCGGCCGTGCCCTCGGCGCGCGCCGCACGGAGGGCGGGGCCGAGGTTCGGCACGGACAGCAGCAGCAGGAACGCCGCGGCCGCCGTCGCGAGCGTGACGGAGAAGGCGGAGTGCCTCGGCCGCCCGCCAGGCCGGAGGCCTGAAGGCCGGGCGGGCGGCCGGGCCGGCGCATGAGCCGGACGGCTGGAGCTCATGCGCGAGCGTAGGCGCAGCTGCAGGCCATGCCGCGGCGTTCGGCCGCGGGCGGCCTGCGGTGCAAGTAGAGGGCGACGACCATCGGGATGAAGACGATCGAGTTGTAGAACAGGTGCAGTTCCACGCGCGGGATCAGCAACTGCACGATGCTCGTCGGCACGGGCTTGCCCAGCAGGTTCGCGTGGAACGTCGCCTGCCCGAGCAGCAGCAGGTGCTCGAAGTGGTGCCAGAACTGAATGCCCAGCGCGATCGTCCACCAGGTTCGGGCCGCCCCGGTGAATCCGCCGCGCAGCACGAATAGCCCGATCAGCATGATCAGCGCGAACCCGTAGTGCATCGCCTCCGAGGTGACCAGCCACGGGAACCACGTGCCGAGCAGACCCCGGGCCTGCGGCACCGGCCAGCCCAGCACCCAGATCTGGATGGCCTGCGCGATGTGCTCCGCCCAGTGCGCCAGCACGATCACCATGAAGACATTGAGCGCCGTGTGATGGCCCTGCGTATTAAGGCTGGTCAGCCAGCCCTTCCAGGCACGATCCACCGTCATCTCCCTCCGTCGGCGTCCGTATGACGAGAAGCGGTCGGCGGAGCGGGGCCAACTTGTAGTACGGATCCGGCGTCGGAGGGGATTCAGTCCGGGTGGCCTGATCGCGCCAACCTGAATCCGTTTCGGCGCTTCGCCCGTACAACCCAGGGAGGGTCGAGGGCTTGAGCCGTCAGCAGGGGACGGAGTACGGGGCTCATGGACTATCTCGTGATCGGCGCCGGCCCGGCGGGGCTGCAGCTCGGATTGTTTCTGCAGCGTGCCGGGCGCGACTATCGGATTCTGGAGGCCGGGCCCACGCCCGGCACGTTCTACCGCACGTATCCCCGGCATCGCCGGATGATCTCTATCAACAAGCCGCACACGGGCTGGGACGATCCCGAGCGCAACCTGCGGATGGACTGGAACTCGCTGCTCAGCGACGACCCGGAGCTACTCTTCACGCGCTACACCGGCGAGTACTTCCCGGACGCCGACCACTACGTGCGATATCTGACCGACTTCGCGACAGGGCACGGGCTGAACGTCTCCTACGACACCCGCGTCACCCGCATCGCGCGGGACCGGCTGGGCCGATTCGTCGTCACCGACCAGCGGGGCCGCGACTTCCGGGCCGACCGGGTGATCGTGGCGACCGGGTTCGGGCGGCCGTACGTTCCGGCGATCCCGGGGATCGAGACCACCGAGCGTTACGTCGACGTCCCGGTGGACCCGGCCGGCTTCACCGACCAGCGGGTGCTGATCATCGGCAAGGGCAACTCGGCGTTCGAGACCGCCGACAACCTGGTGGAGAACGCGGCGGTGATCCACGTCATCGGCCCGCGCTCGATCAACTTCGCCTGGCGCACGCACTTCATCGGGCACCTGCGGGCGGTCAACAACAACTTCCTCGACACCTACCAGCTCAAGACCCAGAACATGGTGCTGGACGCGGTGATCCAGCAGATCGGGCTGGTCGGCGACGAGTACCAGGTCACGCTGAGCTATGCCCGGCGGAACAAGACGGTCCAGCTCACGTACGACCGGGTGATCACCTGCACCGGCTTCCAGATGGACGCGACGATCTTCGACGAAACGTGCCGTCCGGAGCTGGCCATCAACGGCCGCTTCCCCGCGCTCACGTCCGAGTGGGAGTCGGTCAACGTGCCGGACCTGTACTTCGCCGGCACCCTCACCCAGGTTCGCGACTTCAAGAAGTACACGAGCGCCTTCATCCACGGGTTCCGGTACGGCATCCGGGCCCTGCAGCGGATGCTCGACCGCAAGTACGAGGGGCGAGAGTGGCCGCATCGCGCGCTGCCCGCGACCGGCGAGGTGCTGGCCGAGGCGGTGCTGGCGCGCATCAACCGCAGCTCCGGGCTGTTCCAGCAGTACGGCTTCCTGTGCGACCTGATCGTGGTGGAGCCGGGGGAGCCCGGTGACGCGGACACGGCGCGGTACTACGAGGAACTGCCGGTGGACTTCGTCCACGACAGCGTCTTCGGCAGCGCCGACTGCTACTTCACGATCACCCTGGAGTACGGCGACGGCCACGACGCGATCGACCCCTTCGACGTCGAGGCCGGCCGGGACTGGGAGGCCGACCCCAGCCACGACGACCGTTACCTGCACCCGGTGATCCGGCACTACCGGCGCTGGACGTTGATCTCCGTACAGCGGCTCCCCGAGGACATCTGCAACGACTGGACCGGCGAGCACGAGTATCGAGATCCGCTCAGCGTCTTCTTCGGCCGGCAGATGGCGCTGGTGCTGACCTGAGCGGCGCCATGGACATCACCCGCCTCGTCAACGTGCGCGAGTTCGAGCCCGCGGCCCGCGGCCTGCTCGATCCCGTCTACTACGACTACTTCGCCGGCGGCGCGCAGGACGAGATCACGGTGCGGGCCAACGAGGAGGCCTTCGGCCGCATCGCGCTGCTGCCGCGCGTGCTGCGCGGCGCCGGCCCGCCCAGCCTGGACATGACTCTCCTGGGCGGGGCCATGGCGATGCCGATCGTGGTCGCGCCCACGGCGTTTCATCGGCTGGCCCATCCGGACGCCGAGCGCGCCACCGCCCGGGCGGCAGGCGCGGCCGGGGTCACCATGATCGCGGCGATGCTGTCCACGGTCGCGGTGGAGGAGATCGCCGCCGAGTACCGCAAGGCCGCGGCCGAGCTCGCGCCGGACCTGTGGTTCCAGCTCTACCCGCAGCGCGATCTCGCGTTCACCGAGGCCATCGTGCGCCGGGCCGAGGAGGCCGGCTGCCGGGTGCTCGTCGCCACCGTCGACTCGCCCGCGCTGGGCCGGCACGAGCGCAACGACCGGAACGACTTCCACGACCTGCCTCTCGGGCTGCGCTGCGAGAATCTGCGCGAGCTCCGGGGCGGCGAGCCGGGCAGCGTACGGCAGGTCGACCTGTCTCCGGAGATCTCCTGGCGGCACATCGACTGGCTGCGCGGCATCACGACACTGCCGATCGTGCTCAAGGGCGTGCTGCACCCGTTCGACGCGCGGCTGGCGGTCGAGTCCGGGGTCGACGGCCTGATCGTGTCCAACCACGGCGGCCGGCAGCTGGACACCACCCCGGCCACGATCGACCAGCTGCCGCAGATCGCAGAGGTGATTGAGGGGCGCGTCCCGCTGCTGCTGGACGGCGGGGTACGGCGCGGTACCGATGTGATCAAGGCGCTGGCGCACGGCGCCGACGCGGTGGCCGTGGGCCGCCCGGTCATCTGGGGGCTCGCGGCGGGCGGCGAGGAGGGCGTGGCGCGCGTCCTGGCCCTGCTGCGCGCCGAGCTGGAGAACGCCCTCACCCTGTGCGGCTGCGACTCGCCGCGGGCCGTCACCCACTCGTTGATCCGTACGGAGGGGAATCGCTGGTGAAGGTCATCGGAGCCGGGATCGGGCGGACCGGAACGCTGTCCCTCAAGGCCGCCCTGGAGCGACTGGGCTTCGGCCCCTGCTTCCACGGCCGGCACGTGCTCGACCATCGCGAGCGGCTGCCGATGTGGCTGGCCGCCGCGCACGGAAAGCCGGTCGACTGGACGCAGCTGTTCGCCGGCTACCAGTCGACGATGGACTGGCCCGGCGCGTCGTTCTGGCGGGAGCTGGCCGCGACGTTCCCGGACGCCAAGGTGATCCTCACCGTGCGCGACCCGGACAGCTGGTACGAGAGCGTCGCGCGGACGATCTACCCGATGTTCGGCAGCCGGTCCGACCCCCGTGCGGAACGGGCCCGCGCGGTCGTGCCCGGGCTTGACACGATGACGGCGTTCACCCGGCAGCTGATCTGGGACGGCCCGTTCTTCGGCGGGCGGTTCGAGGATCGCGACCACGCCATCGCGGTGTTCGAGGAGCACAACGCCGCCGTACAACGGGAGGTGCCGGCCGAGCGGCTGCTCGTGTGCGAGGCCGACGTCGGCTGGCGGCCGCTGTGCGAGTTCCTCGGCGTGGCGCCGCCGGACGAGCCGTACCCGCACCTCAACGACCCCGACGGCTTCTGGGGCCGGGTGGCGGCACGCATGGCGGAGTCCGGGGCGGCGCCTTGACGCGCCGGCTGCTGGTACTCGTCGCGGGCGCGCTCGCGGTGGCGAGCCTGCCGCGCTGGCTGCCCAACGCGGTCGTGACGCTGCGGGGACGGATCTTCGCCCGCGTCAACGGCGACGAGGGCATCCCCATCCCGGGCGACCTCGTCGACGTCGCCCGCTTCAAGGAGGTCTACTCGCATCCGGCGGCGAACGGCCGGAGCCGCGGCGCCGTCCTGTCGGACCTGTTCTGGTACTGGCTCGCCCCCGGGCCCGAGTTGCACCAGGAGCACCTGGAGCCGGGGGAACGGTACGAGGAGGTGGCACGCACCACCCGGCGCATCCTGGCCAGGTCGGCGCGGGACATCGAGGCGCTCGCCGCCCGGTACGTCGCGGACGGGCTGCCGGCCCAGGACGTACGGCTGGTACGGCTGCGCGACCTGATGATGCCGATCTGGGCCGGCTTCTTCTACGAGATCGTCTTCGGCGCGCCCTGCCCGCCGGCGGCCCGCGACCTCATCGTGGCGAACGCCGACGACGTCGTCACGGCGCTCAAATGCTGCGGGCTGCGCCACATGGACCGGCGGCACCGGCTGACCCGTTACCTCATCGCGCACCTCGACGCCGTACCGCACGCGCTGCCCGCGGGCCTGAGCATCGAGGAACGCGCGCTCTACCTGCAGGGCACCTTCTTCAACACCGCCGTGGTGCAGCAGTCGGAGGCGATGGCGCACCTGCTCATGGTGCTGGCCTGTTACCCGGGCATCCAGGCGCGGCTGGCGGCCGACCCCTCCGACGCGCATCTGTTCGACCACGTGATCGACGAGACGATGCGGATGTATCCGCTCTTCGGCATCGCGCATCGGATCACCTCGGCCGAGATCGCCGTGGACGACGGCGTCACGCTGCCGGCCGGCTCTGTGCTGTGCTTCAACTACACGGAGTTCCACCGCGCCGGTTACGCCGACCCCGACCGGTTCGACCCGGACCGGTGGGCGGCGCTGTCGGCCAAGGACGCCAACCACATCCCGTTCGGCGTGGCCGCCAACCGGCCCTGCCCGGCGTGGCATCTGTCGCCCGTCGCGATGCGGGTCGCGACCCGTGAGATCCTGCGCCGGTTCGCCCTGCACACGTCGGCCGCGCACACCCGCTCGCTGCCGAGCCGCGGGCCCTGCCTGCTGGCACGGCGGGATCGGCGGCCCCGGCGGCTAACAGCGGCCCTTGCCTTCATCAAGGCCCGGGACCGGTTCGAGGACGTCGGGCGCAGCGTCGTCCAGCTCGTCCTGGGCACGTACATGGTCTGGGACGCGCGGCGGCAGGGGCTGTGCCGGCGGTACTTCGAGGAGTCGGCATCGGGCGGGCGGGAACGGGTGCGTCTCGGCTAGCGTCGCCCCATGAGCTACGACGTGTACTTCCTCAAGCGTCAGCCCGGCCAGTCATGGGAGGCGACGCTCGAGGCGCTGGAGGAGCTCGAACCGCTGGGGGAGTCCGACGAGCCGCCCTACTCGGCGGAGTTCACCGCCGCGTGGCGGCGGATCGTCGCCGCGGCCCGCGAGCGCCTGGGCGACCTCACCGAGTTCGACTACGAGCTCGACGACGAGGTCACCGGCATCCAGTTGGCCGGGGCACCGGACGAATGCGGGCTGACCGTTCCGTACTGGCATCAGGGCGAGGAGGCCGAACGCGTGATGGCCCACGTCTTCGCGCTCGCGGAAGTGGTCGAACGCGAGACCGGCCTGGAGGGGTACGACCCGCAGCTCGACAAGTCGATCAGCGAGCTGACCGAGGCGGACCGCCGCGCCGCCGTCGAGCGGTTCGCCGCGACGAGCGCGACCATGCTGCGCTGACGCGGCCGTCCATCACCGAACTCATTGACGGCGATGATCGATAAGTCTAGTTTCGGGGTGATTCGGGGGCTTTGACCGAGCCGACCGAGCCGGAAGAGGACGCCATGCGTCGTCGCCGTTCCATCCGCGCACTGTCCATCATCGGTTCGCTGGCGGCCGTGCTGCCGCTTGTGATCGTGGCCCCGGCGGAGGCGTCCGGAAGATCCGCCCCCGTCGTTCGCGTCGACACCGGAGCGCTCCGCGGCGCCCGGGCGGACGGCGTCGACAGCTTCCTCGGCGTCCCGTACGCCGCGCCGCCCGTAGGCGACCTGCGCTGGCGGCCACCGCGTCCGGCAGCGTCCTGGCACGGGGTGCGGGACGCCGTCTCGTACGGCAACCGCTGTGCGGCGCTGGCCAGCACGAACGGACCGGAGTCCGATACCGAGGACTGCCTCTACCTCAACGTGCAGCGCCCGGCGAACGCGCGTCCGGGGAAGCGGCTGCCGGTCTACTTCTGGATCCACGGAGGCGGGCTGGTCAACGGCAGCTCCAACCAGCACGACGCCGGCCTCATCGTTCGTAATACCGGAATCGTCGTGGTGACGATCAACTACCGGCTGGGCGTCTTCGGCTACCTGGCGCACCCGGCGCTCACCCGTGAGGCGGGCCAGTCCGGCGACTACGGCTTCATGGACCAGCAGGCGGCGCTGCGCTGGGTGCACCGCAACATCGGCGCGTTCGGCGGCGACCCGCGTCAGGTGACGATCGGCGGGGAGTCCGCGGGCGGCTGGTCGGTCTGCGCGCACCTGACGGCGCCGGGCTCCCGCGGGTTGTTCAACCGGGCGATCATGCAGAGCGGATCGTGCCTCACCCAGACGCTGAGCGCGGGCGAGGCGACCGGCACGACCATCGCCACGGCGGCGGGTTGCGCGGACCCCGCGACGGCCGCTGCGTGCCTGCGCGGCAAGAGCACGACCGACCTGCTGCAGGCGGCGTCCGGTGCGAGCTCGTTCGCCATGGTGCACGGCGTGCCCACCCTGCCGACGGCCCCGGACACGGCGGTACGGAACGGAGACTTCGCCAAGGTGCCCGTCGTGATCGGCGCCAACCGGGACGAGGGCCGTACCTTCGCGCAGGGCTTCATCGGGCAGACACAGGACCAGTACGTCGGCTTCGTCCGGTCGGCGTTCGGCGCGAACGCCGACGCCGTGCTCGCCCACTACCCGTGGCCCGCCCCCGGTTCACAAGGGGCCGACAAGTTCACCCCCGCGTACCTCGTCGGCGCCATCTTCACCGACTCCGGGCTGGTCGGCCAGATCGGCGGCTGCGCCAACCGCCGGCTGACACAGGCCTTCGCCCGCTCCACCCGGACGTACGCCTACGAGTTCGACCACCGGACCGGTCCCGGGCTCACCCCGATCCCGGGCTACGTCTGGGGCGCCGGGCACGCCGCCGAGCTGGCGTACCTGTGGCCCGGCTTCGACAACGGCACCCCGATCGCGCCGACGTTCAACGCCGCCGAGCGGCGGCTGGCGCTGGACATGGTCCGGTACTGGGGCTCGTTCGTCCGCGCGGGACGCCCCGCGGCCGCCTTCTCGTCGCCGTGGACGCGCTACGACCACACCCGGCAGATCCTGTCGCTGCGGGCCGGCGGCCGGTCGACGCTGATCTCCGATGCCCGCCTCGCCGCCGAGCACCAGTGCGACTTCTGGGACGCTATGTCCCTATGACCAACCCACGTGTCGCCGTGGTCGGCGGGGGCATCGGCGGCCTGGCGGCGGCCGCGTTCCTGCACCAGGCCGGCCTGCCCGTCACTGTCTACGAGCAGGCCCGCGAGCTGACCGAGGTGGGCGCCGGCGTCGTGGTTTCGCCCAACGCGGTACGGCTCATCCGGCGGCTCGGCCGGCTGGAGCGGTTCGAGCGGCTGGCCATCCCGCTCGAGGCCGGGTGGGAGTTCCGCCGCTGGGCGGACGGCCGGGTGCTGTTCTCCCAGCGGCTCGGCGAGGAGTGCGCGCGGCGGTACGGCGAGCAGTGTTACGTGGCGCACCGGGCCGACCTGCTGGACGTCGTACGCTCGGAGGTGCCGGAGGCCGCCCTACGCCTGGACGCGCGCTGCGACGCCGTCCGCCGCGGGGCCGACGGCGTCGAGCTGACGTTCGCCGACGGGTCGACCGCGACGGCGGACGTCGTGGTCGGCGCCGACGGGGTGCACTCCACGGTGCGCGAGGCCGTCGCAGTGCCGGAGCCGCCACGGTTCTCCGGGTTGTGCGCGTACCGCTGCCTGCTGCCGGCCGACCGGGCGCCCGGGTTCGCGCTCCGTCCCGTACAGACCCTGTGGATCGGGCCCGGCCACCACCTCGTGCACTATCCGATCTCGGGCGGGCGGCTGGTCAACGTGGTGGCGTTCGCGCCGGCGCGCGACTGGCGGGTCGAGTCGTGGACCGCCGAGGGCAGCATGGACGACCTGCGGGCCGAGTACGCGGGCTGGGCGCCGCAGCTCACCGACCTGCTGGGCGCCGCGGACCGGACGGGCCGCTGGGCGCTGCTCGACCGCGACCCGCTGCCACGCTGGACGGACGGGCCGATCACGCTGCTGGGCGACGCGGCGCACCCCATGTTCCCGTTCTTCGCGCAGGGCGCCGCGCAGGCCATCGAGGACGCGGTCGTGCTGGCCGGGTGCCTGGCCGCGAACCCGTCCACCCCCCTCGCCGCATTGCGGCGGTACGAACGGATCCGGCGGCCACGGGCGACCCGGCTGCAGGTGCTCAGCCGGGGCCGCGAGCGGACCAACCATCTGCCCGACGGCCCGGAGCAGCAGGCCCGCGACGCCGCGTTCGCCGCCGAGGATCCGCTCGCGCACAACGGGTGGATCTACGGCCACGACGCCGCGGACAGCCTGACCTCCGTGCCCGCCTGAGCGCGGTCAAGCCCCGGAGACCTTGTGCGTCTCCAGCTCGCCGTAGCGGCCCAGCTCCTCGGCCTCGGCGATGGTGTAGCGCACCCTCATCAGCTCCAGCACGCCGCCGTTGCCGCCGAGGATCCCGCTGAGCATGAGCAGGTAGTCGGTGTTCATCGAGAACTCGGATGTGAACAGCCGCAGCGTCTCCACCACGCCCAGCCGGGTCGGCCGTCGCGGGATGCGCGGCAGCACCTCCTCGGCGACGTAGCGCTCGAACGCCCGCTTGGCTTCTTCGACCTCGTTGACGATCTTCCGGGCCTCGTCGTCGCTCAGCTCGTTGAGGTCGATCTCGGTCAGGTCGCGTGTGTCCTTGGGCCAGACGTGCTTCAGCCGCCAGACCAGCTCCGCGCTCATTCCCCCCACCGTCCTTCCAGTCGGTTGCCTCGGAACCTAGGCGGCGGGTCCATGCCGGCGGATGAGTAGCCCCTACTCAATTTCGCGCGCGGCCCGTTCTCATGCCGGGTTCCCCGGCTCCTGGAGCCGCGACTTCTGGAGCAGGAAGGGGAGCCCGGCGGCGAGGGCCAGCAGCCCGGCGCAGATCCACAGCGCGGTGTCGAAGCCGGCGGCGGTGACGACGGCGACGACGATCGGGACGCCGACGGCCGAGCCGATGTAACGGGCGGTGTTGTTGGCGCCGGACCCCACGCTGCCCCGGTCGGCGGGCACGCTGTCGAGCGCCAGCCTGGCCAGCGCCGCGTTCGCGATGCCGTAGCCGGCGCCGGCGATGAGCAGTCCGGCGGCCGCCTGCGGCCAGGACCACCGCGCCGTGACTCCGAGCAGGAGCAGGTCGCCGACGGCCGTACTGAGGAAGCCCGCGGCGAGCAGCCGTCCCGGGCGCAGCCGGACCTTCTTGACCTGCAGCGAGACCAGGAACGCGACGCTCGACCAGTAGGCGATCGCGGCGGCGGCGGTCAGCGGGGTGAACGCCTGCCGGCGTTCGAGGACGGTCGACAGGTCGCTCATCAGCCCGATGACCGCCAGGCCCTGGATCACGGCGCCGACGGTGGCGAGCAGGAACAGCGGGCGCCGGAACAGATCCGGCTCCAGCAGCGGCTGGCGCCTACGGTTCTCGATGGCCACGAAGGCGCCGATCAGCATCGCGGCGATACCGAACAGCGTGACAACCGGACCGCGGAACCAGCCGGCCCGCCCCTCCGTGATGGCCGCGAGCAGCGCCGCCAGGCCCAGCCCCAGCGTGATCACGCCGCCCAGGTCCAGGCGGCGCGGCCGCTCGGCCCGCGACTCCGGCAGGAAGGCCATCGCCGACAGCGCGAGCAGCGCCGCGGCGAGCGCGTAGATCCAGTACGCGGCGTTCCAGCCCGCCGGGCGTTCCAGCGCGCCACCGAGCAACGGCCCGACCGCGACCCCGGCGCCCATCATCGCCCCGTACAGGCCGGTCGCCCGCAACCGCCCATGCCCCGTCGGAAAGGTGTGCCCCATGATGCCGAGGCTGGTGACGAGCAACGCCGCGCTGGCCATGCCCTGCACGATCCGGGCGAGCACGAAGACCAGGGTATCGGGGGCCGCGGCACCCACGAGGCTGGACGCGGCCAGCAGCGCCGCGCCGATCACGAAGACGCGCCGGCGGCCGTAGTCGTCCGCGAGCCCGCCGGCGACGAGCAGCAGGGCGGCCAGGCCGAGCGAGATGCTGCTCATGATCCACACCTGGCCGGACGCTCCCGCACCCAGGTGGGCCGCGGTCTGCGGAACCATGATCAACGGCGTCGAGTAGTTCATCAGGACGAGCAGGGGTGCCACGCCGGTCACGGCGAGGACGGCTCCGGTCTTCGGGCGGACCGGAACTTGCACGGGCGCCTCGGCGACAGTCATTGACCCACCTTCATAGTTCGTTCATTGAACTCAAACCATAGCAGAGCTGGTTCGGTGATTGAACTGATGGTGGGTAAGCTGGGGGCATGGCACTGGGCAAGGACTACGAGGGCCAGGACTGCAACCTGGCCCGCGCGCTCGAGCTGATCGGCGAGCGCTGGACGCTGCTGGTCGTCCGCGACGCGCTGTACGGCGTGCGGCGCTTCGGCGACTTCCAGGCGCACCTCGACATCCCCCGTGCCGTACTCGCCGAGCGGTTGCAGCACCTGGTGCAGGCCGGCGTACTGGAGAAGCGGCGCTATCAGCCCTCCCCGCCCCGCGACGAGTACGTGCTCACCGGGATGGGGCAGGAGCTGTGGCCGGTCGTCTTCACGCTGAGCCGGTGGGCCAAGCGGCACCTGCCGCACGCCCATTCGGACCGCATCTACCGGCACATCGCCTGCGGCACCGAGCTCGGCGCGATGGCGGTCTGCCCGGTCTGCGAGGTCGCGGTCCCGGCGGGCGACGTGGAGATGTCACCCGGGTCCGGCACGGCCCGCCTCGACCACGTGAGCCGGGCCCTCGACCGCCCGCACCGCCTGCTGCAGCCGGTGGCCGAATGAGCCTTTGCCTTGACGCTGACGTCAACGTTTACGCTCGATCACATGCGGATCGGTGAGCTCGCCAGGCGTACGGGAACCACTACCCGGGCGCTGCGCTTCTACGAGTCACAGGGGCTGCTGGAGGCGCGCCGCGCGGCGAACGGCTATCGGGAGTACGACGAGGGGGACCTCCTGCTCGTCACCGAGATCCAGACCCTGCAGGCGGTCGGGCTCAGCCTCGACGACACCCGGCCGTTCGTCGACTGTCTGCGCGCGGGTCACGAGACCGGCGACTCGTGCGCCGACTCGATCGAGGTCTACCAGCGCAAGCTCGCCGAGGTGGACGCCTGCCTGGCCCGGCTGACCTCGGTACGGGAGAGCCTGCAGGACAAGCTCACCCAGGCGCTGGAGCGGCAATGCGAGCCGTGCGGTCTGCCGGATCGTTCTACTAAGGAGTTGTGATGTCGTTGCCGAGCGTTTCCGGAGTCTCCGGAGCTTCCGGCGCACCCGGACAGGTGGCCACCGTGACCGACGAGACCTTCGCGCAGGAGGTCCTCGGCCATGACCAGCCCGTGCTGGTGGACTTCTGGGCCGAATGGTGCCCGCCGTGCCACATGATCGCTCCGGTGCTCGCCGAGATCGCCGCCGAACGCGCCGGCTCGCTCGCCATACGGAAGATCAACTCCGACGAGAACCCGGGTGTCGCGCAGACGTACGGGGTGTTGTCGCTGCCGACGTTGCTGCTGTTCCGCGATGGTCAGCCCGTGCTGTCGCTCGTGGGCGCCCGCCCCAAGGCCCGGCTGCTGTCCGAGCTGGACGCCGCCCTGAGCAGATAGTCGGCGCGGCCAGCCCGGTCGCGGGTTTACGCGGGGCGGTCGCTGGTTTACGCCGGGCCGGTCGCGGATGATGCCGGCCCGGTTGCGGTTTACGCGGGGCCGGCGAGGCCGATGAGGTTGCCCTCGGGGTCGGTGAAGTGGCCCACGACGAGGTCGCGGCCCGGTGCCCGCTCGGGCCCCATCCGGCGCGTCCCGCCGAGGCTTTCGGCCCGCTGGAGTGCGGCCTCGACGTCCGGGACGCCGACGTAGAAGACCACATGGCTGTCGTAGCCCACGCCGCCGCCGACCCCGCCCGGGATGCCGTCGCCGCTCCCCATAGGACGCACAAACCCGTAGTTGCCCTGCTCGGAGACCGCCGCCGCGACCGGCCCGCTCGTGTCGTACTCCCATCCGAACAGGTCGCCGTAGTAACCGCGCAGCTTGGCCGGGTCGGTTCCGATGATCTCGAAGTGCACGACCGGATGTCCCATGACCATTCCTCTCTGGTTGTTAAAAACAACTAGATGATTGCACGTTACCATCAAAGTATGCCGACGACTCGGAGCTATCGGGACGCCTGTGCGATCGCCCGCGCCCTCGACGTTGTGGGGGAGCGGTGGGCGCTGCTCGTCGTGCGCGAGCTGCTCTTCGGCCCGCAGCGCTTCTCCGACCTGCGCCGTGCGCTGCCCGGCGCGAGCTCCAACATGCTCGCCGACCGGCTGCGCGAGCTCGAGGCGCGCGGTGTCGTCCGCCGCCGCAGGCTGCCGCCCCCGGCCGGTTCGTGGGTGTACGACCTCACCGCGTGGGGACGGGAGCTGGAGCCGATCCTGCTGGCCCTGGGCGGCTGGGGGCTCCGGGTGCCGTTTCCGCCCGAGCCTGTGGCGCTGAGCGCGACCTCCGTACTGCTGTTTCTGCGGGGTTCGGTCCACCCCGACCCCATGGCGCCCGCGACTATCTATCGGCTCGAGCTCGACGACCGCGTGTGGACCGTCCGTACGGAGGAAGGCCGCGTGCGTATCGAGCCGGGCGAGCCCGCCGATCCCGCCGCCACCCTTCGTACCGATCCGCAGACCCTCAACGACGTACTCGCCGACTCGGCCGCGCTCGACACAATGCTGTCCGACGGCAGCGCCACCGGCGACATCCCCGCCCTGCGCCGCCTCCTGTCATCCGCCGTCCGGTCGTAGGCAGCTGATGATCCAGGCGCGGGAGCCGAAGAAGACGCCCTCGCCGGCGGCGGTAACGATGGAGGCATTTTTCCCGTTTGGATACCCTTTAGGGGTATGGTCGTGATGTAGTGAAACGTACTTGAGGGAGATCGCGATGGGCGCCATCGGCCACGCTCTGGAGTTGGCCGGCTCGATGACCTGGGAGATCCTCTGGGCGCTGATCCTCGGCTTCGCGCTGTCGGCGGTCGTGCAGGCCGTGGTGCGCCGGTCCACGATCCTCCGGCTGCTGGGCGATGACCGGCCGAAGACGGTGGCGATCGCCGCCGGGCTCGGGGCGGCGTCCTCGTCGTGTTCCTATGCGGCGGTGGCGCTGGCACGCTCGCTGTTCCGCAAGGGCGCCAGCTTCATCGCGGCGATGGCCTTCGAGATCGGCTCCACCAACCTCGTGATCGAGCTGGGCATCATCCTGGCGCTGCTGATGGGCTGGCAGTTCACCGCGGCCGAGTTCATCGGCGGCCCGATCATGATCGTGGTGCTGGCGGTGCTGTTCCGGCTGTTCCTGCGGGAGCGGCTGCTGCGCGCGGCCCGGACGCAGGCCGCGAAGGGCCTGGCCGGCTCCATGGAGGGCCACGCGGCCATGGACATGTCGGTCCAGCGGGACGGGAGGTTCGCCCGGCGGCTGTTCTCCGGCGCGGGCTTCACCTCGGTGTCGCATGTGTTCGTGATGGAGTGGGCCGCAATCCTCCGCGACCTGATCATCGGCCTGCTCATCGCGGGTGCGATCGCCGCCTGGGTGCCCGACTCGTTCTGGAACGCGCTCTTCTTCACCGGCCACCCGCTGGCGGCGAAGATCTGGGGCCCGATCGTCGGCCCGATCGTGGCGATCTTGTCGTTCGTCTGCTCCATCGGCAACGTGCCGCTCGCCGCGGTGCTGTGGAACGGCGGGATCAGCTTCGGCGGCGTGGTGGCGTTCATCTTCGCCGACCTGATCATCCTGCCGATCATCAACATCTATCGGAAGTACTACGGGCTGCGCACCGCGCTGTTCATCACCGTCACCTTCTACGTCGCGATGGTCGTCGCCGGGTACGCCATCGAGCTCCTGTTCGGCGTCACCGGCCTGATCCCCGCCGAACGCAACGCCACGGTGGTGATGGAGGCCAACTTCTCCTGGAACTACACCACCTGGCTCAACATCGCCTTCCTGACCTTGGCCACCGTCCTGCTCATCCGCTTCGCCCGTACCGGCGGCATCCCCATGCTGAAGATGATGGGCGGCTCGCCCGACACCGATCACGCGGCACATGAGGGCACCCGTCCCGACGGAGGGTGAGCGCCGGCGGCCGCGCGGTGCCGGCGATCTCGTCTGCCCTGTGTCCTCCTCGTGCCAGACTGTTCGCTCCGCAGCGGCCGGCCGAGGCAAGGGGGTCCGGATGGGCTTGGAGATCGAGAGCCGTCCGTCGGATTCGCCGTACATCCAGCGGGTGTGGCGGAGCCGCAGCTCCGCGGTCAGCCGGATGATGTCGATCGCGTCGTCGGACTGGGATCTGGTCTTCTGGGAGCAACGCGGCCAGGTCTACGCGGCCGTACATGGGCCGGAGCCCGCGGCGACTCCGGCGCCGGTTCCCGAGGAGTCGACGTTCTTCGGGATCAGCTTCCAGCCCGGCACGTCGATGCCGCATCTCCCGGCCGGCCGGCTCGTCAACGGCACCGTCCAGATCCCGGATGCGACGCGCAGGTCGTTCTGGCTGAAGGGCTCCACCTGGCGCCGGCCCGGCTACGACAACGCCGAGGCGTTCGTACGGCGGCTGGTGCGCGAGGAGGTTCTGGTCGGCGACCCGATCGTCGGCGCGGTGCTTCGCGGTGCGTCGCCGGGGGTGTCCGAACGTACCGTCCAACGGCGCTTCGTGGCGGTGACCGGGCTGACTCAAGGTGCCATCCGGCAGATCGAGCGCGCCAGGCAGGCGGCCGTCCTGATCCAGGAAGGCGTGGCGGCCCACGACGTGGTCCACCGGCTCGGATACTTCGACCAGCCGCACCTGGCGCGGTCGCTGGCTCGCTACGTCGGACGTACGGCCACCCAGTTGAGCGCACCGCAACCGGCGTTGCCGCTGTCGCTCCTGTACAAGACCTGAGCGCTCGCGATCACCTAGCCTCCCAGGCGCGGCCATCGGGGCCAGGGGAAACAGAAGGGGGTCATCATCATGCGCAAGGTGATTTCGGGCCTGTTCATCTCGGTAGACGGCGTCGTCGAGTCACCGGATCAGTGGCAGTTCACGTTTGACGAGGAAATGGCCGCGGCGCTGTCCAAGACGCTCGACAGCTGCGACACAGTGCTTCTCGGGCGCGTGACGTACGAGATGTGGGCGGGGTTCTGGCCGAGTTATACCGGCGAGGATGCGTCGTTCGCGGACTGGATCAACAACTCGCCCAAGTACGTCGTCTCCACCACGCGGGACAATGTCGACGACTGGCAGAACAGCGACCTGATCAAGGGCGACCTGGCCTCCGCCGTCAAGCAGCTCAAGGCGGGCGAGGGCAAGGACATCGCGGTCGCCGGTAGCCCCGGCCTGGTCGCGTCCCTGCTCGAGCACGACCTGCTGGACCAGCTGGAGCTGGTCATCAGTCCGGTGATCGCCGGCGGGGGCCGCAAGAAGCTGTTCGCCGATGACGCCGCGTTGCGGAAGCTCGAGCTGGTGCAGGCCCAGTCGACCAGCACCGGTGTGATCATCGCGACCTACCGCCCGCTCGCCTCCTGATCACCCGGCGGCCGGGCATTTGGTCACCGAGGCCATCTGCCCGGCCGCCGACCGGCTTGCGCATGGCGCAACAATTCCTCGCGAGGGTGCCGGCAACCGTCGTCATTCAAATCCAGCCGTAGTCGCGGGCGATTCTGATGGCGTCCACGCGGTTTCGCGCGCCCACTTTGGCGATGATCGTAGACAGGTAGTTGCGTACGGTTCCGGGTGAGAGATGCACCTGCGCGGCGGCATCCTCCACCGAGGCCCCTTGGGCGATGCACACGAGAACGGCCCGCTCGCGCGGGGTCAGCGGGTTGTCTCCCACCTCGATCGCCGTGGCGGCGAGTTCGGTGTCGATGACCCGTTCGCCTCGGGCCACCCGCCGGATCGCATCGGCCAGATAGGCCGCGGGCGCGTCCTTCACCACGAACCCCGCCGCCCGCACCTCCAGTGATTTGCGCAGCTCACCAGGTCTGCCATAGCTCGTCAGGATGAGGACGCGACAGTCCGGCAGCATCTCGTGCAGCTGGGCCGCCGCGGTGAGGCCGTCCATGCCGGGCAGCCCGATATCGATGACCGCCACATCTGGCTGCGTGCTCATCGCGGTCGGCACGATGGCGTCGCCCCGCTCCAGCTCGGCGACGACCTCGATGTCCTCTTCGAAGGAAAGGAGGGAAACCAGGGCGTCCCGCAGCAAATTCATATCCTCGGCGATGAGGACGCGAATCACACTCACGGGTTCTCCAGCGTGCCAAGAGCGGAAACAGGGCGGTCAGATGGACGGGCACTAAGACACGGTGCCATCCCGTGGGACCTCCACCATTAGTCGGAATAGATCGTCTGTGCATCGTTCGGCGACCGCGCGGCCGCCGACCATCGTGACCCGCTCGATCAGCCCTGGAATTCCGCCCCCCGGGCGGTCGGCGCCGTCCTCGGCATGCCGGCTCGGGGCGCCGTCATTCACGATTTCCAGGTACACCAGGTCGCCGCGCAACTCGGTTTGGATCGTGCACACACTCGCCTTGCTGTGTCGCAGCACATTGGTCGTGCCCTCGCGGAGCGCCCAGGTCAGCGCCGCCATGGCGCCAGGGGAGACGCCCCGCGCGGCGGCGTTGACCCGGCACGTGATGCCGGCGCTCTCGAGCACGGACGTGAGGGCGCCGAGTTCCTCCTCGAAAGACATTCCGCGATAGTCGTGGGCCACCCGGCGTACGTCGGACAGCGCCTTGTGCACGATTTCGGTGATGTCGCTCATCTGCTCCCGTGCCTTGTCCGGGTCGGCAGGCAGGAATCGCGATGCTAGCTCGCTCTTGAGCGCAACCACGGAGAGCCGGTGGCCGAGCAGGTCATGTAGATCGCGCGCGAACCGCAGCCGCTCCTCGGCGACGGCGAGGCGGGCGAGTTCGGCTCTGGCCCGGTAGAGCTCGTGCACCATCGTGGCGAGGCGGATGAGGCCGAAGAGCGCCACCCCGGTCAGCATCACGGACAGGGCCGCGTACAGGCTTCTGGACATCGTGAAGCCGGCCGCCCGGGCCAGCGGCACCTCGACGATCACGATCGCGGCGAAGGCGAGCAGCGACCGCGGCATGGGCAGAATCAGAAGTACGGTGCAGGCGAGAAATGCCGGAATGCCGAGCCATGGCTCGCCGAACCACCAGATGGGCGCGTACGTGAAGAGCACCTGTACCGGCAGTGTCCACGACGGAACGAAGAACAGCGGCAGCCGCCACCCGCCATCGGCGCGCCGGGTGAGCCCGTAGACGGTGTGACCGATCTGCAGGAGCCCGAGCAAGGTGAGGCTGCCAATGGCGAACAGCACATGGACAAATCCGGTTTGATCGGCCACGACCGCGGCAGCCGGGATCATGAAGTATCCCAGCATGACGATCATGGCAGCCCAGAAGGCGAATCGCGCCGCCTTTTCGGGCGTCGTGTCCATGATGGCCCCTTACCCCCGTGGCCCCGATCGACGATCGGTAGTATTGACTCATATCAGCGCAGAAGTGTCGAGTTTTGACAATTTGTCAAACCTCAAATTATGCAACTCTCCCGAATCGGTGCGCCACGGAGCGTCGTAGGGCTGCGACCAGAATGACTAACGTCATGCCAGATCGATGAGGGGTGCACTACCGGGGCAACGGCGTCGCGGAGAGACTTGAGTTGGCTAGCCGTACAGCAACCGCACACAACCGGACGATGGCCGCCCCCGATGTTGTCTACCGTGCCCGGTGATCTCATGTCCATGACCTGTTTGGCGCACGAGAACGTTCTGAGGTTCCACATGACCGCACGACAGCTCACCCTTCCCGTCAGCAAACGCCACCGGCTTGCCGCTTTGCGGGCACGAATGTGGATGGAGCCGACGCTTGCGGCCCGTTATGCACGCGATCCGGACGGAGTTCTGGCCGAGTACGACGTGCCCGTCCATCCCGATACCATCCAGGGCCTGACGCCGCCCCCAGCCGACGCGCTGACCATTCAGTCCTTGGCAAGCGGTCCGAACTCGGCGTTCTCCGCGTGCTTCTGCGTCACCCTGTGCAGCGTCCCTCCTCCCGGTCGGGATCGCCAACCGGAGAAGACGGCGCCGGAGCCCGGTGAGCCGGACTGATCCGTGGTCGCTACAGCCGAAGCGGATCCGCGTCGGATCCGCTTCAAGCGACACCATCGGGTGGCGGAGGTGCCGGGTGAGGCCGTGTACCTCGTGTCCGAGCATGAGGTGCTGACGCTCGAAGGGGACTTGATCCATCGCGTCGCGCCCCTCCTCGATGGCAGGTACACCACCGCCGAGGTCGCCGACAGGCTAGCCGGGGAAGTGCCTGCTGCACGGGTGTTTTATCTCCTCGAGCGGCTGATCGCACTCGGCCATCTCCGGCTGGTGGACGCGGCGGAAGAACCGCGCTCGGCGGCCTACTGGGACCTGGCTGGAGCCGGCGTCCCGCTGCCGTCGGGTGCGGCGGGGGCTGCGTCGAACGGCATCGAGGCGGCATCGGGAACGGTCGGGGTGGTGTCCCTCGGCGAGGTGCCGGGCGGCGAGTTCGCGACGCTGCTGCGCCGCGAGGGGATCAGGGTGGCCGACGACGCGCCATCGCCCGACGGCTCACTCTCCGTGGTGATCTGTGATCACTATCTGCACCCGGAACTGCCTCGGCTCAACGCCGAATACCTGGCCACCGGACGCCCGTGGCTGCTCGCCAAACCGGTCGGCCCCACCGTCTGGGTGGGTCCGCTCTTCCGGCCGCGGCGAAACGCCTGCTGGGGCTGCCTGGCGCAGCGATTCCAGGGCAATCGGTCCGCCGAGGCGTATCTGGAAAACAGGCTCAGTGCGCCGACTCCGCTTGCGCCGCCGGCGGACTTGCCGGTCACCCGCGAAATCGGATTGCGGTTGATTGCCCTCGAGGTCATGAAGTGGCTGGCCGGGTTGAGTGATGACCGGCAGGACGATCTATTCGCCTTCGATACCCTGACCTTGAGTGGAGTGCGGCACAGCCTGCGGGCGCGACCGCAATGCCCGGCATGCGGCGATCCAAATTTGGTTGCATCCACAATTAATCGACCGGTGATATCGGCGAGTCGCGTCAAGACGTTTACGACTGACGGCGGACATCGTGCGCGCTCGCCCGAAGAGGTTCTGGACCGGTACGAGAATTTGGTCAGCCCAGTGACCGGCGTGGTCAGCGATCTGACCAGAATCGATTCCCAAATCTCGGCGATCAAGGGATATACGGCCGGCCACAATCCCGCTCAGGGCGTACTCGATTTGCGGACGCTCCGGGCCGGGCTGCGCAGCCACAATTGCGGAAAGGGCATCACCGACACGCAGGCCAGGGCAAGTGCTCTGGGTGAGGCGGTAGAGCGTTACTCGGGGGTCTTCCAGGGCGACGAACCACGGATGCGCGCCAGCCTGATGGAACTCGGCGACGACGCTGTGCACCCCAACGAATGCCAGCTCTACAGCGACGAACAGTATCGGGACCGGTATCGCGTCAACTCACTCGGACCGACCTTCTTCTATGTCAGCGACCCGTTCGACGAAGACGCCCGGCTCGATTGGACACCGGTGTGGTCCGTCACCGAGCGGCGGCACAAGTACCTGCCGACGAGCTACCTGTACTACGGCTATCCGTTCGACGACGAGCCGATCTACGCGTGGGCGGACTCCAACGGGAACGCCGCCGGCTCGAGTCTTGAAGATGCGATCGTCCAGGGCTTTCTGGAGCTCGTCGAGCGGGACGGTGTGGCGTTGTGGTGGTACAACCGGCTACGCCGCCCGGCAGTCGACCTCGACAGCTTCCGCGAACCGTGGTTCGACCGAATCCGGTCGGTGCACGTTCAGCTGCGCCGTGCCATGTGGGTGCTTGACCTGACGTCCGACTTCGGCATCCCCACCGTGGTGGCCGTGAGCCGGCGAACCGACAAGCCGGCCGAGGACATCCTGATGGGCTTCGGCGCCCACTTCGACCCCAAGATCGCGGTGCAACGCGCGCTCACCGAGCTGAACCAGTTCCTGCCGGCGGTGATCAACGTGGACACGGCCGGCTACGCCAACGACGACGAGTTCCAGCTCGCGTGGTGGCGTACGGCGACGGTGGCCACGCAGCCGTACCTGGTGCCCGACGCCGCTCAGCCGGCCCGCAACCGGAGCTCGTATGACAACTTGTCCAGCCCGGATCTGCTGGACGACCTGCACACCGCCCAGTCGCTCGTGGAGGCGAGAGGCATGGAGTTTCTTGTTCTGGACCAAACGCGGCCCGACCTCGAGCTTCCGGTCGTCAAGGTGATCGTCCCGGGCATGCGGCATTTCTGGACACGCTTCGCGCCGGGACGTTTGTACGACATTCCGGTACGGCTCGGCTGGCTGGACGCGCCTCCTCGAGAGGCCGATCTCAACCCGATCGGCATGTTCCTTTTATGTGCCGGCCCGCCGTGGTCCAGACCGTTAGGAGGGTCATCCCGCAGGAGGGAGCAGCCCATGGGCCCTCACCTGACCCATCGATACTCGTTCCGCCGGGACGTGCGGTTGCAGTCCGAGCACAACGATCTTGTCATTTCGCACCGATGGGGCGCGCTCACCGTGCCTGACGTCAGCCCCGCGCTGCGCACGCTGTTCGAGGCCCTGGCGTTCCAGCCGGTCCCGATCGATCGGTTCGCCGACATCCTCACCGCGAACGGGCGGCAGGATGCCGATGTCACGGCCGATCTCGCCCGCCTGCACGCGACACTCGACCGGCTGCCTTTCACCCTCGTGCATTCGCTCGATGTGGGAGACAGACGACTGCTGTCGATCATCCCGATGGCCACTACGGCGATCTTCGCCGCCCGGCCGCCCACGAAGGACCAGATGCTCCGGCTTTCGCGGTTCGCATTTCTACGCCGGCGAGAGAGCACGTTGGTCGTGGAGTCACCGCTGAGTCCGTACCGGATAGAACTGCTGGGTGCCGAGGCATGGCAGGTCGTCACCGGGCACATCCGGCCGACCGCCATCGCCGATCTCGCCGGCGGCGCGGGGGACGAGGACCTGGAGGTGCTGCGCGCCGTCGCCGGTCACCTGATCGGCGCCGGCGTACTGGTCGCCGCCGAGGGCGCCGCGGATCCGGCCGACGTCCGGTTCGCCGAGGACGAGGACGAGGCCATCCAGCAGTGGGCCTTCCACGATCTGCTTTTTCATTCGCGCAGCCGGCTCGGCCGCCACGACGAGGACTTCGGCGCGACGTTCGCGTTTCTCGGCAAGATCGAACCGGAGCCCGCGGTGAAGCGCGAGAGCGATCACCCCGCGCTGCCGCTGTACCGGCCGGAGCTCAACGACATTCTCGACCGCGACCCGCCGTTCACCGCGGTGCTGGAGTCGCGGCGCTCGGTGCGGCGGTACGCGGACGAGCCGATCGGCGTCCGGCAGCTCGGCGAGCTGCTCTATCGCGTGGCCCGAGTACGGGGAGTCTTCGGGCCGCTGCATCGGGACATCCTGCCCTACGAGAGTAGCGACCGGCCGTATCCGTCCGCCGGTTCGGTGTATGAGCTGGAGCTTTACATCACGGTCCACCGGTGCGACGGACTCGCGCAGGCCATCTACCACTACGACCCGGCGGGCCACCGGCTGGTCCGCATCAGCACCGACATCGAGCATCGAAAGGCACTGCTCGAGAGCGCTTACATCTCGGCGGGCGGCGGCGCGATGCCCGACGTCCTGATTACGATCACCGCCCGCATCCAACGCCTGACCTGGAAGTACGACGGCCTCGCCTACGCCACGGCGCTCAAGCACGTCGGTGTGCTCTACCAGACGCTCTATCTGGTCGCTACGGCGATGGAGCTGGCCCCGTGCGGACTTGATGCCGGCGACACCGAGTTGGCCACCCAGGCCTTCGGCCTTGACTGGTCGCGTGAGTCGTCTGTCGGCGAGTTCATTTTGGGCAATCGGCCCCCGCAGTGGCGCCCTGGCTGGTCGCCGAGCATGAACCAGGCCACGTGGCGGCCGATCAACGATCCGGACTGGGCCACGGAGTCGATCTCGGCCGAGCGACTTGAAGTGATCCGTGGCAAGCCCGCGGGTCGATACGACGCGGAGTGATTTATGGACACCCATTCGGGAAAGGGATATGCCTTGGGCATGACCAGTTCAGAGCCACCCGGGGACGAGCTGCGCGCCGCCCTGAGGGCGCGCCAGGAACTCGGCCCCGATTACGAGCCGGCCATCGTCGAATCCTTCCTCGAACATATCGATCGCTCAATCGAGGCACGGGTGGACGAACAGGTCGGTGCGCGGCTGAGCGAGCACGCTGCCGCGACCGACTCGTCCGGCGCCGCGCGGACCATAGGGATCGCCGTTGGCACGGTCTTCGGCGGCTTCCTGACGACCGCCGTGATCAGCGGCAACATGCACGCCAACGGCGTCCCCGCTGTCTTCCTCGTCTGGATAGCCATTGCAGTGATCAACGTCGCGTACGCGGTCGCCAATCGGCCCCGCCCGCGCGGCTGAACCGCACCCAGGCCGGCCGATTACGTCGCCGGCTTGTCGACTTTCGACCGCCGCCGCCGCTGGCTGGTGACAAGTGCGAACGTGACGGCCGCGACGGCCATAGCGACGACGGCGCCGGCCCGGACGGCGCCCAGGCTCCCCTGTAGCGCGACGAACAGCGAGTAGACGAACCAGCAGGCCAGTGCGATGCCGAACAGAGCCGAACCGGCGGCGTAGAGGACATAGATCGCTCGCACCCGCCCGGGATAGGCGGCCTGGCGTGCGAGAACGCCGGAATCGCCGTCACGCCGCGGCGCTCGTAGCAACTGCCCGATGAATCGATAGCTCTCGATTCGGAGGTTCTGCATACCGAGCGCGTGGTTGAGCATGAAGTAGCCGTCCAACTGCAGGAAGGGAATGAAGTTGGCGACGGCGGCGAGGCTGCCGAACACAAGAAGGGCCGATGCGGCGTGCCGCAGGCTGCTTTCCGGCGGCGCGAACAGCCATACCGGCACCACCGGAAGAAGCGCGAGCAGACCGGCGAAAACGCCGGCGAAGGCCGTGTAGACCCGGTGCCGACGCCGCCGGAACAACAACACGTCGTTCACCCTGCAGTAGGGGGCCAGGACGGGAAATCTCCACATGATCCCGATCTCCGTGGCGGAACCGCCGAAGTGGGTGGCCGTCAACCCGTGGGCGGCCTCGTGCAGCGCGACGGTGAGCCAGGAAATGACGACAACGGCCAATCCGGCGACGGGTGCGTTCCACAATTGCCGCGCCTCGTCGAGGAGGCTCGTCGCCTTTACCACGACGGTGACTTCGAGCGCCAGTATCGCGATGAGTGCGCAGACCATGAAGTAAGACGAGAAAACCCACCGCAGCCGAGGCTGCACGTTCCGGAAGAACGTCTCCGGGTTGACCAAGGTGATCCGGGCGTTCAGCAGGCTCCGCTCCGCGGACGGGGCCGGTGAGCCGGCCTTCGATTCCGTTCCGGATACCTCGCCCGCCCCATCGAGCAGTTGCCGGCTGCCCAGCGTGGCGAGTATCTGTTTCCATTGCGGTTCGCCGAGGCGGCGGCGGAACTCGGTGGCGTATTCGCGGCCAATCTCGGCCAGCGTGGTGCTCCCGTCCAGCCGGGACACGATAAAGAATTCCCGCGGCCCGATCTGGAAGTAACGACCGGTCCGCGAATCCTTGACATTGTGGACGAGGGCGGCACCACTGCGCACCGCCGGACCGAGCACGACGCCGGGCCGCAGCCGGGGTCGGGCTTCCAGGAGGTGCGGCGCCGTTGTCATCGAGCCCGCGTCTCATCGGCACCGGCCGCGGCCGTGTTGTCGGTCAGGGATCGGAACAGCAGGTAGGAAAGGTAGGACTCGTCGACCACGTTCGCGCCCAACCTGTTGTTCGTCATGTGCATATACGGGGAAAGCAGGGCCCGCAGCGCCACCTCCGGGTCGGTGACGGCCTCCCGCTCGGTGACGGTCCGGCCGGGTCGATACTCGCCGGACTCGTCGCGGGCCGGAAATATGAGGCGGCCCTGCTCGGCGTATTCGGATACGCGGGCGCGGAGTTCGGCGCAGTGGAGCGCCCAGGCGCGGCCGAAGCTGGTGAGCCGATCGGGTTTGTCCGAAGTGATCGAATGGAAGATCTCGCTGAAGCGATGCCGAAGGTCTCCCACGATCTCGGTGTAGTTGCTCTCGTAGGCCGCGTCCCGCTGTGAATTGCCCAGCTGGAACCAGTCATGCCAGAAATGGTGATATCTCTCCATAAATTCGGCGACACTGTTTCGGTCGCGCAGAAATGTCGTCGACATGATCATCATGAGCTGCGCGGCCAGCCCCAGCGTCACCGTACGAAGGTGGGTGTTCGCCTTCTCGATGAGGTCGAGCACCAGATCGCTGGAGTGCTCGAAGTGCCACTCGGCCAGCCGGACGCCGTCCGGTCCGCCGTACTTCCCGTACTCCGGCTCGTACGGGATGTAGTGGTAGGAATTGTTCGGGCGCAACGGCATTGGCCCGTCGTTCCCGTACCGCTCGACGCGTTCCCGCTCGCTGTATTCCAGGCGGAACATGTCATCGTAGAAACCCACCAGGAAGTCGGAATCGACCTCGTACAGTGCCGGCCGCCGGGCCAGGAACTCTCCGATCCGCAGCTCGGCGACGCGCCGCACCTCGTCCGTCGCGGCGGCGCTGACGGGCTTGAGGCGCAGCCGCACGTGGGGGCCTTCGAGCCAATAGTTGATGAAGAAGTACCCGGCGAGCAGGTTGCCTTCCCGCAGTTCCGCGACGAGCGGCGCGACGCATTCGGTCAGCAGGGGTTTGGGATCGCTGGCATAGAAGATGTGAATGGCCTGCCAGTCGCCCGTACGCTGGGCGGGCTCGTGCGTCGTGGTCTCGATGGTCATCACGACCTCCTATGATTCGCCGCCGGCACGCCGGCCAAGACCGGTGATCTCGATGGTCTGCTCGGCCACGTAGCTGCCTTCCTCGGTGCGGAGCCACAGTTGGTCCACGTCCGGCAGCATTTCCTGCATCACCACACGGCGGTCCGCGCGCTTGATCGTCTGCTCGAGCAGGCTGAGGGAGAAGTAGCTGTCGAAGTCCACGTACTGCGGCTTCCGCGGTTGCATGCCCGCCTGGTCTGGGTCGGGGTCCTCCCCTTCGCGGGCCATGTCGATGGTGGCGAAGACGCGCGGCGGCAGTCCGTTGTCGCGGCGCCAGCGCTGCCAGGCGAGGAACCAGTCGGAGTCGGACGCCGCGCTCGCCCGGCTCGGCAGGTAGTTGGGGTGCATCTTCCAGGTGTGGCGGACGAGCACCAGATCCCCGTACCGGACCCGCGGATGACCGCCGATCGTGTCTCCCATCAGGGGTTTGTCGACTCCGTTCCACAGGTCCAGCGGGGCCATCGCGGTATGCGAGAACAGCAGCAGGCCACGCTGCACCTCGGGCAGCGCCATGGGAGCGAGGAAGCCGAGGTAGACGGGGATGACCTCGGTGCCCAGCCGGCGCGAGCGCAGCTGGACCCGGTCGCTCTCCTCGTCGTGCACGATCGTGAGGTCGCTGATCGGTATCTGCTCGGCGGCGGCGCGGAAGCTGGTCTCGCCGGGACACACCAGCTCGAAGGGAGTGACCGCGGGGTGCAGGTTGAGGTTCGTGGTGTCGTAGCCGCCCGTTAGTTCGGCGAAGACGGCGCCGGGCGGCTGCATTTCGAGCAGGATCTCGCGCAGCTGGCCGGCCAGTCCGCCCGGGCCGGCGTCGCGGAAGCAGTGCGCGAACCGGGAGAACAGCAGGGTGAGCCCGGAGTACGACCGGTTGAGTACGCCCAGCGGGCGACCCTTGATGTCGGCCACCTGCAGGAAGAAACTGCGTGGATCGAAGTCCTGCCCCGTCCGGGGGAGCTCCGCCGCGACGGCCTCGATGAACTCGTCGTCGAGCACGAGCTCGGTCGCATCGGCGGGCAGTCGCGCGTACGCCGCACGCATGCGCTCGGTCAGAACGCGCCGGGCGTGGTCGAGGGCGCTGATCTCGGGGAGCCGCAGCCAATTCTCCTGCGGCACGTACTCGCCGTCGTCATCGAACGCCTGCCGCCGCTGCGCCGCCTTGCCGTATTGATCGAAGAAGTCGCGATGAAACTCATGGATGAACCGCAGCAGGTCCGGGCAGCGCCCGCCGCGACCGTACCGGGCCAGGAAGAAGCCCTTGAGGCTCAGCCGGTGGGGAAGCGTCACGTCGAAGAGGGGGAGTATCCGGGCCAGCCCCCGCAGCGACGGCAGGAGGTCGCGCTCCCACCGCTCTCGGTCGGCGGCGATCCGTGCCTCGGGATGGCACACATCCTCGTAGATCAGCGTCCGGGGCGTCGTGACCTCGTCCAGACCCAGATCGTGCTGCGCCTCGGTGAGTTCGCTGCGGATCGCCTCGACCAACCGGCGCCGCTCCTCGAGCGCGGCGTCGGCGAACTCGCCAAGGTGCGCGGCCACCAGGTCGAGCCGCTCGGCAAGCTGGTCCGACCACGGCCGGCCCATGCGCACGATCCGATCGCGGAAGCTGCGCAGCGGATCGTCGCTGTGAATATCGATCTGGAGCAGGGGGACGGTCAGCAGGCTCAACCGGAGCAGGTGGCTGAGGTACGTTTCCGTCTCGGCGCGATCTCGGTTGTCGGGATCGGCGTTGCGTAGTCGTTCGGCGAGTTCACCCATCCGGAGCCGCGGTTCGTCCTCCAGAATCGCCAGCACTTCCTTCAGGACCGTGCCGCGAGACAGATAGAAGAGGCTCTCGCGCAGCGAGTCGAAGGTCACCGCCGCCTCTGTGTCGCCCGCGTGGCGAACCCGCCGGACGTAGCGGATCCGGTCGCTGTCGGCCCGCCAGCCCGACGTGACCTCCACCGGCAGATCGGCGCGCAACGCCGCGTCACCGGCGATGACCTCGGCCAGGCGTACGAGCATGGCCACGTTGAGCCGCGGATGACTGCGCCCGAGCCCGGCCACGCCGTCCGCGGACAGCGCCCACGTGGCCTGCGTCTCGAAGCCCGCCAGGGCAACGGTGGTCAGCGTGCTGAACGGGCTGGTCTTGCACACACTGCGGAAGATGTAGTCCAGCAGGGAGCGTTCGATCCGGCGGGCGCGCTTGCTCAGCGGTCCGGGTGGCGCGTCGAGGTAGGCGGACAGGTACCGATCCAATGACGGAGACGCGAGGAGCAGACCGTGCCGGAGGCGGGGATCGCGAGCGAGCCCGCGCAGGTACTCGCGGCGCTGACGAATCTCGCCGTCCAGTGTGGCCGCGCCCGCCGTGTGCAGCCGCTCGTACCGGGTCCGCAGATCGAGCCAGTCGCCGACCTGGTCGCGGTGGGGCTGGTCCAGGCTTTCGGCGAGCCGGTGCGCCGCCGCCGGGTCCCGGGGCATGCGCAGATTGAAGATGTCCCGGCGCAGCGCGAGCATCTCCCGCCGGACCTGTCCGTCCTCCGTACCGCCGATCGCGTCGGCGAGCGCGTCGCCGATGCTGGTCTTGCATTCGTCGAGCCGGGCCTCGAGGGCAAGGACCTCCGCGGCCCAGCGCAGTGTCTCCGGGCAGCGCAACGGGTGCACCGTGTCGACCGGCATGCCGCCGATTCGAAGCATGAAGAGCCGGGTCAGCAGCCACTCAGCCGCCCGGCCCGGCGCGGCCGGGCTTTCCGTCATGCTCTGTCGCATCAGCCAAACCTCCCTGCGCCCTCAGTTGATCCAGTAGTCGAAGTTCGGCTCGCCGGCCCGTTCGTTGCCGATCATCAAGAGCAGCAGCGGCCACTCACCCGTGCCTACGATGTTCAGTCGCTCGGAGTAGGAGACGTTGTCGAAGCCGAGTGCGGCGCCGCAGCCCACGCCCAGCGCCGCGCACGCTGTGTAGACCGACTGGGCGACGGCGCCGACCTCGGCGTTGACGAACCGGTAGCCACGCGGCCCGACGGCGTCGATAACCGCCTCGGGCCTGGCCAGCACGACCAGCGCCGCGGCCGCCTGCTCCAGGTTGTAGTTGGGGAGGAAGTAGTTGCGCTGCAGGAAGAGCCCGACGTCGTCGAGAGACACCACGCCCAGGCTGTTCCGCGCCGGGTCGTAGTCGTAGACGCCGCGGGCGATCCCTTGGACGTGGTTGACGAACGCGACCAGCCGAGTCAGGCTCGGCGTTCCGTCGGGCCGCTTGATGTCGGAGACCAACCGCCCGCCGGCCGCCCCCGCGGCGAGAATCGCGCTCAAGGCGGGCGTGGTGAGCGGCGGATGTCCGCTGAACCGGCCGAAACTGCTGCGGCGGGCGCGCAGCGCGGCGGCGACAGGCACGTCGAGGCGGGCCGGGGCCGGCAGCGCCTGCACCTCGGTCTTGTCGTGCGCGGGCACCCCGGCCGCGCCGGCCGCCAGCACCGCCGGCGCGGGACGCGCCGCGCCGGCGTCGACGATCGCTGCGTGGACCTCTTCGATCGTCGGGAAGCGGAGCACCGTACGCGACCGTTCTGTCTCGCCGATGGATACCCGGGGCGCCAGATCCGGCGGCCGGCTCGGCGTGGGCGATCCCGCGGCGGAGGTGTCGGCGCCGGACCAGAGCAGCGGCACGACGGCGAACGTGCTCTCGCTTTCCGTGTGCAGCCCGAGCAGCCGGTTGAGCGCCGGTTCGTCGAACGTCAGAGCGGGTCGCAGCGCGAGCCCATGGGCGCGCGACCACAGTTGCCAGGTGCCGAGCAGGGTCCCGACATCCATGGTGACCACGTGGTAGCAGAAGCTGTTGTACTTGAACGAGTTCTTCCAGAACTTGACGCTGACCAGTAGATATTGGTCGGTTGCCGCGGCGGCCGGGTCGTCCCCGATGGCGGCGCGCACCTGGCTCACGGCGTCGCCGACGAACAGGCGCTGCATGGCATGGTGCGGTGTGGAGTAGTAGTAGACGCCCGGCAGCAGTGGGCCCGCGCCACCGGTCACCCAATAGATCTCCGCGGGGTAGAGGCCACCGCCGGACGCCGTTCCGCGCCACCAGACCGCGCTTCGGTACTGCGGCAGGGCCGCCTCGTCGTTGTTGGCCTGCACCCCCAGCCGGCGGCCGAGCAGACCATAGGAGTCGCGCAGGAGACCGGCGAGGGTGTCCATGGTGAAGGCGCCGTGGCCGAGATCCGCGCCGAACCCGGTGCTCAGCAAGGCCGAATCCGTGCGCTCTCCGGCGGGCAGCGGAAACCGCACGGCACCGTCGTACACCTTGTGCCGGCGTGGCTTGTCCCCCCAGTTCGGCTGGAACCCCAGTGGCTCCATGGGCTCCCGCCGACGGCGGACGATCGCGTTGACGTAGTCGTGGACGACGCTCATCGGTGGCCTCTTTTCGACTGACCCGGTCACGGGAACGGGTGCGGAACTCGATTTAGCTCGGTGTCATCGAGGTCGGTTGATCGCCATCCGGCCCGCCGGAACGCGCTGCGCAGCCTGGGCATGTGCAGCGCCCGCTGACGGCCCCAGCCGAAATCGACGGGGATGAGACCGGGCACGATGACGCAGGCGCCGCGCACCCCGGCATCCATCTGCTCGGGGGAGGTCTGGTCGACGACGATGACGTCGAAGCCGGCGGCGATGACCCGATCGAGACAGAATTGAAGATCGTTCAATAGCTCCTGACCGCGCGGCCTGCGCTGGTTCCAGTCGCGGTAGATGTCGTCCATCGGCTTTCGCGGGGCCGGCCCGGCAAGGAGGAAATCCGCGTGCCGGGCCATCTCGGGAAGGCCGAACAGGCGTGGGTGGTCGTCCAAGGCGGTGACGAGATCGAAGTCGCCGGCCATCTCGCGGAGTTCGTCGGTCTCCCGGGCCGAGTGGACGTCGAAGCCCGGAATGGTATTGGCTATCTCGCCGAGCGCCGCGCGTACCGCGCTTTCCGGGTCCAGGTTCGTCCCGGCCCCGACGCACAGGGTGCCTGGCCCACCATTGCGGCGCACGCCCACCGCCGTGACAACCGGAACGGGGAACTCGATGCGAGTGTCGAAAAGCCGCACGTCGTAGCCGTACAGAGCGATTCTGTCGACCATGATCCGGGTGGCCGTGCTGGCGCAGGACTCCGGGTCGATCTCCGGCAGGCTCGCCTTGCCGTACCAACTGATCACGAATGCGTCGCGTTCGATGAGTTCGAGCAGGCCGAAGAAAATGGCCTCCTCTATGCAGCTGCCGACGGCGCAGCCGTTCGAGCACTCCTGCAGGAATTTATTGAGCGAGCGGTTGACGTGGTAGTACGTCATGTTCTCGGGGACGAGAAGGGGACGCTTGTCGCGCAGGGAGTAGCCCCACACCCACGGGATCTTCAGCTGCGGCGTGTACCTGACGTAGTACGGGTTGCCCGCATAGAACTCGTCGGTATAGACACCGCACTCCGCGGGGTCGAGGGCCTCGGCGGCCAGGTTCTCGTACGTGTCGACCACGGCGGTGGCCACTCGGCGCGGCCGCATTCCGGCGTGCCGCTCCAGCCCTTCCAGGATGCCGAGCACCACGCTGTCGTCGTAGTTGTACGCGTGGCCGCCCCAGAAGGAGTTGTGCATATAGCCGTCGCCGCGCACGGCGAGGTGGCCGATGGTCGGCGCGGTGGTGGTGCACTCCAGCCGGTGGCGTGCCTGTAGCCCGAGCGCTCCGCAGACCGGATTGACATATGCCGCCACGGAGATGTCGTAATCCCGGGCTTCCTTCAACCGAAACGAGTCCGGCGCCGGTTTGCGCCGCGACGAGAGCGTGGTGACGACCGCGCCGGGGTCGTCCGCTGGTTTGACGTGGCAGAGCGGGCAGTCGGAGTCCGCCAGCAGGGGGTATCGCCGCACGCGCAGGGTGTCCAGTCGCACTTCGAACACGTAGGGGTGGCCGGACGTGTCGACCGGCCGGGCGGACGCGACGTGCTGAGCCAGCCGCCAGATGACCTCGAGCGGAAACTCGGCGAGGAAGGGCGTCTCCTCGACGGCCCGGACCGGCGCGCCGAATTCGAGGACATCCCGTTCGTCTTTGGAGCGGAGCAGCTGCCAGCGGCGGGCCAGGCAGTGGAAGCAGGGACGGGCCGGACTGCTGCCCGACGCCGAGGTCATCGGCCCGACGATGGCGATGTTGTCATGGAGGTGGATCGGCACCACGTCGCGAAGATCCGAATCAGGCGGGGCCACCGCGAGCACGTCCTTGACGCCCAGCAGCATGACCCGAATCGCCGGGCCGTCAATGGCGCCACGATCGCGGAGAAAGCCCTCCACCCGCAGCCGGGACTTCTCCAGCGGAAGCCAGGCCGGGTGGTCCTCGGTCACCGGCATGGCGACTACTCCTGACAGGTCGCCAGCAGGACGCGTACGGTCACGACCCCACCCGACTCGGATAGGTCAGGCGTTGTCGTGGCGACCACGAGCGCGTCGCGGCCGCGTACGCGGATGTCGTCGAATAGGTCTGGGACACGCGCGTCCGGCCGTACCTCGTCCGTCCCGGCGCACTGAATCGCCCGGACATCGAGCTGGGGAAGCAGCGGATCGCCGAAGTCGATCGTCGTGTCCGGGCCGAGCTCTCGCCGTAGCTGCTCTTCCGCGAGGAGATCGCGCAGCGCGGCGATCACCGCGGCGGAACGGGACAGTTCGGCTCCCATCGCCCAGGACACGCGGTCTTGGGCGGCGGCGGCGTTTGCGGCCACAACCCGGGCGAGCACCAGGTGAGCAGGTCCGCGCGGTGCAATATCGACGAGTTCGACCGGCAACTCCATGTTCTTCGCGGTCCGGATGAGGAAGTCGAGTTCCGAGCCGTGTTCGGGGGCCGAGACCTGGATCGGGCGGCCCACTGTACGGCCGGCCGCGGCCTCACACAGGGCCTCGTAGGCCAGGGCGGAAAGGACTCCGGTCCGGATCGCCTCCGGCACGGTGGCTCCGACGCCGTTGCCCGCGGCCGAGGGTTCGCTGACGAAGTCCGCGTTGGCCGCGGAGAAGGGATGGACGGCGGCGACAGGAACGTAATGCTCCTGGCCGGAGAGCAGGGAGGTGGCGGTGAGCCACGGCTCGGCCGGACGTCCCTCGACGGCGCGTCCGCTCCACGTCAGCAGCCGCTCGTATGCGATGACCGCGCGGCCCGAGCCGGTCAGCGTCTGCCGGTTCGCGATCACCGCGTCCCGCGCGTACGCGACCTGGCCGGCGTAGACGAGGGCGGCCGCGTGCACCGCGCGGGTTCGTGCCCGGGGCAGGTAGTGCAGATCGGCGGCCGCGATGACGCGAGGGCCGGCGCCCAGGTGCGCGGCCGGTCCGACCCGCAGGCGGCTCAGCTTCAGCGGTGACTGGTCGATCGAGGAGTCAGCGAACTGCGTGAACACTCCCACGTGTGCTCCGACCAGGTCGAGGTGCCGCTCCAGTTCCGCACGGAGCCGGTCCGGGTCGTGATCCTCGTCATCCGCGGCGGCCTCCGCCGGGGCGGTGTCTGCCTGCTCCGGCCTTATGATCGGCCGGGCATTCGCCTGGACTTCCGCGCACACCGGGCACAGCGGATGCGGCAGCAGCGGCTCACGCGAGATCTCGAGGGTCTTGAGGTCCTGTACGACGACCGCGCCGTCGGTCTCGGCGGGCATGCACTCGGTCAGCACCCGGAAGACCTCGTAGCCCAGCATGTTGCCGAGCATCGCCGAGACGGGCGTGCTCGGGACGCCGGCGGCCGGTGCCAGGCCCGGCAGGCCGATGTCGCGCCACAGCGCGCCGACCGCCCGCGGATCGAGGTTGGCGCCGAGCCGGAGCAGCGCACAGGTCCAGCATGGAGCGGATCCGGCGCGTACCAGCGGACCGACGACCGCCAGGTCGCCGACGACCACCGCGGTGAGCAGAGCGGGACCCGCGCTCGACCGCACCGACCCCAAGCGCAGCACTTCAGCGGCCCTGGTGTCCTCGACCGGCGCGATGACCATGTCGTAGGACGCCGCCTCGGGCGCGGCGATATTCTCCACGGCGTGGTCGGCGAGCCGAACCTCGGCCTCGCACCCCTCGGCGCGCAGTGCCGCCGCCTCCGCCGTGAGCGCGTCCGCCACGCCCGCCGCCGCGACGTGGACGGCCCGCATCCCGTTGCGCAGCAGGCTGCGCGCGGCCGCCGTCGAGATCGGCCCGCTGCCGAGGATCAGCACATTCGCGGCGCGGAACCGGGCGAAGCGGTAAGCCGCGTCGTCCGAATAGTGCTCGACGTAGTTCACCTGCGGGTGGAAACGCGCGAGGACACTTTCCGGCAGTTCGGCACTGCGGCCCGGCCGGCTGTCCCGGGCGAATTCGCGATCGAGCAGGGTGCGAACGAAATCGGTGACCATCGCCCGCTGGCTCTCGCCCAGGCCCGCGCAGAGTTCGGCGACGGTATGCCGGCCGGTCAGATGCGGGGCGAGCATCGTGACGAAACGATAAGCGGTGCGCCCTTTGACGATGAATCCGGTGTCGCTGTTCCGGAACAGTACACCGTCTCCCATATCGGCGAAGAGAACGTCGTGCCGGAGCCTGGGACGGACTTCAAGAAAACCGTCGGCCAATGCTCCGCCGGCCGGAGATGGCGTTGACAGGGTCGCGTCGTTATTGGTGATGGTTGTCGCGTCCACGGATTTCGGCCCTCCTTGATGCGAGCAACATCAAGATTTGTGGCTCAAGCCTTACAGGGGCCGCTGGCAACTTGGTATCAATCTCCTGTCACCCCATGACCGCCGATTTTTCAACGGCTCGGATCCGCGAAACCAAGCTGGACAACCCGCACTCAGGACACGACTTCGACCGGGGCGATACCGAGCCGTTCGAGCGGCCGGTGAATCCGGTCTGCGTCGCCTACGGCGACGATCCCGAGATCCGCCGTGTTCAGCCGCCGCGTGATCACGTCGACCACGTCCTCGACCGCGAGCGATCTCAGCTCGGCGAGATGACGGGCCGGATAATCGGCCGGCCGGTCACCGGCCACCGAGCGGGCAAGTTCCGACGCGATCGCCCGGGCGGTGTCCCACCGTACGGGCGCGCCGTCCGCGAGTTTCCGGATGGCCGCCGCGAATTCGTCCGGGGTGACCCCGGCCGTGCGCAGCCGCTCGGTCTCGGATATCACGTCGGCCAGCGCAGCCGCGGTCGCCGCACTGGCCACCGCCCCCTCGAGGACCAGGATGCCGCCCCTCCGCATGGGCTGCGCGGCCGCGCGGAATCCGTACGTGTAGCCCTTCTGCTCGCGCAGTACGGCGTCGAGCCGGGAGGTCAGGCCGCCGCCCAGCACATGGGCGGCAACGGTCAGGCCGGCCCAGTCGCCGTGCTCGCGGCCGGGCAGCCCGTGGCCCAGCGCCAGCCGGGTCTGCTTCGCCCCCGGCCGGTTCACGATGACCAGCCGCGGGCCGTCGGCGAAACGCGGCGGTTCGGGCGCCGGCGCGGGCGGCATGCCGGTCCACCGTGCGAAGGCATCGGCGACCAGCCGCTCGATGTCGGCTTCGGCCTGGTCTCCGGCCACCACGCAGGTCGCCGCGCCCGGCCCGATCGCGGCTGTGGCGTACGCCCGGGCGGTCGCCGCGTCGAGGCCGGCGACGCTCTGCGCGCCACCGCCGACCGGCCGCGCCGCACGCTCGCCCGGCGCGAGCACGATGGCATGTAGCTCGCGCCGGGCCCGCGTGCGCGGGTTGGCGTCCTCGATCTTTATCTCCGCCAGTCGCTCATCGACCAGACGGTCCACATCCGCCGCGGGGAACGCGGGCTGGTGGACCGCTTCGGCCAGTAGGTCCAGCGCGGTGGCGAGCCTGCTCGCCGGCGCGTCGAGTACCAGACGCAGGGCGGCCACGTTCACCTGGGCCCGCAGCGTCGCGCCCACATGCTCCAGATCGGCCGCGAAACTGCGCGCCGGGCGCTTGTCCGTACCCGCCTCCACCAGCGCCCGGGCGGTGATCGTGGCGATGCCGTCCAGCTCGGGCGGCTCTCGCCCGGCGCCGGCGTCGATGACCAGTTGTACGGCCGTCAGCCCACGCCCGGGCAGCTCGCAGGTGACCAAGGTGAGGCCGTTCGGGTGCGCCGTCGTCTCCACGGCGGGGAACGTCCACGGTGCCGGAGGCCAGGGAACGGGGCGCGGCGGGAACGCGGTCATGAGATCGGCTCATAGGTAAGTACGGCGTGGCCCGCCGTGCTCAGCCGGGCCGCGACCGTGGCCGTGACCTGTTCGGCGGTGACGGCGGCAACCCGCTCGACGGTTGTGAACGTACGAGCCGGGTCGCCGAACAGGGTCGCGTTCCTGGCCAGGCGGTCGGCGATTCCGGTGACAGAGCCGGTCCGATCGAGGAACCGCCGTTCGGCCTGGGCGTGGACGCGCTCCAGCTCCGCTGCGGTAGGCCCGTCCGCCGCCAGCAGGCGCAGTTCCTCGGCGACGGCGGTCTCGATGTCGGCGAGGTCGACACCGTCCACCGCGAGCACGCTGAGCATCCCCACCGACGCGCCCCACGCGTACCGGTCGACGGCGAAGTGGACGTCGGTGGCCAGCCGGCCCCGCACCAGGCGGTCGTGCAACCGGCTGCTCCGGCCGGCGGCCAGGATGTCCACGGCCAGGTCGGCGGCTTCGATCTCCTGGGTGCCGTCCCTGGGCAGGCGGAAAAGCACAAAGTATGCGGCGGCCGGGACTCGCTCTCGGACCTGCTCGCGGACGGTGCGCTCTATCGGCCCGGCGACGTCATGCGGCGGATCGGCCGCGGTGCGGGGCCGTAGGTGACCGAAGTATCGCCGCACCGCGTCGCCGGCCTGCTCGGGATCGATGTCCCCGGCGATGGCCAGTACGGCATTGCCGGGCGCGTAATGCGTGGCGAAGAAGTCTCTGCAGTCATCGAGGGTGGCGGCGTCCAGATCGGCCATCGACCCGATGGGCAGGTGCGCGTACGGATGTCCCGGTGGAAAGCCCATGGCGTGCAGAGACTCGGCCGCGGTGCCGTACGGCATGGTGTCGTAGCGCTGGCGACGCTCGTTCTTGACCACGTCGCGTTGGTTATCGAGCTTGGCCTGGGTGAGGGAGCCGGCCATGGTCGCCATCCGGTCGGCCTCCAGCCACAGGGCCAGCTCGAGGTGGCCGGTCGGCAACGTCTCGTAGCAGGCGGTCCACTCGAATGACGTGGCGGCGTTGAACCGGCCGCCGGCGCCGGTCATGAGCGCAGCGTGCTCGCCTTCGGCCACGTGCGCCGACCCCTGGAACATCAGATGCTCGAACAGGTGCGCCAAGCCGGTACGACCTGTCCGCTCGTGGCGTGAGCCGACCCCGTACGAAACGTTGACGGCGACCAGCGGCGCCACGTGGTCCTCGAACAGCACCACCCGCAACCCATTGTCCAACGTCAGGTAATGAAGGCGTGCGCGAAGCTGCTCAGGTCGGCTCACGAGAAGCGGCGACCCTCGTCCCTGCGATACGCCCAGATGGCCAGGATGCCCATGCCCAGGATCCATACGCCGAGCATAAGGAGAGCCACCCGGTTGATCCGGTAATCGCCGACCGCCGCCCACATCAGTTCCGCGACCCCGCGGGTGGGCAGGTACGGGGCCACCGCCTCGACGAATCCAGGGCCTTCGCCGGGCGGGCCGAGCAGGCCTCCGCCGAAGGCGAGCGGGAAGAACAGCAGTTGCGCGAGCGCGAGCGCCGCCTTGCTCGGCACCGCGTAGCCGATCGCCAGCCCCATCAGCGTGAAGGGCACCGTGGCGACCACGAGCGCACCGACCGCGAAGACCAGCCGGGTGGGCGCGATGCTGGCGTCGGTGGCCACGGCGGCGACGACCAACACCGCCACCAGCGATATCCCCATGAAGCCCAGCCCGGTGATGATCCGGCCGGCAAACCGCGGCAACGGTCCCGCGGGTAGCGTCCGCGTGTAGGGGTCCCAGGGCTGCGCTCGATCCTCCGCGACGCCCACGCCGTACTGGAACAGCGAGCTCATCATCAGGGCGAACGTCACGACCGAGGCGGTGGCGAGGGTCGCGGCGGCGGGGTCGTCGCCGGTGAACGGCACGACGAAGAAAACCATGACCGCAGCCGGGAAGAACACGTTGCCGATAACCGCGATCGGGATTCGAACGGTCTCCAGGAATTGATACTTCGCGTGAGTGAGAACGAGCTGCATGCCTCGGCTCCGTACTGCTCGGGGCGGATCAAACCTTCACGGTGTCGTCGGCGACCGCGGTGGTGAGAGACAAAAAGGCCTCTTCCAGGGAACTGGGCCGGATTTCCAGATCCGAGAAGGCCACCTTGGCCCTGACCAGATCCCGGATGAGCTGATCGGCGTCTGTCGTCAGCAGGTGAGTGCGGCCGTCCGCACGCTCCACACCGACCAGGCCGGCCAGTGGCGGAACCTCCTCCAGCACCAGGCTGACCCGCCGGACCCCCGCCATTTGCCGTACCGATTCGACGGTGTCGTCGGTGAGGACCCGGCCGCCGCCCAATACGATCACGCGGCGGGCCAGCGCGTCGATCTCCTCGAGGTAATGGCTGGTGAGCAACACCGTGCCGCCCTCGATGTGGAATTCCCTGATGCCCTGCCACAGTGCGTGCCGTGCCTCGACATCCAGGCCTGTGGTCGGCTCGTCCAGGAATACCATCCGTGGTCGGCCGATGAACGCCAAGGCCACGGCCAGGCGACGCTTCTGCCCACCGGAAAGACCCCCGGTCTGGCGCTTCTGGAGGTCCTCGAGGCCGAACCGCTTCAGCAGTTCGGACGTGTCCATCGGGTCGGGAAAATGCGCGGCGACGTACTCGCAGCACTCCCCCACGCGGAGTGTCGTCGGCAGCCCGGTCTCTTGGGGCGTTACCCCGATCGCGCGCCGACTAGCGGGGTTACGCGGATCGCCGCCGAACAATTCGACTCGCCCGGCGGTCGGCCGGCGCAGCCCGACGAGCAAGTTGATGAGAGTGCTCTTGCCGGCGCCGTTTGGGCCAAGTAGGCCGACGATTTCACCCGCATGCACATTCACGGAGACCTGGTCGAGAGCCGTCACCTCGCCATAGCGGCGAGTGGCTTCGAAGGTCCGGGCGAGGATTTCGCTCATCGAGACTCCCGTGCGTTCGTTGCAACGGACCGCATCCGCCAATCCAGTAGACCAGCGACATTTATTGCCGTCGACCGCGTGTCAGCGACTTGAGAGCGGGTTGAGAGCGAATTGTCAGCGGCACGCGGCGACCGCTGAGAGTGCCCCCTGCGATGCTGCGAATTGTCCCGGTAAACCGATGGAAAGGGATCGGCTATGCATGACCGCATCGACCTGTCCGCCCTGCAGGGCGAGCTGGAACTCCTGGAGGCGGAGACCTTCGAGATCCAGGACTACGACCAGGTCGCCGAGGAGCTCGCGGGCACCACGAGCTGCACGAGCACCTGCAGCAGCTGCACCAGCACCAGCGGCACCAGCTGCTGTGACTAGCGGCAGCCGCGGCCACTGAAGGGAGCTGAATCGTGAGGAGTAGTGCCGACGCCGGCACGTTGTCCGGTCTCCAGAGCGAGCTGGAGCTGCTGGAGGCGGAGACCTTCGAGATCCAGGACTACAACGAGGCGCCGGCGGAACTGGCGGGCACCACGAGCTGCACGAGCACCTGCAGCAGCTGCACCAGCACCAGCAGTACGAGCTGCGGCTGACGCCCTCATCCCGTACAGAAAGGCTAGTTCGATGAGACAAGACAGCACTGCGAACGGCCTCATCGATCTCCGCGGCGACCTGGAGCTCCTGGAGGCGGAGACCTTCGAGATCCAGGACTACGAGGACGTCGCCGAGGTTCTCGCCGACTGCTGCAGCACCAGCAGCTGCAGCACCAGCAGTAGCACGACCAGCTGCACCAGCACCGCCAGCTGCAACTAAGGAGATGCCTGACCATGGGACAGGCACGCGAACCCGGGATTCTCTCGGATCTCCACACCGGGCTCGAGCTGCTCGAAGCCGAGACGTTCGAGATCCATGACCATGTCGAGGCCACCGAGGATCTGCTGGGCTGGACCAGCTGCGACTGCAGCACCAGCACCGGCTCGAGCACCAGCAGCACGAGCACCAGCAGCAGTACGACGAGTTGCACCAGCTGTGCCAGCTGCGCGTGACGTATCCCGGTAACCGGAGCCCGGCTCCGGACGAGCGTGGGTAGTTGCCGCGAGCAGATCGCGGCCCCTCCTCACCGAGCGGGCCGGCAACCGCTGTCATCGACCGGTGTCCGGCCCGCTCATCCAACTACCGCCGAACGTCACGCGCCCGACCAAGTGAAGGGATCGGTTCATGCAAGACACCATCGACCTGTCCGCCCTGCAGGGCGAGCTGGAACTCCTGGAGGCGGAGACCTTCGAGATCCAGGACTACGACCAGGTCGCCGAGGAGCTCGCGGGCACCACGAGCTGCACGAGCACCTGCAGCAGCTGCAGCAGCACCAGCGGCACGAGCTGCTGCGACTAGTTCACGACGAGGAGCTGAGGGGCGAACCATGAACGACTCGGCCAATGGCCTCATCGACCTTCGCGGCGACCTGGAGCTGCTGGAGGCGGAGACCTTCGAGATCCAGGACTACGAGGACGTCGCGGAAGTCCTCGCCGACTGCTGCAGTACCAGCAGCACGAGCACCAGCAGCAGCACCACGAGCTGCACCAGCTGTGCCAGCTGTGCGTGATCCATCCCACGCGGGAACCGGATTCCGGCCCGGCGAGCGGATGCCGTGACCATGTCACGCCTGCTGGCTGAGCGGGCCGGCAACCGCCGATGTGAGGAGGTTTCCGGCCCGCTCCTCGCCGGGCGACCTCGCAGGTGTACAGCAAGGGGACGATGAGATGACCGCAAGCACTATCGCGCCCGTGGCCGCCGCCTCGATGGAATCCGATCGCGAGCGCCTCGAGCGTCATCTGCTGGGCAGCCCGGCGAGCCTGCCCGGGCGGGTCCGGCCGTACGTCGCCGTCCTCGGCGATCACGACGCGATCGCCGGTCCGCCGGACGGATCCGTCGCCGACCCGGCGTCCTATCCGATTCACCTCACCCCGCGCTCGATCCTGTTCGGCCCGGCGGCCGGATCCCCGCCCGGCTCGCCCTGCTCGTGCTGCCTAGCCCTGCGGTGGCAGAAACTGCGGTCCACGGAGGAACGCAACATCCTCGAAAGCGGCCGTTCTCTTCAGTCGGTGGCCGCGTCGCCCTACCTCACCACCTTCGCGCTGGACACGGCCCGGCAGCTGTTCGCCCTGCTCACCGATCCGTGGGCGGAAGGCAGCGACCCGGGTGCGACAGGGAGCGACGCGAGCCCGCCCGGCATCGGATATGTCTACGAGCTGTCGCTGAACTCGCTCGTCGTGCGGCGGTTCGGGCTGCTCGCCGATCCCGCCTGCCCCGTATGCTCGCGGCCCCGGCAGGACAGCCGCGAAGCCGCCCGGCTGACCCTTCGATCGCGGCGCAAGCCGTCCGCCGATCGCTATCGCCTTCGCTCTATCGCCGACTACGACCTGCCGCTGGAGGGCTTTGTCAATCCGGTCTGCGGGATGCTCGGCGCGTCGGCCCGCTCCGACCTGGCCTGTCCGACCACGGCGCCGGTCAACAGCTTCCTCAAGCTGCGGATCTCAGGGCGTCTTTTTGACGTGCACTGGAGCGGTCACGCGAATTCCTACGAGGAGAGCACGACATGCGGTGTCTTCGAGGGATTGGAACGCTATGCGAGCGGCCAGCGGCGGCGGTTCAACCGCGTTGTGATGGGCTCGTACGACAGCCTGCGCGCCGACGCTCTGGATCCCCGAGACTGCGGCGTGTACACCGATGACTACTACCATGCCGATCGGACTTTTACCCCCTTTGCTCCTGATCGGCCGATCCCGTGGGTGTGGGGGTATTCCCTCCGCGACGAGCGGCCCATCTTGGTGCCGGAGCGAATCTCCTACTACATGGAGCGCCACAACACCGGCCACAACTTCGTCCATGAATGCTCGAACGGCTGCGCCGGCGGTAGCTGCCTGGAGGAGGCGATCCTCTACGGCATGCTCGAGCTCATCGAGCGGGACGCCTTTCTGCTCGCCTGGTATGGGAGGGCGGCGTTGCCGGAGATCGATCCGGACACCTGCCGAGACCCCGCGACCCGCTTCATGATGGATCGAATACGGCTGCACGACTATGACGTCAGGCTTTTCGACAACCGGTCTGACCTCGCTGTCCCGGTGGTCACTGGGGTGGCCGTGCGCCGGGACGGCGGTCTCGGCACCCTTTGTTTCGCCGCCGGCGCCGGCCTTGACCCGGACGACGCGGTGCGCGCCGCGCTGTGCGAGATCGCTTCCTACATCCCCACGCTTCCGGAACGAGTGGCCCAGCGCCACGACGAACTGGCGGCCATGGCGCGGGACTTCTCCAAGGTCGCCGAGCTCAATCACCACGCGGCGCTGTTCGGTCTGCCTGAAATGGCGCGGCACGCCCAGTTCTTGCTGTCCGACCGCCCGAAGCGAGCCATGGCCGAGCTTTATCAGGACTGGGAGCGGGTGCGGCCGCGAACGCTGGACCTCCTCGATGACGTTCGCTTCTGCCGAGACCGGCTCATCGCGGCCGGATTCGACGTCATCGTGGTCGACCAGACCTGTCCGGAACAGGAACTCGTCGGCCTGCACAACGTCTGCGTCATCGTGCCCGGACTGATACCCATCGACTTCGGGTGGCATAGGCAGCGCGCACTGCACATGCCCCGGATGCGAACGGCCTTCCGGCGCGCGGGGCGCCGTACCACCGATTTGGCCGACTCGGAACTACACCTTGTTCCGCACCCATTTCCCTAACCGAGAGATCCGCCTACCGGGACTGACGTGAATAGGCATGCAGCAGGACGGGCATCGAGAAGTGGTCCGGATCCGGGCTGCGGATCAGCCCCGCGTCCGCGAGCTCGTCCAGCACCTCCTCGGTGTAGCGGCTCGGCGTACCGATCAGCTCGACGACGTTATCCATGGTGAACAGCGGTCCCGGGACGCACGCGCCGATCGACTGGAGCATCCGCTGGGCATCTCCGCTCAGCCGATGGTAGGACGCGTCGAATGCCCTCCGCACCGAGATCGACGGCCGCTTTCCGATTGACAGCCTCGCCAGTGGGTCCGACGCCAGCCACCGGACGTACTCCGCGAGACTCTGGCCGGGCCGGTTCGCCAGTTTGGCCGCGGCTATCCGGAGCGCGAGCGGCAAATGCCCGCAGATCTCGGCGAGTTCCATCGCGGCCCCCTCTTCGCCGTAGATCATTTGTTTGTCCAGCATGCCCATGAGGAGGTCCAGCGAGCTCTCCCGGGACAGAACGTCGAGTTCGTAGGAGCGCATGCTCCATTGGGCCGCCAGCTCGACCAGGCTCATCCGGCTGGTCACCAGGACCGCCGTACTCGAGCTTCCGGGCAGGAGGGACTTCACCTGTTCGGCGTCGACGGCGTCATCGAGCAGCAGGAGAACGCGCCGGTCCCGCATCGCCATCCGGTACACCGATTCCAGGCCGGCCTGGGTCTTCGGTGCGTCCGCCGGGTCGAGGCCCGCGAACTGGATGAGTTCGGTCAGCAGGTCGATCAGGGAGCGCGCGCCGCCACAGTCGTCGGTAAGTCGCAAATACCACTGTCCGTCGGGGAAGAGATCGCGTACGTCGTAGGCCACCCGCAAGGCCAGGGCCGATTTGCCCACCCCGGGGGCGCCGTGGATCGCGGTAATTATGGCTTCGTTTCGATCAACGCGCTGGATCAGTTCGTCGGCGATCTGGGCGCCCAATTTCCCGCGGCCGACGAAATTGGGGATCTCCGGCGGCAGGCGGCACTGGACACCCATGCCCTTGACCGTTCCCGTCGGCATGGTTACGGGTTCGGGCGCAACCGACGTCATCGTCACTTCGCCCTTGAGGATGGCGAGTTCCATTTGCTGCAGACCGGGACCGGGATCGACGCCAAGCTGATTGAGCAGAATACTCTTTATCTTTCGATATTCTTCGAGCGCTTCGGACTGCCGTCCAGAACGGTACAGCGCCTCCATCAACTGCTCCCAGAACCGCTCCCGCTGTGGGTACGCCGCGGTGAGCCAGCGCAACTCGCCGATAAGACGCCGATGGTGGTTGAGGCACAGTTCGATGTCGATCCGGCGTTCATGCGCCTCCAACCATTGCTCAGTGAGCTTGGGCACTTCCTCTCGATGGAGTACCTCCGACGGGATGTTCGCCAGTGCCGGCCCGCGCCACAGCGAGATCGCCTCCTTGAGGCTGCGCGACTCGTCCACGGGATCACCGCCGTCGCGCCGGGCACGCTCCACCAGTTGGTGGAAGCGCAGCAGATCCAGGGTCTCCGCGCTGGCGTCGATGGAATAGCCGCCGGGCAGCGTCCGGATGGGGCAATTCGCCATGTCGTTCTCGAGGAGAAGCTGACGAAGCCGCATGATATACGTCTGCAAGGTAGAACGCGGATTACGCGGGCTCGTGTCTCCCCAGACCGTTTCAATGAGACGGTCGGTCGACACGAACTCGTTCGCGTGCAGGAGGAGTGTCGCCAATACGACACTCGGTTTGGTCGCCGGCAATGCGATGTGCCGGCTCCGCCTGACGATTTCAACCGATCCCAGCAGTCTGAAGTGTGTGATCAAGGTGCCTCCGTGACCAATGGACACCAGGATTGGGTCGTCGCGGTCGGTAATTCTGCCCGCCGCACTGCGGTCCCAGCGCACCAGCAGAGTCAGCCACCGCAAGCTACTTCAAGCGCCTAGCCTGTCAGCACGGAATACGGCCGACCAGTCGCCGATGACATCACTTGAGCGTGTCCTCGTCACGACGGTGTTCGACAATCCTCCCGAATCGGACTAATCGGGCAAATCGGGAAGAGGTGGCGAGCGTCGGTCGAACGGGCTGCCTACCGGGGGCGGTGCGCCATCACTGGGGTGGTGGGCATGGGTCGGCCTCGTCGAGGCGCTTGCGGTGGCTCTCGTCCAGCGTGACATCGGTCGCGGCGAGGATCTCATCGAGCTGGGCGACTGAGCTCACCCCGGCGATGGGAATGACACGGGGTTGTCCGAGCAGCCAGGCCAGCACCACTTGGTTGGGCGTGGCCCCGGTCTCGGCCGCCACCTCGCGGAGGGCGGTCATCCGCCGCGGCGTGCCCGGATGGTCGTACGCCTCCTGCATCGGCTTGTCGGAACGCGTGTATGCGCCCGCCAGCAGGGTGTTGTACACCCAGAGGCTCAGGTCCGGTTCGCCGCGTACGTAGTCGAGGGTTTCCTCGGTGACGTGCACGTGCCCGGCGCGGGGGAGGGACGTGTGGATCCGCGGCTGCAGATAGGAGTACCGCAGCTGCAGGCAGGTGTAGCCCGGCCGCCCCTGCGTCCTGGCGAGGGCGCGGGCGCGCTCGACCCGCCAGGTGGGATGGTTGCTGGCACCGAGCACGTCGACCATGCCCGCCTCGACCATGGACGCGAAGACGTCAACGGTCTCCTCGAGCGGCACCGTACGGTCTTCGAGGTGCGCCCAGTAGACGTCGACGCGGTCGCTCTGCAGCCGTCGCAGGCTCCCCTCGAACGCCGACCGGATCGTCCCTGCCGAGAGCCCCTCCCGGCCCGCGCCGCTCGGCTGGCCGCCCACCTTCGTGCTCAGCACCACCTGGTCTCGTGACCCGCGGTCGGCCAGCCACCGCCCGACGACCGTCTCGCTCTCCCCGCCGACGCCGCCCTCGAGCCAGTAGGCATAGTTGTTCGAGGTGTCGATGAGCGTGCCGCCGGCCTCCACGAATCGATCGAGGATGGCGAACGACGTGGCCTCGTCGACATGGGTGCCGAACCACATCGCGCCCAGGCTCAGTGCGCTGACCGCTTTTCCGTTCGCCAAGGTCCGCTGCGGCATCGTCATTGGTTCTCCCTTCGGTGCGGCTGACCCGACTCTGCCCTGCGCCACCCTTGTCTGTCACATTGCCGAGTTCAGCCCACTGCCCCTTCGGGCCCACTTAGCCCCAGGCGCGGTCCGCGACCTCGCTGACGAGGTGCAGTTTCCTCGCCTGGGCGGCTTCGCTGATCGCGTTGCCCGGGCCCGCCGAAGAGAAGCCGCACTGCGTCGAGAGTGCGAGCTGGTCGCGTGGGAAGTAGCCGCTCGCCTCGTCGATGCGGGCGAGGAGCTCATCGGCCGTCTCCAGCTTGTCGAACTTCGACGAGACGAGGCCGAGTACAACGGCCTTGTCCTCGGGCAGGTCGCTGAGCGGTTCGAAGGAGCCGGAACGCGCGTCGTCGTACTCCAGGAGAAACACGTCGTAGTTCGTGGCCCGCCGGAACAGTTCCTTCGAAATGTTCTGGTAACCGCCGGCGCTGATCCAATCGCTATCGTAATTGCCCTTGCAGAGGTGGAGGCCGAAGGTCACGCCGGGCACGTTCGCGACATCGTTCAGGATGTCCACTCCCTCGTTGAAGACGCGGTCGACGGAGATACCGGCGTTCTCCCATGCGGTGCGCTGCGACTGGTCGACGAGTTGCCCGAAATCTGGCGCGTCAATCTGGATGTACTTGCAGCCGAGCCGCGCCAGCTCCTGGGCTTCCTCCCGCATCAGCCGCAGGCCGTCGGCGAAGAGCTCGAATGGATCGCTGTACACGTCGCGCGACCTTTCGGGTGACCAGACGAGGAAGAGCATCAGCGGACTCGGCAGCGTCACCTTGACCGGGCGCCGCGCCCTGGCGCGGGCATACGAGAACTCTTCCACGGTCATCATCCGCCGCCGGCCCAGCTTTTCGGTGGCCGAGAGCGGCACCTTGAAGGCGGACTTCTCTTCTCCGGTCCGGTCGTGGAACGGAACGTGGACGTGGTCGACGGCAGGGTCCTGCGTGAGCCCCTCAACCGCGTCGGTCAGCTGGTCGATGAACGAGTGCCGCCGCAGCTCTCCGTCGTTGACGACGTGCAGGCCCGCACCTTCCTGAAGTGCGATCACCTCGTCGACGGCGCGATCCTCGATCTCCTTGTACTCCGCCGCCGATAGCTGCCCGGCCTCGAATCGATCCCGGGCGCTCAGCAGGTATGCGGGGCGCAAGAGCGACCCGATGATGTCGGCGTGATACACCGTGGCCATTTCGGACTTCCTTTCCGTCGTGAACCTCACTCGTCACCGAGACACAGCAAGGACCGCAGTGCGTGCAGGACGACCTCCTCGGAGGCTCCGGTGGCGTCCCGGGATCGCCAGCCGACGAAACCGTCCGGTCGCACGATGACGGCGCCAGAGGCCGAGATCCCATACGCGTCGTGGAAACCGTCCTCCGGATCGGCCAGCTCGGCGGACCCCACCCGGTAGGCGTCCAGAGACAGCCGCAGCCTCTTTGCCGCGCGGAGCGCCGCGGTGGACCAGACGTCGCCCTCGGCGCCGGCCAGCAGGACGAAATTCCGGCCGAACAGATCCAGCGCGGACAGTCGTGCGCCGTGGCGCTCGAGGAAGACGTGCGGCGCACGGGAGCCGGGGCGGCCCTTCGACTCACGCGGGTGCTCGTGGAGCGGATGATCGCCGTCCCCCTCCAGAACGACGGCGGGGGAGTTGTAGCGGTAGCCGATCTCCATCGAGAAATCGTCCACCAGCTGCTGCATGGTGTCCGTCCCCAGGTACGGGGCGACGCGCGTGACGTACCTCGCGTACGCCTGCTCGACCGTGAGTTCGCCGATCGGACGGCGCTCGGCTTCGTACGTACGCAACAGCTCCGGCCCGGCGATGCCGCCCAGCACAAGCGCCAGCTTCCAGGCGAGATTGTGCGCATCTTGGACTCCGGTATTGCCCCCGAACCCGCCGTTCGGCGGTGTCACATGCGCGGCATCGCCGGCCAGGAATATGCGCCCTTCCTCATATCGGTCGGCGACGTCGGCAATGGCCTGCCAGTTCGCGATGTCCTCGATGACAACCGGCATGTCGGGTATGCCGATGGCCGCGCGCAGCAATTCATAGGCACGCTCCTCGGTGATCCCCTCGGCGACGTTCGCCCATGAAGCCCACGGGTAGGCGGTGACAATTTCCGGGCGGGACGTGTCGCCGACGAGATTGACGACGAGAAAGCCGGCGTTGCCGCTTCTGTCGAGCCGGAAGAACCCGCGCATCATAGGGTTCGTCACGTAATGGACGCCCTGGTTGCGGCCACGTAGCAGTGGCTCGAGGTCGGCTTCGGTACGGAAGTAGATCGTGATGCTGTTCGACAACAGGCCGTGGCCGCGCATGGCTACGCCCAGTCGTTCCCGGGTCGGGCTACGGTTACCGTCTGCGGCGACGACGTATCGAGCACGTACGGTGCTGTCCACCTCGCCGTCGAGGTCGCGGAGAGTCGCCGTGACACCGCTGCCGTCCTGGACGAGCGACGTGCATTCAGTGCGATAACGTAGCGTCGCGCCCAGCTCCTCGGCACGGGCTCGAAGAATGGGCTCCAGCGCATCCTGATTGATAAACGACCGCACCGTCGGGCTGAACTCGTCCACCCCCGCGTTGAGGCTGGGAAAGTAGTTCGCGATCTCCCGGCCGGCCAACGACTCGACATTGTTGATGCCGCCGTCCGGGTGATATTGCTCCTCCGACTTGCGGCGTACGGTGTTTTCCAGTCCAACCGATCGGAGAATTTCGAGGGTGCGCAGATGAAAATGGCCGGCGCGCGGATGGATTGCCGTCCCGGTGTGGCGTTCGACGGTCAGCGAGTCGATTCCGTGCCAGCGCAGGAACAGCGCCGTCGACAGGCCGACCAGGCTGCCGCCCACGACGAGTACGGGAACCTCTTCGTCCACGTTATGGTGACCACTCGTCATCACGTCTCTCCGCCCTTCCGGAACGGCGGTTGTGCGCAACTAGTGCGATGAGCCACGCGTTGATTTCGGCCGTCCACGCGACGGAAACGCCACCATGCTCGCCGGTCGGCCTGCCGGCCGTTACAGTCCATGATCAGGATCGGTACGTCGTCGTCCGGCCCAGCCGCAGCCGGGCGGTGTATCAAAGGATCCTTCTGCCGTGGTTGGTCTGAACGCTAAACAGGATCCGACCATTTCACAATCTAATCTTGTGAATGTAGTACATTGCTCGTATCAATAGTCCATGCTAGAACGGCAAGAATGAACCTTGCCGGCGTGGACCTCAATCTCCTCGTGGCGCTCGATGCGCTGCTGACCGAATGCAGCGTCACCCGCGCGGCGAATCGGGTCGGGCTGAGTCAACCGGGGATGAGCAATACCCTGGCCCGGCTGCGCAAGCTATTCGGCGACCCGCTGTTCGTGCGCGAAGGCCTGACGCTCGTGCCGACGCCCCGCGCTGAATCCCTCGGCCAGCCGATCCGGGAGGCGCTGGCCCTCATTCGGCACGCCATCGACGAACGGCCCGGCTTCGACCCGGCCAGCGACCGCGCCACCTTCGTGATCAGCTGCTCCGATTACAGCCTGCTCATGCTCATCGGCCCGCTGGTCCGGCGCCTGGCCGCCGAGGCGCCCGGCGTGACGATCCAGGTCCTGCCACGATCGCCGGAGGCCGTACGGCTGCTCCGCGACGGTGACGTAGACCTCGTCATCGAACCTCTCAAGATCATTCCAGACGCGGCGCTGCCCACGCAGCGACTCTTTTCCGACCGCTGGCTGTGTTGCGTGTGGGAGGGCACCACTCAGGTCGGCGACCGCATGACGATGGACACCTACCTGCGGCTCGGGCACCTCGTGTACTCCATGGGCCGGGGACAGCCGATCTCGCTCGCCGACCAGCACCTCGACCAGGCCCGAGTGCCGCGCCGGGTCGAATTCACCGTGGAGAGCTTCCTGCTGGCGCCGTTCCTGTTGCAGGGCACCGACCTCGTAACTCTGGTCCTCGAACGCGCTGCTCCGCACCTTCGGCGCACCGCCGCGGTCCGCTTCCTCGAACCACCCCTCGACCTGCCCCCGATCACCGAAATGCTGTGGTGGCACCCACGGCGCACCGCCGACCCGGCACACGCCTGGGTCCGAGCCCGCATCGGGGAGATCGCCGCCGAGCTCGACCAGGCGTGACCTCACCCACAGCGAACCCACAGCGAGGTCGCGTTCGACGACGGCCGGCCAGGGCAGTCTTTGCCACTGATCCCTGGTTTGTTGCCGGGTGCTCAAATATCGATGAGCTCGACGGTTACTGTCGCGATGTCACCTGCGTCGAGGGCTTCGGCCGTACGGATGGCGCCCTTGATCGGCAGCGCGAAGCCGTCACGCGCGCTGTCGGGGAAGATCGAAGTCGTCCAGGTGCTGCCGCCGACTGTGACCCGCACCCGCACCGAACCGAAGCCGCGCCGCGAACCGCCGGTCAGGTCACGGATCTCCTCGGATGCCTCGGCGGGCAGGCTCACGAAGGTCCAGCTGTCGGCGCGCCGGGCATCCCACAGCCACAGCTCGGCATCGAAAACAACCACCACGAGTACAGCGTCACATGGGGGGCCGACAGTCTGCCGATGATCGGGTCGTCAGCGGTCGTTATGGCCGGATGCCTCCATGACGGCGCGGACGGCTTCGGGCGAGCGGGCTACCGCGGCGGTGCCGTCGTCGGCGGTGATGATCGGCCGTTGGATCAGGGCTGGATGTGTGGTCAAGGCGTCGATCCAGCGTGGCCGGCCGGCGTCGTCTCGGGCCCACGACGCCATCCCCAGGTCCTCGGCGATCGGTTCGCTGAGTCGGGTGATGTCCCATGGCTGCAGGCCCAGGCGCGCCAAGACCTCGCCGAGCTCCTCGGCGGTCGGTGGCTGTTCGAGGTAGTAACGGATGGTGTAGTGGGCGCCTTCGGCGTCGAGCAGGCTCAGCGCGGACTGGCACTTCGAGCACTCGGGGTTGATCCAAATCTCCATGTCACTCCATCCGTGCAGAGCAACCAGATGCGGTCGGGCAGGCCCCAACGCCGCGGATAGCCTGGTGGATTGCTGCGGACTTCAAGCCCCGGCCCGGCCGTTGCGCTGGCGTGCGGCCTCGTACGCCGCCACAGTCGCGGCACCGGCGGCATTGAGGGAGCTGGCCGCGCCGACGATCGGGATTCGCGCCATTGCGTCGCAGCCCGCACGCCATCCCGCGCTCAGTCCGCTTGTCTCGTTGCCGATGACCAGCAGAGTGGGGCCGGTCAGGTCCAGGTCGGCGATGTCGGCGGCACCGTTTTCGTCGGTGCCCACCACCGTCAGCGGCAGGCCATCCACACGAAGCCGCGTTACCCACGCGTGTACCTCCCGGTGAGAGCGAGTCCGGACCACCGGCACCACCAGCAGCGATCCGGTGGAGGCGCGCACCGCTCTGGGATCGTACGGGTCGGCGGCGTGCCCCGTCACGATCAATCCGCCGCCGCCGAACGCGTCCAAGGACCGCGCCGTCATCCCAATGTTGCCGGGGCTGTTAGGCCGGTCCAACACCACACCAAGAAACGACGGTCCAGCGGCGATCCGGGACAAGTCGTCGTCGGGCAGTTCGACCACCAGCACCAGTTCGGGTACATCCTCATCCTTGCCGCCCAACTGCCGAAGCAGCTCGGAAGCCATTGCCACCAATTCGCCATCGACCACCTGCACTATCTCGGCCGCCCAGCGCGACAGCGACCGCGCTGCGTCGTAAATCACCGCACGCACGGGCCAGCCGAATTCGATGGCCAGGCTGATCGGCCGCACCCCCTGGACCAGGAACTCCCCGGCCCGCTGCCGCTTAGTCCGGTTCTCCAGCAGCGCCTGCCACTGCTGGAACCGCGCGTTGGCACGCGAGACCCGCAATACACCCATCAGACCCTCAGTCTTTCAATGCCAGTACGACGGTAAGCAGGCAGTACCGCATACACCCCAGCCGCGGCCCCGCGGATCGGTTCCGTGCCGGGGCTCATTCGTTCGGGGTGAGCTGGGGATGGCCTCCACGCCGTTCCGCAAATATTCCGGAGACGGTGACAATCGGCGGCGTCTGATGGCATCTGACTGCACACATGCGAAACCCCGGCCGTCAGCGTTGGCGCTGGTCAACCGGGGTTTTGGATGATCGCGATAAGCGCCCCGTGCAGGATTCGAACCTGCGCTCACGGCTCCGGAGGCCGTTGCTCTATCCCCTGAGCTAACGGGGCTGGCGCGACGACAAAGGTTACCAGGGAACAAGCGGTGACGTGCACGTCGGTGTTCACCGTGCGTTGTGGGCGCTGAGCGGCTAACCTCGCGCCAGTGAAGGGGCTGGACAGGGGCGCCGCGGGGCGCCTCGGATGCGAGCGGGAGACCGTGCGCGACCGCGTCGACGCGGGGTGGGGCGCGCGGTGACCGAGTCGTTGGGGCGCGTCCTCGTGGTGGACGACGATGAGGTGATCCGGCAGCTCATCGCCGTGAACTTGCAGCTCGAAGGGTTCGAGGTGGCGACGGCCGTCGACGGGCAGGACTGCCTCGACAAGGTGCGCGAGACCAACCCGGACGTGATCACGCTCGACATCATGATGCCCCGGCTGGACGGCTGGGTCACGGCGGTACGGCTGCGGGAGGACGCGGCCACCCGGCACATCAAGGTCGTGATGATCACGGCGCGTGCCCAGGACCACGACATTCAGCGAGGCCATGAAATCGGGGTCGACGCGTATGTGACTAAGCCGTTCGACCCGGCCGAGCTGATCCGTACGGTCCGTAATCTGGCGCATGCTGACGATCGGGCCTGACAGCAGTAAGGGCGTCCACATTCTGGTCGGATAGTCTCACCATCGTGACCCCAGCCGACCTCATCAGGGCACTCGTGGATGCCGTACGCGACGCGGTGGCCGACGGAGAGCTTTCGGGGCCCGTTCCGGACCATATCTCCGTGACGTGGGAAGACGGGCGTTATGTCAGTCCGCTGCCGCTGCGGCTCGCGGCGGCGACCGGCCGCGAACCACGTGAGGTGGCGAAGATCATCGCCAGCCGGGTCGAGAACGCCGAAGTCACCGGTCCGGGGTTTCTCGCGGTCGCCGTGGCCGACCCCGGTGTGCTGGCCCGGCACATCGTCGAGGCGGGCGACTACGGTCACGTGCGACTGCCGGCAGAAGATACGACGTGGCCCGACCGGCCGCGGACCTTCGACAATCCCGGGTTCGTCGTGCGCTTCGCCTACGCGCGGGCCGCCTCCGTACGGCGCCATGCGCACGACCTCGGGCTCGTCCGCACCGAGCCGCTGGGGCTGGACGATCCGTACGAGCTCCGCCTGCTGGGTCTGCTGGCCGACCTGCCCGGCCGCGCCGATCAAGCCGTACGGGAGAAGAACGCCACGCCGTACCGGCGGCAGCTCGTCGAGATCGCCGAGGCGTATCACGACGTGTACGAGCGGTGCCCGGCGCTGCCCAAGGGTGACGAGCGCGTCGACCACACCCACACCGCCCGGCTGACCCTGGCCGAAGCAGTCCGGATCGCCCTGAACAATGGACTACGCGCGCTCGGCGAGAGCCCGGAAGAACGACTATGAGCCCGGCCGGCGGGCCTCGAGGTGGGCCGTACGCGCACAAAGGGACGCGCATAGAGGGAGAAGGGTGAGCGACCCATGAGCAGAGTCCATCCGGCCGGACCGCGGCACGCCGACGTCCTGCCGGAAGAGCACCCGCTGCCGCCGCCACGCGACCTCAACGAGCTGGCCCCGGCGGTGTGGCCGCGCGGTGCGCGCCGCGAGGAGGCCGGTCACGGCGCGCTCCTGGTCGGCGGAGTGGACGTCCGCGATCTCGCAACGGAGTACGGCACGCCGCTGTACGTGCTGGACGAGGAGGACGTACGGTCCCGGTGCCGCGAGTTCCGGGCCGCGTTCCACGACGGCGACGTGCACTACGCGGGCAAGGCGTTCCTGTGCGGCGCGGTCGCCCGCTGGATCGACGACGAGGGCCTCGGCCTCGACGTCTGCAGCGGCGGCGAACTGGCCGTCGCGCTGGCCGCGGGTTTCCCGCCTGAGAAGATCACCCTGCACGGCAACAACAAGTCGCCCGCCGAGCTGCGCAAGGCGCTGCTGGCCGGCGTCGGTCACATCGTGATCGATTCGTACGAGGAGATCGCCCGGCTCGGTTATCTCGCCGACGAGCTCGGCAGGCGGCCCAAGGTCATGGTCCGGGTGACGACCGGCGTCGAGGCGCACACGCACGAGTACATCGCGACGGCGCACGACGACCAGAAGTTCGGCTTCGCGCGCAGTACGGGGGCGGCGTTTGAGGCCGTCCGCCGCGTGCTGGCGATCGACCAGCTCGAACTCGTCGGCCTGCACTCCCACATCGGCTCGCAGATCTTCGAGACCGACGGCTTCGAGGTGGCCGCGCACCGTGTGGTCGAGCTGCTGGCCGCCATCCGCGACGAGCACGGCGTCGAGCTGCCCGAGCTCGACCTCGGCGGCGGGTTCGGCATCGCCTACCTGCCCGGCGACGACCCGATCGACCCCAAGCACATCGCCGACAACCTCCGCCGCATCATGGCCAAGGAGTGCGCATCGTACGACCTGCCGGTGCCCCGAATGACGGTCGAGCCGGGCCGCGCGATCATCGGCCCCGGGGGCGTCACGGTCTACGAGGTCGGCACGATCAAGGACGTCGAGGGCCTGCGCACGTACGTCTCGGTCGAGGGCGGCATGAGCGACAACATCAGGACCGCGCTGTACGGAGCGGAGTACTCCTGCGCCCTCGTCTCCCGTACGTCCCAGGCGCCGCCCATGCTCAGCCGCCTGGTCGGCAAGCACTGCGAAAGCGGCGACATCCTCGTCCGGGACCTGTGGCTGCCGAACGACCTCGCGCCCGGCGACCTGGTGGCGATCGCCGCGACCGGTGCGTACTGCCGCTCGATGGCCAACAACTACAACTACGTCCCGCGGCCCGCGGTCGTGGCGGTGGGCGGCGGCCGGGCGAAGGTGATCGTCCGCCGCGAGACCGAAGACGACCTGCTGCGACTCGATGCGGAGGTGGGTGATTGAGTCCCCGCAAAGCGCTGCGCGTGGCGCTGCTCGGCTGCGGCAACGTCGGCATCGAGGTCGTACGGCTGCTGGACGAGCAGGCCGCCGACCTGGCCGCCCGCGTCGGTGCCCCGCTGGAGCTGGCCGGCATCGCGGTCCGGCGCCTCGACAAGGTCCGTCAAGGCGTCGATCCGGCCCTGCTGACGACCGACGCCGTCGCCCTTGTCACGCGTGACGACGTCGACATCGTGATCGAGGTGATCGGCGGCATCGAGCCGGCCAGGTCGCTGCTGCTGAACGCCATGAAAGCCGGCAAGGGCGTGGTCACCGCGAACAAGGCGCTGCTCGCCGAGGACGGCGCAACGGTCTTTGGGGCCGCGCGGGAGTACGGCGTCGACCTCTATTACGAGGCGTCCGTGGCGGGGGCCATCCCGTTGCTGCGGCCGTTGCGCGAGTCGCTGGTCGGCGACCACGTGCACCGGGTGCTCGGCATCGTCAACGGCACGACGAACTACATCCTCGACCAGATGGACACCAACGGGGCCGGGTTCTCCGACGCCCTGGAGGAGGCGCAGGCGCTGGGGTACGCCGAGGCCGATCCCACGGCCGACGTCGAGGGCTTCGACGCCGCAGCCAAGGCCGCCATCCTCGCCCAGCTGGCCTTCCACTCGGCGGTGACGGCCGCCGACGTGCACCGCGAGGGCATCACCGAGGTGACCGCCGCCGACGTGGCCAGCGCCAAGGCGATGAACTGCGTGGTCAAGCTGCTGGCGATCTGCGAGCGCATCCCATCCCCCGACCGGGACAAGCCGGACGGGCGCAACGGGCGCGGCGTCTCGGTCCGGGTCTACCCGGCGATGATCCCCCGATCGCACCCGCTGGCCAGCGTGCGCGAGGCGTACAACGCGGTCTTCGTCGAGGCCGAGTCGGCGGGCTCGCTGATGTTCTACGGGGCCGGCGCCGGCGGCGCGCCGACCGCCTCCGCGGTGCTCGGCGACCTGGTCGCGGTGGGACGCAACAAGGTGGGCGGCGCGCGTGGCCCGGCCGAGTCGACGTACGCGGCGCTGCCCGTCCTGCCGATGGGCGAGACGACGACGCGCTACCACGTGTCGCTCGACGTCGCCGACCGTCCCGGCGTGCTGGCCCAGGTCGCCGAGGAGTTCGCCCGTCAGGACGTGTCGATCCAGGCCGTACGGCAGGAGGGGCACGGCGACGACGCCCAGCTCGTGATCGTCACCCACCGGGGGACCGACAAGGCGCTGGCGGCGACCGTCGAGGCGCTGCGGCGGCTGGAGAGCGTCCGCGAGGTGGCCAGCGTGATGCGCGTGGAGGGCGACGAGAACCCCTGATCCCGGAAGAGCGTCCAGTATGTGGACGGCTCGTGGGACGGCAAGCCGGAGGGCCGTAGACTCGGCGGCCTACATCGCAGGTCGTCAGCCTGCGATTTGACACAGTTTGCGCATGGGGGAAGCCATGAACAGGGCATGGCGCGGCGTCATCGAGGAGTACCGCGACCGGCTCCCGGTGACGGCGGAGACGCCGGTGTTCACCCTGCTCGAGGGTGGCACGCCGCTGCTGCCCGCCCACCGCATCGCCCAGCTCACCGGCTGCGAGGTCTACCTGAAGGTCGAGGGCGCCAACCCGACCGGGTCGTTCAAGGACCGGGGCATGACCGTGGCGATCAGCAAGGCCGCCGAGGAGGGCGCGAAGGCGGTCATCTGCGCCTCCACCGGAAACACGTCGGCATCGGCCGCCGCGTACGCGGTGCGGGCCGGCATGACCTGTGCCGTGCTGGTCCCGCAGGGCAAAATCGCGCTGGGCAAGCTGGCTCAGGCGCTGGTGCACGGCGCGAAGTTGCTGCAGGTCGACGGCAACTTCGACGACTGTCTCGAGCTGGCGCGCAAGCTCGCCGCCGACTACCCGGTGGCCCTGGTCAACTCCGTCAACCCGTTCCGGCTGCAGGGCCAGAAGACGGCGGCCTTCGAGGTGATCGACGCGCTCGGCGGCGTGGCGCCCGACGTCCACTGCCTCCCCGTCGGAAACGCCGGAAACATCTCCGCATACTGGATGGGCTACGTCGAGGCCGACCGGCGACCGCGAATGCTGGGCTTCCAGGCCAGCGGGGCGGCCCCGATCGTCCGGGGCGAGCCCGTGACCCAGCCGAGGACGATCGCCACCGCCATCCGCATCGGGCACCCCGCCTCGTGGGACCTCGCTGTACAGGCCCGCGACGAGTCCGGTGGGGCCATCGAGTCGGTCACCGACCGGCAGATCCTGGCGGCGTACCGGCTGCTCGCCCGCGAGGAGGGCGTCTTCGCCGAGCCCGCCTCTGCCGCGGGCGTCGCGGGGCTGCTGCAGGCCGTCGACGAGGGTCTCGTCGACCGCGGCTCGCGGGTGGTCTGCACCGTGACCGGCCACGGGCTCAAGGACCCCGACTGGGCGATCTCGGGTGCCCCGACGCCCACCGTCATACGGGCCGACGCACATGACGCCGCCACCGCCCTGGGCCTTGCGTGACCCGTACGGCACCGGCGAGACCGCGATGACCGAGACCCCGATGACAGCGACATGGCGTGACGGGCCGGTACGGGTGCGGGTGCCGGCGACGAGCGCGAACCTCGGGCCCGGCTTCGACTCCCTCGGCCTGGCGCTGACGCTGCATGACGAGGTCGAGGTCGAGGTCGCGCCGAGCGGCCTGTCGATCGAGGTCACCGGGGAGGGCGCCGAGGTCGCCGACCGCGGTGAGAATCATCTCATCGTCAAGGTGATCCGCCAGGCCTTCGACGTCCTGACCACCAAGTACGGGGGCACGCTGCCACAGCCAGGGCTGCGGCTGCGCTGCGTCAACCGGATCCCGCACAGCCGCGGGCTCGGCTCCTCGTCGGCGGCGATCGTGGCCGGCCTGCTGGCCGCCCGCGCGCTGCATCCGTACGGCGAAGGGCTCGACGACGGGGCGACCCTCGCGCTGGCGACGGAGATCGAGGGGCACCCGGACAACGTGGCCCCCTGCCTGGCCGGCGGACTCACCATCGCCTGGCAGGATCACGCGGGGCCGAAGTCGGTCACGCTCGACGTGGACATGGAGGTCGTCGTCTTCGTACCCGATCGGCGCGTCGCCACCGAACGGGCCCGCGGGCTGCTCCCCGACGTCGTAGCGCACCGGGACGCGGCGGCCAACGCGGGCCGGGCGGCGCTACTGGTCGCCGCGCTGACGGGCCGTACGGACTTGGGCGTGCTGCTCGCCGCCACCGAGGATCGGCTGCACCAGAAATACCGGGCGCCGGCCATGCCGGAATCGGCCGAACTGCTCGCCCGGCTCCGGGAAAAGGGCATACCCGCGGTCATTTCCGGAGCCGGTCCGGCTGTCCTTGCCTTCACAACAGCATCACAAGTTGATTCGACTGGGCCGAAAGTGGGTAATGCGTGGTCCAAACACTCGCTGAACGTCGACCCCCTTGGCGCCCACGTTCAGCTCCACCGCCCGTGACACGCGCGACATCGACCTCTGGGGAATAGCAGTGTGCCCTGGTGATGTTAGGCTGGATGCCGCACCAGATGCCCCACTCGGGGTCCTGGGCTCGTCAGCTGCCGGGAGCCAGGCCGGTCATCAGACCGTCTCCGCCCCGCGCACTTGGCTCCCCAAGTCCGTTTCCGTCCGTTGTCCGGTTCACCAGCCAAACGTCGGACGTAGCGGAGTTGGGGCCAGCACGAGCAGAAACCACCCCGATGATCTGGCTGTGCCCAGATACCGCCGATCTCGGCCCCATCGTGATCGGCGGAGCCCGATCCGGCGCCCCCGCCGGATCGCACCACCGGGTTGCGTGGCCATGTGGGCCAGCGCCCGCTCCCTGGGAAGGACCCTTAGTGAGCGAATCCAGCGAACTCCTTTCGGACGCCTCTAGCACGCCGACCGAGGCGGAAGACGCGCCCGCCGCGACGCGACGTCGTCGGGCCGGAACCGGACTTTCGGCCATGGTGCTGCCGGAGTTGCAGGCGCTTGCGTCCAGCCTTGGCATCAGCGGCACTGGCCGCATGCGCAAGAGCCAGCTCATCGCGGCCATTCAAGACAAGCAGGGCCAGGGGCAACGCCCGGGCGGCGGCGAGCAGGGCGCTGCCATGCCGGTAGCGACCGCCACCTCGGAGACGAACGAGGCGGCCGCCAAGAACGTGGCGATCGAGACCAACGGCGCGACCGAGACCGACCTGAAGAGCCGGCCGCCGGTCACGCGCACCGACGAGGCCGGTGAGCAGATTTCCCTCACCGACGACGGCAACCGGCCGATCAAGGCCGAGCAGTCGACGATCGCCGAGGAGACCGCGCCCGCCGACGGCCGCGAGTCAGGTCGCGAGTCGGGCCGCGAAGGCGGCGGCCGAGAGGGCCGCGACGTCCGCGAGGGCCGCGACGTCCGCGAGGGCCGCGAGGGCCGAGAGGGCGGCCGCGATGGTGGCAGTGGCCGCGAGGGGGGTGGCCGCGAGGGGGGTGGCCGCGAGGGCGGCCGCCAGCGGCAGCGCAACGGCCGCGACCGCGGCGAGAACCGCAACAACGACGGGCGCAACAACGACGGCCGGAGCAACGACGGCCGCGACCAGCAGAGCCAGCGGCGCAACCAGAACCAGGCCCAGTCCGACGACGACGGCGAGGGCGGCGGCGGCCGCAACCGGCGTGGGCGCCGGTTCCGCGAGCGCAACCGCGGTGGCCGGGGCGGCCGTGACCGGTACGACGCCGATCCGGTGATCAACGAGGACGACGTCCTCATCCCGGTCGCCGGCATCCTCGACATCCTCGACAACTACGCGTTCGTCCGGACCACCGGCTACCTGCCCGGCCCCAACGACGTGTACGTCTCGCTCGCGCAGGTCCGCAAGAACGGGCTGCGCAAGGGCGACGTCATCACCGGCGCCGTACGGCAGCCGCGCGAGGGGGAGCGGCGCGAGAAGTTCAATGCGCTCGTCCGGCTCGACACGGTCAACGGCATGGAGCCCGACCAGGCCAAGGGCCGCGTCGACTTCACCAAGCTGACCCCGCTGTACCCGCAGGAGCGGCTGCGCCTGGAGTCCGACCCGGCTCAGCTGACCACGCGGATCATCGACCTGGTGAGCCCGATCGGCAAGGGCCAGCGCGGCCTGATCGTCTCCCCGCCCAAGGCCGGTAAGACGATGGTGCTGCAGGCCATCGCCAACGCGATCACCAAGAACAACCCCGAGTGCCACCTCATGGTCGTCCTCGTCGACGAACGTCCCGAAGAGGTCACCGACATGCAGCGCTCGGTCAAGGGCGAGGTCATCCACTCGACCTTCGACCGCCCGGCCGAAGACCACACCACGGTCGCCGAGCTGGCCATCGAGCGCGCCAAGCGGCTGGTGGAATCGGGCAAGGACGTCGTCGTGCTGCTCGACTCGATCACCCGGCTCGGTCGTGCGTACAACAACTCGTCGCCGGCGTCGGGCCGCATCCTCTCCGGTGGTGTCGAC
>DATBKU010000011.1:0-6220 GCA_036555725.1 Streptosporangiaceae bacterium | reverse complement strand
GCACCAAGGCGACGTCATAGGAGATGGCTTCATCCGCAATTCAGGCGACGACGAAAACGCCCGCAAGGTCCTCGCCGCGCTGAGCCACCGCTACAACGAAGCCAACATGAGCATGCCAGAAAGCGTCGACAAGGACCTCCCACCGAGAGACATTGGAGAGCGCGGCGATAACCAGGCAGGGAACAACAGAACTAATGCCGGAAACGTCGGCGGCGCAGGTGGGATCCCCCACACTAGAGCGGATTCCGTTCGCCACCAGAACGACAATCCGTCCCCTGGAGCCATCCACGGTTCCTCCAGAGAGGGTTCCTTCCTCGGCGGCTCGGCATCAGAATCCGGTCCGTATGACCCGGGAGGAAAAGTCGGAGGAACCGACCTTGCCGGACTAACACCCAATGCAGAACATCTAGGCGCAGGGGGGATCGGCCTAGAACAAACGGGCCTGGGACGCTTTGGATCTGAGGGGTCTGGAGTTGGTGAGTTCGGTCAGCACAACTTCGGCAGCACCCTGAGCCCAGGTGGAATTCCAAATCCCGGTGAGATAGAACGCGATGGTGTCGAGGGACGCAATGATTCAAGGACGGTCCCCTCGAGTACTGGCGCACGCAACAACGGCATAAGCACGCCGACAGGCAGTCGAGACGAGGACAGCGAAGAGCGGGATCGCGCTTGCTGGATTGTGGAAGACGAGGAGCTCTGGTCCCCAGATGACAACGTGACACCTTCGATAATCGAGTAGGTACGAGAAGCCACATCTACCCTAGCAAAGGGAAATCGAGACCGCGAGCTCACCCTGAGCTGATTGCTTACATCACGAGACGAGGTGAACGGTGCAACTCCCTATCCGGAGCACATCGCTGACTGCAGCAATTATGTGGGGAGTTCTTACGAATGCCTTCCCTGCGAGCGCAACACCCAACCCTCATCCCGAAGAATGGTGGTTCAACTCCTGGTCCATCCAGCAGGAAGTATGGCCGATAGCTAAAGGCTCCAACGTCGTCGTGGCAGAAATCGATAGCGGAGTCAGAGTCAATCTTCCTGAATTGAGAGGAGCGATTCTTCCAGGAGCAGACTTCAATAAGGGTCAGACCGATGGTCGCATTGATATTCATGACGGATGGGGTCATGGCACAGGCATGGCCGCGCTAATCGTGGGGCAGGGCGGTGGATCTGGATGGGTTGGAATCGCACCAGAGTCGAAGGTACTACCCATAGTGTGGCGTCAGGGACCACGGGAGATGGCTGAAGCTATCCGTTACGCGGCGGATCACAATGCCAAGGTGGTCAATATATCACAGGCTGCTCCTGCCAGCTTCTATCCAGCTCATTGTCCACAGCAGGTCCAAGTGGCAGTGGCTTATGCGGCGGAGAAGGATGTAGTCGTCGTCGCGGGCGCTGGGAATGATGGGGATGGGGTTAATTCGCCGAATTGGCCGGCTGCGTGTGCGGGGGTATTGGCGGTTGGCGGGGTGGACAGTAGAGGGGAACCGTGGGTTAAGACGCAGCGACAGGACTACGTTTCGGTGGCGGCGCCGGGGGTGGGCGTAGGGACCATCGGCAAGGACGGGAAGCTGGGGCACTACGGGGCGGGGACTAGCCAGGCGACGGCGCTGACGTCGGGGGCGGCGGCGTTGATCAGGTCGAGATATCCGGAGATGCCTGCGCGTGAGGTGGTGCAGAGGCTCATCGGGACGGCGCTGGATGTGGGGCCGAAGGGGAAGGATGACCAGACAGGCTATGGGGTCATCCGGATCCCGCGGGCGCTGACTCAGGAGGTACCGAAGAGCACCCCCAACCCGCCGTACGAGCGTCTCGATCAGTGGCTGGCCTCAGGGAGGACGGCGGGGCCGACCTTCACCCCGCAGCCTGGAGGTGGCGGGCCGCTGATCAAGGGCTGGTACATCGCGGTCGGCGCGGTTGTTCTAGTACTCGCGGTCATCGCCGCAATTGTCGCTGTGGTTGTCGTACGGCAGCGGGGTGGGCGGGGCGCGGCCGCGAATCCCGCGCCGCACAGCTGGCAAGACGTTCCTCCACCCCCGTACGGTCAGCCGGGCGCGCCGCCTCCGCCGTATGGCCAACAGGGCACTCATCCAAGGCCTCACGGCCGGCAGAGTGAGTCGCCTCCGCCGAACGGCGAGGAGGGGGTACCCCCCGGCTCTGGCCAGGACGCACCAGGCGCGGACTGACGAGAGGTCAGAGGTGCACGCCGGAGGTGGAGAAGAACCAGAACGAGGCGGTCAGCCAGAGGCCGATCAGGCCGGTGAAGGCGGCGCCGCCGAGGAGCGGGAGGGACCAGCCGGGCAGGCCGTCCTTCCGCAACGCGAGCATCTTGGTGGTGAAGGCGCCGAAGAACAGGCAGCCGAGCAGGGAATGGATCAGCACCCGCGGCTCCGCCGACTGGAAGCCGAGCGCGTACAGGCAGTGCACGGCGACCGGCACCGCGACCAGGAAGGCGATCCGTCCCGACCAGCGGTGCACGACGCCGATCCACGACGGGGTCGGCAGGAAGGACAGCTTGCCGTACATCTTCAGCGCCGAGATCAGCTGCACCACGGCGAACAGTGCCGACACCGACGCCAGCCACGCCTTGGCCGCCTGCGCACCGGAGAAGCCGGCCAGGTTGACCGCGACTCCGGTGGGCGTGTGCAGCCGGCCGTACACGCCGAGCGCGATGGCCACGGCCGCGCCGACCAGCAGCGGGCCGAGGAGCAGCGCAGCGCCGGTCGTGCCGGGCCGCGCCGCTCGTGGCGTCGTCGTCATGGTTGGACCTCCTGGGCGGGGACGTTCTCGCCGTTCACGTTGACCTGACCGGTGGAGGTGTTCAGGCTGGGCGCGGGCCTCGGGGTGCCGTTGGTGTCGAGCACGCCGATCTGGCGACCGTCGGGCATGACGATCCAACCGCCGTCGAGCCGGGCGCCGCGTACCTCGGCGGTGAGCCGGTACAGCCCGGACGGCCGCTTGACGACCACCACGGTGAAGTCGAAGGACAGGCCGCGGGCGCTGACCGAGCCGGTGATCTTGCCGTTCTTGTCGTACGCCGTCAGCCGGGCCCCGTTCTTGCCGGACAGGGTGAACTTGCCTTCGGCCGCCGAGCCGCGCAGCCACGACTCGACTACCTTGCCGTCGCAGAGGTACGCGATGGCCTTGTCGCCGCGTACCGCGATCGCCAAGGTGGCGGCGCCGCCGCGCGTGTAGCCGGCGTAGTCGCGCTTGATGTTCGGCGGCGGCGACGCCGCCGCGCCCTGCTCGGGCGACGAAGGTGATGGTGCGACGCCGGCCGGCGTGGCGCCGGATGTGCCGGCACCGTTGCCGGTGCCCGGCGTGCCGGTACCGGCCGTACTGCCGCCGGCGGTCACGGCTTGGCCGGCCGCCGTTGTGTTCGCCGAGTCCTGGGACGCGGCCCGTACGCTGAGGCCCCCGACGGTGGCCGCGAGAGCGCCCCCGGCGAGCAGGGTCGCCAGGGGTCCGAGATGCTTCATGGATGAGTGCCCCCTTTCGCCCTATGCCGACGATGATGCGAGTGGGTGATGTTCGCGTCTGCGTATAAATGCGCATTCGCGGCAGTTGTCGGTGGCCGTGTGAGGTCTCTCACCCTAGGTCCCAGGCGACACGCGCGACGGCCCACGTGGCTTGGCGCATAGCCGGCGGCTATCGAAACGAGTGCCACGATGACTTGGACCTCTCGTCCGCGGCCTGCCTAACGTTCCTCCGTGGCTCTCGCACTCCCGGCTCTCTACCGCTCCACCGTCGGAAAGAAGGCGGTCATGGCCGTCACCGGCGGCCTGATGGTGCTGTTCATCGTCGCCCACATGGTGGGGAACCTGAAGATCTTCTTCGGCCGGGCCGACTTCGACGGCTACGCGGCATGGCTCCGTACGATCGGCTCGCCGGTGCTGCCGCACGGCGGATTCCTGTGGTTGCAACGAGCCGGGCTCACGCTCGCCGTACTGCTGCACATGGCGGCGGCGACCGCGCTGACGCTGCGGGCCAGAAAGGCACGGCCGGTCCGGTACCGGCATCGCGCCAGGCAGCACTCCTACGCGGCGCGCACCATGCGGTGGGGCGGCGTCATCCTCGCGCTGTTCGTCGTCTGGCACATCCTCGACCTGACCGTCGGCGCCGTGAACCCGCGCGGCGTGCCCGGGCAGCCGTACGGGAACGTGGTCGCCGACTTCCAGCCCGGGCGCTGGCCGGTGACGCTGTTTTACGCGCTCGCCGTCCTCGCGCTCGGCCTCCACCTGCGCCACGGCGTACGCAGCGCCCTGCAGAGCCTGGGACGCGGGAGCACCGACCGAGCCGGGGCGCTTTCCACCGGCTTCGCCCTCGTCATCGTGGCCGGCTTCCTGAGTGTGCCGTTCGCGGTCATGACCGGATTGGTGAAATGATCATGGAGCTGTACGAAACCGGAGCGCCGATCGCCGACCGCAAGGCCCCGGCCGGCCCGATCGAGGACCGCTGGACCACCCGGAAGTTCGCCGCCAAGCTGGTCAATCCGGCCAACCGGCGCAAGCGTACGGTCATCGTCGTCGGCACCGGGCTGGCCGGCGGCTCGGCCGGCGCCACCTTGGCTGAACAGGGCTACCACGTCGTGCAGTTCTGCTTCCAGGACAGCCCGCGCCGCGCCCATTCGATCGCCGCCCAGGGCGGCATCAACGCGGCCAAGAATTACCGTAACGACGGCGACAGCGTGTACCGGCTGTTCTACGACACGGTCAAGGGCGGCGACTTCCGCTCCCGCGAGTCGAACGTGTATCGGCTCGCCGAGATCAGCAGCCAGATCATCGACCAATGCGTCGCGCAGGGTGTGCCGTTCGCCCGCGAGTACGGTGGGCTGCTCGACAACCGGTCGTTCGGCGGCGCGCAGGTCTCCCGTACGTTCTACGCGCGCGGGCAGACGGGCCAACAGCTGCTGCTCGGCGCGTACCAGGCACTGCTACGCCAGGTCGACGCCGGCACCATCGAGCTGCACGCGCGGCACGAGATGCTCGACCTGGTCATGGTCGACGGGCGGGCCCGCGGCGTGGTCGTTCGGGACCTGGTGACGGGCGAGATCCGTACGTACGCCGGGGACGCCGTCGTCCTGGCCACCGGCGGGTACGGCAACGTGTTCTACCTGTCGACCAACGCCAAAGGCTCCAACGTCACGGCCGCGTGGCGCGCGCACAAGCGGGGCGCGCTGTTCGCCAACCCCTGCTACACGCAGATCCATCCGACGTGCATCCCGGTCAGCGGCGAGCATCAGTCCAAACTGACGCTGATGAGCGAATCGCTGCGCAACGACGGCCGGGTGTGGGTGCCGGTGCGCGCCGGCGACGATCGTCCGCCGGCCGCGATCCCCGAGGACGAGCGCGACTACTACCTGGAGCGGATGTACCCCGCCTTCGGCAACCTGGTGCCACGGGACATCGCGTCGCGGGCCGCCAAGAATGTCTGCGACGCGGGCCGCGGCGTCGGGCCCGGCGGGTACGGCGTGTACCTCGATTTCGCCGACGCGATCGCCCGGCTCGGCCGTACGGCGGTCGCGGACCGGTACGGCAACCTCTTCGAGATGTACGAACGGATCACCGGCGAGAACCCTTACGCGACGCCGATGCGCATCTACCCGGCCGTGCACTACACGATGGGCGGGCTGTGGGTCGACTACGACCTGGAGTCGACCATCCCTGGGCTATTCGTCATCGGCGAGGCGAACTTCTCCGACCACGGCGCCAACCGGCTCGGCGCGTCCGCCCTGATGCAGGGCCTGGCCGACGGGTACTTCGTACTGCCGAACACGATCGGCGACTACCTGGCGGGTGCTCCGTTGGGAGACGTCCCGTCCGCCGCTGTGGCCGAGGCCGAGGCCCGCGTGCGCGCGTCGGTGCACCGGCTGCTGGCCGTGAACGGGAACCGCACGGTCGACTCATTCCACCGCGAACTCGGCCACCTTATGTGGGAGTACTGCGGGATGGCACGCGACGAAACGGGGCTGCGCAAGGCGCTGGACCTGATCCCGTCCCTGCGGGAGGACTTCTGGCAGCGAGTGCGCGTGCCGGGCTACGGCGAGGGGCTGAACCAGTCGTTGGAAAAGGCCGGCCGGGTGGCCGACTTCCTCGAGCTGGCCGAGCTCATAGTCACCGACGCTCTCCACCGTACGGAATCGTGCGGCGGCCATTTCCGGACCGAGTCGCAGACCCCGGACGGCGAGGCCCGCCGCGACGACGAGACCTTCTCGTACGTG
>DATBKU010000010.1:0-38602 GCA_036555725.1 Streptosporangiaceae bacterium | reverse complement strand
GCCTACGTCGCGCTCAGCCTGTTGACGGGAATCCGGACGGAGGAAGCACGCGAACTCCGCTGGGATCACGTCGTGGCCTGGGTCGACGAGACCGAAGGGTGGCAGCCGGTCACCAAGGTCGGCTTCGATCACGAGCGCTTCGCGGTCTACATCTGGCGATCCGTACGGGCGACTGGAGACACCAAGACCAAGAAGTCACGCCGCACGCTGGAGCTGCCAGACGAGGTCGTCACGGCGCTCCGAAGGCATCACCGGCGCCAGGCCAGAGACAAGCTGAAGGCAGGCAAGCAGTGGCAAGATCACGGCCTCGTCTTCTGCACCAAGGTCGGCACCCCGTTGTACGCCAGCAGCGTTCGCCGAACCTTCCGCACGATCACCACCAAGGCGGGTGTAGGAGGCCACTGGTCTCCCAGAGAACTCCGCCACTCGTTCGTCTCGATCATGAGTGACCAGGGCGTGCCCATCGAGACGATCGCAGACCTCTGCGGGCACGCCGGAACAGCGGTGACCGAGGCGGTTTACCGGCATCAGCTCAAGCCGGTGATCACCAAGGGCGCCGAGACCATGAACTCGATCTTCGGGTCGAGCCAGTCCACGCAAAAGTCCAGCTAAGTCCAGCTAAATCGCGTGACGATGGCTCCCCGTTTGGCTCCCCGAGCCTCTCAAGCAAGTTGCGAGAGGCGGTTGACGGCGTCGTCGATGACTTCGTCGCGTTTGCAGAAGGCGAAGCGGACGAAGTGGGCGCCCGCCTCGGCGTGGTCGTAGAAGACCTGGGTGGGGACGGCTACGACGCCGGCTTGGTCGGGGAGGGCGCGGACCAGCTCGAGGCCGTCGGTGAAGCCGAGGGGACGGATGTCGGCCTGCACGAAGTAGGTGCCCTGCGGACGGTAGGTGGTGAAGCCGGCCGCTTCGAGGCCGGTGATCAGGCGGTCGCGCTTGGCCTCCAGCGACTTGCGGAGGTCGGCGACCCACGGGAGCTCGTTGGCCAGGGCGTAGGCGACCGCCCGCTGCCAGGGTGCGCTGGAGACGTAGGTGAGGAACTGCTTGACGGTCTGGACGGCCCGCACGAGGGGTTCGGGGGCGGTGACCCAGCCGACCTTCCAGCCGGTGGCCGAGAAGGTCTTGCCCGAGGAGGAGATGCCGACCGTACGCTCCCGCATGCCGGGCAGCGTGGCGAGCGGGATGTGCTCGGTGTCGTCGTAGGTGAGGTACTCGTACACCTCGTCGGTGACGGCGATCAGGTCGTGCTCGCGACAGAGGGCGGCGATGACCTCGAGCTCCGGCCGGGTGAAGACGGTGCCTACCGGGTTGTGCGGCGAGTTGACCAGCAGCAACCGACTTCGGGGCGTGATCGCGGCGCGCAGCTCGTCGGGGTTGAAGGTGAAGCGGCCGCCGGGCCGTTCCGGCCGCAGGGTGACCGGACGGCGGACCGCGCCGGCCAGCGCGATCACGGCGGCGTACGAGTCGTAGTACGGCTCGAAGACGACCACCTCGTCGCCCGGCTCGGCCAGCGCCATGATCGAGGCGGCGATCGCCTCGGTGGCCCCGACCGTGACGAGCACCTCGCCGTCCGGGTCGTAGGAGAGCCCGTAGCGGTCGAGTCGCTGCGCCGCCACCGCCGCGCGCAGCTCGGGGATGCCGGGGCCGGGCGGGTACTGGTTGCCGCCCGCGCGGATCGTCTCGATGGCCGTCTCGAGCATGGCCGGCGGCCCGTCGGTGTCGGGGAAGCCCTGGCCGAGGTTGATCGCGCCGGTCCGTACCGCCAGGGCCGACATCTCGGCGAAGATCGTCGTGCCGAAGCCCTGCATGCGCGTCACCAGCGGTTCACTCACGCCGCCAACCATAACCGCAACGCCGCCGACCCCCGACAGGGCCGCGATCCGGCCGGCACGACACTCCGCCTGGCCGGATCCGGCCATTGACTGTGCTGGTGTGATAGAGATCATCGCTGATTGCGGGGGTTTCGAGCCGCACGAGGGAGTGCAGATGCGCCAACTACCCATCCTCTGGAAACGCCGCCCCCGGACGACCGCGCTCGTCACCGTACTGGCGCTGGCCGTGACGTTGGGGGCCGCGCCCGCGTCGTACGCCGCGGGCGAGCCGTCGCCGAGCCCGAACGCCCAGGTGACGGCCGACCAGCCGTCCGTCGTACGGCTGGTCCTTCCGGACCAGGCCGCGTACCAGCGGCTCATCGCGTCCGGCGCCGACCTCACCGGCCACATGCTGCGCAGCCCGGACGGCAGGGTCGAGGTGGACGTCGTGGCCACCCCGGCCGAGGTGACGGCCCTGCAGCAGCTCGGCGCCACTACCGTACGGTCGAGCGAGTCGCCCGCTCAGGAGCAGCAGGCGCGCCCGAAGGCGGCGCGGCCCTCCGCGACCGCGGCCGCCGACCAGGTCACCATCGACCGAGCCGTGTGGTTCAAGACGCCGGACGGCTACTTCATCTCGGTGCAGGCCCGGACCAGCGCGGGCGCGCCCGACGGGCTCACGCTCACCGCGTCGTGGACCGGCGCCCACCACACGTCCGGGCAGGCGGCGCTCGCGCCGTTCGTCGACGCGAACGTCTACATGGGCCATCTGCTGCCGACTCCGGCGCCGGCGACGGGCCGTCCGGAGAAGGTCACGGTGACGTCCAGCCAGGGCGGCAGCGCGACCGCGCGGGTCACCGAGTGGCCGAACGGCAAGCGGCCGCCGCACACCGGACGGAACTACCAGAAGGACTTCGTCGACCACTACATGCCGCCGGCCGAGCTGTACGCCCGGATCAACGCGCTGCACCAGCGCTACCCCAAGCTCGCCGACGTCATCAACCTGCCGTACAAGACCAACGGCTACCGGCGGAACGCCCAGGCGCTGCTCGGTACCCCGCCCGGCGCCGCGGTCGTCGTGACCTCGAAGGCGTACGGCTCCGAGGGCGGCAACGACCTGCTCATCGAGCTGACCGACCCGGGCAGCGCGAACAGCCCGCTGTCGGTCACCACCTCCGGCAAGCTGATCACCGTACGGCTCGCCACCGACGGCGCGGGCAAGCCCACCAGTACGGCCGCGGACGTCGTCGCGGCCCTGAACGCCCAGCCGAGCTCGCCGGTGATGGCGTCGACCTACCGCGGCAACGCGGGCGCGGGCGTGCTGGCGCCGGTCGCCGCGACCCAGCTGTCGGACTTCCTGCAGGCCCCGGCCAGCGTGCCGCGCGCACCGTTCCAGGTGCAGGCGCTGCGCGTCGGCGTGCACCGCGACGGCTCCCGTACGGGCGTTTTCGCGTACGCGCAGGAACATGCCAGGGAGTGGGTGGCGCCGCTGGTCACCATCGAGGCGGCCGAGCGGCTGCTGCGCAACTACGGCCGGGATCCGTCGACCACCCGGCTGCTGCGCGACACCGACATCTTCATCATCCCGTCGGTGAACCCGGACGGCGCGAACTACAGCTTCTACGACTTCAACTTCCAGCGAAAGAACATGCGCAACTACTGCCCGGCGGCCCAGTCCGACCCGGGTCAGCGCAACAACTGGGGCGTCGACGTCAACCGCAACTACTCGGTCGGTTCGCTGTTCGACGGCTACTTCGGGGCGTCGGCCAGCTGTACGAGCGGCACCTTCGCCGGCCCGGCCGAGCACTCCGAGCCGGAGAGCCGCAACGTCATCTGGCTGGCGGACCACTACCGCAACATCAAATTCGCGATGAACGTGCACAGCTACGGCGGGTATTTCATGTGGCCGCCCGGGGCGTACAAGCTCGACGGCCGCGTCACGCTGCCCCGTCCGACCGACGAGCAGCTCGACTTCTTCCTGAAGTCCGCCAAGACCATCGAGCAGGGCATCGCGGCCGAGCGGGGCACGGTCACCTGGCCACAGCAGACCGGGCCTGTCACCGACGTGCTCTACTCGGCGGCCGGCAACTCCGCCGATGAGCTCTGGTACGACCTGGGTATCTTCGGCTGGGACTTCGAGGTCGGCAACAGCCTGTGGAACGCGCAGACCCGGCAATGGGAGGACGCCGGCTTCCAGCCCGAGTTCGCGGAGGGACACGCCGAGGCCCTGGAGTACGCGAGCGGGCTGCTCGCGCTGATCGGCATCGCCGCCGACTACCGGCAGCGGTAGCCGTTATTCGGTTTCGTCGAGCCAGGCCAGCACCGCCTCGGTGTGCTGGCCGAGGCTCGGCGGCGCCGTGTGCTCGCGGACCGCGGCGCCGTCGAACCGCACCGGCGGGCCGGGCAGCTCGATCCGGCCGAGCTGCGGGTGGTCGACCTCGATGACGAGGCCCTGGGAGCGGGTCTGGTCCCATTCGTACACCTCGTCGATCGACCGGATCGCGCCCGCCGGGATGCCGGCGTCGGCGAACCGGGCCAGCCAGTTGTCGCGGGTGTCGGCGGCGAGCGCGCGTTCGATCGCCTCGGTGAGCTCGCCGCGCCGGGCCGACCGGTCGGCGATGGTCGCGAACCGCACGTCGTCTGGGTCGATGCCAACGATCAACGCGAACCGGCGCCACAGGTTCTGGTTGGCGACCCCGATCTGCAGCACGCCGTCCTTACAGCGGAAGGTGCCGTACGGCGCGATCGACGGATGGTCGTTGCCGATCGACTCGGGTACCTCGCGGGCCACGGTCCAGCGAGTGCCCTGGTAGGTGTGCGCGCCGACGACGGAGGCCAGCAGCGAGGTGCGGACGACCCGCCCCCGCCCGGTCTTCGTACGTTCGTAGAGAGCGGCGAGGACGCCCTGCGCGCCGTTCAGCCCGGCGAGGATGTCGGCGATGGACAGGCCGACCTTGCTCGGGTGGCCGGGCGGGCCGGTGACGCTCATGATGCCCGACTCGCCCTGCATGATCGCGTCGTACCCGGGACGGCCGCCCTCGGGGCCGTCGTGCCCGAAGCCGGTGATCGACAAGATGACCAGGCCCGGGTTCAGCTCGTGCAGGCGCTCGACCGAGAAGCCGAGCCGGTCGAGCACCCCGGTGCGGAAGTTCTCCACGACCACGTCGGCCCGGCGCACCAGCCGGGTCAGGGTGTCCTTGCCGTCCGCCGACTTGAGGTCGAGGGTGATCGACTCCTTGTTGCGGTTGCAGGCCAGGAAGTACGTGCTGACCCCGGCGTCGCCGACGAAGGGCGGCCCCCAGCCCCGCGTCTCGTCGCCGGTGCCGGGCTGTTCGACCTTGATGACGCGGGCGCCCAGGTCGGCGAGCGCCTGTGTGGCGTACGGCCCGGCGAGCACCCGGCTCAGGTCGACGACAACGACACCGTCAAGGGGTCCGGACACCGGGTCCTCCTAGCGTGATCGGCGACAGGAAGGTGTTGCGCGGCCCGGCGGACAGCGGGCCGGGGGCGGGCGCGCGGTCGAGCCGCAGGTCGATGCCGATCGTCGCGGCGATCCCGGCGACCTCGGCCTCGACCTGCGCCCAGCGCATCTTGTCGGTGAACGGGGCGACCGTGACGGTCCCGGCGTCCGGGTCGAGCTCCCACACGCCCGCCGCCATGCCGTCGACGACCACCGCCGAGGTGCCGTTGCCCGCCTTGTCGTACACCTTCGGGTAGTCGGCCTCGGCCACCTGCCGCGCCCGCCCCGCCGGCGAGGTCGCGTACGCCATCAGGTAGGTGTCCCAGACCGGCAGCAGCCGTACAGACGGGACCGGCTCGGTGCCGGTCAGCACGTCGTGCTCGGCGGCGAGCACCCACGAGTCGAGACCGTCGACCGAGACCGGAGCGACCTCGTCGGAGATGGCGTCGAGCGCCGCGACCGTGTCGCGCTTGGTCCAGCCCGACCACCACTTGAGGTCGTCGGTGGTGGCGGGCCCGAACGCGCGCAGGTACCGGCGAGCCAGCTCGGCCCGCGCCGCCGCCGGGTCGATCTCCTCGACCGGCGCGCCGACCCAGTCGCGCCACAGCGCGTAGGCGTAGTTGTCACTGCGCCACGAGCCGCGCACCTCGGCGCGGACGACCTTTCCGGTACGGCCCAGCATCGCCACCGTGAACTGCAGGCCCTCCTTGGCGCCCGGCACGTCGGCGCCGAGCGCCTCGCGGATCTCCCGTACGGTCATCGGCGGCTTGCCCGCCATGGCGTCGAGGACCCGGTCCGCAAGGGCCAGCACGCCGTCCTCGCCGAGCCCGCTGTACTTGCCGATGCGGCGCAGCGTCTTGTCCGGCGCCTCGCCGGTGCAGGCGAACAGCACGGGCAACAGGTCGAGCGGCTCCATGTAGGCCATGCCGCGCATGCACCGCAGCCGGACGACGCTGCGCTTGTCGTACAGCTCGGCGTCGAGGTCGGCGAGGCGGAAGCCGTCGACCCGGGCCGCCGCCGACAGATAGCAGGTCGGCGCGGTGCCGTAGATTCCCGCGGTGGCGACGACGGCGTCGGACACCGCCGGCAGCCGGGCCCCGGCGAGCCCCTGCTTGGCAAGCACATGGGCCGTGGCCCGCGCCACCGGGACACGCGTCATATCAAGGACCACCCTCTCCGTTCGTCCTCCTGGGAGTATGCCTGGATGCCGCCCAGGACCGTCACCCACCGGGAGCTGGCGCGGCGGCTGGGAGCGCTGCCGCCGTCATGCGGGCCGGTGCGCGTGGTGGCGGTGGACGGGCCGAGCGGCGCCGGCAAGTCGACCTTCGCACCGGTACTGGCCCGGGCGCTCGCTGGGGCTCCGGTGGTGGCGGCGGATCAGTTCCCGGTGCCGTGGGAGGGCGATCCGCTGGCGTGGTGGCCGCCGTTCGCCGCGCAGGTGCTCGCGCCGCTCGCCGCCGGACGGCCCGGGGGCTATCGGCCGTACGACTGGCAGCGGGACGCGTACGGCGCGCGGATCGAGATCCCGGTCGTGCCCGTCCTCATCGTCGAGGGCGTCGGGGCCGCCTGGCGCGAGTGCCCGGCGGCGTACCGGATCTGGCTCGACGCGCCGCGCGACGTACGGCGCCGGCGCACCATCGAGCGCGATGGCCCCGGGGTCGGCCCGGCCTGGGACCGCTGGAGCGACCGGGAGCGCGCGCACTTCGCCGCCGACCGTACCCGGGAGCGCGCCGACCTCCGCGTCGACGGCGCGCCCGCGATCCCGTACGACCCGGAGCGCGAGTTCGTCACGCCGCCCTGATCACGCAGCACCGTAGATCGTCACCCGGCCCCGATCACACGTCGGCGGGCCGCCGCACGCAGCCCTGACCGCGCCGACCGTGCCCTGACGCACGCCGACCATGCCCTGACGCGCCTTGATCACGCGTCGACGTCGGCCTGAGTACGCCCGCCGGACAGCGACGGGTAGCCGGGCCCGCGGTCGAAGAACGGGGCCGGCCCGCGATCCGCGCGCAGCCGAGCCCGCAGTTCCGCGGTGGCCGCGGGGTCGTCGAGGATCACGCCGTAGTCCTCGCGGGCGCCCTCGACGGAGACCTTGCCGTCGCGGACGTCCCTGGCAACGGCCGCCGGGTCTCGGTCGAGCGGGTCGCCCCAGCCGCCGCCCCCGGTCGTACGGATGCGGATGACCTCGCCGGCCCGTACCGGCTCGGCGTCGGTGAGGCCGTCCATCTCGCGCTCGCCGGGGCCGTCCGGATCGATGGTGACGCGGAACGGACGGCCCGCACGGCCGCCGTTCACCCCCCAGCACGACAGGATCGAGCGGTCGGCAATGGACATGTAGTGCGCGTCGCGGAGCATGCGGATGTGCTTGTCGTAGCCGAGCCCGCCGCGGTGCTCGCCGGGCCCGCCACTGTCGACCGCCAGGCCGAGGCGCTCGACCACGAACGGCCAGCGTGCCTCTGCGAACTCGGCGGGGATGTTGCGCGAGTCGGGCACGACGTGGATGGTGTCCTCGCCGTCGGCGTAGTAGCGCCCGCCCGAGCCGCCGCCGAGCACTTCCCGCATGAGGTACGAGGTGGCGTCGGCGTCGTCCCCGTACACGCCGGTGTAGCGGATCGTCTCCTGGTCGGCGGGCATCCGGCCGCCGGTCGCCTTGGCCAGCACCCCGGCCAGCACGCCCAGCAGCCGCAGGATGACGAAGGTCCGGGCGTTCGTCGGGGCCGGGAAGATCGGGGTGAGCAGCGTGCCCGCCTCGGGGAACCGCAGCTCGAGCAGCGGGACCACGCCCTCGTTGACGTCGAGCTCGGCCATCCGCTCCGGGGTGTCGGCCAGGTTGCGCAGGATCGGCGCCAGCCACTTTTTGAGGAAGACCCCGTCGGCGTAGTCGCCCGCGTGATTGATCGGCCCTTTGGCCTGCGGTGACGTGCCGGCGAAGTCGATGACGATCTTGTCGTCGGCCTTGGTGAGGGTGATCCGCTGAGCGTGCAGCCGGGGCGGGTCGACGCCGTCGTGCTCGGCGTAGTCCTCCCAGACGTACGTGCCCTCGGGGATCTTGGCGAGGATCTCGCGCCGGAAGGTCTCGGTCGTCTTGTCGATGATCGCATCAAAGCTTGTTTCTATGGTGGCCCGTCCGTACCGGCCGAAGAGCTCTCCGAGCCGCCGCGCCCCCATCAGGCAGGCCGAGCACTCGGCGTCGAGGTCGCCGGCCAGCGAGTCGGGCATCCGCGAGTTGCGGGTCATGATGCGCAGCGCCGCCTCGTTGGGCACACCTTGATCCCAGAGCCTGATCGGCGGGACCATCAGGCCTTCCTCGAAGGCGCTGCGCGCGTGCGAGGGCATCGACCCGGGCACCGCTCCCCCGATGTCGTCGTGGTGGCCGAACGCCTGTACGAACGCCACGACGTCGCCGTCGTGGAACACCGGCACGGTCACGCACAGGTCGGGCAGATGGCCGATGCCGCCCTCGGACAGGTAGACGTCGTTGTGGAAGAACACGTCGCCCGGCCGCATGGTGTCCAGCGGGAAGTCGCGGGCGACCGGGTGCACGAGCGCGGAGTACGACCGGCCGGTGAGCTTGCGCAGCCGCCGGTCGTGGATGCCCGCTCGGAAGTCGTGGGCGTCGCGGATCATCGGCGATCGGGCCGTCCGCGCGATCGCCGTCTCGACCTCCTTCTCCACCGAGGCGAGCGTGCCCTCTACGATCTCCAGCACGATCGGGTCGACTTTCACGACTAGGCCCCTTCGGATCATGAAACGAAGCCGCGCAACGCCCGCCCAGTAAAGAACGTTTGTCAAACCTACTGCGGGTTTGCGCTGTTTGGTGGTAAGAGGAGTAGGTAAAGGATGGGTTACCGCGTGTCACTACAGTGACCTTCCAAGCCTGAGCTCCATGATGTACCCCACCCCCGATATCAGCGCATCAGGTAACCGATCTTCGATGACGGGCCTGCGCCGCTGACCGACCCGAAAACAGCGGAGAAGGTGTTATGGATGCGGTGCCGCCCGATCGACCCGACGTTCCCGCGGACGACCCCGTAGACGACGTCGAGGGCACTTCACCATCCGCGAGCGAGCCGGCGCTGCCGCGCCAGCTTCCGCCCGCGATCGGCAACTTCGTCGGCCGAACGCATGAGCTGGGCCGGCTGACCCGGCTGCAGCAGCTCGCGGAGTCGGCCGGGCGAGCGGCGGCGGTACCGATCGCGATGATCACCGGCACGCCCGGCGTAGGGAAGACGGCGCTGGCGGTGCACTGGGGACACCAGGTACGGGACCGGTTCCCCGGCGGAAGCCTGTACGTAAACCTGCGCGGCCACGATCCGGGCACACCGGCGCCGCCCGAGCAGGTGCTCGACGGATTCCTGCGCACCTTGGGCGTGCCCGCCGAGAAGATCGCGCCCGATCTGGAGCAGCGGGCCGCCCAGTACCGGTCATTGCTGGACGGGCGCCGCGTGCTGGTGGTCTTGGACAACGCGGCGAGCGCCGAGCAGGTACGCCCCCTGTTGCCCGGTGCGGCCGGCTCCATGGCCGTGGTGACCAGCCGCAACACGCTGTCCAGCCTGGCCGCCCGCGACGGCGCGTACTCGATCGGCCTGGACCGGCTCAGCGAGGCGGACGCCATCGCGCTGCTCGGCCAGATCATCGGGGCCGACGAGGTCGATGCCGCGCCGGCCGCGGCCGCGGACCTCGCCCGCCGCTGCGCCTACCTTCCGCTGGCCCTGCGCATCGCCGCCCAGCGTGCCGCCGGCCGGCCCCGCCACGCCCTGACCGAAGTGATCGCCGATCTGGTTCAACGTCAGCTGGACGCGCTGGACACCGACGACGACCACACCGCCGTGCGCACCGTGTTCTCCTGGTCCTACCGCGCGTTGCCGGACGAGGCCGCCCGCGCCTTCCGGCTGCTGGGCCTGCACCCCGGACCCGACACCGGCGTCCACGCCGCCGCCGCGCTCATCGACTCCAGCCCGGCCGAGACGCGCCGGCTCCTTGACGCGCTGACCGGTGCGCATCTGCTGGAGCAGACGGGCCGGGACCGCTATCGTCTGCACGATCTGCTGCGGCTGTACGCCGCCGAGCTCGCCGAGCAGGAGGAGACCGCCCAGCACCGCGCCCAGGTGATACGCCGGGTGCTCAGGTGGTATCTGGACACCGCCGTCGCGGCGGCCGGCATTCTCTTCCCGGACACCGCCGTCCCACTGGTCGACGACACCTGGACGATCCATCCGCCGCTGGACTTCACCACCCACCAGCAGGCTCTGACCTGGTACGACACCGAATACCACAACCTCGTCGCCGCCCCCGGGCGGGCCGCGGAGGCCGGTCATCACGACATCGCCTGGCGCCTTCCCGTAGCACTGTGGATCTTCTTTTTCCTCCGCAAGCATTGGACGGACTGGTTCGCCACGCACCGCGTCGCCCTCGCCTCGGCCCGGCAGATCGGCGACGGCGTGGGCGAGGGGCGGGTGCTGAGCACTCTCGGCGAGGTCCATCGGCTGCTCGCCCGGTTCCCGGACTCCATCGACCATCAAGAACGGGCGCTGGCCATCGCGCGCGAGTTCGGCGACCGGGCAGGGCAGGAAGGCGCACTGATCGGCCTCGGGACCGTGTATCTGGATCTCCGGCGCTTCGACAAGTCCATCGACTATCTCCGCCGCGCCCTCGCCATCGCGCGCGAGCTCGGCAACGAGACCATGCAGGGCTGGAGTCTCAACGGCCTGGGCTACGCCCACCTCCACCTCGACCGCTACGCCGAGTCGGCCGAGTATTTCCAGAAGGCGGTCATCGCCGTCCACGGAGTCAATTCCCTCATCGAGGCATGGGCGCTGCACGGCCTCAGCTGTGTCTATCGATACCTGCGCCGCCTCAAGGACTCACTGGATTACGGCATGCAGGCGCTGGCCCTCAACCGCCGGATGGACGACCTGTGGTGTCAGGGCGAAGTGCTGTACAACCTCGGCAAGACCCAGCACGCGCTCGGCCAGCACGTCGCGGCGCATCGTTCCTGGGAAAAGGCCATGTTCGTGTTCCAGGACCAGCGCACTCCGCGCGCCGCCCAGGTGCTCGCCCGGCTTAAGGCCATCCGCAACGGCGACACCACCTGATCCGGTCAGCCCTGGGTGGCGGTGACGACAAGGTTGCCGTGGGCGTCCACGCGGGCGGCGCAACCCGGGTGCAGCGGGAGCGTCGAGCCGTACTCCTCGATCACCGCGGGCCCGGCCACCTCGTCGTCGCGGCACAGCTCGGCCCGCCGGTAGACGGGGCAGCGGACCCAGCCGCCGGCCGGCCCCTCGAAGAACACCCTCCGGTACGCGGGCTCGGGGAACGGTGTCCCGTCCGCACGCGACGGTCGCTCCGGCAGTTCGGGCCGCTCGATCGGACCGATGCCGCTCACCCGCAGGTTGACCCACTCCACCGGGTGCCGCGCGTTGTCGCGGTAGCAGTAGCCGTACAGCCGCTCGTGCGCGTCGTGGAACCGCCGCACCACCTCGGCGGTGAGACTGTCGGCCACCGGGCCGGCCGGCGCCGGTACCGTCACCTCGAACGCCTGGCCGTAGTAGCGCAGGTCGGCCGACCGTACGTACCGGTGCCGGTCGCGCGAGAAGCCCTCCCTGGTGAGCGCCGCGGCGGCGCGTTCCTCCAGCCGGGCATAGCTCGCGCCGATCGCATCGAGGTCCGCGGTCCGGGTCACGTAGGTCTGCACGTAGTCGTTCTTGACGTCGACCGTGAGCAGGCCGAACGCGGAGAGGTTCCCCGGGTTCTCCGGAACCACGACGGACCGGATGCCGAGGATGTCGATCAGCCGGCAGGCCGGCAGCGGCCCGGACCCGCCGAAGGCCACCAGCGGATAGTCGCGGACATCGAGGCCGCGCTGCACTGTGATCTGCCTGATCGCGTTGGCCTGGTTGAACGCACTGATCTCCAGGATTCCGGTGGCGGTGCGCTCCGGCGTCAGCCCGAGCTTGCCCGCGAGCGCCTCGATGCCTTCGGCCGCCGCGCCGACGTCGAGCGGGATCTCGCCGCCCAGCAGCGACGGCGGCACCCGGCCGAGGTACACGTGCGCGTCGGTGACGGTGACCTCGGTGCCGCCCCGGCCGTAGCAGCGCGGCCCTGGGTCGGCGCCCGCCGACCGCGGCCCCACCTTGAGCGTGCCCCCGGGCGAGATCCAGGCGATGGACCCGCCACCCGCGCCGACCGTCACGATGTCGATCATCGGGATCTTCGACGGATGCCTGCCGACGGACCCTTCGGTGGTCAGCGTCGGCTCGCCGTCGAGCACCACCGCGACGTCGGTGGAGGTGCCGCCGCCGTCCAAGGTGATCACCGAGTCGGTACCCGCCGTACGGGCGATGAGCGCCGCGCCCAGGGCCCCGGCGGCCGGGCCGGACAGCACCGTGGTGATCGGCTGGTGGACGACTTCGGACGCCGACAGCACGCCCCCGTTGCTCTTCATGACGTAGAAGGGCACGTCGCCGACCTCGGCCAGCCGGGTGGCGATCTGCGCGATGTAGCGGGCCATCGTGGGCTTGACCGCCGCGTCGACGAGCGTGGTGACCGACCGTTCGTACTCGCGGTACTCGGGCAGCACCTCCGACGACAGGGAGACGACCGCGGCGGGGTGCTCGCGTGCCAGCACCTCGCGCATCCGCAGCTCGTGCCCGGGGTTGGCGTAGGCGTGCAGGAGGCACACGCCGATGGTGTCGATGCCCTGGTCGCGGAACCAGCGGGCCACCTCGGCGGCGCCGGTCTCGTCGAACGGCCGGAGCTCGGCGCCGCGGTGGTCGAGCCGTCCGCCGGCCGTCTTGACGCGGTGCACCGGGACGATCCGCGGCGGCTTCACCCAGAAGTAGGAGTTGCCGTAGCCGTCGGGCACGCTCTGCCGGGCGATCTCCAGGATGAACTCGAAGCCCTCGGTGGTGATGAGGCCCAGGCCGTCGATCCGGTCCTCGAGGAGCTGGTTGGTGGCCACGGTGGTGCCGTGCGAGACCGCCGCGACCTCATCGCCCGTCGCGCCGAGCAGGCCGAGCGCTTTGTGCACGGCGGTCATGAAGCCTTCGGCCGGGTCGGCGGGCGTGGAGGGCGTCTTGGTCGTGACGATCCGGCCGCCCGCCGGGTCGATGGCGACCACGTCGGTGAAGGTGCCACCGGTGTCGATGCCGATCCTGATGCGGCTTCTGGTGCGGCTTCTGGTGCGGCCCGCCGAGTTCATGTCAGCTAGATCTACCGGCCCGCACCACCTGGGGAACTGTCGAGATCTGCCAAGGGCGGGTGAGTTCTTTTGGCAGGCTGGCGCGGGGATCCGCTTAAGCGGTGAGCCTGCCGGCGACCTCGCGCAGCGCCTCGCCGAAGACCTCGGTGGGCTGCGCCCCCGACACCGCCCACTTCTCCTCGAACAGGTAGAGCGGCACGCCGTTGATGCCCAGCGCCCGCGCCCTCTCGACGTCCCGCGTCACCTCGGCGTGGTACGGCGGCCGGATGACTCACTAGCCTGGTAGCTCTACCTGACGTCAACCACAGGAGCCACGCGATGGCGCTGCAACGGCCCGAGATCGACTTCCCCGGAGGCGAGCCGCCCGCCTACCTCGACATCACCGACATCACCGTGGGCGACGGCGCGGAGGCGAAGCCCGGCTCCACCGTCTCGGTGCACTACGTGGGCGTCTCCTTTTCCACCGGCGAGGAGTTCGACGCGTCCTGGAACCGCGGGCAGCCGTTCGACTTCCCGCTCGGCGCCGGCCAGGTCATCAAGGGCTGGGACATGGGCGTTGCCGGCATGAAGGTCGGCGGGCGGCGCAAGCTCGTCATCCCGCCGCATCTCGGGTACGGCAACCGCGGCGCCGGCAGCGCGATCAAGCCCGGCGAAACGCTGATCTTCGTCGTCGACCTGCTCGCGGTCAACTAACGGCTGCCACGCCTCCGTACGGCGGGGACGCGGCCGCGGCGCCCCATGGCGTACCCGATCGCCACACCGAGCAGCGCGACGAGACCGCCCGTGCCGAAGGCCGTGGCCATGGCCCAGGCGTCCGACGACGATCGCGGTGGCGACTGCGGCGCCGTGTACACCGCGCCCGGCGCCGAGGCACCGGCCGCAGACGCTCCGGCAACCGCGGGCTGAGCCGGGCCGGGTTGGGCCGGGGCGGCGGCCTCCTCGGCGGGTGCGGTCAGCACTCGCTCCACGGCGGTGAAGAACTCCGCGGCGGTGCGCTTGGCCGCGGCGCCCACCATGCGCTGCCCCACTCCGCCGATCATCCCGCCGACGACGGTGTCCGCGTCGTAGGCGATCTCGGTGCCCGCACCGTTCTCGGACAGCCGGATGGCGACGGTGGCCTCCACCGTGCCGGGGGCGCCCTGGCCCTGGGCGCGCAGCACGAACGAGTGCGGCGGATCCGGTTCGCTCAGCGCCACCCTGCCGACGTACGTGCCCTTGATCGAGGCCACCCCGGCCGTGATCGTCATGTCGTAAGTGTCGGCGCCGACGGTCTCGAGTCGCCGGCAGCCGGGGATGGTCTGGACCAGCACCGCCGGGTCGCGCAGGGCGTCCCAGACCCGCGGAACCGGAGCGGCGACGGTCGCGCTGCCGTTGATCTTCATCGAGGCCCCCAGTCGTCCGAAATACGTCCGAAAACGCGGCCGAGACCGCCATGATCTGCTCACTCTGACACGTCATCCGGGGTGCCGGGAGGATGTCTCGTACTCCTGTTTTGTGGCAGTGTCTTCGAACCGACGTTCGCTCGCGAGCGTCAGCCACATTGTGCGGGTTCTCCACTGCCGGTGCGAAGGGTCGGTCCATGTACGGGAAAATGCCCCTGGTCACGTGCGTGATCGCGGCGGTGCTCGGGGTCACCGCGGCCGCGTGGCCGGAGGTCAGGGCCCGGACGCTGGGCGATTCCGGTCCTTCCATGCGGGCCACGTTGGCGGCGGCGTTCGCCGACCACGAGTGGCCAAAGCCGAAGCCCGGCTCCTGGCAGCCGCCCAAGCCGGGCACCGACGGGTTGCCGCCGGTCATCAAGCAGATCGGCACCCAGGACAAGGTGGTCTTCCTGACGATCGACGACGGCTGGGAGAAAGACCCGCAACTGGTCGACATCATCCGGCGCCAGCAGGTGCCGATCGTGACGTTCCTGACCGACCAGGCGGCGCGAGGCCACTACCAGTACTTCTGGGCGCTCAAGAAGGCCGGGTCGCCGATCGAGGACCACACGATGTCGCACCCGAACATGGCCGTACTGCCGCTGGAGGCGCAGCGCCAGCAGATCTGCCAGTCGGCGGACATCTTCGCCCGCGAGTACGGACGGCGCCCGCAGCTGTTCCGGCCGCCGTTCGGGTCCTTCAACGAGCAGACCAGGCAGGCGGCCCGCGACTGCGGCATGAAGGCGATCCTGATCTGGAGCGCCGAGTTCTACAACGGCACGCACTCGCCTGACGGCGTGCCCAACAAGTTCGCGCGGGCCGACGGAGGCACCGGGTTCCGGCCGGGCGACATCATCCTCATGCACTTCCGCCCGGGCGTCGGCAAGGACTTCGCCACGATCCTGGGCTGGATCCGCCAGCAGGGGTTCCGGCCCGCGCCGCTGCGCGACTACCTGCCCGCCGCGCTGGGCGGCGACGCGCCGGCCCCGGCGACAAACCCCGCCTAAATCGTCCCCGGCCATCCAAACCCGTCAGGAACGTCTCGGTCCCCGCACGGTTTCCGAAACAGGCAACAACGTGCCGGGAAAGCGCACTAGGGTTCAAACGCCGGCGGGGTTGAGGTCCCCCGCTCCCCGAGCAACCCCGCCGGCTCACCCTCTTCCGGCGCACGCTCCGCGGCGCTTCGGCGCATCCGGAACAGGTCGTCCGGCGAGATGGGCATCGCGTTGATCTCGATGCCCTCCGCGTCCTCGATCGCCGCGGCGATCACCGCGGAGACCGGGATCACCCCCGCCTCGCCCGCGCCCTTGACGCCGAGCGGGTTCAGCGGCGACGGCGTCTCCAGGTGGTCCGTCTCGATCGCCGGGACCTCGGTGGCGTACGGCATCAGGAAGTCCATGAAGGACGCGTTCAGCAGCTGCCCGTGCTCGTCGTAGATCAGCCGCTCGTACAGCGCCCCGCCGACGCCCTGGGCCACCCCGCCGTGGATCTGCCCCTCGACGATCCGCGGGTTGATGAGCCGCCCGCAGTCGTGGACGACGGCGTATCGCAGGATGCGTACCTCGGCGGTGTCCGGATCGGTCTCGACGATGGCGGCGTGCGCGCCGGCGGCGAACGTCGACCGCACCGGCGAATAGTAGTCCGTGCCCTCCAGCCCGGGCTGCTCCCCCTCGGCCACCGGCGGCTGGTCCGCCGACCCGCCCACCGCGAACTGCGTGGCCCGCGCCGCCTCCTCATCGAAGGCGTACCGCAGCGGGTTGGACAGCACGGCGACGGTACGGAGCGGGATCGAGGCCGTTGGGTTGCCGCGTACCTGGACGATGCCGTCGGCGATCTCCAGGTCGCGCTCGTCGGCCTCCAGCGCGTCGGCGGCGATCCGCAGCGCCTTCTCGCGCAGCACCCGGCAGGCCAATGCGATCGCGTTGCCGCTCAGCACGGCGGCCCGCGAGGCGAACGTGCCGACCGCGTAGCGGAACCGGCGGGTGTCGCCCGTCGTCACCCGTACATCCTCGATCGGCACGCCCAGCTCGGCCGCGGCGATCTGGGCGAACACGGTCTGGTGCCCCTGCCCCTGGCTGGTGAGGCCGGTCGACACGTGCACCCGCCCCGAGGAGTCGACCTCGACGTGCCCGCCCTCGTACGGGCCGACGCCCGTGCCCTCGACGTAGCAGGCAAGGCCGAGGCCGAGGCGACGCCCCCGCATAGCCGCCTCGGCCTTGGCCTTGCCGAAGTCGTCCCAGCCGATCAACTCCTTGACCATGCGGAGCAGTTCCGGGTAGTCGCCGGAGTCGTAGATCAGCGGGCGTCCGTCCTGGAAGGTCAGCCCCTGGTCGTACGGGAAGTCGTGGGGCTGGATGAGGTTCGCGGCGCGCACTTCCGTACGGTCGCGGCCGAGGTGGGCGGCGACGCGGTCCATCGTGCGCTCCATGCAGAACACGCCCTGCGGCCGGCCCGCGCCCCGGTACGGCGTGACCTGCACGGTGTTGGTGTAGAGGCTGGTGAACTCCACCCGGTAGGCGCCGAGCCGGTACGGCCCGAGCAACTGCGTCGAGGTGATGATCGGCACGATGATGCCGTACGGCGTGTAGGCGCCGTGGTCGTGCAGGAAGCGGACGTCGAGGCCGAGGATCCGGCCGTCGTCGTCGAAGCCGACCCGGACGAAGTGCACCTGCCCGCGCTCGTGGGCGCTGGAGACGAAGTGCTCGCGGCGATCCTCGGTCCATTTCACCTCGCGGCCGAGCAGCCGCGCCGCCCACGGGACGAGGACCTCCTCCGGCCACGGGTGGACGATCTTGACGCCGAAGCCGCCGCCCACGTCGGGCGCGATCACCTCGACCTTGGTCGGCGACAGGTCCAGCTTGGCGGCGATGGCCATCCGGACGCTGGTCGAGGTCTGCGTGGACGAGTAGACGCGCAGCGACTCGTCGTCGCCGTCCCAGCGTGCGTAGACCCCGCGCCCCTCGAGCGGCGTGGACGCGCTGCGTTCGATGTCGAGTCGGAACTCCAGCCGGTGCGGCGCCTTCTCGATCGCCTCGGGCGCGTCGCCCACCTCCTGGACGAGGTGCGCCCCGACGTTGTCCGGGACGTCGTCGTGGACCAGGTTCCCGGCCGCGGCCGCGGTCTCGATCCCGACGACCGGCGGCAGCGGCTCGTACGTCACCTGGATGCGCTCGGCGGCGTCCTCGGCGACGTACCGGTCCGTCGCGACCACCATGGCGACCGGCTCGCCCACGTGCCGTACGACCTCGCGGGCCAGCGGATATCCGGTGCGTGCCTGGGTGAGCGCCGGATGCGGGATCAGCAGCGGCAGCGGTTCGGCGACCCGTCCGGCCAGGTCGTCGTAGGTATAGACGGCGACGAGGCCGTCGATGTCGAGGGCTTCGGAGACGTCGATGTCGGTGACGCGGGCGTGCGCGTGCGGGGATCGGACGAACGCGGCGGCCAGCGCGTCCCGCCCGAGGTCGTCGAGGTACCGGCCCTGGCCCAGGACCAGCCGGGCGTCCTCGCGGCGCTGGATCGGCTCGCCGAACATCTTCGTCGTCATCCGGCCTCCGCCTGGATCTCGGCGCTCATGGTCGCTCTCGGCCTTCTCGCTCACTTCGCGGACGACCTCGTACCTCGGCCTTCCGCTCCGCTCGCTCGTCGGCGAGCAGCTCCGAGGCGCGGTGGACGGCCTTGACGATGTTCTGGTAGCCGGTGCAGCGGCACAGGTTGCCGGAGATCCCCTCCAGCACCTCGTCGTCGGTGGGCCCGGGCGTCTCGCGCAGCAGGGCCGTGATCGTGCAGAGGAAGCCGGGCGTGCAGAACCCGCACTGCAGGCCGTGGCACTCCTGGAACGCCCGCTGCACCGGCGACGGCGTGCCGTCCGGCGCGGCCAGGCCCTCGACCGTCGTGAGGTCGCGGCCCGTCACAGTCACCGCGAACGTCAGGCACGACCGCACGGGCTCGCCGTCGAGCAGCACGGTGCAGCAGCCGCAGACGCCGTGCTCGCACCCCACGTGCGTGCCGGTGAGGCCGAGGTCGTGGCGGAGGAAGTCGGACAGCAGCCGGCGGGCCGGGACCGCGGCACTGCGCCGCACCCCGTTGACGGTCACCTCGACCTCGTAGCGCTCCTCACTCATTGGTCGCCTCCCTCGCGGGCGTTCGCGGGGTCACGGCGCTCCTCACTCATTCGTGGCCCCCTCGCGGGCGTTCGCGGCGGCGGTACGCAGGGCGCGCTCGGTGAGCACACCGACGAGATGGCGACGGTACTCGGCACTGGCGTGGATGTCGGCGTCTGGGCGTACCTCGCGCTTCGCGTGCGCGGCCGCGGCGGCCCAGTCGCAGGAGTCCGGGGGGCGGCGGCCGAGCGTCTCGGCCACGTCGAGCACGAACGGGGTGTCCGCCACGCCCAGGCAGCCGATCCGGGCGGCCGAGACGCGCAGGTCGTCGTCGAGCGAGACCACCGCGGCGACCCCGGCCAGACCGTAGTCGCCGTGCCGGCGCGCGGTCTCGGCGAACGCCGTCCCCGAGCGCGGCGGCAGGGCGGGGAAGAACGCGCTCACCGCGAGCTCGCCCGGTCGCAGCGACGACTCCAGCGGCCCGGCGAAGAACTCCGCCGCCGGGATGTCCCGGCGGCCGTCGACGGACGCGGCCTGCACGGTGCCGCCGAGCACGGACAACGCGACGGGTAGCTCGGCGGCCGGGTCGGCATGCGCGAGGCTGCCCACCACGGTGCCGCGGTTCCGGATGACCGGGTGGGCGACGTGCCGCAGGGCCTGCACGATGAGGGGCTGCACCCGGGCGACGTCGGCCGACCGTTCGGCCCGCCGGTGCCGCGCGAGCGCCCCGATCCGTACGCCCGCCGCGTCGGCCGCCAGCGTGTCGAGTTCGGCGACCCGGTTGATGTCGACCAGCCGGGCGGGCGCGGCCAGCCGCATGTTGAGCATCGGGATCAAACTCTGCCCCCCGGCCAGCACCTTGCCGTCGGCACCGGCCTCGGCGAGGGCGGCGAGCGCCTCGCCGAGGGTTTCCGGTGCGTCGTAGGCGAACGGAGGTGGTTTCACTCCACTTCCCTCGGCGGGGGGTCCTTGACCGGGGTTTCGGCCTCGCGCTCGAACCCGATCTCACCGCCGGAGACCTCCGCCTGCGGTCCCAGCCGGGCGACGGCTATGGCCCGCAGCGCGTGGTAGCCGATCAGCACGACGATCGTGCCGAGCGCGATCCCGGACAGCACGAAGTCTTTGGTGATCTCGTGGTCGACGGGACCGATGGCCAGGATGATCCCGGCGGCGACCGGCACCATGTTGACCGGGTCGGCGAAGTCGACCCGGTTCTCGATCCAGATTTTCGCGCCGAGCAGCCCGATCATGCCGTACAAGATGACCGTGATGCCGCCGAGCACGCCCCCGGGCGTCGCCGCGACCAGCGCCCCGAACTTGGGGCACAGCCCGAACAGGATCGCCACGACCGCCGCCACGTAGTAGGCCGCGGTCGAGTACACGCGGGTCGCCGCCATGACCCCGATGTTCTCGGCGTACGTGGTCGTCGGCGAGCCGCCGACCGAGGTCGTCACGGCCGTGCCGATGCCGTCGGCGAAGATCGCCCGGCCGATGACCGGGTCGAGGTCGGTACGGGTCATCTCGCCGACGGCTTTGACGTGGCCGGTGTTCTCGGCGATGAGTGCGATCACCGCGGGCAGCGCGAGCAGGATCGCGGACGTCTTGAAGTCGGGCGCGTGCGTGTGCGGGAACCCGATCCAGTCGGCGTTCTTGACAGCGTCGAAGTTCACCCGGTCGTGCGGCGCGATCTTCCCGGTACCCGGGATCAGCGACGTGATCTGGCCGGAGGTCTTGTCCAGGACCCAGGACAGCGCGAAGCCGAAGACCAGCCCGAGCAGGATCGCGATCCGGCCGATGAAGCCGCGGAACAGCACCATGACGACGAAGACGAAGCACATGGTGACCAGGGCGACCCAGTGGTCCTGCGGCCAGTACGTGTCGGCCACCACGAACGCCAGGCCGAACCCGATGAGCATGACCACCGCGCCGGTGACCACCGGCGGGAAGACCTTGTGAATGATGTGCACCCCGAGGAAGTGGATGGCCAGCCCGCACAGCGCCAGCACGATGCCGGCGACCAGGATCGCGCCGGTCACCGTGGCGCTCGTGCCGCCCCCGGCCCGGATCGCGACCACGGCCCCCACGAACGAGGCGCTGGTGCCCAGGTAGCTGGGCACCCTGCCCTGCACGATCAGCAGGAACAGGATCGTCGCGACGCCGGACATCATCACCGCGAGGTTCGGGTCGAGCCCCATCACCAAGGGGAAGACGAACGTCGCACCGAACATCGCGATGACGTGCTGAGCGCCGAGGCCGACCGTACGCGGCCAGGTCAGCCGCTCATCCGGCCTGACCACCTCACCCGGCGCGGGACTTCGGCCGTCGCCGTGCACCTTCCAGCCGAATGCCATGCTGCCCCTCCCTCCGTCCCGTCCCCCGACCTCCCTGTATGCGGGCTGTATGCGGGCAACGTAGAGCTACCCACTCCCGCCGACATCGTCGACATTTGCCAAACAAAAAGGCGTTCGTTGGGCAGGCCCGGTTACCACTTGGGTGCCCGGGGAGCACCCCTCCTAGATTCCACGCATCCGCAGCACATGCAGGGCCAGCGTGAGGTTGAGCCGCAGGTGCGCGTCCTCGGTGAACGGGCCGAGCAGCCGTTCCAGCTTGCCGATGCGATAGCGCAGGGTGTTGTAGTGGAAGTGCAGCCGGCGCGCGGTCTCGGCGACATTGAGGTTCGTCTCGAGCAGCACCTGCAGGGTCCGCCGCAGGTCGACGGCCTCCGGGTCGGCGTCGCCGGCCAGCTCGCCGAGCGTCTCGCGGACGAACGCGCGCAGCTCCTGCGTGTCGGGCACCAGGCTGAGCAGGCGGTAGACACCCAGCTGGTCGAAGTGCGCCACCGCGCCCAGCCCGTGCAGCTGCCGCCCGACCTTCACCGCCTTGACCGCCTGGTCGTAGGCCTCCGGCAGCTCGGCCGGCGTGGTGACGGTACGGCTGACCCCGGTGGAGAACGTGCCACGTGAACTCGACTGATCGGCGAACGCCGCGGTCGCGTCCTTGACGAGACCGGACAGCTCGCCGTCCGGCGGGACTCCCACGACGGCGACGACCTCGTGGGAGAAGGCCGCCACCGCGGCGCCGCGGTCGCGCCGGCGGACGGCCGTGGCCCACGCGGCGGCGAGGCGGTCCTGCGCCAGCCGGTCGTCGCCGCGGGTGCGGCCGTCGTCCGAACGGGCGTCGCCGCGTCGCGCCTCGGGGTCCAGCTCGGCCACGACGACGGCGATGGGCCGGTCGAAGTCCCAGCCGAACCCTACGCAGTGCGCGACCACGCGGTCGCCGTCGCCGGCCCGGCCGGTGAGGACGTCGCGCAGGAAGTCGGCGCGGTACTTGCTCTCGACCGCGGCCACCGCCTGCTGCTTGGTGATGACCAGGGCCGCGACCGTGGCGACGCGCTCGAGGATGCCGACGTCGCTCTCTCGGAGCGTTCCATGAGGGCTGAACGCGACGATCCGCCCGTGGTCGAAGCCGCCGGCGACGACGGGCACGGCCGCATGGGTCCCCGTCACGCCGTAATCGGCGTGGGATGTGACGCGCCCGGACTCGTCCAGGCAGGCCGCGACGTCGGCCTCGGGTCCCGCCGCGGCGAGCGAACGGCCGTCGCCGTCGACCGCCAGCACCACCGTCTCGAGCAGGCTCGCGACCTCGTCGACGACCTCCTGTAGCCCGCCGCCGCCCAGCACGATGTGGACCAGCGCCCGGTGCACCTCTTCCGTACGGGCCAAGATCGCGGCCTGCCGGTTGAGGATGTCGGTGAGCACCTGGTTGAGGATGTCGTCGAAGCCGACGTTGTTGGGCAGCAGGATCAGCGGGAAGCCGAGCCGGTCGGCCTGCTCGATCATCTCCGGCGGCAGGTCGTCGAGGTAGCGGCCGAGCTTGATCGCCAGCGCGGCCAGCCCGCGCTCGTCGAGATCCGCCACCAGACGGTCCAGCGATTGGGGAGTGTTGCGGAGTGGATAGCCGGTCGTGAGCAAAAGTTCATGCGGCTTGACCCACGCCAGGATGTCGGGCACTTCCATGACGTTGAGCCGCTGTACGATGCGGCGATCAACGCCCGCGGCGCCGCCGATCAGCCGGGCCTCGGCGAGTGTGGAAACGCCGAGGACCTCACCGACGGACAGCCCGTACGTCAGGGTCCCCGTGCTGGCCAGCCGGAGGGTGGGTGGGGTGTTGTGATCCGGACGGGCACTGCGGGGACGGGGATCCGCCGGGATGTGGGGCATGCGGGGGCTCACCTCACCTCTCGGTGCACACATCGTGCGATCGGCCCCATTCGCTACGGAGGCGGAAACAACACTGACAAGAATCGCGAAGAATGGCAAGAAGTCTTGGCAGATTTCTCCATACGGATGAGCCGAGGGCGGGTCTACGGTCGCGTGAAGGTTGCTAGTTCAGTGGTGGTCGCTTGTCGTTCACGTGTCTGTCGCCAGTGAGGTCATGCCTGTGACGTCACCCGCCGTACGCATACCCCCCGCGCCGTCCGGCCGTACACCGTCGATGCGGACGCGGCCAGGCCGGCCGATGCGCACTCCGGTGGCCGGTGCCGCCAGCCTGGCGCTGCGTCATCTGCTCGACGGCCCGCGCCGGCCGGCCCGGCTGATCGCCGTCTTCCCGTCGGCCGTGTACCTCGAGGTGCGGGTGCCGGACGAGCCGCGCGTGCTGGCCGTCGTCAGCTCCGACGCCGTACGGCTGCCCAACGCCACTGTGGTGGCCGCGAGCAGCCGGCTGCAGCCGTTCGGCGGGATCCACGATGGCGACGACGCGTTCATCGGCGAGGGCCTGGTCGACATCGTCTCAGCGACCGGCGTCCCCCGGCTGCGGGTCCGGGTGCGGCGCTGGTGGGACCCCTCCCCCGTGCTGGGCCCGATCTCCGCGGCCCGGCTGCGGCACGGCGCCGTGACGCTCGAGGGCGGGATGGACCCCGGAAGGTTCGGGCTGCGCGGCCATCCGGGCCCGGAGCTGCTGGCCGCCAGGTGCGCCGCCGGAGACCTCGCGCACGCCGTCGACGCCGCCGAGCGGATCGTCGGCCTCGGCCCCGGCCTGACCCCGAGCGGCGACGACGTGCTCGCCGGGCTGCTGCTGGCGCTGCGCCTGCTGGGCGGCGCCGTGCCCGGCGGCGGCACCGCGGTCTGGCTGGCCGACTGGCTCGGCGCCGCCGTCACCGCGCACGCCGACACCCGGACGACCTCGCTGGCCGCGTCGCTGCTGCACTGCGCCGCGCACGGCGAGGCCGCCACCGAGGTGGCCGCCGTGCTGCGCGGGATCGCCGGCCAGGAGCCGCTGCGCCCGGCCGTACGCCGGTTGCTGTGCGCCGGGCACACGTCGGGAGCCGACCTGGCGTGGGGCCTGCACGCCGGCTGCCAGGCGGCCCTGTCGCTCAGCCAGGCCCCCCAATGAGCGAGCCGAAGGGGCGGCGCGTCGGCTGGACTGAGGAGTCGGGTGAGCGAGGGACGAGCGAGCGAGCGACGAGGCAGGCCGACGTATCAGACCGCCACGAGGCTGAGCGGGGAGCACTGAGCGAAACCTTCGTCGAAGTACGGCCCGGGCTGTACCGAGACTCGATCACGTTGATGCGCATCAGCCGCGGGCTGTCCGAGCACGACGGCGTGCAGGACGCGTTGACGGCCATGGCCACCGGCCTGAATCTCGACCTGCTGGGGCAGCTGGGCTTCACCGCGCCGCCGGACGCGGGGCCGAACGATCTCGTGGTGGCGATCCGTGCGGCCGACGAGATGGCTCTCGGCACCGCGCGCGATCTGCTCGACTCGCTGCTGGCCGAAACCCCCGCGGCGGCGGGCCTGCAGGACGCCGAGGCGCCCGCGCGGACCATCGGCGCGGCGGCGGCGCGCGCCGCCGGCGGACCCGCGCCGCCGCGGCTGGCGCTGGTGTCGGTGCCGGGGCCGCATGCGTTCGCCGAGGCCATGGACGCGCTCGAGTCCGGGCTCAACGTCATGATCTTCAGCGACAACGTGCCCGTCGAACAGGAGATCGCGCTCAAGGACGCGGCCGCCGGGCGCGGCTTGATCGTCATGGGCCCCGACTGCGGCACCGCCGTGGTGGGCGGCGCGGGGCTCGGCTTCGCCAACGCGGTACGGCCCGGCCCGGTCGGCATCGTGGCGGCGTCCGGTACGGGCGCGCAGCAGGTGATGTGCCTGCTCGACGCGGCCGGGGTCGGGGTGAGCCACACACTCGGCGTCGGCGGGCGAGACCTGTCCGCCGAGGTCAGCGGGCGCTCTACGCTGCAGGCGCTGGCGGCGCTCGGTGCCGATCCGGCGACCGAGCTGATCGTCGTGGTCTCCAAGCCCCCGGCCCCGCGGGTCGCCGGGCTGATCAGGGAGGCCGCGCGGCGGCTCACCACGCCGATCGTGTTCGCGGTGCTCGGGGACGACGGCGACGTCCCCGGGCGGGCCGGCGACCTGACGGCCGCCGTGGCCGAGGTGTTGAGCGAGCTCGGCGTACCGGTGCCCGACTGGCCGTGCTGGCCCGCCCCCAGGCCGCAGCGACCGCGGGCGGGCGCGCTGCGCGGGCTGTTCGCCGGCGGCACGCTGTGCGCGGAGGCGCTCCTCATCGCCGCCGACGCCCTCGGCACGGTGCACTCGAATCTGCCCGGCTGGACTCCGGGAACAACTGGCCACCTCATGATCGACTTCGGCGACGACCGGCTCACCCAAGGCCGGGCGCACCCGATGATCGACCCCTCGTTGCGCCTCGACCGGCTGGCGGACGAACTCGCCGACCCCGAGTGCGCGGTCGTTCTCCTCGACGTCGTGCTCGGCCACGGCGCCGAGCCCGACCCGGCCGCCCGCATGGCGCCCTTGATCGGCGCGGCAGGCGACACCGCGGTGGTGGTGTCCTTGTGCGGCACACCGCACGACCCACAAGGCCGCGACCGTCAGGCGGAGGCGCTGCGCGACGCGGGCGCCGCCGTGTTCGCCTCCAACGCGGCGGCCGCCCGGCACGCCGTGTCACTGGTCGAAGCCTGAAAGGGCCCACACGTTGACGTTGCCTGAGCCGGGGCTCGGTGGCCTGCTCACCAAAGACCTAACGGTCGTGACCGCGGGCACGCCGCTGCTGGCCGAGGCCCTCGCCGAACAGGCCGTGCCGATGGTGCCGGTCGACTGGCGGCCGCCGGCACCCGGTACGGAGGATGCGCTCGCCGCCGTCATGGGCGATCCGCGCCGCGCGGCCGCCAATGCGAAGGCCGTCGGCCGCCTGCTCGCCGCCCGCCCGCGCCTGGTGGACGTACGGCCGGCGGGTGAGGTGCTGGGCCTGGAGTCCGGCACGTTCCTGCACGCGGGGCCGCCCATCACGTGGGACCGGGCGTCCGGCCCCATGCGCGGGGCGCTCATCGGCGCGATGCTGCTGGAGGAGCTCGCCCGCACCCCGGAGGAGGCCGAGAAGAAGCTGGCCGCCGGGCACATGGTCCTCGACTCCTGCCATCACCGCCGTACGGTCGGGCCGATGGCGGGGGTGGTCAGCCCGTCGATGTGGATGTTCGAGGTCGCGGACGGCGACCGCCGGGCGTACTGCTCGCTCAACGAGGGCCTCGGCAAGGTGCTGCGGTACGGCGCGTACGGCCCCGACGTGATCAAGCGGCTGCGCTGGATGTCCGAGATTCTCGGCCCGGTACTGCGGGCGGCGGTGCGCGAGCACGGCCCCGTCGACCTCGCCGCGATCATGGCGAACGCCCTGCAGATGGGCGACGAGCTGCACAACCGCAACCGGGCCGCGACTACGTTGCTGTGCCGCGAGCTGGCGGCCGACGTCGCCGAGGCCGGGTTCCCGCAGGCGGACCTCGCCGATGTGCTGCGGTTCATCGGCGGCAACGACCACTTCTTCCTCAACCTGGCGATGGCGGCCGGGAAGGTGAGCGCCGACGCCGCCAGGAACGTTCCCGGCTCCAGCCTCGTCGTCGCGATGGCCCGCAACGGCACCGACTTCGGCATCCAGGTCTCGGGCACCGGCGACCGCTGGTTCACCGCGCCGGCCGCGGTTCCGGACGGGCTGTACCTCGGCTCGTACGGCCCGCGCGACGCCAACCCCGACATCGGCGACTCGACGATCACCGAGACCACCGGCACGGGCGGGTTCGCCATGGCGGCGGCGCCCGCGATCGTGCGGTTCATCGGCGGCGAGGTGCCCGACGCGCTGGCCGCCACCCGCCGGATGTACGAGATCACGCTGGCCGAGCACCCGGTCTTGCAGGTGCCGATCCTGTCCTTCCGCGGCACTCCGACCGGCATCGACATCACCCGGGTCGTCCGCACCGGCATCCTGCCGGTCGTGAACACCGGCATCGCGGGCCGGGTGGCCGGTGTCGGCCAGGTCGGCGCTGGGCTGGTGTCGCCGCCCGCCGAGGTCTTCGCCGCCGCCCTGGACGCCCTGGCCGAACGCGTGCTCCGGCCGTAGCGACCACACCCCGGCCCGGCGGGGAACAATCTCCGCATGACCATCTCGGGGAACCAGTACGACATCGAGGCCGGTCCGTACCGGGCCACCATCACCGAACAGGGCGGCGGGCTGCGCACGCTCACCCATGACGGGATCGGGCTGATCCTGTCGTATGACGCCACCGAGCCGGCGCCCGCGGCGTTCGGCCAGCTGCTGGCCCCGTGGCCGAACCGGATCGATCATGGCCGGTACGCCTACGACGGGGTCTCCTATCGGCTGGACATCACCGAGCCCGAACTGGACACCGCGATCCACGGGCTGGTGCGGTGGGCCTCCTGGACGGTCGCCGAGCGCGATCGGCAGCGCGTCGTGCTGGGTCTGCGGCTGCTCGGCCACCCCGGGTACCCGTTCCGGCTCGACCTGACCGTCGAGTACGCCCTGGAGGCCGCGTCCGGCCTGACCGTACGGCTGTCGGCGGAAAACGCCGGCACCGGGCCGGCGCCGTACGCGCACGGCACACACCCGTACCTCACCATGGGCCGCCCGGTCGACGAGTGCGAGGTGTCGCTGCCGGGCGACCGGTACCTTCCCGCGGACGACCGCGGCATCCCCACCGGCCCGCCCGAGGCCGTGGCCGGCACGCCGTACGACTTCCGGACGCGGCGCGGGCTGGGCGCCACCCGGATCAACAACGCCTACACCGGGCTGGCCCGCGACGCGGCGGGCCGGACGTGGACGCGGCTGTCGGCCGCCGGCCGTACGGTCGCGCTGTGGGCGGACACGGCCCACCCGTGGCTGCAGGTCTACACCGCCGACGACGTGCCGGGCGAGCGACGGCGCGCGGGCCTGGCCGTCGAGCCGATGACCTGTCCGCCGAATGCGTTCGTCACCGGCGAGGACGTGATCGACCTCAAACCCGGTCACACCGCCACCGGATCTTGGGGGATCATGTCGGAGTGAACCTGAGCGTCTCCTCGATCGAGGACCTGTCCGAGCGCGTCCGCGCCATCTCTACAGTGCACGCCGAGCACTATCCGGGTGGCGACGACGGCCGGCAGCCGGTGCATACGGTCTACGTGCCGGCCGACAAGTTCGTCGCGACGACCCCGGCCGACTTCGGCGCGGAGGCGCTGCGGCTGCTCGACGCGCACGCGCCGGACGCCGCTGTTTTCGGCGAGCTGTTCGGGCTCCCGGCCGAGCTCGCCGAACGGGTGCGTGAGCGGGTCGCCGCCAAGCTCGCCCGCGAGCCGATCGAAGACCTGCGGATCGACTTCGAGGACGGCTACGGCGTACGGCCCGACGGCGAGGAGGACACCCACGTCACCCAGGCCGTCGAGACGGTGGCCGCGGCCTACGAGGTGCGCGGCCTGCCGCACTACTGGGGTCTGCGGATCAGGTCGTTCGCCGACGGCGGGCACGAGCGCGCCATGCGCACGCTCGACGCGTTCCTCACCGGCCTTCGCGACACGCTGCGCCGGCTGCCGAGCGGGTTCATCGTGACCCTCCCCAAGGTGGTGGCGACCGAGCACGTCGCCGTCTTCGCCGACTTCTGCGAACGGCTCGAGGGCGCGCTCGGCCTCCCGGCGGGGCGCATCCGCTTCGAGGTCCAGGTCGAGACGACCGAGTCGATCATCGACCGGCACGGGAAGTTGGCGCTGCCCGCGATCGCGGCCGCGGCGGGCCGGCGGCTCAGCGCGGCGCACTTCGGCGTGTACGACTACACGGCGGCGCTGGGGCTGGCCCCGGACCAGCAACGCCTCGACCACCCGTCCTGCGACTTCGCCCGGCACGTCATGCAGGTGAGCCTCGCGGGCACTGGCGTACGGCTGTCCGACGGCTCGACCAACATCGTGCCGGCGACCGACGCCGCCGACGACGTCCACCACGCCTGGCGGGTGCACGCCGGCCTGGTCGGGCACTCGCTGCGGCACGGCTTCTACCAAGGCTGGGACATGCATCCGGCGCAGCTGCCCAGCCGGTACGCCGCGGTGTACGGCTTCTACCTCGACGGTGTCGACGAGACGATCGCCCGGGTGGCCGCCTGGCGCGATCAGTCGGCGGGCAAGGACGGGGTGCTCGACGAGCCGGCCACCGTCAAGGCGCTCGAGGCCCGGCTGCGGCGGGCGGTCGACTGCGGCGCCCTCGACAAGGAGGCGCTGCCGGTGGTGTGGCCCACCTGAGTACGTTCCGGAGCCGGCCGACCACGCCGTCTTAGCCAGAGCGCTTGGCCGGAGCGCGCTTAGCCGGGAGGCGCGGCGAGCCGGGTGCGGAGGGCGGCGAGGTCCTCCGGGGTGTCGATATCGTCGGGCGCCGCGATGTCGTCGCAGGGCACCTTCGTGACGAGCTCGGTGTGGTCGCGCAGGAAGGACCGGGCGCCCGCGTCCCCCACGGCCGACTCGCTGACCGCCGCGAAGTGCTCGGCGGCGATGAGCACGGGGTTGCGGGGCGCGCCGCCGTACGTCGCCACCGCCACCTGCGCACCCCCCTCGTACGCCTCGATCAGCCGCCGTACCGCCGCCGAGGTGACGAGCGGCTGGTCGACGAGGGCGATGACGACCGCCGGGCACGCGGCGGGCAGCGCGGCGAGCCCGGTGCGCAGCGAGGAGCCCATGCCCGTGCGCCACTCCTGATTGGGCACCACGACCGCGCCGATCACCTCGATCGAGGCGGCGCCCATGACCACGACGACCGGGCCGCAGCCGGCCTCGCGCAGCATGCGGACCCCGCGATCGACCATGCGTTCGCCGTCGAGCTCGACGAGCGCCTTGGGGCGGCCGAACCTACGGCCCGCCCCCGCGGCCAGCAACAGCCCGGCCACGTGATCGCGTCTGACCATCCGAGCCCCCTATCCGCCGTGGCCGCGTGTCGGACCACGTCGCGGATTTGGATTTATACGGCCTCCTCGTGGGCCGGGCCGTGAATACGCCCCTCGGTGACCGTAAGTGGACGGCCGGAGCCGCCCCAGCGGAGCTGGATCAGCTCGGCCGCGATCGACACTGCCGTCTCCTCGGGCGTGCGGGCGCCGAGGTCGAGCCCGATCGGCGAACGCAACCGGGACAGCTCGTCCTCGGTGAGGCCGGCCTCACGGAGCCGCTTCAGCCGGTCGTCGTGGGTGCGGCGGGAGCCCATCGCCCCGATGTAGCCGGCCTCGGTGCGCAGCGCGATCTCCAGCACCGGCACGTCGAACTTCGGGTCGTGGGTGAGCACGCAGATGACGGTGCGTTCGTCCACCTCGGCCTCTATCTCGCCGAGGAACCGGTGCGGCCACTTGACCACGACCTCGTCGGCGTCGGGGAACCGCTTCGACGTGGCGAACACCGGACGGGCGTCGCACACCGTCACGTGGTAGCCGAGAAACTTGCCGGCCCTGGCCACCGCGGCGGCGAAGTCGATGGCGCCGAACACCAGCATGCGCGGCGGCGGCGCGAAGGAGTGCACGAACACGGTCAGGTCGTCGAGCCGCCGCTCCCCCTGCCGGCCGTAGTGCCGCATCCCGGTCAGCCCCTGCGCCAGCATGCCGCGGACGTCGTCATCGACCGCCGCGTCGAGCCGGTCGGCGTACGTCGTGCCGGGCGCGAGCGAGCCGGACGACCGGTCCGGCCAGATCACCCGGCGGGCGCCGACGGACCCGGGCCCGGCCGCCACGGTCGCGACCGCCACCGGCTCGTGCCGCTCGATCGAGGCGACGACCTCTTCGAACTCGGGGAAGGCGGCGCGGTCGACCGGTTCGACGATGAGGTCGATGATCCCGCCGCAGGTCAGCCCCACGGCGAACGCGTCGTCGTCGCTGACGCCGTACCGCTGCACGACCGACTCGCGCGACTGGATGACCTCCTGGGCCAGCTCGTACACGGCGCCCTCGACGCAGCCGCCGCTGACGCTGCCGACGGCCTCACCGCCGGTCGAGACCGCCATCGCGGCCCCCGGCTGCCGCGGCGCGCTGCGGAACGTGTTCACCACTGTGGCCAGCCCGAACGTCTCGCCCTTGCGATACCAGGCCACGATTTCGTCCAGTACGTCACGCACCGCCGCCGCCTCCTCCGCTGCCTTCGCCGTTCGTATGCACGCTCACTCCGCCCACTCGGCGGCCCCCCGTTCCGCCGATGATCGCGGCCAGTTCCTCCAGCGCGGCGAGGCTGTGCCCCGCCACGAAATCGTCAACGTACGGCAGGGCCGCGGCCATACCCGCGGTGAGCGGCTGATATCCCGGGCGCGCCTTGTGCGGGTTGGCCCACACGACCCGGTGGGCGAGCCGGTGCAGGTGTGCCATCTGCTCGCCGAGCAGGTCGGCGTCGCCGCGCTCCCACCCGTCTGACGCGATCACCACGATCGCGCCGCGGGCCATACCGCGCCGCCCGAACCGGTCCAGGAACTCCTTGAGCTCGGCGCCCAGCCGGGTGCCGCCGCTCCAGTCGGGGATCGCCGCGGAGACGGCGGTGATCGCCGTGTCGGCGTCGCGGTGCCGCAGCTCGCGGGTCAGCCGGGTCAGCCGTGTGCCGACGCTGAACACCTCGGTGGTCCGCCCGCCGGACCGTACGGCCGCGTGCGCGAACCTGACCAGCGCGTCGGCGTACGGGCTCATCGAACCGCTCACGTCGACGAGCAGCACGACCCGGCGGGGCCGCCGCCGGTGGGTGCGGTGGTGCAGCCGGGACACCTCACCGCCGTTGCGCAGCACCGCCCGTACGGTACGGCGCACGTCGAGCCGTCCGGACGTGGCGGCGGTGAACCGGCGGGACCGGCGCTCCTCGGTCGACGCGTCGAGCAGCGCGATCAACTTGTTGAGTTCGGCCCGCTCGGCGGCGGTCAGCCGGGCGACGTCGCGCTGCCGCAGCACCTCGACCTCGCTCGCGGTGGCCAGCCGTACGTCGACCGGCTCGTCCTTACCCTGCTCCCGCTGCCGGGCACTCGGCATGGCGACCTGCTGCAAGATCACAACGGGGGGCGCCTGGCGCGGCACGACCCGCGGCGCCTCACCGGAGAAGTACGCGGCGAAGCACCGGTCGTAGCGCGGCAGATCGTCGGGCTCGGCGCAGAGCGTGAGCCGTCCGGCCCAGTAGACGTCGGAGGCCTTGAGCACGTCGACCTCGTCGAGCGCCCGGACGAAGGCGTGGACCTGGTCGGGATGCGCCCCGATGCCGGCCGCACGGAGCGTACGGGCGAAGCCGACGACCGTCTTGACCGCGCTCATGGGCTCGCTCCGCTCGCGGGGTCGCTGCGCGCGCTCCTCGGTCCAGCCGCCGCGCGCTTGCCGGCGCGCATGTCAGCCGCCGTCGAGCAGAGACGACAGGCCGCGCTTGATCACCCGCTCGTTGTCCTCGCGGTACTTCAGGACGGCCCCGAGGGTGACCGCCGCCGAATCCGGGTCGAGGTCGCGGGCGCCGAGGGCGACCAGCGCCTCGGCCCAGTCGAGGCTCTCGGCGACGCCAGGCGGCTTGAGTAGATCGCCGTCGAGGAAGTCGGGGGCGCGCAGCCGCTGGGCCGCGTGCGCGACCTGCTGGGCCAGCCGCTCGCTAGCGTCCGGCAGCCGCCGCCGGATGATCGCGACCTCGCGCTCGAACGACGGATGCTCGAGCCAGTGGTACAGGCAGCGCCGCTTGAGCGCGTCGTGCACCTCGCGGGTGCGGTTGGAGGTCACGATGACGACCGGGGGCTCCTCGGCGCGGATGGTGCCGAGCTCCGGGATCGAGATCGTGAAGTCGCTGAGCACCTCGAGCAGGAACGCCTCGAACTCGTCGTCGGACCGGTCGACCTCGTCGACGAGTAGCACGCTGGGGCTGGTCTCCAGGGCCTGCAGCAGCGGCCGGGCGACGAGGAAGCGCCGGTCGTACAGCTCGGACTCGATCTTGGCGATGTCGGTGATGCCCGCCGCCTCGGCCGCCCGCAGATGCAGCAGCTGGCGCGGGAAGTCCCAGTCGTACAGGGCCTGTGCGGCGTCCAGACCCTCATAGCACTGCAGGCGGATCAGCGGCGCGCCGAGCACCTCGGCGAGGGTCGTGGCGAGCGAGGTCTTCCCGACGCCTGCCTCCCCCTCCAGGAACAGCGGCCGTCGCATGCGCAGCGCGAGGTAGCACGCTGTCGCGAGGCCGTCGTCGGGCAGGTACTGGTGCCGGTCAAGGAGGTCGGCCAGCTCACCGGGCGAAGACGGTGTCCGGCTTGCAGTGCTATGGGTCACGCCTTCAGGCTACGTCGGCACGGAACGTCGCGGTCGTCAGGCCCACTGCCAACCTTGTAACAAACAGCTGGCGAGCCCTTGTCACCCAAGATCCCGGATGTGACGATTCACCAGGAATCGGGAGGATCTCTTATGGCGCTGTGGAAGCCGGACCCCACGTTCTACCCGTCGCCCAGAGACGCGGTCGCCGCCCCTCCGGAGTCGCTGGCCTACGTCGTGGCCTTCGACCGCGCCGCCCGGCAGCCCGACGCGATCGCCGTGCTGGACGTCGACCCGGACTCCTCGTCGTACGGCGGCGTGGTCGGCTGGACCGACCTTCCGAACCTCGGCGACGAGCTGCACCACTTCGGCTGGAACGCCTGCAGCAGCGCGCTGTGCCCGTACGCGCCGCACCCGCACGTCGAGCGGCGCTACCTGATCGTGCCGGGGCTGCGCTCATCGCGCATCTACGTGGTCGACACCAAGGACGATCCGGTCAAGCCGACGATCGTCAAGGTGCTGGAGCCCGGGGAACTGGCGCAGGCGGGGTACTCACGGCCGCACACCGTGCATTGCGGGCCCGAGGGGCTGTACGTCTCGGCGCTCGGCGGGGCGAACGGGGACGACGGGCCGGGTGGGATCGCGCTGCTCGACCACACGTCCTTCGAGGTGCTGGGCCGGTGGGAGGTCGACCGCGGCCCGCAGTACTTCGCCTACGACGCCTGGTGGCACATTGCGCACGACGTGCTCGTCACCTCCGAGTGGGGCACGCCGTCGATGATCGAGGACGGCGTGGTCGGCGAACTGCTGCTCGGGCGCAAGTACGGCCACGCCCTGCACTTCTGGGACCTCCGCAAGCGCAAGCACGTGCAGACCGTCGACCTCGGCGACGAGCATCAGATGGTGCTCGAGCTGCGCCCGGCCCACGACCCGACCAAGCAGTACGGCTTCGTCGGCGTGGTGGTCAGCGTCGAGGACCTGTCGGCGTCGGTCTGGGTCTGGTACCGCGAGGGCGACGAGTGGGCCGCACACAAGGTCATCACCATCCCGGCCGAGCCCGCCTCTTCCGGCGCGCTGCCGCCGGTCATCGCGCCGTTCGGCGCCGTGCCGCCGCTGGTCAGCGACATCGACCTGTCGGTCGACGACCGGTACCTCTACGTCTCGTGCTGGGGCACCGGGGAGCTCAAGCGCTACGACGTGACCGACCCGTTCCACCCCGTCGAGGCCGGGTCGGTGCGCCTCGGCGGGATCGCCCGGCGCACCGCCCACCCGGCTTCGCCGGAGCTGCCGCTGTCCGGCGGGCCGCAGATGGTCGAGGTGAGCCGGGACGGCACGCGCGTGTACGTCACGAACTCGCTGTACGGCTCATGGGACGACCAGTTCTACCCCGACGGCGTGGGCGCCTGGATGGCCAAGATCGACTCCGGGGCGGACGGCTTCACCATCGACGAGCGGTTCTTCCCGCAGGGCGAGGACTTCCGCGGCCTGCGCCCGCACCAGACCCGGCTGCAGGGCGGCGACGCGTCGTCCGACTCCTACTGTTACCCGTGAGGCAACGCTACCCGCGGTACGTAATCGGAGGTTAACTGTCCGTAGTGACGTCGAGAGTGCGATGGGACGTGCCATGAGCAGTGGATCGCTGGCCGCGCTGGTCGCACTCGGGGCCTTCCACGGGCTGAATCCGGGCATGGGCTGGCTGTTCGCCGTGGCCCGCGGCCTGCAGGAGCGCAGCCGTGGGCTCGTGCTGCAGGCCCTGCCCGCGATCGCCGCCGGGCATGCGGTCTCGGTAGGCGCGGTCGCGGTTCTCGTCACGCTCACCGAGTCGGTCGTCGCCACCGAGGCCGTGGCGATCGGCGGCGGCGTGCTGCTCGTCGGCTTCGGCCTGTGGCGGCTGCTGTCGAACCGGCACTTCCGCTGGGTCGGCATGCGGCTGTCGCTGTGGCAGCTGGCCTCCTGGTCATTCCTCATGTCGTCGGTGCACGGCGCGGGGCTGATGCTGCTGCCGATCCTGACCTCGCAGCCGGCGGTGCGGACGGCCCATGACCACGGGCTGGCGCCGGGGCCGGGCAGCGCGGTGATGGCCGGCATCTTCGTGACCGCCGTGCACACGCTGGCGATGTTCGCCGTCGCGGGCGCGATCGCGGTCCTCGTGTACGAGGTGGTGGGCCTGGCCGTGCTCCGGCGGGCCTGGTTCAACCTCGACCGGGTGTGGGCCGTCGCGCTGATCGGCGCCGGGGCGGCCACCCTGATCTCTACGGCTCAGTGACTGCTGGGGAGCCAGCAGTCTCTTAAGGGTCGGGGGCCTCGCCTCGTTCGTGCAGCAGCGCGCGCAGCTCGGCGAGGGCTTGCCGCGCCCGGTCGCCGTCGGACCGCTGGATGCCGATCGCGCTCACCGTCGAGCCGTCGGCCAGGTCGAGTGTGGGCCACGGCTCGCCGTCCCCCATGTTGACCCGGATCACCTCGGCCCACTCGTACCGCAGCGTGCGGAGCGGGTTCACCAGCGTGAGCCCGGCGGCGTCCGCGGTCACCCGGCAGCGGCCGAGCAGGTACAGCAGCCCGGCGATGGCCAGCCCGAACAGCACCAGCCCGATCCGGTCGGCCAGCCCGAACGGCGGCGCGATCACGATGGCGAGCGTGACCATGGTGACGATGATCACGCCCGCCAGCACTGCCGCCATCCTCCGGCTGCGGCGCGGCCGCCACGTCACCGGCAGGGACACAACGGTTTCCTCAGTCGACGATCTTGGAGATGGGGATCTCCAGGATGTCACGGGCGCCGGCCGCCTTGAGGGCCGGAATCAAGGTGTTGACGCCGCGCTTGGCGACCACGCTCTCCACCGCGTGCATCTCGCCGCCCGCCAGCTGCGTGATGGTCGGTGACGACATCGCCGGCATGATGTCCAGCACCGCGGCCAGTTCCGCATCGCTGACATTGAGCTTGAGCAGCACGTTGCCGCGGGCCCGGATGGCGCCCTGCAGCAGCAGCGCGATGTCCTCCATCGCGGCCCGCTTCTCGGCGTCCTCGTGCGCCGCGCGGTTGGCGACCAGCTCGGTGTAGCTCGTCAGCAGCGTGGCGAGGATGCGCAGGCCGTTCTTGCGCAGCGACGAGCCGGTCTCGGTGAGGTCGACGATCGCGTCCACAATGTCGGGCACCTTCGCCTCGGTGGCGCCGTACGACGGGACGACCCGCGCCTTGACGCCGTGCTGGTCGAGAAACCGCTTGGTCATCGCCGGGAACTCGGTGGAGATCCGCACGCCCTCGGGCATGTCGGAGACCGACTCCCAGGGCGCGTCGTTCGGCACGGCGAGGATGACCCGTACCGGATTGGACGTGGCCTTGGAGTACTTCAGCTCGCCGAGCGGCACCACGTCGGCGTCGGTCTCGGTGATCCAGTCGCGGCCGGTGATGCCGAGGTCGAACAACCCCTGTTCGAGGTACGTCGGGATCTCCTGGGGCCGCAGCACGCGTACCCGGTCGACGCGGGGGTCGTCGATCGAGGCGCGGTAGTCGCGGTCGGACGACCGGCGCACCGTCAGGTCGGCGGCGTCGAACAGCTCCAGGGTCGCCTTCTCCAAGGACCCCTTGGGCAGGACGAGAGACAGCACGGCAGTTGGACCTTTCCTGATGGAACCACGGGCTTCCATGGTCGGGAGTATCGGAAACCGGAAACTCAGGAGCTCAAATGCTCCGAGATGTGCCCGGCGGGACCGTGATGCCGCAGACCTCGCAGCGTCAACGCCGTGTCGAGTGCGGCCACCGTCGCCTCCCAGCCCTTGTCCTCGTGGCTGCCTTCCAGCCCGCATCGGTCGATTGCCTGGTCCAGGTTATCGCAGGTGAGCACTCCGTTACCGACGGGAGTTCCCTCGTCGAGTGCCACCCGCGTCAGGCCGGCGGTCACCGAGTCGCAGACGTAGTCGAAGTGCGCCGTCTCGCCGCGTATCACCGCGCCAAGGCAGACGACCGCGTCGAGGTCGCGCGCGAGCTGCTGGGCGACCACGGACAGCTCCAGCGAACCCGCCACCCGCACCACCACCGGCTCGGCGACGCCGCACGCCTTGGCCGCGTCGACGGCGCGCTCCAGCAGCCGGTCGGTGACCTTCGCGTGCCAGCGCGTGCAGGCGATGCCGAGCGTCAACTCCGCCGCGTCGACCGTCGTGTCGTCCGGACGACCCGTACCACTCATGTCAGTCCTTCGATCTCGTGCCCCAGACGGTCGCGCTTGACCGTCAGATACCGCAGGTTGTGCTCGGTGACGACGACGGGGAGCGCCACCCGGCCCAGCACCTCGAGGCCGAAGCCGGCGAGGCCCTTCAGCTTCTCCGGGTTGTTGGTCAGCACCCGGATCGACACCACTCCCAGGTCGGTGAGTATCTGCGCCGCGTTACTGTACTCGCGCGCGTCGGCCGGCAGGCCCAGTTCGAGGTTCGCGTCTACGGTGTCCGAGCCGTTGTCCTGCAGGGCGTAGGCCCGCAGCTTGGACAACAACCCGATGCCGCGCCCCTCCTGGCCGCGCAGGTAGACCACCACGCCGCGGCCCTCGCGAGCGATCTCGGCCATGGCCGCGTCGAGCTGCGTGCCGCAGTCGCACCGCTCCGAGCCCAGCACGTCGCCGGTGAGGCATTCCGAGTGCGCCCGGACCAGGACGTCCCGGCCGTCGCCGATGTCGCCGTACATCAGCGCGATGTGCTCGCCGCCGTCGATGGCGCTGGCGTACCCGACCGCGCGCCACATGCCGTGCCGGTTCGGCAGTCGCGTCTCCGCGACCCGCGTCACCATGGCCTCGGTGTGCCGCCGGTACTCGACCAGCTGCTCGATCGAGATCAGCTTCAGGTCGTGTTCCTTGGCGAACACCTCGAGCTGCGGCAGCCGCGCCATCGTGCCGTCGTCGTTGACCACCTCGGCCAGCACCCCGGCCTCGGTCAGCCGGGCCAGCCTGGCCAGGTCGACCGCGGCCTCGGTGTGGCCGGGACGGCGCAGCACCCCGCCCTCGGCGTAGCGCAGCGGGAAGATGTGGCCGGGGCGGACCAGGTCGTAGGGCTCGGTCGCGGAATCCACCAGCACCCGGAC
>DATBKU010000009.1:0-10695 GCA_036555725.1 Streptosporangiaceae bacterium | reverse complement strand
TCCTCGCCCGGCTTTGGACCCGGCGGGGCCGCTCGACGCGGAGCGTCGTCACCCCTGGCGCTTGTAGCGCAACAGGACGGTCTTCGAGTCGAACGTCCGCGATTCGACAAGCGTCATCTTGATGCGGTCCTTCGGCTCCAGGAACAGCCGCGACCTGCTCGTTCATCGCCTCGGAGTACCCGAACAGTTCTGGGCCCGCGGCCGGCCGGTCGAACTCTCCGTTGGGCCCCGCGATGTAACCGTCGATCGACGTGTGGACCCAGTAAATGATCTTTCTCATGACGAGCTCCTCAGCCGGCAGCGCCCCCATCAGGCGCATTCACAGGAGAGTCGAAGCCACCCGCGCGGGCTCGACATCTCTCCAGGGGGGCCTAACGCGTCGCCTCCCCGGCCGTAGTGATCCTCACGCCCGAGCGGCCAGATCTAGGAAGTAGGACTTCATCGACGGGTAGTAGGCGTTGAAGTCCGGCTCGGGGGAGCCGTCGCGCGAGGCCACGAGCATGTCCAGGTAGTACTCCCAGCCCGGGCCGATCTCGCCGATTTGCTCGTCGGTGTCGAGGTGCTGCACGAATCGCAGCTGAGTCGCCCCGTCGGCCTCGGACAGCAGCAGTTCGAGCCGCCAGGTGCCGTAGTCGTCGGTCGACGACAGGGCCAGCCGCCATGGCGCATCGCATGTGTCGATTCGCATGTCCATCCACGGTGCCTCGTCCTCGTATGCCATCTGCACCTTGATCGTCCGGCCGGGCGCAGCGTCGCCCTCCCACGGTCCGAACCAGCGGGCCGTACGGTCAGGCTCGGTGACGCTGGCCCACACGTCCTCGACGGGGGCGCGGAACGTCCTGGTGAAGACAAGATCGCTGCCGGTGCCGGTACGGAACAGCTCGGCGGTCGGGCGACGGTTCATGCCGTGTTCTCCTTCGTCTGGCCGGCCGCATCGCGCGTACGGCGCTCGCGACGAGTCCGATAGACCTCTGTCTCCAGTGCGTCGAGCCGGGGCTCCCAGCCGGGAGGCCGGACGAACTGGGCGAGCCACGTGGCGAGCTCGGTGAATCGTCCGGCGTCGAGCTCGTAGAGCCGCCGCCGGCCGACGAGCTCGTCGCGTACCAGCCCGCTTTGTCTGAGTACTCGCAGGTGACGGCTCACGGCCGGCCTGCTGATCTGGAAGCGTCCGGCGATTTGCCCGGCCGAGAGCCTGCCGGTGCGCAACATGACCAGGATCTCCCGACGCACCTGGTCAGCGATCGCCCCCGCCACCTCATCCATCCCAAAAGCGTAACCTGTTGGTTACGTGTTTGTCCATCGGCCTTCCCTGAGTGCGGGGCCCTCCGATCTGACCGGCTGGGTCACCGCCGTCAGGATCGCGCAAGGCGAAGCCGTCACGAAGCCAAGGTCTGTAATCATGTAAGCGCCAGCCCTGATCATCGTGTGTCGAGGCCGATGGGAGCGTCTCCATGACAGACAACACCGCGCCAATCGACGGCCAGGCCTCGCCGACAGGATCGCCGCGCCTTGGGCTGGCGCTGGTGCTGATCGTGATGGCCCAGCTGATGGTCGTGCTGGACGCCACGATCGTGATGACCGCCCTGCCGCGCATCCAGCGGGCCCTGACCTTCAGCGGCTCCGGCCTGCAGTGGGTGGTGACCGGCTATGCGATTACGTTCGGCGGGTTGCTGCTGCTCGGCGGGCGGGCCGGTGACCTGTTCGGGCGCCGCAGAATCTTCGTCTCCGGGCTGCTGGTGTTCAGCGCCGCGTCGGTGGCCGGCGGGCTGGCGCAGAGCGCGGGGATGCTGATCGCCATGCGAGCGGTCCAAGGGGTCGGCGGTGCGATGATCGCGCCGACCGCGCTGGCACTGATCACCACCACGTTCCCGGAGGGTACGCAGCGGAACCGGGCGATGGGCGTCTACGCCGCGATGTCCGGGAGCGGGGCCGCGATCGGGCTGATCAGCGGCGGGCTGCTCACGACGTACGTCTCATGGCGGTGGGTGCTGTTCGTCAACGTCCCGATCGGGCTGATCACGGCGGCGCTCGCGCCGAGGGTCCTGCCGGAGTCCCCGCGCAATCCGGGCCGATTCGACCTGCCCGGCGCGATCACTGGAACCGGCGGGGTGGCGGCGCTGGTCTACGGGCTGTCCAACGCGGCCACCGATCAGCATGGCGTGTCCCACTGGGGCGACGTGGGAGTGGTGATCTCGCTCGTCGCGGCGGTTGTGCTGCTGGCGCTTTTCGTGGTGATCGAACGGCGGTCGGCGCAACCGCTGCTGCCCATGCGGATCCTCGCCCACAGCACCCGCGCCGGGGCGTATCTGACCATGCTGTGCCTCGCCACGGCGATGTTCGGGATCTTCTTCTTCATGACCCTGTTCCTGCAGAACGTGCTGGCCTACAGCCCGATTCAGTCCGGCCTGGCGTTTCTGCCTTTCGCCGCCACGACGATCGTGATGTCCGAGATCGTCTCCCGCATCGTGGCGCGCCTCGGTCCCCGTACGCTCATGGTCGCCGGCGGCGTGATCACCGCCGGCGGGACGTTGTGGTTCTCCATGGTCACCGAGCACTCGACTTACCTGAGCGGCCTGCTAGGCCCGGTCGTGGTCACCGCCACCGGCTTCGGGCTGATCTTCGTCCCGCTGACGATCGCCGGAACCTCCGGGGTCAGCCCGGCCGACGCCGGCGTGGCCGCCAGCCTCATCAATACCGGCCAGCAGGTCGGCGGCGCGATCGGCCTGGCCGCACTCGGCACCGTCGTCTGGACAGTCGTCTCCAACAACCTCAAGGTCCAAGCCGCCGCAACCGGGCAGCCGCCATCGGCCGCGATGCTCAACCAAGCACTCGCCGACGGGTTCGGCCGCGGCTTCCTGATCGCCTTCGGCATCGCGGTGCTCGCACTCGCGGCGACCGCCACGTTGATCCGGCCCTGCTGGGTCAGGCCAGATCAACCAGTGCCCGTCGGTTGCCCGGGCACCCACTGGCGCCGCCCCCGGCTCGCGAGAGCGACCAGTTGACGCCGTTCATAGATCCATAGCCCGCTTCAGCGTCCTGCGCCGGGAAGCCTCCCTCGGAACCAGGGCTATGACCCGTGGTGAGGGATTTGAGTGGCGAAGCAGGGTGCTGGTTCCAGCGGTGGGGCGGTGAGGGTGCAGTGCTGATGGTGGGCTGGTTCGGCGAGCTGACCGGAGCGGCCAATCCCGCACCAGGCCACCACGGCGCCGAGCAGGAACAGCCCGGCGCAGGCCAGCATGCTCACGTCGAACCCACGGTCGAGGGCGCCCGGACTGTGGGTGGCGTCCTGGGGCAGGTTCGCCAACACCGGCAGCGCGGCCACGACCAGCAGCCCGGCCGCGCGGGCGACTCCATTGTTGACGCCGCTGGCGAGGCCGGCACGGCTGTCCGGCACGGCGGACAGCACAGTGACGCTGATCGGGGCGGTGATCGCTGAGATGCCCAGGCCCGCGGCGACGACGGCCGGCAGTACATCGGGCACATAGGAGGCGTGCGGGCCGATCCGCACCATCAGCAATGCCGCGATCGCGCAGACCACGGAGCCGACCGTGAGCGGGATGCGGGGACCGGCGCGGGTGACGAGCGCGCCCGTACGGGGCGACAGCACAAGCACAACGGCGGTGATCGGCAGCAGCGCCATCCCGGCAGCCAGTGGAGAGTAACCGGCGGTGATCTGAAGCTGTATGGGCAAGAGGAAAAACTGCCCGGCGACCGCGCCGTAGAGGCACAACGATGCCAGGTTCGCCGCGCTGAACTCTCGAACGGAAAACAGCCCCAGCGGCAGCATCGGCGCCGCAGCGCGCCGCTCGACCAGCACGAAGACGACCATTGCGAGCATGCCGATCACGGCGGTGGCCCCGGCGAGCGACCCGCCGCCGGAGGCGTCGGTGAGGCTGTAGGTCAGGGCGCCAAGACCGATCGCCGCCAGCGCTGCCCCAGCCACGTCAAAGCGGCCGGGCACTGCCTCATCGCGGGTCTCGGGGACGTGACGGATCACCAGCGCCGCCACCACGGCCGCTATCGGGACGTTGAGCCAAAACACCCAACGCCACCCCGCGACATCGACCACGGCGCCGCCGAGCAGCGGCCCGGCCGCCCCGGCCATACCGCTCATGCCCGACCAGGCACCGACCGCCCGTGCCCGATCAGCGGGGTGGAACGCGGCCTGAATGAGTGCCAGCGACCCCGGGACCAGCAACGCGCCACCGACGCCCTGCAGCGCCCGGGCGGCGACCAGCCAACCGATGCTCGAGGCGAGGCCGCCCAGTAGCGAGCCGATCGCGAACAAAGCGAGGCCGACCAGGTAGATCCGTCGTCGCCCGTAACGATCACCCAGCGCCCCGCCGACGAGAATCAGGCCGGACAGCGCCAGCGCAAACGCGTTCACCGTCCACTGCATGCCGGCCATGCCTATGCCCAGGTCGCGCGCTATATCGGGCAATGCGACATTCAGCACGGTGGTCTCCAACAGCACCAGCCCCGCCCCGAGTGCTGTGGCCACGACCACCCACCGGCCGGCAGGCTGCGACAGCCGCAGCCCACCCGCCATGCGCGGAGTGCCGGTAGCCCTCATCGATCCCTCCTCAGCTGTGTCGCCGGCGCGATCGGCTTCCCCCGTCCACGCCGAAATCACTGCCTACGAGGGTGATCGGTGATGAGATCGACCATCAACACCGATCTATGCAACGATTGATGTCGATACTGCATAGATAGTGACCGGCCTGGTCAGGAGACATCAATTGATGGACTTGCGGGAGATGGAGGTCTTCTTGACCCTGGCCGAGGAGCTACATTTCGGCCGCACCGCTGACCGGCTCCACCTCACCCAGCCACAGGTGAGCCGAGCCGTGGCCGCCCTAGAACGCCACCTCGGCGCCCCACTGTTCGAACGCACCAGTCGCCGGGTCCACCTCACCCCGCTAGGCCGCCAGTTCCGCACCGAAATAGAACCCGCCTACCAACAACTGCAGGATGCTGTCCACCACGCTCGCGCCGAGACCCGCCAAACGGGCGGGACGCTACGAATAGGAGTCCTTCTGCCCACCGGCGGAGAGGCCCTTAGCCAACTGATCCGCGCGCACGAAGCCCGTCACCCAGAAAACTACATCGCCCTGAACAACGTCCCGTATATCGACCCCTACGAGCCGCTCCGCAGCAACGATATCGACGTCCTGATCTCTTATCTCATCCTCGATCGCCACGAGCAATCCGACCTCACCGCGGGAGCGGCCATCCACCACACTGCCCGGGTGCTGATTGTCGCAACGACCGACCCACTGGCAGCCAAAGACTCGATATCGATCGAAGACCTCGCCGGCCGCCGCACCGCCGCACCGTCACCCCGGTTCCCCCGTGCCCTCTTCGACCACTTCGTACCCCCGACCACCCCCTCGGGCAAACCGATCCACCGCACCTACGACCTCGGTGACGACGCCTACGGCGTGCTGCCGGCCGCAGTCGCCCGGGGACACATCATCCACCCAAGCGTCGACTCCTTCACCGCGCTCCTCGCCCACCGCCACGACCTCAAACTCATCCCCATCCATGATCTGCCCCCGATCCCGATCGGCCCCATCTGGATAACCGCCCGCCAGAACGCCCGCATCCGCGCGCTCGCCGACACCGCCGCAAACCTTCCCCCGTTTGCTTCTTTATGCTCGGCGACAGCAGGCTCAGCGCGAAAGCAGCGCGCGGAGGTCGGCTGCCTGGCGATGCAGATCGGTCTCGGGCACCGGCTCGGGTGAGAAGATCTGCTCCCACGCGATGGGGCCTCCCGGGGCGGGGTCGTCCAGGTACCGGGGCAAGACATGGGTGTGCAGATGCGGGACGGTGTTCCCCAGCGTCAGATAGTTCAGCTTGACCGGATCGAACAGGGCCCGCACCGCCCGCCCCACCGCGAGCACTTCGTCCCAGTATCCGCGGGCCTGCTCAGAGTCGAGGTCGGCAGGTTCGGCGATATGCCCGTGCCGCCACACGACGATGCAATAGCCCGGTAGGCGGGTGCGCCGTTCCAGGTGGACCTCGGCGAAATGCCCGGTGAAGACCTCCACCCAGAAATCGTTGTCGCCGTTGCCCAGAGCGGCGCACATCGGGCAGCCCTTGCCGGCCATCCGCTCTGTCCAGTCTGCGGGCCACCGGCCATCAGCCATACCTCATTCAACCACCGCCCACAGCCGAGCGCCTCGCCGGCGAAGACCGGGGACTGTGGGCCCGTACGCAACCACCTGACACGACCGGCAGGCGGTGTCGGATCGTCAGGCGGAACAGTGACTTGCGCCATCGAGACGAGCGCGTGCGAGGTGAGCCAGTTTCGTTGCCTTCCCGGGGCCTGCCTGGTAAGACGATCTCGTTGTCGCATTCGTGAGCCCGAGATGCCAGGTGCCGCATGGAAGATCGTTTTGACGTGGTCGTGAGTGCCGGGTCGCTGCGGGGAGACGGGGACCACGAGGTGCGCTTCCCACATCGGTGGACACCTGAGGGGGTAAGTGTCGCGGCGGACTTCACCGGAGGGCACCTGCTGCACCTCGCCGCAGCCGGATGCGTCCTCAACGACGTGTACCGGGAAGCCGCCAAGCTGGGCATCGAACTCGATGGTGCGCGCGTCTCGGCCGGCGGTGGCTTCGACACCGACACCTGGCGCTCGACCGGCATCACCTACTCCGTTCAGATCAGCTCCCCCGCTCCAGCCGAGCGCCTGGCACGCCTCCTCGACATCGTCGACTCTGTCGCCGAGATCCCGCGGGCCATCCGGCAGGGCGCACCCGTACAAAGAATCAAGTGACCGGCCATCCCGGGATCGAGGTCAGATGATCATGCCGGGGCAGGCGGCGCTCAGCCTCGGCCCGAGCATGGAGCCGATAGGTGCAACGCCTCGGCTATCTCCCGATTGGAGCGCTCGGCGGCGATCTGGGCCAGCACCTCGACCTCCCGTGGCGTGACGCCCCGAGCAGCCAGCGGGCCGGTCACTCTCGGCGCCTCGCCGCGGGACCGACGTGGCACCGGCTCGCCCATGGCACGCAACGCTGCCCGGCACTGGCCGGCGAAGTTGGGCAGGCCGAGATCCTCGAAGTTCGACAGGGCCTTCCGCACCCATACGACAGGATCCCCCCACCCGTCGCGGTAGGCACAAGGCGCCACCAGCAGCCGGGCCAGGCTAAGGATGAATCCGCTCTCGAAGCGCCCCAGTGCGCGCTCCCCCGCGGCGAAGATCGATGCCGCGTCCCCGCCCTCCCGGCCGGCGGCCACGGCGTCAGCCGCCTTCAAGGTGGCGCGGCTCATCGCGGTGTCGAAGTCGAGTCGCCGGCATTCGTCCCGGGCCTGCGTCCGACCATGACGGGGCAGAGAACGCTGGCGGCGTCCGAGATCGCCTCCTGTCCCACAACCAGTCATGGTACGCAAAACGGCAGATGAGGAGGTCCTGGCCAGTGCGCTCACTGGTGATCGTGTCCGCTGGCCCGCGCGGGGCCTTGGGCGAGGATCGGATGGGTACCGTACGTGCATGGCCGTACGGCCCTTGGTGACATTCGGGCACGGCACCGCGGACATCGAGACGATCACCGCCTTGCTGCGCGGCGCCGAGGTCGTGTCGCTAGTCGACGTGCGCACCGCGCCGGGCAGCCGCCGCAACCCGGCCGTCGCCCGCACCAACCTGGAGCAGTCGCTGCCCGAGCGAGGCATTGGCTACCGCTGGGAGAAGCGGCTCGGCGGATTCCGCAAGGTGCCGCCGGACTCGCCCGACGTGGTCTGGCGCAACGATGCATTCCGCGGGTACGCGGCGCACATGCGTACCGAGACGTTCCGCGAGGCCGTCGGCGAACTGCTCGCCGAGGCGGCCGCGCATAGCACCGCAATCATGTGCAGCGAGAGTGTGTGGTGGCGCTGCCACCGCCGTATGATCGCGGACTTCGCACAGCTCGCTCGCGGCGTGCCGGTACGCCATCTCATGCACGACGGCCGGTTCGGGGAGCATCGAGTCAGCGAAGGCGCCCGCCTGCGCGATGACGGCCTCCTCGTATACGACGGCGGCCAGGAGCAACTGCCCACGTAGTCCCGCAACGGATCCACCGCCGCCCGCTAGCGACGTCGATCGGCTGGACGGACCGGCCGCCGTCATCGGCGGGGACAGCGGCTTGGCGGGGAACTATTCGTTCGCGGTGACCGCGGAACGGCCTGGTCTGCGTACGTTGTGTCGTCCTGCGGACCGGGGCGCCGGGTGTTCGCTGGGCACGGCGGTCGTCACCATCTTCAGGGCGAGGTCGGCGTAGAACTCGCCGATCTGCTCGGGAGAGTCGGGTCCGTCAAGTCGGTACCAGCGGACGAGGTCTATGCCGAGGGAGAGCATGGCGCGTACGACCCGGTTGACGTCGACCGGTAGGAACGTGCCATCCGCGACGCCGCGGGCGACGGCGTCCCGGACGATTTCGGCATGTTGGTGGCGCAGTTCGCGGATCTCGTCGTAGTGCTCGGGGCTCAGCCCGTAGAGCTCGTATTGGCAGACTCGCGCCGCCACGTGATGGCGCGCATGCCACGTAACGTGCCGGCCGATCATTACGCGGAGCTGTTCCGCGGTGCCGACGACGTGCTCGGTCTCCGGAATCTGGACGTAGGCGAGCGCGCGTTCGTGCCCGATCCGGCTGATCGCGTAGAGCACGAGTTCCTTGGTGGGGAAGTGCACGTACAGCGCCGACGGGCTCAACCCGACGCCGGTCGCGATGTCCCGGGTGGTCGTGGCGTGAAAGCCGTTGGCGGCGAAGCACCGTACGGCGGAAGTCAGCAGACCGCGCTTGACGTCGCCGAACTCCTCGCCCCACAGGTTGGGAGACTCATCTTGTAGCCGGGGATCGCCCGCCATGTCCTCCGGCGTGAAGCGCGCCTGCCGTCTGGCCATGCCGAGAATGCCTCCTCGCGCGTTTGGTGCCGATTCTAACTTCGCCGGTGGCCAGGCCACGGCAACGCACCGGACGCTCGAATCGGCGCGTGTGGCCGTGCCCTGTGTGCCTTGACATGTCTATCACGCGATGTGACTATGCGCTTAGTCAGTAACCGTGATCTTCTAGACAGTGACGATGATCTTCTCTCTCCAATGACGAGGAGAACCCATGCGCACCGGAATCGTGGTGACTGCCAAGCCGGGAATCGAGGATCTCGCCGCGCGGGCCGAGGATCTGGGGTTCAGCAGCTTCTGGGTCTATGACACGCCGATGGTCAACGGAGACCCGTTCATCTCGCTGGCGCTGTGTGCGAAGGCAACGCGCCGCATCAAGCTCGGGATCGGGGTCACCTCGCCGGCACTGCGCTCGTCGCCGGCCGCGGCGGCCGCCGTGTCGAGCTTGAACGCGATCGCCCCGGGCCGTGTGATCTGCGGGGTCGGCACCGGCAACACGGCGCGCCGGACGCTGGGCATGCTCCCGACCAAGATGGCGGAGCTGGAGGCGTTCACCGCGTCGCTGCAGGACCTCACGGCCGGCCGGGAAACCGCGTACGCCGAGGGCGAGCGCACTCGGACGATCAAGTTCCTGCACGTCGGCCCGTACGTGAACACCGCCGACCCGGTGGAGTTCGTGGTGGCCGCGTTCGGGCTCAAGGCCGCCGCGATCGCCGGGCGCCGCGGTGCCGGGGTCATCTCCTTCGGGCTGCTCGCCCCGGAGGCGTGGACCGCATTCGACGCGACGCGCCGGCAGGCGGCGCGCGAGGCGGGGCGGCCGCAGGAGGTCGACTCGTACGTCATGACATCGCTGCACGTGCTCGGCGAGGGCGAGGATCGCCACAGCGACCTGGCCAGGGACAAGATGGGTCACATCGCGATGGCACTGTTGATCTTCGCCGCCGACAACCCTTCGTTCGGCGAGTCGCTGGAGCCCGAAGAGGCCGATGCCATGCGGCGGCTGCTGGAGCGCCGCGACACGACGGCCACCGACCCGAACCGGCACGCCACGCTGTACCGCAACTACCTGGGTCGCATCGCGCCCCAGGACCGCGATCTGGTCGTGCCGTCGCTGGTAGACAAGCTGGCGCTGATCGGTACCCGCCCGCAGTTGCTCGAGCGCATCGCGGCCATGGAGAAGGCCGGTATCGACGAGATCGTCATCCAGCCCGTCGTCGATCCGGAGACGGAGATGCTCGAGCTGGCCAAATTGATGGCCTGACCTGGGTAACTCCATATCGGGGCTCAATTCCAAAAGGAGGCTGAGCATGGCCGATACCGCAGCCACGGTGATCGATGGTTTCTCGTATCTCGAGGGGCCGCGCTGGCACGACGAGCGAATCTGGTTCTCCGACTTCTACACCCACCGCGTGCTCTCCGCCCGCGAGGACGGCTCCGACCTACGCGTCGAGGCCTCGGTACCCCAGCAACCCTCCGGCCTGGGCTGGCTGCCCGACGGTCGGCTGCTGATCGTGTCCATGCGCGACCGCCGGCTGCTGCGACGCGAACCCGATGGCGCCCTCGTCACCCACGCCGATCTGGGCCGACACGCCACCGGCCATCTCAACGACATGGTCGTCGACGCTCAGGGCAGGGTCTACGTGGGCAACTTCGGCTTCGACCTCATGGGCGGAGCCCCGCTCGAGACGGCCGCGCTGCACCGAGTCGACCCCGACGGCACCGTGACCGAGATCGCCACCGACCTCTGGTTCCCCAACGGAAGCGTGATCACGAGAGACGGGGTACTCCTCGTCAACGAGACCTTCGGGAAC
>DATBKU010000008.1:0-68009 GCA_036555725.1 Streptosporangiaceae bacterium | reverse complement strand
TCTCGTGCGCCTCTGGCGCGCTCGTCGGCAGTGGGCCGTTCGCCCTTGACCGGCACGAACCGGTAGCCGACGTTGCGCACGGTGCCGATCAGGGCCTCGTGTTCGGGACCGAGCTTGGCCCGCAGTCGCCGGACGTGGACGTCCACCGTGCGCGTACCGCCGAAGTAGTCGTAGCCCCATACCTCCTGCAGCAGCTGGGCGCGGGTGAAGACCCGGCCGGGGTGCTGCGCGAGGTACTTCAGCAGCTCGAACTCCTTGAAGGTCAGATCGAGCACCCGGCCGCGCAGCCGCGCGGTGTAGGTGGCCTCGTCGATGGTCAGGTCGCCGGCGCGGATCTCGCCCGGCACGTCGTCGGCCTCGCCCACGGCCGCCCGCCCGATGGACAACCGCAACCTGGCCTCCACCTCGGCGGGCCCGGCGCCCTGCAGAAGCATGTCGTCGAGGCCCCACTCCGGGCTGACCGCGGCCAATCCGCCCTCGGTCACGACCGCGATCAGCGGACAGTCCAGGCCGGTCGTCCGCAGCAGCCGGCACAGGCTCTTGGCCTGGACGAGCTCACGGCGGGCATCGACGAGGATCGCGTCGGCCGGGGGCGCGTCGATCAGGGCGGACCCCTCCGCGGGAGCGACGCGTACGGAATGCAGCAACAAGCCCAGCGCGGGGAGCACCTCGTCCGACGGCTCAAGCGCGTTGGTCAGCAACAACAGACTGCTCAAACGACCGCCTCCCTTGCCGACACACGGCCCCAAAACGCGTCGGGGACCCGGGGGCGGCATCGCCCGAGTCCCTCGTAAGGAGCATAACCGAGCCGCTGAGTGACGCAATGGGCAGGTTCGCCTAGGTCAGGACCGGGTTGCCATACTGGCGTGCATGGCGAGAGGGACGATCCGTTACTGGGCCGCGGCGCGCGAGGCCGCCGGCGTCTCCGAGGAGGCGTACGACGCGAGCACGCTCGCCGACGCGCTCCAGGCGGCGGGCGCGCTGCGGGGCGCCGAGTTCGCCAGAATCGTGCGGCGCAGCTCGTTCCTCATCGACGGCGACCCCGTCGGCACCCGCGACCACGCCGGGATAACACTGCCGGACGGGGGCACGATCGAGGTGCTGCCTCCCTTCGCCGGCGGCTGACCGGGTCAATCCGTCGAATGACGGCTCAGCGCGATCTCACTTGCCAGAGTGACGTCGTACGGCGACGGTCGCCACTAGGGTGATGCGGAGTTCGTCCGGCCAAGGAGTGAGATGCGGAAAGTGCTACTGGTTCTCCTGATCATCCTGATCGTGGGGGTGATCGCGGCCGACCGGGTCGGGGTGGCCGTGGCGCAGGACCAGATCGCCAAGCAGGTCGCCGCCCAGAACAACCTGCCGCGCAAGCCGGACGTGAAGATCCACGGCATCCCGTTCCTCACCCAGGCGATCGGCGGCGAGTACAAGAAGATCGACGTCGGGATCGGGCAGATGACCCAGCAGGGGGTCACGCTCGAGGACGTGCAGGTGGAGCTCGACAACGTCAAGGCCCCGTTGAGCGACGTGATCAACGGCGACACCTCCAATGTCGTCGCCGGCACCGCCACCGCGTCGGCGATCGTGCCGTACGAGGCGGTCGAACGGCGGGCGCCGTCGGCGGTCAAGAGCATCTCGGCGAACGGCTCGAACCTGCAGGTCAAGGGGAGCATGACGGTCTTGGGCTTCACCGGCGACGTCACCATCGTGGCCGCGGTGCGGGCGACGGCGAAGGGCATCGGCGTGACCCCGCAGAGCGTGCGGACCGGCAGCGGGCCGGCGGTGCCGCTGGCGTTGCTGCAACAGCGGTTCACCTTCACCGTGCCGGTCAAGGATCTGCCGCTGGGCTCGCGGATCAGCAAGGTCGAGGTCACCTCGGACGGGCTGCGCATCGCCGCCACGGCCGACAATGTTCGGCTCAACGAGGTCCCCCGTACGTGACGGGCTGACATCAACCGGCGACTGGCTCACAAGACCGTTGTGAACCGAGTCGCAGTGGCGTACGTGTCTGAAGTGTGGGACCCACTGCGGACGACCGGCTGCTACGCGCCCTGTACGAGGAACACGGCGGGCCACTGCTCGGATACATTTTGCGGCTCACCGGAGGCGACCGGCAGCAGGCCGAGGACGTGGTACAGGAAACGCTGCTGCGTGCCTGGCGCCATCCGGAGGCGTTGACCGGGCGGCCGGTGCGGCCGTGGCTGTTCACAGTGGCCCGCAACCTCGTCGTCGACGCCCACCGGGCGCGGCAGGCGCGGCCCCCCGAGGCAGGGGAGGCCCCGCTGGCCGTGTTGCCGGCCGCCGACGATCTCGACCGTGCGCTCGAATCGTGGACGGTCGCGGAAGCCCTCGCCGATCTCAGCCCGCAGCACCGCGCCGTCCTTGTCGAGACGTACTACCGCGGACGGTCCGTCGCAGAGACGGCCACCGTGCTGGGCGTGCCGCCCGGCACGGTCAAGTCGCGCACCTACTATGCGCTGCGTGCGCTGAAACTGGCATTGGAGGAGCGGGGGTTGGCGCCATGAACACGGCCTTGTGTTCCTGGGTGCGGACGTCCCTGGGCGTTTACGTACTCGGTGCTATCGACCCCGCCGAACGAGCCGAGGTGGACGCGCATCTGCCGTCCTGCTCGCGCTGCCGCGATGAGGTGGCCGCGCTCGCCGGGCTGCCGGCACTGCTCGGCCGGATCAATGAAGAACAGATCACGCAGGTGGCCGAGCCGCCTCCGGAGTTGCTCGACTCCCTGCTGGCGGCGGCCTCGGCCGAGCGCCCGAACACCCGGCGGCACTGGCTGTCGCTCGGCGTGGCGGCCGCGGTCGTGCTGATCGTCGGGGCGCTGCTCGGCGGCCTGCTACAACCGGGGAGCCACGAGGCCGCCGCACCGCTGCCGACCACGAGCAGCAGCGCGGCCCCGGCCACCCCGCGCTCGTCCCGTCCCGCCGGGGAGGTGCGCAAGGCCAGCAACCGCGCGAGGCACATCACCGCCTGGGTCGGGATCGACGCGCAGGAGTGGGGCACCGCGCTGACCCTCCGCCTCACCGGAGTGCCCCCCGGCTCGCGCTGCCACCTGTACGCCATCGCCAAGGACGGCCGGCGCGACATCGCCGGGTCGTGGGCGTACGGCGCGGCCAACGACAGCGAGTGGGAGGAGTTCCACGGCTCCACGATGATCTCCCGGGGCGACCTGTCCCGAGTCGAGATCGTCACCACCGGCGGCCAGCGCCTGCTGACCATCCCCGTGTGACCGTGACCGTGACCGTAACCGTGTGAGTCGTCACACGATCGCGCCGTGGTGTTCGGGCTGCCGGGTATGTTGAGTGGCGATGGTAGGAGTCGTGGTCGTGGTCGTGGCGCTGGTGGTCGCCACGGTGTTCGGTGTGGTCTGGCGGCGCCGCAACGGCAGGCTCCGCCCGCAGCCCGCGACCGGGCCGGAAGTCACCGACGACCGGGCGCGGCTGTCCGCCGCCGACCTGGGTGTCGATTCTCTCGGCGAACGCTCGACGCTGGTGCAGTTCTCGAGCGCGTTCTGTGCGCCATGCCGGGCCACCCGCCGCATCCTCGACGAGGTCGCGCAGATGGTCGACGGCGTCCGGTACGTCGAGATCGATGCCGAGAGCCGGCTCGACCTGGTTCGGCGGCTGGGCGTGCTGCGCACCCCGACGGTCCTCGTCCTCGACGGCGCCGGCCGGATCGTCCGGCGCGGGTCCGGTCAGCCGCGAAAGCCCGACATCGTGGCCGCCCTCGGCGTCGCCATCACGTCGTGACCCGTCCGCTGCTCTTGTGCGGCCCGCTGAGCTGCGATGACACAAATATTGCCGTCTCGGAAGACGAGACAGATGTGACAGCGAGCGAGACGGGCTTTAGCATCGTGTCCGTGCGTAACTGGACAGAGCAGCTGCTGACCAAGCGGCGCGCGGTCGACTTCTGCCGCGTCGCCGCGGCGCTCTGTCGCATGGCCTAGGGCTTCGAGTCCGCTTTTCCGCCGCTCTCGTACGCATCCTTTCTCGCCATCAGGAGCATCTGCGATGCAGGTAGATCCGCGTGGCCAACGCTTCGCCGCGGCTGTCACAACGGTTGTACTCATTGTTGTCTTGGTGACCGGAAGCTGGGTGCTGCTCGCCGCCCAGGCCTTGGTGTTCGCCGTCGGAGCCGTCTTCGGCCTGCGCCACGCCCCGTACGCGCTGCTCTTCAAGACGCTCGTCCGGCCCCGTATCGGGCCGCCGAGCGAACTGGAGGACGAAACCCCGCCGCGCTTTGCCCAAGGCGTGGGTCTGGTGTTCGCCATCGTGGGAGCGGTGGCGTACGGGCTCGGGGTCACGTGGCTCGGCCTCGTCGCCACCGCGTTCGCGCTGCTCGCCGCCTTCCTCAACGCGGCGTTCGGGCTGTGCCTGGGTTGCGAGATGTACCTGCTGATCAAGAGATTTACGAACGCTAACAGGGAGGTTCCCACATGAGCCGCTCCGACGTCCTGGTCGACTCCGACTGGGTCGACGCGCACCTGAACGACCCCGGGCTCGTGCTCGTCGAGGTCGACGAGGACACCAGCGCCTACGACAAGGGCCACATCCGTGGCGCCGTGAAGATCGACTGGAAGAACGAGCTCCAGGACCCGGTCCGTCGCGACTTCGTCGACAAGACCGGCTTCGAGCAACTGCTGTCCGGCAAGGGCATCGCCAACGACGACCTGGTGATCCTGTACGGCGGCAACAACAACTGGTTCGCCGCCTACGCGTACTGGTACTTCAAGCTGTACGGCCACCAGAACATCAAGCTGCTCGACGGCGGCCGCAAGAAGTGGGAGCTCGACTCCCGCGAGCTGGTCACCGACGTGCCGGCGCGGCCGGCCACGAACTACCAGGCCAAGGACCCCGAGCCGGCCATCCGGGCGTTCCGCGACGAGGTCGTGGACGCCATCGGCAGCAAGGGCCTGATCGACGTACGGTCCCCCGACGAGTTCGTCGGCAAGCTGCTCGCCCCCGCCCACCTGCCGCAGGAGCAGGCGCAGCGGGCCGGGCACGTGCCGACGGCGCGCAACATCCCGTGGTCCAAGGCCGCCAACGACGACGGCACGTTCCGGTCCGACGACGAGCTTCGCGAGCTTTACAACGAGGCGGGCGTCGACCTGGGCCGGCCGATCATCGCCTACTGCCGCATCGGCGAGCGCTCGTCGCACACGTGGTTCGCGCTGCACGAGCTGCTCGACCTGCCGGACGTCAAGAACTACGACGGCTCGTGGACCGAGTACGGCTCGCTGGTCGGCGTGCCGATCGAGCTCGGCGAAGCCAAGTAGCGGAAGCCCTGGGGAGGAAATATGACTGACGGTTGCGCGGCGCCGCCGCAGACGGCAAGCCTGCCGGCGACGGTCGACCTGGCCAAGGAGGCGGTCATTCAGGGCACGGTCGTGCGCGAGGGCACCCCGGTGTCCGGCGCGTACGCCCGGCTGCTCGACTCCACCGGTGAGTTCACCGGTGAGGTGGTGACGGGCGACGAAGGGATCTTCCGGTTCTTCGCCGCGCCCGGCGACTGGACGATCAGGGTGCTGGCCCCCGGCGGGGTGAGCATCGACAGCACCGTGCAGGCGGCGATCGGTGAGGTCGCCGCCCTCGAGGTCGCCCTCTGACCGGCGTCCCCGCCGTACCTCCAGCGGCCCGCCGGCTCCGTTCGGGGAGCCCGGCGGGCCGCTGCGCGTCCGCCGAGTGTGGCTCGACCTTTGCGTTGTCCCGGCCGGATCCGGGTGCGGGTGTGGCCGCCCGGTGAGGTGTTCGCGGACCGCGCGCCATAGGCGGCGGCGAACCGCTAGAGTCCTGCTCGATGCCCCGATTGTCGCCGTTGTCGTCCCTGACCCTCCCGTGGACGACGTTGAAGCTGGCCACGCGGTTCTTCGTGCCGCTGGTCCTGTGGTTCACCGTTGGTCAGCTGCTGCGCTATGGCATCTACTACGCCGGTTACCGGTTCATGAATGTCACCTGGATACCGGTCATCGCGCTGAGCTTCGGGGTGCTGACCGTGCTCGCGGTGACCGTGCTCATGTTGCACAGCATCCGCGACGGGCTTCCCGCCATCCGCCGCATGGACATGGATCAGCCGCTCGCGCCCTGGGCGGCTCGGCAAGAGGAGTCGATGTTCGACGCGATGGGGCGGGCGCTGTTTCCGTTCTTGATCTTCTATATCGCGTGGGGCTGGTTCAGCAACGACGCCAGGGAGTTCATCTCCGGGGCGGAAGGGCGCGGCTTCGCCGAAGGCGGGTTGTACGGGCAGCTCGAGGGCTTCAAGATCCTTACCAGGTTGATGGATCACATATATATCGCGGCGATCGCCACCGTGATCTTCTTCATCGTGAAGTCGTGCACGGAGTGGTGGGTCCTGCCCCGGCTGGCCCGCGTCGGAGCGCTGCTGCTGGCGGTCTTCGAGCTCCACTGGACCCTGTTCGGCGTCTTCACGGTCGACTACTACCGCGGCGACGCCTCGAACTGGATCACCGATCGCGCTGTGTGGACGTCGATCGGCGGCCACCTGAGCTGGCTCGGCGCCCTGTGGGGGCCGTTCAAGTTCGCCGTGCTCGGCGGTCTCGTGTGGCTGGTGATCGCCGGCGTCATCCTCGGGGTCGACGGGCAGGACGAGGCGGCGGCCGTCGGCACGGGACGCATCGGACGTGGGCTGGCCGCCGCGACCGGCATCCACAAGCACCGCAGCCCGCGTGAGGTGCTGTCCAGGGAACTGCGGGAGAAGTGGTTCCCCGCCGTGCACGGCTTCCGGATGGTGCGCCGCGCGGGGTGGATGCCCTTCGCCGTCTTCTGCGTGCTGTTCGTCGGGCTCGACGTCGGCCAGGAGTTCCTGCGGCGCGGCGCCTACTACCTGATCGGCCCGCACCCGGTCGCGTTCTGGATGCAGTGGCTGTCGTTCGTCAACTTCGGCGTCGACCTGGTCCACGACCTGTTGCGGATCTGCCTGCTGGGAGCAGCCTTCAACCTGCTCGTGGCCAGGGTCAGTGCGCGAAACGAAGAACGTCGAGTACGGTCCGCTGCTGCCGGTTATACGGCGGAACATGCAAGTCCAGCACCACTGAGCTGACCTTGTCCCGAGGCACGATGGCGGTCACCGTGACCCGCGGCGTGCTCCCGGCCGGGGGCGTGTCCGAGGACACGCTCTGGTTGTCGACGCTCCCGCTGGCCGACCACACGTTGCCGTCGCGGTCGCGGATCTCGTACTCGATCGCGCCGAGCTCCTTGCCGCCCTTCGCATCCAGCACCTTGGCCTGGAGCAGCAAAATCAACTCGACGCCGCCGGTCGCCTTCGATCCGGACGACGACCCGGACGACGATGTGGAGGCCTCCTGGCGGCCCAGCATCCGCCAGCTGTTGTGCCCGAGAGTGGCCCAGGCGCCGTGCGGCACGATCGTGACGTGCTTGTTCGGATCCTGGGTCAGCGCGCCGTTGCGGTCGTCGTACCAATGAATGGCGAGCAGTGTGGGCATCAGGATCAGCACGGCGCCGAGCTCGATCAACCGTCGCTTGAGCCTGCGCGGCGGCGGTGGCAGCGGTGACTCGCGTTCGGCTCGCTCGTGCGCGGGCGCTTCGCTCGCCGGCTCGCCCGCCCGGCCGGGCCGGCGCTGGAACGGCGGCATACCCGGGGGCGGCGGTGGCGGCTGCGGCCCGGGCATCGGCGGCGCGTAGGAGGGCGGCGGCGGGCCGAAGCGTGCCGGTTCGCCGTACGGCGGGGGCGGCGCGGGCGGCTGGAAGGCCGGCGGGTACGACGGACGGCCGTCGGGCGCCGCCGGGGTGGGCGGCGGCGAAGTACGACGTTGCGACGACCCGCCGTTGGGCGCCTGCGGCGGGCCGCCGTTGGGCGCTTGCGATGGCCCGCCGTTGGGCGCTTGCGATGGCCCGCCGTTGGGGGCCTGCGGCGGCGGCCAGGGGGGCGGGGGCGGTGAGGGCGCTGCCGCGGCCGGCCGCTGCGGTGCCGGCGGCTCCGGGAGGGGCGGCGAGCCCAGCGTGACGGCCGGGGGAGGGTCGAGCGCGAACGGCGGGGGAGGCTCGACCGCGAACGGCGGGGGACGATCGAGCGCGAACGGTGGGGGACGATCGACCGCGAACGGCGGGGGAGGCTCCAGCGCGAACGGCGGCGGTGCCTCGAATGCCGGGTCGCCGGACGCGGATGGCGGCTGGAACGGAGGGGGGCCGTCGATGGTCTGCTCGGGGTCCGGCGGCTCGCCGGGACCCGGCGCCTCCGGCGGCTGCCACGGCGCGACCGGCGGCTTCTCCTCGGGAGGGGGCAGATAGCTGCTCATGTCCTCAACCGCCCAGCTGATAGCCGGCCAGCGGCCGCGCGGTGAGCTGCGCCGCCTTGGCTCCGTCGATGCCGAGGTCTATGACGCTCTCGGCGGAGAGCTGGTTCAGTATCGGTGCGGCGCCGATGACCACCCGCGCGCCGGCCAGCTGATTCTTGGGGATCTCGAAGAGCAGCGAGCCGGGGCTCCACAGCATCGGCTGGTAGGTCTCCTCGGCGTCGGCGCTGACGCCGATCCGGCCGCCCTCGTCGTAGCTCAGGCCGTCCCGCGTCTCCAGCCGGGCGTGACCCATGGTGTACGGCTCGTGCTCGGCCTTTGCGTGCAAGTGGACCACCAGGAAGATACCGTCGGTGACCTGGGCGGTCGTGGCGAACGGCTTGGTGATCGAGGTGGCCACGTCGTACCGATCGATCCGGATGCTGAACGTGTCGTTCGTGATGACCTTGCCGATCCGGCCGTACGTCCGCATCGGGTCCATGCTCTTGGTCTGGAGATCCGGGTACAGCTGCCACAGCCACATGGCCACCCCGCAGAGCACGGCCGCCACGACGGCCGAGATGACCTTGCGCGCCGCCGTCATCCCACACCGCCCTGGCGTACCGGCACGGTCACGGTGGACACGATCGCGGAGTCCTTGCCGGCGGCCCAGTAGTAGCCGCCGCGGTCGAACTGCCTCCGATACGTCCACTTGTGCAGGTCCAACGTCACCTGCTGCGGCGGCGAACCGGGCCACTTCCAGATCACGTCGATGTCCCTGGCCAGCCGGGGCTGCAAGGACAGCGCGACGCCCTTGGCCGGGTCGATCCGTATGTCATCGGGAAAACGGTACGGCTTGGGCTGCAGCAGCACGCCCGCCGAGAACCCGAACACCGTGTCGTCCATCATCACGGTGTCCTTGCCGGTGTTGGTCACCCGCATCCGCACGATGAGGGCCGGGGAGGGCTTGAGATCGAACTTGACCTTCGTCATCTCGGTACGGGCACTGATCACCTGTACGGAGAACCGCGTCTGATCGACCGTGCCACCTGGGCGGACCCGCTGCGGCGGGGTGGCCGACGCGGACCGCAGCCCCCCGGTGACCCAGGCCACCCCGACGAGCACGACTGCGATGGCCACGACGATCGCCGTGACCAGAAGCCCGCGACGCGACCTCCCCGCGGGCTGCGGGGTGCTCGGATCCATCGCCCCGATCGTAACGGTCTGCGCCTCTCCGCGGGCATCGTCTAGAGTCTCGGGCGGGATGACGATGGCAAGGAGGAGACCGTCGATGAGGGCAGCCAGACTCGTCATCGCAGGCTGTCTCGCCCTGGGCCCGGCATTCGCCGGAACCCCGGCGCTCGCCGGTCCTACCGCACTCACCGGCTCGGCGGTACCGGCCGCGCCGCGGGCCTGCCAGCCGCAGCGCAGCCCCTACACCAAGCTGACCACCACGCCCTGGCCGCAGACGCGCTTCGACTTCGACCAGCTCTGGAAGCTCACCAAGGGCAAGGGCGTGACCGTCGCCGTGGTCGACACCGGGGTGGACGCCGGCCACCCGCAGCTCGCGGGCCGGGTGCGGTCCATCGACGTGACCAAGACGGGCCCCTCCGACTGCCTCGGGCATGGCACCGAGGTGGCCGGCATCATCGGCGCGCAGGATCAGCGCGATCGCAACCGGCCGTTCGCGGGGATCGCCCCCGACGCGAAGATCCTCTCGGTGAAGTACACGAACGAGGAGCACTCGTCCGGGGCCGACCCGAACCTCGCGAAGGCCATCAAGGCGGCCGCCGGCGCCAAGGGCGTCAAGGTCATCAACGTCTCGTCCACCGCGCCCGACACTCCCGATCTGCGGGAGGCCGTGAAGTACGCACAAAGCCGCGACATCTTGGTCGTCGCGGCCGCGGGCAACGTCACCGACCAGCAGCGGGGCAAGGAAGTGCCGGCCTACCCCGCGGGCTACGACGGCGTGATCGGGGTCGCCGCCGTCGACCAGAACGGCCAGATCAGCGACTTTTCCAACGAGCGGACCCAGATCGCGGTCGCCGCCCCGGGCAAGGCGATCCCGACCACCTATCCAGGGGGCGCGTACAACCCCGCGGCCGACGGCACCAGCTTCGCGGCGCCCTTCGTGGCAGGGCTGGCGGCGTTGGTGCGGTCCTACCGGCCGAACCTCACCTACCAGCAGGTGGCCAACCGCATCGAGGCCACCGCCGAGGGCACGTCCGGAGCCGGCTCCGGACGGGGCATGGTGAACCCGTTCGAGGCCATCCAGGCCGAGATCCCCGACAACGCGCCCGTCCCGGCGCCGCCCAAGATCGCCGTACGGCCGGTGCGGATCGACCCGCCGCCGCCCGTCGACACCCGTACCCGCGGCATCGCGGTCGGAGTCACCCTGGGTGCCATCGGCGTCGCCGCCCTGGTGGCCGTCGTCGGCGCGGTCATCCCCATGGGCCGCCGCCGCGGCTGGAAGCCGGGCCGCGTGGAGCTCCCGCGCGACTAGCTACCTGCCCACGGCACCCGACGACGTCGTACCGCCGCGCGCAACAGGCCCGTGCGCCCGCGCCGGGGAACCTCCGCTACGTCTGCGCGGAAGTGGCACTCGTCTGGGCCGGCGCCGCGACGGTGACTGACGCGGTCTGCACGAGCCGGGTGCCGCGGCGTCGCTCGGTGTACTGGCCGCGGCCGACCGGCAGCGGCTTGGGCCGTACGTCGCCGAACAGCGCGCCCTCGTCCTTGGTGCCGGACATGATCAACGCCGGGGTGGCCATGTCCTTGAGCCGCTGCAGCACCGGGTCGTACATCGACCGGCCCGCGCCGCCCATGGCGCGGGACATGATCAGATGCAGGCCGATGTCACGGGCCTGGGGCAGCAGGTCGACCAGCGGCAGCAGCGGGTTGCTCTGCGACGTCCCGACGAGGTCGTAGTCGTCGACGATCAGGTAGAGGTCGGAGCCGCTCCACCACGACCGCGACCGCAGCTGATCGGGGGTGAGGTCGGGCGGCGGCAGCCGTACCTGCAACGCCCCGACGACGTCGTTGAGCAACTGGCCGGCCGCCGTCGAGGACGCGGCGTACCCGATGCGGTGCTCGGTGTTGGCCGTGTCGAGCAGCGAGCGCCGGTAGTCGAGGAAGATCAGCCGGGCGTCGCTGGAGGAGTGCCGGGCGACGATGCCGTCGGCGATCAGCCGCAGCAGGTTCGACTTGCCGCACTCGGTGTCGCCGAAGATGACGAAGTGCGGGTCGGACTCGAAGTCCAGCTGCACCGGGGACAGCGTGTCCTCGTCGATCCCGAACGGCACGCGGTGCCCGGTCTGGCCGGCATCCGGCAGCTCGCTGATCGGTAGCAGGTCGGGCAGCATCCGGACGCGCGGCGCGCCGGGGCCCTGCCAGGCGCCGGTGACCCGCTCGACCAGTTTGGCCACACCGTCGGTGAGGTCGTCGGCGGCGGAGCGCCCGTCGATCCGGGGGAGGGCGGTCAGGAAGTGCAGGCCCTCACGGGTCAGACCGCGCCCCGGACGGCCCTCGGGCACGTTCTCGGCCAGCTTGCGGTTGATCTCCGACTCGTACGGGTCGCCGAGCCGCAGCTCCAGCCGCGTGCCGAACAGGTCGCGGACGCCCGTCCGGAACTCCGACCACTTGTTGGTGGCGGCGACCACGTGGACCCCGTAGCCGAGGCCGCGCGCGGCCAGGTCGGTGATGGTCGGCTCGATCTGCTCGAAGTCCTGGCGGAGCGTGAGCCAGTTGTCGACGACCAGGAACACGTCGCCGTAGCCGTCGCCGGGGATCCGGCCCTCGGCCCGCAGCCGGCGGTACGTCACCATCGAGTCGATGCCCCGCTCGGTGAACTCCCGCTCCCGCTGCGCCAGCAGTCCGGTGACCTCGGCCACGGTACGGCGGACCCGGTCGGCGTCGAGCCGGGAGGCCACCCCGCCGACGTGCGGCAGGCCGCTCAGTGTCGTCAGCGTGCCGCCGCCGAAGTCGAGGCAGTAGAACTGCACCTCCTGCGGGGTGTGCATCAGCGCCAGCGAGGTGACCAGCGTCCGCAGCAGCGTCGACTTGCCCGCCTGTGGCGCGCCGACGAGCCCGATGTGCCCCGCCGCCCCCGACAGGTCCAGCCAGAACGGGTCGCGGCGCTGGTCGAAGGGTCGGTCGATGATGCCGGCGACCGCGTGCAGCCGGCCGCGGCCGTCCCAGTTGGCCGTGGTGAAGCCGTGCTGCGGGGTCACCGTGAGGCCGGGCAGCAGCTCATCGAGCGTGGGCGGCGCATCCAGCGGCGGCAGCCAGATCTGGTGCGGCGGCGGGCCATGCCCCTCCAGCTGCTTGACGACGACGTTGAAGAGGCTCTCCTGGCTGCCGGTCTCCTTCGGCCGCGCCGCGGCCGCCGCCTCTTCGAGGATCGCCGGGCGCATGTACGCGGGGCCGAACGGCACGATCTGCTTTTGCACCTTCGGGCCGGTCTGCCGTTCCTCCTCGTGGTCCTCGCTGGCGGGTCCGGAGACGTACGCCGCCTTGAACCGGGTCATCGTGTCGGTACCGACCTTCAGGTACCCGTTGCCGGGCGCCTGCGGAAGCTCGTACGCGTCGGGCACGCCCAGCACCACCCGCGACTCCATGGCGGAGAAGGTGCGCAGGCCGATGCGGTACGACAGGTGGGTGTCGAGGCCGCGCAGCTTGCCCTCCTCCAGCCGCTGGGAGGCCAGCAGCAGGTGGACGCCGAGGGACCGGCCGAGCCGGCCGATCATCACGAACAGCTCGATGAAGTCGGGCTTGGCCGACAGCAGCTCGGAGAACTCGTCCAGCACGAGGAACAGCGTCGGCATCGGCGTGAGGTTGGCGCCCTGCTCGCGGGCCTTCTCGTAGTCGCGCAGCGAGGCGTAGTTGCCGGCGGCCCGCAGGAACTCCTGGCGGCGCACCATCTCGCCGTGCAGCGCGTCGTACATGCGGTCGACCAGCGGCAGCTCGTCCTCCAGGTTGGTGATGACCGCCGCGACGTGGTGCAGGTCGTCCATGCCGAGGAAGGTCGCGCCGCCCTTGAAGTCGACGAGAACGAAGTTGAGCACCTCGGAGGAGTGCGTCATGGCCAGGCCCAGCACGAGGGTGCGCAGGAACTCCGACTTACCGGAACCGGTCGCGCCGATGCACAGGCCGTGCGGGCCGAAGCCGCCCTGCGCCGCCTCCTTGATGTCCAGCTCGACCGAGGCGCCGTTGACGTCGATGCCGACCGGCACCCGCATCCGGTTGCGCGGCGCCCGCGGCCGCCAGTTGGTCGCGACGTCCAGGCCGTACGGGGTGCGCAGCCCGAGCAGCTGGGTGAGCGTCATGCTGGCGGACAGGTTGTCGAGCTCCTCGACCCCCGCCGCGCTGGCCCGCAGCGGGGTCAGCTGGCGGGCGAACCCGTCGGCCTGGATGACGCTGAAGTTGTCGGCGATGCCGAGCCGGGTGGCCACGTCCTTGCCCGTACGGTCGCGCTTGAGCATGCGTACGCCGTTCGGGTCGACGTGCAGCCGCAGCATGGTCGCGTCCGAGGTGGCGGCCACCGAGCCGCTGAGATCGAGCACGCAGATGCCCTCGATGCCATCCGCGCCGATCTGCGAGTCGGGTGTCACCTGGCCGCCGTCGACGATCACGATGTGGTACGGCAGGTCCTCGGCGGCGAGCCCGGGGGTGAACCGGGGGCGGTCCTTCACCTCGGAGCCGAACATGGCCTCGATCTCGCTGAGCGTGTTGGCCATCAGCCGTACCGGACCCGCCGCGTCGGTGTCGTCGGCGTGCATGCAGTGCGGCAGCCACTTGATCCACTCCCAGTGCGGCATCCGGTCCGGCGAGGCGCACACCGCGATCTTGATGTCGTCGGGCGAGTGGAACGCGGCGATCTGCGCGATCATGGCGCGGGCCAGGCCGCGGGTCAGCTCGGGGTCGCCGGTGGGCACGATGCGCGCGAACGAAGGCAGCGAGACCGCCACGGGCAGCTGCGGCACCGTCGAATGGGCCCGGACGAACCGGCGCAGCGCCCCGGCGCACATGGGCTCGAGGTCCTCGACCGGCTTGGTCTCCGGCGGGACGAGCTGTACGGCGAGCCGCTGCGGGCCGGTGCCGATCCGGATATGTCCGAAGTCGTCGTCACGGATCCGGCGCTCCCAGAGCCGAGCGCTCATGACCAGGGACCACAGCGAACCAGGGTCCGGGCTGTTCCATTCCAGCGCTTCGCGCTGTTGTTCGGCCGCCCGGCGCACCTTCTTCCGTACTTGGGCCAGATAACGGTAATAATCACGTCGCTGGCCGTTCAGCCGCTGTTTCCGCTCTCCGGAACTGCGCCCCAGCTGACCGAGCATCATGCCGCCCATGGAAAGGGCGAACATGCCGCTGGCGACGTACATGATGGGGTTGCCGCCGCCGTTGCCCATGAACATCAGGCCCATGGCCGCGCCGCCGGCCACCATGGGCAGATACATCAGGACCTGGCCGAAGCCGCCTGAGATGATCTCCGGGATCTCTGGCGGGGACTCCATCAGGATCTCGCCGCGGGGGAGCTGCGGGGGCCGACGCCGTTCCGGTCGCTTGGCGACGACGGTGCTCACTTAACCTTTCCTTTCATTTCCGGCCGTACAGGGCACCGGCCGTTGGCGCGGTTCAGCTCTAACTGGTAGTGATTTGGGAGCATCCTACGGACTGTTTACCCGTTAGTGTCAGGCCTGGACGCAGAGACTGGGGAGAAGAAGTGAGCACCGCGCTGGATCTGTGCCGGGTGACGATTGTGGCACCACGGCGGCGCATCGATCTATCTTTGCCGGCCGACGTGCCGCTGGCCCACATGCTGCCGACGCTGCTGCGCGCGGCGGGGGAGAACCTCGCGGACGCCGGCCTCGCGCACTCCGGCTGGGCGCTGCAGCGGCTCGACGACGCGCCGCTCGATCCGTCGCAGACCCTGGCCGCCCTCCGAGTGATGGACGGCGAGGTGCTGTACTTCCGGCCGCGCATGGCGCAGCTGCCCGAGATGTCGTTCGACGACGTGGCCGACGTCATCGCGACCGGCATCAAGGAGCGCTCCGACCGGTGGCGGCCGCACAGCACCCGCTCGGCCGGGCTCTGGGGCGGCGCCGGGCTGCTCGGCGTCGGCGCGTTGGCGCTGGCGGTGTCCGGCCCGCCATGGGCGATCCCGGCGATCGCGGCCGGCCTCATCGCCTTGCTGCTGCTGATCTGCGGCGCGATCATGTCGCGGGCCATGGGCGACGCGGACGCGGGCGCGGTGGTCGGTTACACGGCCATCCCGTACGCCTTCCTCGCCGGGCTGCTCACGCCGGCGCGCGAGACGGTGCCCAACGTCCTCCACCTGGGCGCGCCGCACATGCTCGCCGGGTTCGGCGCGGCCACCCTGGCGGCGGTCGTCGCCGGGTTCGCCATCGCCGAGGGGCTGCCCAACTTCCTGGGCATCTCGCTGGCCGCGGTCACCGGCACCATCGGGGCCGGTGTCGTGGTGGCCATGCCGGACGCCCCGCCCGCCGGTGCGGCCGCCGCGTGCGTCGCCGTCGTGGTTGCCCTCACCGCACTGATCCCGTCGCTGGCCTTCAAGCTGGCCCGGCTGCCGCTGCCCGCCGTACCCTCCAGCGCCGAGGAGTTGCGCAGCGACACCGCCCTGGTCAACGGGAAGGCCGTGCTGGCGCGCACCGCGATCGCCGACCGGTTCGCCACCGGGCTGGTGGTCGGCGTGGCGCTGATCGCGATCGGGGCCGAGATCTTCCTGGCCGTCGAGGGCGGCTGGATGGCGCTGGCGATGGGCGTGGCCATCTCGCTGGCGCTGATCCTGCGGGCCCGGGTGTTCCGCGGCCGCTTGCAGCGCACCTGGATGCTCGTCGCCGGGCTGTCCGGCATCGGCGTCCTCGCGCTGGGCTCGGTCGAACCACGGGAGCCGCTGACCACGCTGGTCTCCGTGGTGCTGCCGCTGGTCGTCGCGACCGTCATCGCGGCGAGCCTGGGCATGTGGCTCCCGGGCAACAAGCCGTCGCCGTTCTGGGGACGGGCCGGCGACATCCTCGACATCGTCGCCGTGGTTAGCCTCATTCCGCTGGCTCTCGGCGTCCTCGACCTCTACACATGGATACGCGGCCAGACGGGCTGAGCCATTCTTGCGAGATAGCCAGGAACCGGTGTCGCATTTGTTGCGTCTGACCCGCACGGGATGCAGGCATATGGCTGGACATCATAGGGTTTGGCCGAGCTGTTGCGATTGGCGAGCGCGCGTGACGACGGGAGGCGGACGGTGGAGGCGGAGTGGCAGGCCCACATCGATGAGCTTCTCGAGAAGTACCGCGAAAAGCGCGCCCAGCTGAAAGAACTGCAGCGCAGCGTGGGTGAGGCGGGCGCCACCGTGACCACCGAAGACGAGATGATCACGGTCAAGGTCGGCTCCCAGGGGCGGCTCGTCGGCCTCGAGTTCAACCCTCGCGTCTACCGCAAGCTCAGTCCGTCCGAGCTGGCCGAGGCCGTGCTGGCCGCCGTCCGAGAGGCGAGTTCCCAGGTAGACGGGCAGGTGCGGGCGGCCCTGCAGCCGATGATGTCCGACCGCGACTACGGCGAGGTCGGCGGCTTCGACCTGTCGAAGATCCTTCCCGAGCGTCCCGACGACCTGGACGCCTTCCGAGAGAAATACGGGCTGCGGCCCAAACCCGATGAGTCCTGACGATGTCCCGTACGGCAGGGGAACGCGATGAGTGGCGATGAGCTCCGGGTCGAGCCCGCGCAGCTACGACGGTTTGCCAAAGGTTTTTCCGAGGGCGGCGAACAGCTCAAGAAGGTGTTTACCAGGCTAGATGCGGCGCTGTCCGCGGAGGGCAAATGCTGGGGCGGCGACGAAACCGGCCAGCAGTTCGAGCAGGGCTACGAAAAGCCGCGAAAAGCCGCGTACACCTCGTTCGACCAGCTGCCCGGCGCGCTCAAGGACATCACCACCGGCCTGGAGAAGATGGCCGCCAACTATGAAAAGGCCGAGGACGCTTCCACCGTAAAGGGCTGACACGTGGGTCTGGAGATCCCTGACGAGGTCAAATGGCTGTCCTGGATCGTCGGGTCGGACTGGCCGGAGGGCGACGAGACCGCCATGCGGCGCTGCGCCGAGGCGTGGCATCAGGCCGGGAGTGACATCAACGACCTGATCCCCGAGCTGCAGGGCAGCGCCGCCAACGTGCTCGGCTCGGTGCAGGGCGCGGCCGCGGACAGCTTCGAGCAGTACTGGGAGAAGTTCGTCACCACCGATCCCCAGTATCTTCCCAAGTTCGTCGAGCTCTGCGAGAACCTCGCCAACCAGGTCGATCAGGGCGCGCTCGACATCGAGTACGCGAAGTACATGTTCATCGCCCTGTTGATCATCACCGCGATCGAGATCGCCGTCCTCATCGCGAACATGATCGAGACGTTCGGGGCGTCGGCCGCCGGGATCCCCGTGGTGGAGGCGGCGGCGCAGGTAACGTCGCGGACGATCTTCCAGAAGCTGCTCATGGCGATCCTCAAGGGCGCGGCCACGGGCCTGCTGCAGGGCGCCGGCCTCGACCTGCTGATCCAGGGCATCCAGATCGCCAAGGGCGACCGCCACGGGCTCGACCTCAAGAAGACCGCGCTGGCCGGCATGGACGGCGCGATCGGCGGCGCGATCTCGGGCGGCGTCAGCCACGGCATGGGCCACGTGCCCGGGCTCAGCGGGGCCGCGGACAGCGCGGCGGGCAACATGTTCAAGGGCGCGGCGCGCGGCGCGCTCGCCGAGGGCATCAGCGGCGTGGCCGGTACGGCGGCCACCGCCGCCGTCCACGGTGACCCGATCACACTGGAGTCGCTGGCCAAGGGCGGTACGTCCGGCGCGTTCGGCGGCGGGGTCGGCGGCGCGAAGGACGGTCTGAAGGAGTACAACAGCCTCCTCGATGGCGGGACCGCCGGTGGCGGTGGGGGCGACCCCGGGGCCCCGCACATCGACCCGGTCCCCGACTTCACCTCGTCGGATGGCGGTGGTTCGTCGGAGGGCGGCGGTTCGTCGGACGGAGGTACGTCGAGCGGCGGCTCGTCCGGTGGTACGTCGACGCCGCATGTCGGCGGGACGGATGGTGGGTCGTCTTCCCATGCGGGCGGCGGTACGGGTGGTACGGCCTCGCACGGCGGGGGCGGCGGCACGACGACGGCCTCGGACGGTGGCGGCGGCTCGACAACGCATTCCGCGTCCGCACCGTCAGCGTCCGCGGGCGGCGGTTCGGCGAGCCATTCGGACGGGATTTCGTACAACCGCGTCGCGTCCGCCCTGGGCGGCGGCGATTCGCAGCCGGCGCATGCCTCGTCGACGCCGTCGACCACTGATCTGGCCGGGACCTCCCAGTCTCATGGCGGGGTAGCGGCGCCGCCGCCCGCATCCGGGCTTGCCGGTGGTGGTGCCGGCGTCTCGACTCCGTCGTTGGGCGATCCGTCTGCGGGCGGGCAGGCGCTCGGCGGCGGCCAAGGCGTCGGCGGTCAGTCCGTCGGTGGCGGGGGCGGCGACATCGATCTGCCCGACTCTGAGGGCGGCGACCGCAGCGGCCGCGGCGGCGCGTCCGGCGGCGCGTCCGGCGGCGCCTCGGCGGGCGGTGGCGCGGTCGGCGGCGGTTACGGCGGTACGTCCGGCGGTGCTTCCGGGGGCGCTTCGGGCGGTGGGCAGGCGGGGGCGTCCGGCGGGGGCGGCGCGGGTACCCCGGGCGCGGCGACCGGCCAGGCGGGCGGTGCGGCTACCGTGCCGCGCGGGCCGGGGTCGGCGGGCACCTCGCACGACGGCACGTCGCACGGCGAGTCCTGGTCGGAGGGCGGCGAGCCCGGGTCGGCCACCTACGGTACGGGCGCGCGCGACACGGCCACGGCCCAGCCGTTCTCGTCCGGCGAAGGCGAGACCTCCGGCGCCGGGCCGCACGATGAGAACCCGGGCCGGCCCGCATCGACCGACCCGGCGCCCAGCGAACCGACGCCGGGCGAGCCGGACCTGAGCGAGCCGGCCCCGGGCGAGCCGGCCCTGAGCGAGCCCACGGTCCACGAGCCCATGGGGGATGAGTCCCACGCGAGCGACCACGCTCCGGGCGAGCCGCATGAGCCCAACGCGGAAGACCGAACCCCAGGTGCGGGCGAGCCCGCCCACCCGTCCGAGGGCGCTCCCCGCTCCACTGAACCATCAACCGAACCGTCGACCGGTCAGGACCAGCCGGCCGACCACACGCCGGCGACGCACGACGGCGAGCCGAGTTCCGCTCACCCGTCCCGGGATGAGGCGCCGGCCGTACCCGGAGAGGACGCGACACCAGGCGCCCGGCACCCGGAGGAAGCGCCCCAAGGCGGTCCGCATCCCGACGACGGTCCGCAGGCCGGCTCGCATCCCGACGAGCACGCCGCGGCGTCCGGTACGACCGAACCGTCCTCCGGCCAGAGCACGTCCCGCGCGGAGGACGGCGTGCCCGACGGCGGCTCCACCCCCCGTAGCGACGAGCCGGGCGGCACCGCCGAGACTCCGTCAGCGGGATCGGACGTACCAGCCGCCGACGCGCCGACGCCGGGCGACTTGGCCCAGGACCCGGGCGATGGCACCTCCTCGGCGTCCGCGGACGATTCGGGCGGCGACGCGGCGCGCGATGGCGACGGACAGGACGCAGCCTCGGACGCCTCGGACGCCTCGGACGGCTCCGGACAGCAGTCCGGCGCGGCGGCCCCGGCCGTGTTCATGGCCCCGCCGATGATGGGCGCACCGGCCGGTCAGCCACACGTGGGCAACGGCTCGTCGAGTGGCTCCGGGGCCCGTACCAGGTTCGATGTGCCCGAGCGGTCGCACACGACCGAGCCGGTGATCCACTCCCCGGCGGCCGAGGAGGCGCGCGCGGCGGCCGCGGAACACCCGAGTGATCATGCCGCGGAACATGGCGGCGAGCCCGCCGGCGACCGGCACCCCGATCCGACGGCTCCAGGCGCGCCCACCGAGCCCATTCCGCCGGACCTGCCCGCGCACCTGCACGATGTGTACGGCTCCAGCGAGCAGACCCCGGCCGGCCGGTCGCTGTTCGGCCCGGACGAGCAGAACATGCGCGACCTGGCGCAGCGCGTGCAGGCGGACCCGAACCAGTACGTCCTGGACGGCCACGGCACGCCGGACGGCATGCGGGCCGGCGACCGTGACCTCAGCGTCCGCGACGTCGCCGACATCATCCGCAACGACCCGAACTGGAACGGCCGCGAGGTACTGCTGCTGTCCTGCGACACGGGCCAGGAGGGCGCCGAGTTCGCCCGCAACCTCGCCAATGAGCTGGGCGTCCCGGTCGTGGCGCCGGACGGCCTCGCGTGGTCCGACAACCAGGGGCGCGTGTTCGCATCGTCGTCCGACGGACCGCCCGGGCCCGACGGCAGCCGCAGTCCGACCTGGCCGCCGGACGGCGGCTGGAACACCTTCCACCCCGACGGCACCACCGTACCGGCGGGCGACCACGGCTTCGCACCAGGCCGTCCCGAGGACGCCGCCGCTGCCGCCGCGTCGCCGCCTCCGGAACACGCGGCCGCCAGAGGCGACGATCACGACGCGACGGGACCGCCCGACGACCGTGATGACGGCGCGCACCCCCGGCACGCACCCCAGGCGGGCGATCACACCGCTCAGGATCCGGCCGTCCACGACTCCACCCAGGCCACCGGCGACGCCGGGACACCGGGCGAGCGGCCCGCACCCGGGCTGCACCCGGACTCGCCGTTCGGGGCGCCGTTCAACCCCGACCCGCAGCACAACTTCCCCGTCAGGCACGAGACGGCGGAACCGGGCGTACCGTTCCACCATCGCACCGGCCTGGACCCGCACACCCGGTACGAGGTCGAGGGCCGGGGCACCTTCTGGACGGACGCCAACGGACGGGTCTCGCATGTCGACGCGGTGGCGCCGAACACGCTGAACGGGCACAACCCCGACGTACGGTTCCCGCGCCCGGACACGAACTATCAGATCCACACCGATCACGGCGTGCTGAGCTACCGCACCGACATGCTCGGGCATCCGCCGGCCGCCGCGGTGTTCGAGCCGCCGCAGACTCATCCGGACACGCATCCGCACTACGACGTCGGCGGCCCGGAGGGCGGCACCGAACCGGCCACTTCGCACCCGACCCTGCCGGACGGGACCAGGCTGCCGGACCCGCCGAACCCGGGAGAGGGCTTCGCGCACCGTGACGACCTGCCGCGCAACGCGGAGATCACAGTGCACGACACCGACGGCAACTACGTCGGCACCTACCACACCGACGCCGACGGCCGGGTCACGCACATGAGCGTCGACTCCGGGCGGCAGTACCGGACCCACCCGGAGCTGGGGAACAACCATCAGGACGGCGTGCAGTACCGGCTCAGCCCCGACTTCGATATCAACAACCCGCGGCCCGACTCGCCGGGCTTCCGGCCGCCGCCGACCGACGGCGACGTCCGGGTCGTGCTGGACCAGCCGAGCGCCACTCGGGCACAGCTCGGCGACTCCGCCATGGCCGACAGCCTCGGCGAGTCCGACCTCAGCCGCCGGCCCAGCAGCGGCGACCCGTTCATCGACCGGCAACTGGAGCCGAACCGCCGATACGTCGTCGAGGTCGTACGCAATCAGCGGGTAGGCCCGGAGCCGTACGGCATCTTCTATACCGACAGCTCGGGGCACGTGGTGGCGGTCGACACGTTCAGGCCGTTCAACCCCGACCTCATGAGCCCGCCGGCCAACGCGCAGATCCGCGTCGAGAACGGGCCGACAGTGATCAACACCCGCGAGCCGGTCGACGTTCCGGCCCCGACCGGGCGCGACCCGGAGCACACGAGGCCGTACGTCGGCCCGCACGGGCTGAGCCACGAGCCCAGCTACGACCGCCCGGACAACAAGCTGCGGCGCGACAGCACGGCGCAGTCGAATGTCGGCGGGGTCGGCCGGGCCGAGTTTCCGTCGGAGGTCTACGCGGGCGGCCACGCCGCGCGAAATGCGGAAGGGCTCGGCGGAGAGGAATCGCATCAAGTTCCGCAGCTCGACTCACAAAACAGCGGCCGAAATCTGCCGCCGGAGGATAAACCGCGGTCCTGGTACGATATGGAAAATGCCCGAGCGGAGCGGGCTCAGTCCGGCATCGAGATCGGCCCGATCAATCTTGTCACGGCCAACCAGCCGGGCCTTGGTACCCCATCGGTAATGTGGCAGGTGTGGACAGAAACGCCACCCGGCGGCCGCCCCGAGATATGGATCAGGAGCTTCCCGAATGTCCCAGCCGCCGTCCCATCCGGGCGATGACCCCGAGCGCAGGCAGGCGCTGGAGAGCGAGATCGGCCTGGCTCTGCTCGACCTCGCGCCAGCGGGCTGGCAGCGGGTGGAGCTGCGCGCGGCGGTGACCGTCGACGGCCACCAGCTGCGGCTGGCCGTGCTCATGGCCGACCAGAGCACGTACGTCCCGCAGACCGTGCCCCCGGACGTGCTGCAGCGGATCGCCGGGGCGCTGCCCGAGCTGCGCAAGGAGTGCTATCAGCCGGACCGCGGCACGTGGTTCTCGCTGCTGCTGTGCCTGAACTCGGCGGAAAGCTACGGCGTCGCGTACAACTTCCACCACGAACCCGAGTGGAATCCGGCGCTGCCGCCCGACGCCTATGTACGCGACTTCGAGGCTTTCCCGCGTGACGCGTTTCATCTGCCGCAATGGCTGCGCGACCGCCTCGAAGCGGCCCAGCCGGGGCATTGGGCCACCGGTGGAATAACTCACGCAGGCCCCATAACGGCGGAGGACCAAAGCCGGCTGGCCGACGAAATGACGGCGTTGCTGGTGGAGAAACTCCCGCCCGGCTACAGCAATTTCGACCTGGAATATTATGCGGTCGGCCGGTTCGCGGACAAATTCTATCGGGTGCTCGACATTTACAATCGGAAGGTGCCTTGGGAGCCGCCGGATCAGCTGTTCGAGATGCTGGCCCGGCTGCGGGAGGGCATGTACCGGCCCGGGCAGGGCACCTGGTTCGGCGCCAGCCTGCGGTTCGATTACATCTCCCGGCTCAACCTGGAGTTCAACTGGACAAAGGAGCCGAGCTGGGAGGGGGCCGCGCCGCCGTCGGAGGCCTACCGGGAGGAGCTGGAACTGTTCCCGCGCGAGCCGGACGCCGTACCGCTCTGGCTGGAGCAGCGGGCCGGGCAGCCGGGCCCGGTCCTGCGCATCGCCGAGGTGCACGAGGGCACCATCCCGGTACCGGGCTATCCGTACGGTATGCCCACCTTCGCCGACCGGCCGCAGCTGTCCGACGACGAGAAGGCCCGAGTGCTGGCCTACCTGGAGCAGGCGCCGGTCGTGCTGACCCGGGAGGGCGCCGAACCGGACCTGCTGGAGTCCGACCGGCCCGACCCGATCCCTCGCGAGTTCCGTACCGACGGCACGTGGATCTGGTCGGCCGCCGTGCCGTATTACCTGCGCGAGCATGACTCGGCGCCGCAGCGGCAGCTGGTCGAGCACATCCAGTCGCTCGGCTACCAGGTGCCGGAGGTCGACGAACAGGCCCGCCGGGCCGCCGTCGCCACCATCGAGCGTGATTTGGAGGGTGCTGAATGACTCCGTCCGGCACGTAGTGGGACAGCGGGTCGTGCAGCGCCCTCCCGAGGGTTTGACCGGTCGGCGCCAATGCGCCGGGCGCTATAGGCCCAGGCCCGTGTCCGAAGTACGGTCTCCCGGGAGGCCACTCGTCATATGCACCGTCCCGGCGGCACGCCGGGACGGGCAGTGATCTCACCGCCACCCCGTGGAGTACGACCCGGCCACTGGACAGATCAGCCACTGGACAGAGAGGAGCGCGCGATGTCGCACCCCGAGCAAGGTCCGGCCCAGCCGGGCCCGGCCTCTGTGCGGCCGGGGCAGGGGCCGCTGCCGTTCGACGAGGGCCGATACAACCAAATGATCCAGGACATCGGCCGGATCCTGCTGCAGATGGCGCCGCCGGGGTGGCGTCGCATCGACCTCAAGGTGCTGATGGTGGCGCCGGGCCACGACGTCGTGCTAACGGTGATCATGGAGGACGGGACGACGACCACGCTGGAGCCGCCGCCGGTGATCGCGCAGATCTCGGCGGAGCTCAGATCGCGGATGTACCGCGAGGGCGAGGGCACGTGGTTCGGCATGCGCTACACACTGGACCCGCCGACGAATTTCCACGTCAGTTACAACTTCGACTTCGATCCACTGTGGCAGCCACCCGTACGCCCGGACGTCTTCGCGCAGGACGTGGCCGCCTTTCCCCGGGACGAGGCGCATACCCCCGGCTGGCTGCGCGAAATGCTCGTCGAGACCGCGGCCGGATCTACGGAGCCGAGCCGCTAGGCTGCGGCCAGCCACGGAACGGAGGCCGGTGTGGTGACCGAGCAGGAGCTGTTGAACCCGGACGAACAGGACGGGGTGCTGCAGGACATCGCGCTCGTGCTGGCGCACAACCTTCCGGCGGGCTGGCAGGAGTGCGTCGTCGTGCACAGCGCCCTGGGCGACTATGCCGAGACGAGCATACGGATCGAGCGCCTCAACGGCCCGCCGACGGCCGTGGAAGGGCCTCCGGTCCTGGCTGAGCTGCTGGCCCGGCTGCGCGCCGGCATGTACCGGCCCGGCGTGGGCGCCTGGTTCAGCGCCCGGTACCAGCTGACCCATCCCGTCGAGTACCAGGTGCAGTACGACATCACCGGCGAGCCCGGGTGGTCGACGCCGCCGCCCCGCCAGGCGTACGAGGACGAGCTGCGCCGCTACCCGAGGGACCCCGAGCACATCCCGGACTGGCTGCGCGCGCCCGCCGGCGACCAGGCCGCCGATGGGGCTCCCGCGTTCCGGATGGCCCGGCTGTTCGACGCCCTGGGCCCCGGCCAGACGCCCCAAGTGGACCGCCCGCCCGTGCCGGACGAGGAGGTCGAGCAGGTAGCCGACTACCTGACCAAGGCGCCGATGGTGCTCGCCGCCCGCAGCCTGGACGCCGACCTGTTCGACCCGGCCCGGCCCGCGAAGGTGCCATTGACCTACCTGACCGACGGCACGTGGATCTGGCCCGGCGGCGTCGGCTACTACCTCCGCACGCACAGCGTCCCGCCGGAGCCCGACCTGGTCGAGCACATCCGCAGCCGGGGCTTCCAGCCGGGCGAGATCGACGACTACACGCGTGACGCGGCCGTCGCCAGCATCATGGGCCAGCCCCCGCCACCGCGCCCGGGTTCGCCCGCCGCGGAGTCCACGCCCCCCGAGCCCCCGGCGTCTGAGCCCCCGGCCGCTGAGCCCGTCGCGCCGGAACCCGCCGCCCCGGAACCCGCCGCGCCCGAGTCCCCTGTGGCCGAGCCCATGGCCGCCGCGCCGGAACCTCTTGCACCGGAACCTCTTGCACCCGAAACTCCGGTGGCTGAGCCCGTGGCCGCCGAACCCGCGGCTCCGGAGGTCGTACGAGCGGAAGCCGTACCGGAAGAGGCCGTACGGGAGGAAGCGCCGGCTGTACCGCCTCTGCCCCAGCCAGAACCGGAGCCGGAACCCGCGGTGGCCGGCGAGCCGCTCACGGACGGCGACCGGCAGGCGCTGGACCGGCTGCGGGCCCGGTTGAGCGAGGTGGGCGCCGCTCCGGAGTCGTACAGCATCGAGGCCGTCGTCGACGGCGCCTGGTGCCTGATGAGAGAGGGCGGCGGCTGGGCGGTGTTCCGGGCCGAGGGCGATGGTCGCGGGCCGGGCGCCACCTTCCCCGACGTCGACCAGGCGGCCGCGTACCTGCTGGGCTCGCTGCTGTTGGTCCGGCGGCCGGCCCCGGCCGAGGGCCCGGTGACCCAGCCCGACATCGCCGCACCGGCGTCCCCGGTCCGCACGTACGCCGGCCCGATCGAGCCGATGTCCGGCGAGCCGCCGCTCAGCCTGTTCCGCAACGTACGCGAGCTCGAGCTGGTCGCCGGCACGGAGATCGACCGGTTCGGCGACCCCGTCGGCAACCTGGCGTACGCGGCCGGCACGCACTACAGCCAGCGGTCCTTGCCACCGGAGTGGGCCGACCGGCCGTACCACGCTTACCGCCTGACGCAGCCGCTGCGAGTGCTGATCGGCACCGCTGTGCCATGGTTCGACCAGCCCGGCGGCGGCAGCGGCTACTTCCTGCCGGCGGCGGTGGTCGAGCTGGTCGCCGACGGCGTCCTCGTCGAGATCGAGCCGACCTCGAAGGTGGTCTGATCGGTGACCACATTGTCACCAAGTACCTCTATGGTGTGTGCCTAGCCATTCTCGGAGCCCCGCCGTCCACGTCCGACCCCCCGGGAGTGTGGAATGCAGACCCGTCGCGACCTTTATCAGGCGCACAAGCTGATGATGCAGCGTGTCAGCCTGGCGCTGTTGTCGGGCGAGCCTGATCTACCCGAGTCGCCGATGCGCCGGCTGACGGTCGCGGCGATCTCCGGAGCGATGGTGGCGGTGCTGATCGCCGCGGTGTACGGAATCATCGGGCTGCTTCGCGGCGGCGGAACCAACGGGATCGAGCAGCCCGGCACGCTGATCATCGAGAAGGAGACCGGCACGCGATATGCCTGGTCGGCGCGTGACCACAAGCTGATCCCGTTCGTCAATTACACCTCGGCGCTGCTGGCCCTGCAGACCGACAATCCGAAGACCAAGACGGTCTCCCGGCAGTCGCTCGCGAAATACGTGCGCGGGCCGATCTCCGGGATCGTGGGCGCGCCTGACTCTCTGCCCGACCCGGGCAAGCCGGCCAAGGCGCCCTGGTCGCTGTGTGTACGCACCGCCAACAACGGTCAGGGCGGCACGACGCCGGTCGTGACGCTGGTCGGTGGCCGGAGCGTTGGCGGGCGCCTGCTCGGCGGCGACGAGGCGGCCGTCGTCACGGCGGCCAACCAGTCGTGGCTGATCTACAACAACCAGCGGATGCGGCTCACGCAGAGCGGTCTCAGTGCTCTCGGCACCAACCAGACCGCCCCGGTATCCGATGTGTGGCTCAACGGCATTCCGGCCGGCAACGACTTCATCGCGCCGAAGATCGAGGGGCGGGGCGGCACCGGCCCCGGCCCGGGCGGGCAGCAGTCCCCGGTCGGTCAGGTGTACAAGGTCCCGTCGCCGACCGGTGGCGCCGACCAGTGGTACGTGCAGCTGACCGACGGGCCGGCGCTGATCTCCGAGAGCCAGGCCAACCTGTTGCTCCGCGACCCGCAGAGCAAGGGCGCGCTGCAGACCCCGCGGCCGGTGAACGCGGCACAGCTGCCGAGGCCGTCCGCGCAGAACATCAAGGCGCTTCCCGACACCATGCCTCGGGCGGCGCCGTACGACCCGGCGCAGCCGCTCTGCGCCGTCTACAACGAGACCGACGCACTCGGCATGGACGCGCAACTGGCGATCGGCGGCAGCCTGCCCGAGGTGACGACGACCGCGCTCGCCGCACCGTCGGCCAATCTGAGTTCCAATGGAATCGACCAGATCGTTCTGCCAGGCAGTGGCACGCTTGCCGGTCAGTTGACGACGGCTCGGGTGTCACCACAGAGTTTCTTCATCGTCACTGACCAAGGCCTGAAGTTCCCCATCCAGAAGCCGGACGATCTGAAGAAACTAGGGTTTGACGCAAGTAAGGCCTCGCCGGTTCCAAGTAATCTGCTGCGACTTATCCCACAGGGCCCGGCTTTGGTTCCCGCAGATGCTCTGAAACCCGTTCCGGCCAGCGGAACTACCAGCTCAGGCGGGTCGTGACCGTATCGGTCACAACAAGGCACAGACCTCTTACCGCAGATTTGTAGACCTCTATCACGGCAAACTAGTGGACAGCCTTGAAAATTCTTTAATAGGCTTGTGGTCGCTTTGCCAAGTGACGTCAAATTACATGGAGGTGAGTCGTGGCGGACCAGTCCCAAGTCGATAGGGCAGCGATGGCCCAGGCCGCGCAGAAGCTCGATGACGCGGCCAACATCACTCGGGGCCTGCGGACCAGGCTGCAGGGGCACAAGTCGCAGCTGATGTCCAACTGGGAGGGCATCTCCGCGGCGGCGTTCAACCGGGTTTTCGACCAGTTCGACGCCGACTTCGCCAAGGTGCTGACCACGATGGAGGGCATGCACGAGAAGCTCGTGCACACCCGGATCAAGTACGAAAGCACCGAGCAGGAGCAGCAGGCGGCGGTTAACAGGGTCGCCGGCCTGCTCAACAACTGACGCCGAGACCTGGAATCGACGGGAGAAAAACAGACGTGAGCGGCAACTCAGGCGAGTTCACACGGGTGAACTTCGGGGGCATGTCGACCGGCCAGCAAGATTTCGTTGCGGCCCACTCAGCCCTGCAGAACACGCTCGACGACCTGGAGCGCGACCTGGAGTCCAAGCTGGCCCAGTGGGACGGCGCGGCACGGCAGGAGTACCAGCGGGCCAAGGCGCAGTGGCGGGCCGCCGCCAACGACATGGCGATGGTGCTCCAGAACCTCGGTGGCGTCATCGGCACCGGCCACGAGAACTTCACCGGCGCAGAGCGTTCCGGTGTGAGCATCTGGAACGGCTGACGAGTGGTCGACGGCGCCCCACCCCCCAGATCAGGGATCGCGGTCCGGGGCGCCATGTCGGCCCTGACGTACGGCGTCGGCCTGGAACTTACGAGGGAGAGATAGAGCATGGCACCCGTAGATGACGGGGGCGGCGGGGGTCTGCCACCGACCCTGCCCAGCGCAGGCGATCAGGTCGTGGTACATCGGGAAAAGCTTCACGATGTCGCGCGGGCGCTGCAGCGCGACCTTGACGATCTAAAAGAATCGGGCACGAGCGGTAGCCTGTGGCAGCTGCGGAACCAGGGTCTGGTGACCGCGGCTGAGCTGGGCCACTATCCGGCCGGCGAGCAGATCGCGGTTACCTGTAAAAACGCCTTCGACCATGTCGGCGACACTTATGACGCGTTTTTGACGTCGTATCAGAACATCATCAACGCCATCAAGCAGACGGCCGACAACTACACCAAGGCAGAAGACGCGACAACCGACGCCGCCAACAGGCAGGGTGGCGGTTCGCCCACTACTTCCGGCGCTTCGTCCGCCGGCTAGCGGGCCTCGGGGCCAGAAGAGGGACGGAAATAATGAGTGGGCAGAACTTCGACATCCGGGGCCAAGTCCAAGGAGGGGGCTGGGGTCACTCCTCGCTCAACTTCTGGGACAACGACTACGATGCCCTGAAGCAGATCGTCGACGCCATGAAGCCGGGCCGTGTCGAGGAGGCCGGGCGCGCCTTCAGCAACGTCTCAAGTCGGATGTACACGACGCTTGACCTCATTAACCGGCAGTCCACCGTCCTTACCGAAAACTGGGGCGGCAAAGCGGCTCAGCAGGCCATGCAGAAGATGCAGGACATGTACGAGTCCGGCAACGAGATCTACGACAAGAGCTATTCGACCGGATACGCGCTCGACCAGCACGCCCAGATGCAACGCCACTACCAGAGCTCCGTCACCGACGAGAATTGGTATGGCACGGACATCGGCGTCGGCGGCACGTCGTTCGGCGACTGGCTCGGCGGCGAAAGCCACGTCGGCCGCGAGATCATGGAGAAGCTCCAGAACGACACCATCCAGTCGAACGACCGCTTCCCCCCAGGCATCCGCAGCGACATGGCGAACGTGAATGTCTCGGACTTCAATCCCAACCCCGGTGGTCCGGGCGGTCACACCCCCGGCGGTCCAGGCGGCGGTCCGGGCGGCGGCTTCGGGGGAGGTGGCGGCGCCAACGTGCCGCATACCGGCAACTTCCAGGGTGGTAGCGGAGGCTCCGCGCCCCACGTGGGATCCGGCACCATCGGCGGTGGCGATCCGTTCGGTGGCGGCGGCGCCGGCCACGCCCCGGGCGCCGATCCGTTCGGTGGCGGTAGCGGCACCGACCTCGCCGGCGTCGGTGGCGGCCCGGGCGGCTTCGGAGGCGGCCCGGGTGTGGGCGGCGGTCTCGGCGGCGGCGCGGGTCTTGGCGGTGGCGCCGGTCTGGGTGCCGGTGGCGGTGCCGGTCTCGGCGGGCCGAACGCGGCCGGTCTCGGCGTGGGCATGGGCCCAGGCGGTGTCGGGCCCGGCGGTGTCGGCGGTGGCGCCGGCGCCGGTAAGGGTGCGGCCGGGCGACCCGGCATGGGTGCGCCCATGGGCGGCCATGGTGGTGGCGAAGGCGAAGAAGAGCGCGAGCGCAGCACCTGGCTCACCGAGGACGATGACGTGTGGGGCGGCGATGACGACGCCGCTCCCCCCGTGATCAGCTGAGCCGCACTGGCTGGGACGAACGGACAGATATCGAAGGACAGGCCGGGACGCGACCCGGCCTGTCCTATTCTTTGGCCGGATGTTGACTCACAAGAAAGACGAGGTGTCCCGATGCGACGGTTGACCCGCACGGCCGTCGGCGCGGCGCTGGCGATCGGCATGGTGTCGGCGACCGCTGCACCGGGTGCGGCCGCTGTGCCGGGTCCGCGACCCGAGGAATGGTGGTTCACCACCTGGGATGTCCAGAACAAGCTGTGGCCGATCACCCAGGGAAGAGGGGTCACCGTCGCCGTCCTGGACACCGGTGTCCAGGCAAACCTTCCAGAGCTCTCGGGTGCGGTGCTCCACGGAACCGATGCGACCGGTGGTGGCGGCGACGGCAGAACCGACACAGATGATTCCGCTGTTCCCGGTCACGGAACTGCTATGGCAGCCTTGATCGCAGCGCACGGCGGACCGAGTCGCTTCGTGGGAGTGGCGCCGGCAGCGAAGATCTTGCCTGTCACCGTGCACAGCAGCCAAGCGGCCATGGCGCCGGGGATCCGGTATGCCGTCGATCACGGCGCCAAGGTGATCAGCATCTCCCAGGTGGCGGCCGTCTCATGTACGTCTGACACGCAGCGAGCCGTGGCATACGCGATTCAGCATGACGCCGTGGTCGTCGCCGGTGCCGGTAACGATGGAAACGGTTCCAACGCCTCCAACTCTCCGGCGAACTGCGCAGGTGTTCTTGCTGTTGGCGCTGTCGACTACAAGTTCAATCCGTGGGCCAGAACGCAGCGTCAGCCGTACGTATCCGTCGCGGCTCCCGGGGCACAGGTCGGCGGTCTCCTCCGAGACGGCCAATTCCATACTTCGTCGGGTGGCACCAGTCCTGCTACTGCGCTGACCTCGGGGGCGGTGGCGTTGGTGCGGTCGAAGTTCCCGAACATGCCGGCGCGCGAGGTCGTCCAGCGCATCATCGCGTCGGCCCGGGACGTCGGGCCGCAGGGCAAGGACGACCAGAGCGGCTATGGGCTCATCCGGCCCTCGCACGCGCTGGTCGACAAGGTCTCGAAGAACTCCCCGAACCCGGTGTTCGCCGCGTACGACAAGTGGGCCGCCGCGAACGGCGAGGGCGCCGCGCAGAGCCGGCCCTCGGGGTCGACCGCCGGCACCGGGCCCGACTGGACTCGGGTGGCGATCTTCGTCGGCGGTGTGCTCGTCGCGATCCTCTTGGTCGTGTTCGCGATCGTGCGGGCGGGCCGTAACCGGCGGCGCCGCCAGGGATACGCGGGCCCGCCCCCGCAAGGTCCCGGCTACCAGCAGCAGGGATACCAGCAGGGCCCGCCGCCGTCGTTCGGGCCTCCGCAGGGCGGTCCCGCACCGCCGCCCGGCCGGGACGCCCGGCGGCCGGCGCCATCGTTCGAACCGCCAGATCAGGCACCGCCCGAGGGCAGACGCCGTTCCTAGACCCCGACATCGTCCGACTGAGAAGGGCTCTTCATGGGGATCGTCGTCGTCGCCCTGTTGCTCGTGGTTTCGGGGGCCGTCATGGCCCTCGTGATCACCCTCGCCTCATCGAAGAAACGCCAGGCCGGTTACCCCGGCGGCCCAGGAGCTCCGGGCTACGGGCCGTACCCACCACCGCAGCAGCCCGGCCGGCAGCAGCCACCTCAGCAGCAGAGCTGGGGGCCGCCGCGAGGCACTCCACGCCAAGGTGAGCGCCCGGACTTCCAGCACCCACCCGGCAACGGCCCCGGCCAACCCGGCGGCCCAACGCCCTCGCGTAACCCCGGCGGTCGCGGCCGGCCCGATGACCCAACGCCCCCGACGCCCGCGTAACCATCCCGCCGGGTAAGCCCTCCGGGTAAGCCCGCCGCCCGCAACGACCTCGTGGGGCTGTCACACCGAGGGCCGACCGCTATTCGGCGGCTTCTTCGGCCTCGTTGGCGGCGCCCCAGGCGTCGACGTAGTCCTGGCCGGCGTGGTACCCGCTGCCCGCCGCGCCTGGGATGTGGATGGTGCCGCCGCTGGCGTACTGCAGGCCCTTGGAGACGGCGGCCTTCGCCCCGGCATGCGCACCGAAGGCGACCCCCTTCTCGGTCAGGCCGGACGCACCCTTCTTCCACGCCTTCAGCATGGCCAGCAGTTCCTTGATCTCCTTGAGCACCCTGGCGATCGTGCGGAACACCTCGGCGATCTTGCGGAAGATCTCCGCGATCTTCTCGAGAATGCTCGCCACCCGCTGCACGACGCTGAGGATGCGGGCTAGCCCGGTCATGCAGGTGGCGATGCCCTCGGCCACCATCGCGGCCAGGCTGGCGCCGAACGTGAGGACCGACAACGCCACGTTGATCGCGATCTCGGCGAGCAGGATCGACAACACCGTGACGATGATCTCGATGATGGCGTTAGCACCCTCCACGCACGCGCGGGCACCGGCTTCGAGTACCTCCTTGGTCTTGCCGGTGGCTTCGCCGAGCTTGTTCAGCTTCTCCTCGATGTCGCCCATCTTCCCGGTGAACGCGTCGTAGGAGTCGCCGGTCCAATGGCCGCTGAGCTTGGCCCGATCGCTGACCTGCTGCTGGGTGAGCTGGTGGATCTGCTGCCCGAGTTGGGTGTAGACCTCGCCGGCGCGCAGCAGGTCTTCGGGATGTCCGGCCACCCACTTGAGGCCCTCGTCCATTTTCTCGTAGATCGGGCGCAGCGGACTCTGCAGCCATCCGGGGAGCGAGTTGAACGTGCTCTCGAGCTCGTTGGAGTACGCCTCGGCGGTCGGGCTCATTTGACCCCCCGGATCTGAATGTCGCCCAGGGATTCCTGGATCGCCTCGTTGGCGTTGGCGGTGTTCGTGATCACGGCACGTACCCCGCTGGCGATCGACGCCATGGCCTCGGCGGCGGAGGCGATGCCGTCCTCGCAGGCGCGGGTGTGCTCGTCGTACGCGCTGTAGACGCGGGCGCCGATGCCGGGGATCTTGCCGAAGGCCTCACGGTCCACGCGAGTTTGGTCCGCTCGGCCTTTTACCCGATCAAAATCGCCGCGGCGCCGGTCCGACGTCTTGGCGAACGCCTCCAACTCGGCGGCGTCGATCTTCATCTCGGATCCCACATCACACCTCCGTGGTCACGGGTACAGCGCCGCCACGAGACGCTTGGCCTGCTTGGTCAGAAGAATTCCGGTGTTGACGGCGATGGCCGAACCGTCGGCGAAGGCGATGACGACGCGGCCGCGCTGGAGCAGGCGTCCCCGCCGGACGGCGGAGACCACGTCGGCGCGCGGCGCCTCGGCGACCAGCGCGAACCGGTCTTTGGCCTGCTGGTGGGCGACGGCGAGGCGCTGCGCGGTGACGACGGCGAACTGGCCCACCCGGTCGCGAGTGGCATCCGCGAAGCGAACACCGATCGATCCGGGGGCGCCTCCCACGGCGGTGCCGCCGATCTTCTCGTCCACGTCGACCCGGTCCCACGGCCAGTCGAAGTCGAGCACGCGGTGCAGCAGTGTCCGGTTGCCGGGCGGGCGCTCGTGGGTGCCGAGATCGGCGACCCGGCGGCGGAGCCCGCGGGGCAGCGAGCCGAGCCGTCGCTCCGCTTCCTCGGGGGTAGCGGGCGGCGGTTCCGCGCCGAAGGCGAGCCGGTACGGCACCACGGCGAACACGTTCTCGTCGGGCCCCAGCAGCGTGGCCATGTCGGCCCGGTAGATCTTCGTGTAGTCCACTGAGTCAGGACTCCAGACTCCGCTCGATGTGGCCCAACTCACTGAGTACGCCGTCCAGGCGGTAGTTCAGTGTGTCGAGGGCCTCGTCGAGCGCGCTTGCCGAGGCGTTGTCCTCGGCGGCCGCGAGTCCCTGGCTGTCAGCGGCCTCGAGCGCCTTGTTGATGGCCTCGGCGGCACGTTCCCCGAGGGTGGCGCTGTCGAACTTACGCAACGCGACCGTGGAGAACGTCACGTTGGTGATCGTGCCGTCGCCGGTGGCGGTGACCGTCACGCTCCCGTCGCTGGAGGTGCCGGTGACCTCGCTGCGCCCGCGCTCGGCGGCCGCGGCGGTCGCGGCGGCCAGCCGTTCGGGGTAGGACTGGGCCAGATCGCGCAGCCGCCGCAGGGCGGCCTCCGGGTCGTTCATCGTCGCTCCGCGTCATCGCCGATGGCTCGGCCGGTCTCCGCGATGCCCCCCTCGACGGCCGTGCGCAGGGCGGGATCGAGGCCGCTGAGCAGCGTCTCCTTGGTGCCGTCCAACGCGGCTCGTACGGCGGCGTTGGTCGTGTCGGCGATCGCCTGTCCCAGCTCGTCGCCGCCGCCGCGAAGGGCCCGCGGGTCGATGTGGACCGCGGTGATCCGGGGCCGCCCGTCCACCGTGACCCGCACCTCGCCGTCGGCCGACTCGGCCTCGTACGTCCGCTCCTTGGCCTCGGCCAACGCCTGCTGGAGCTGGGCCTGCTGCCGTTCCGCCGCGGCGATCGTACGGCTGAACACCTCGGATATGGCGGCCGGATCCCACGGCGGCAATTCCGCGACGGGTGCCTCGTCAGGCGGGTCGGCGACCTCGCCGGATGCGGCGGGTTCGCTTTCGGCCACTCCCTCGGGCGCCGGAGGGGTGGGCGCGGGATTCGTCGCGGGACCGGGCAACCATGGCGTCGGTTTGCCCGGGTTTGCGGGGGTACTCGCGTTCAGCAGACCGGCCAGCCGGTTGGATTCATCTCCCATGTTCCGTCTGCCCCGGAATTCATTGTCGCTTGCGGTACGGAAGTGACATTAGCGGCATTCGACTCCGGCCACAGGAAGTTAAGGGTGACGATTGTCATTCCAGCCGGGAAATGGACGGCCGAGAGCCACCGCCGCCGAAACGATCCCATAGACGGCGTCACGTCGCTCTCGATGAACCGGCTCTTAAGCTGCCGACGTGACTACCGCGCAGCAGACGTTTCTCCCGGTCACCCCGGTGCTGGGCATCATGATGGTCGTCCTCGCGCTGGCCGCGGCCGGGGTGGCGGCGGCCGGTCGCCTCGGCCACGCGCGCGCCGTGCTGGCCGCCTCGGTCCGCGCCGCCATCCAGCTCGCGGCCGTGTCGGCCGTGATCGCCTGGGTGATCCGGCACGGGCCGCTCGTGGGGGTGTTCGTGCTGGTGATGTACGCGGTGGCGAGTCGTACGGCCGGACGGCGGATCACCCGCGACCGCAGCGGCTGGTGGGCGGCGGTCGCCATCGGCGTATCCACCGGTCCCGTACTGGCCCTGCTGCTCGCCGCCGGGATCGTCCCGATCAAGGGCATCGTGCTCATCCCCGTCGCGGGCATCCTCATCGGCGGCGCGCTGACCGCCACGGTGCTGTCCGGGCGGCGGGCGCTGGACGAGCTCTTCCACCGCCGAGGCGAGGTCGAGGCGGGCCTCGCGCTCGGCCTCTCCGATCGCGATGCGGCGCTGGAGATCTGCCGTCCGGCCGCCGCGCAGGCCCTGATCCCCGCCTTGGACCAGACCAGAACGGTCGGCCTGGTGACCCTGCCCGGAGCGTTCGTCGGGATGCTGCTCGGCGGGGCCGGCCCGATCCAGGCGGGCGCCGTCCAGCTGTTCGTGCTGATCGCGCTGCTCGCGGTGGAGGCGATGGCGATCCTCGCGACCATCGAGCTCGCCGCCAGGGGCCGGTTCCGGAGGGTTACGAACCGATGACGATCCCAGCGCGAAAGAACCCGCGATCGGCATCGACTGTCTTACTGGGGGTACCGGTAAGGCGCGAACATCGCTCATCGAGGGGAGCGATCATGCAGGTCATCTACTGCGAGCTGTGGCGTGACCAGCCCGCCGGCCCGATGAGCGAAGCGGTCGCTCGTAAGCTCGACGAGGAGGGCGAGCCGTACACCGTTGTGGTCGGCGCCACGGTCGCGCCCGAGGCGGTGATCGAGGTGTGCTGGAAGAACGCCTACCTCGGGGTTTCGTTCAAAGACGTGCAGGGCCGCACCGACCTCCAGTACTCCTTCACCAGGGTCGACGACCAGCGGCTCTTCCTCAGCGACGTGACGTCGTGGCACTACCCGGAGGGCGCGCGGTTCGAGTTCGAGGCCGCCCGGATCGAGTCCCACACCTACCGGCCGGACGGGTACGTCAGCCGCCGGGTCGACGATGTCGCCACCGATCGCATCGAGGTCTCCGAGCTCCTCGACGTCCCGGTCGAGGCGCACTGGGAGCAGGTGCCGGCCTTCGGGCGCTGGACGTCGGTCGCCCGCTACGACCGAGCGCTCGCCGCCTGACCGTCGCTCAGCACACCGACGTCCAAGTCGCTCAGCACACCGACGTCCAAGACGCGGGCTCGCCTCATTGCCGGCGTACGACGTAGAAGGCGCTCAGTCCATGCAGACGACGCAGGCGGCCAGCGCCTTCGTCAGCTGGATGGCGACCCCGGCGGCTCCCTGCTGAGCGGTGCTGCCGTCCAGGGGGCTGGCCCGCGAGCGGTCGGGAAAGCCGTTCTGCCCTACGGGATAGTTCGCGCCCGAGTACTCCACCGTGACGACCGCGTTGCGCAGCCGGGCGACGACGCGGCCAAGGCCGGCGCGCGCCGTGTCGCCCTGAGTCTGTTCGTACTGCGCGAACCCCCCGTCACCCAGGTCGCGTAGCGGTAGCACCGCCCAGTGCTCGACGGTCCCGGTGTCGACGGTGAGTCGCTTGGCCGCCATGTCCTCGGCCGCCGCCAGTGCTGCGGCGTACTGCCGCCGCGCCGCCTCCAGCCCGGACAGGTTCGCGCGGGGAAGTGACACCCTGACCTCCACGTGCAGCCGCCGCTGTCCACGCGCCCCGCGACCGGCGGCCCCGGTGCCGGCGGTCCAGTTGCACGCCGCGAACACTTCGGCGGGCACAGTGCCGCCGCCCGGCGGCGCGTACGGCACGGCTTCGGACTTCAGGCCGAGTGGCTGTACGAAGGTCGCCGGCACCATCGGGCACACGTCCGCCAGCTTGGTGAACGCCGGTGGCTCAGCCCGGTGTACGTTCGCCGTCAGCCAGAGGAGTCCGCCGAGGACGACCACCGCGGCCGTCGCGGCGGCGACGAATCGCATACGTCGCGCGTGCCCGGCGAGCCAGAAGCGTCGGCCCGGGCCGGCGGCGGGCTCGCCGTCCGCCTCCTGCGGTTCGGTCAGATGCTCCGGGGGCGGGTCTTCCGGGGGCTCCTCCGGCGGGAGGAACATCGGCCGCTCTTGGTCGCCCATGCGGCCTCCCGATCACACTGGCCGAATCCGGTCAGGACTTGCACGGCCGATCGTCCCGTCCGTCCCGCACGTCACCTAGGTGACCGAATCGAGGTTCTTGGTCAGCCGTAGGTACAGGTGTTCGGATGAACGGGATACGACCACACACGAACGTTCTTACCCTGTGAGGGACGATTACGACTGCCGGGGCGGGGCCCTGTCCGTCCATCGGGAGGGCAAAGAGGACGCGGTGACCGATGTGACAAGCGGATCCGGCGCGATGCGGTTGCGGCACACTGACCGCGTCTATGTCGGTTGGCGTTACGCGCAGGTCCATCCCGAACCCGGACCTCCGCCACGCCGCCCCAATCCGCCAGCAGCAGTGGCGATCAGCCAGGAGTGGCTGGCCGAGCAGCGGCGTGAGGAGAACCTCCTCAATCGACCCTTGAAGGTCGCTGCTGCCTGCACCGGCGTCGGCGTGCTGCTGTTCGTCGGCTCCTGGGTCTCCGGCGTGCTTCCCGGCATGTTCGCCGGCGTCGGGCTGATCGCGTGTGCGTTCGTCTTCCTCATCACCGGCTATGGCATCTGGCAGGGCGAGCAGGCCCTGCAGTCGCGGGTCGGCGAGGAGCAGGACCGTCTCGAGCGGGAGCGCGCGGCCCGGCAGCGCCGCCTCAACTCCGAGCACGCGGCGCACGAGAAGGCCTACCGCGAATGGCTGCGGCGCCGCGACGCGTACGACAACCAGCAGGAGTGGTATCCGGTCACGCTGCCGTCGAGCGTCGACCGCGTCGACGTGGCGGGTGGGACGCTGTCCGGCTGGTCCGCGATGGTGACGATGATGGGCGCCTCCCGGCTGGCGGCCGGTTCGCAGGTGACGGTGCTCGACCTGTCGGAGGGCGCGGTCGCCCGCGATCTCGTCCAGCTCGCCACCGACCGGGGCGCGGAGCCGCTGGTCTGGGTGCTGCCGGCGGACCTGCCGCGGCTCGACCTGACCGCGGCGCTGGGTGCCGAGGCGCTGGCCGACGTGCTGTCCCTCGTGGTGAGCGTGAGCGAGGAGCAGAGCAGCACGCGTGATCTGTCGTTCGACAACGCGATCCTCGAACGGGTCCTGTCGGTCTTCGCCGGGCACGCGACGATCCGGCAGATCACCGCGGCGCTGCGGGCGCTCGCCCAGGTCGGCGACCCCCGCGACGATCTCCGCATGGGCCTGATCAGTGACGATCAGCTCGACCGGCTCACCACGATGTTCGGCCGCGGCGCCGCCGACCGGGTGGTGATCGAGCGCGCCTGGGCCCTGGAGTCGCAGCTGCGCAAGCTCGAAACGCTCGGCACCGACGCGGGCTGGATGCCGCCGTCCCGGCTGCGCGTCGTGACCATGGACCGCCGGGCCGGCGTGCTCACCAACCGGATCCTCGGCACGTACATCGCCGCCGCACTCACCCACCGGCTCCGCGAGAGCGAACGCGCCGTACGTCCGTGGGACCACACGCTGTTTCTGTGCGGCGCGGAGAAGCTGCGCGGCGACGTGCTCGACCGGCTGATCGACTCCTGCGAGGCCACCGGCACCGGGCTCGTGCTGATGTACCGGTCGATCCCGCCGCATGTGAAGGAGCGCCTCGGCCGCGGCCACGCCGCCGTCGGCTTCATGCGGCTCGGCAACGCCGAGGACGCCCGCGCCGCCGCCCAGCACATCGGCACGAAACACCGGCTCGTCGTGGCCGAGTTCACCGACGGCGTGGGCGAGGCGCTCGCCGACGCCGCGGGCGACCCGTACACCAGCACGGTCAACTCGGCCCGCAGCCGCAACAGCGCGCAGGCGCTCGACGACCAGTGGGAGCCCGGCGTGCCCGACGGTGACTCCCTCGCCGCGGGCATCGTCGCCTCCACCGGGTGGGGACGTACGACCGAGACCGTGGTCGCCGACGACGAGGCCGGCCGCCAGGGCGTACGCGAGTTCGTCGTCGAAAAGCACGAACTGCAGGAGTTGCCACCGACCGCGATGATCTTCACGCACGCGACGTCAACCGGCCGGAAGATCCTCCTCGTCGACGCCAATCCGGCGATCATGACGCTGCCGACCGCGCACTCCCAGGAGTACGAGGAGTTCCTGCGCGATCAGGCGGCGGCCGAGGCCGACCGCGACGCCCAGGACAACTACGACGCCCAGGACAACTACGACGCCCAGGGTGACCGCGACGCCCCCGATGACCATGCGGCCCCGGACACCAGCGGCAACGGCCGAGCGGTGGAGGCCAACGGCCCGTCGGAGCGGCCGGCCCTCACTGGGCAGCGCACCACGCCGGCCGGTGCCGGGCGACACGCCGCCCCGCCCGGATCGCGCGGCCGGTCCCGCGACCAGGCGCCCCCGCTGAGCGACAACGACGACGACCCGCCACCGAACCTCGGTCCGCCGCCCGAGCGCCTCGACTTCCGCCGGAAGAAGAAGCATTGACCGGACGCGCCACCGCTCAGGCGGCGTCGGCCTGGATGAATCGGGTCGTCGTGTCGCGCAGCGCGTCGACGTCGACCTCGGCGTCGGCGAGCACCTCGACCGCGAGGTTGTCGTCGCCGGTGGCGCGGAGCAGCCCGAGCAGGACGTGACCGCTGCAGATGTACTTGTGCTTGAGCGCGAGGGCGCTGCGCAGCGACAGCTCCAGGCTCTTTTTGGCCTGCGGCGTGAACGGGATGTGACCTCGCCGGCCGCCCTCGAGCGCGCCGGCGCCGAACGCGGCCTCGACCGACTGCCGGACCGCGTCCAGGTCGATCCCGATCGTGGCGAGCGCCTCGCCGTCGAGCGGATCGCCCAGCCCGGCCAGGCGGCCGACCCGCGCCCGCATGGCGTCCAGGTCGAGGCCATGTTCGCGCAGCGCCCGGCCGCCCGCCCCGTCCTGCTCGTTCAGCAGGCCGAGCAGCAGGTGCACGGTGCCGATAGAGCGATGTCCGAGACGCCGCGCCTCGTCCTGCGCCAGGACGACGACGGCACGTGCGTCCTTCCGGAATCGTTCGAACATCGTCACCGCTCCTTTCTTCTCAGGCCGCGCACCCGCGCGTGCTTCTTGTGGACGGCCTGCCGGCTCACGCCGAGCGCCGCCGCGATCTCCTGCCAGGACCACCCGAGGTCGCGCGCGTTGGCGACCTGCAGCGACTCCAGCCGCTCGGCCAGGTCGCGCAGCGCCCGTACGGCACGGAGCCCGATCGCGGGGTCCCGGCTGCTCGCCTCCTGGGCGAGCTGCACACCATCGTTCATGGGTGTCAACATAGGTTGACACATCGGCGATTGTCAACTTACATTGACAGCGGGGCCAGTGGCGCGGTGCGCCGCGCACTGATAGGCAAGGCGCTGTGACCGCAGAGCTCCCCGGGCCCTGGTACCGCGTTGAGGCGATCCCCGCCCCCGAGCGAACGCCGTCGGCCGAGTGGGATTTCGTGGCCGTGCTGCCGGCCGTGCTGTCGGCGGCGTGGCAACGCAGGTCGTTCGTCGTGTGCTGGATGTCGCGGGGCGAGGGCGCACCATTGGAACTGATCACCAATGCCGGCCCGGTCGTGCGGAGCGATTCCGGTCAGCAGGGCCTGCTGTTTCCCAACGGGGCCCGCGGGGTGCCGATCGGTGGCGACTGGCTGGCGCGGGCCGACCAGATGGTGTGGACGCACTGCCCGGGCAAGCAGGCCCCGGCGCTGCGTACGGATCAGCCGGACTCGATCGCGATCCGTAGGGACTGGCCCGCCCGCCCCACGCTCTTCGAGTCGGCGCTGGTCACGCTCCTCAACCGGCCCTTCGGCTGGCTGGTGATCGCCGACCGGGCCGAGGACGACGCGATCGACCGCGAGATCCGCGACCTGCAGTTCGAGCAGCAGCGGTACAACCGGGCCGATCATCTCCGGCTGGAGGCGGAGCAGGCCGAGCGCCGGGTCACCGAGCTCGAGACCTTCGGCGAGGCCGGGCTGTGGCACGTACGGGTGCTGGCCGGCGCCGCGTCCGAGGAGGAACTGGGGCAGATCGCGCCCGTGCTGGTCGGGTCCGTCGAGATGAGCCACCATCCGTACCGGCTGCGGTCCGGGCTGCGGGCCACCCGGTTCGGCTCGGCGCTGGACTCCGAGGCCCAGGTCGCGGGCGGCCGCCCGGGCGCGACCGGCTTCCGGTCGCCGTTCGCCGTCACCGCGGGCGCGCTGCCCGCGCTGGCCGGGCTGCCGCGCCGTGAGGTGCCGGGGCTGCGTGTGGTCGAGACCGGCTACTTCGACGTCACAGCGGAGACCGCCACCACCGAGACGGCGCTGCCGCCCATCGATCTCGGCACCATTCTCGACGGCCAGGACCGGCAGGTCGGCTCGCTGACCGTACCCCGGTCGACCCTCAACCGGCACGTCTTCGTCACCGGCGCGACCGGCGCGGGCAAGTCGCAGACCGTACGGCATCTGCTCGAACAGCTCACCCGGGGTGGCATCCCTTGGCTGGCGATCGAGCCGGTCAAGTCGGAGTACGCCAGGATGGCCGGCCGCGTCCAGGGCGTGGCCTCCGTCACGGTCGTGAACCCGTCCGACCCGGCGGCGGTGCCGCTGTCGATCAACCCGCTGAAGCCCGAGCCCGGTTACCCCGTGCAGGCGCACATCGACATGGTCCGCGCGCTGTTCCAGGCCGCCTTCGACGCCGAGGAGCCGTTTCCGCAGATCATGTCGCAGGCCCTGCAGCGGGTGTACGAGGCGAACGGCTGGGACGTCATCACCGGCGCCGGCTCGCCGGGGTCGCTCGTGGAACCCGCCGTACCGACCCTGGAACAGCTGCAGCACGCCGCCCTGCAGGTGATCGACGACGTCGGGTACGGCACGGAGCTCATGGCCGACGTACGAGGGTTCGTCGACGTACGGCTGCGCAGCCTGCGGATCGGCTCGGCGGGCCGGTTCTTCGAGGGCGGGCACGCGGCCGACATCGGCGGGCTGCTTCGCGACAACGTGGTGCTGGCCATCGAGGACGTCGCCAACGACGAGGACAAGGCGTTCCTCATGGGCACGCTGATCATCCGGGTCGTCGAGCACCTGCGCATGCGCAGCCGGCACAACGGCGAGCCATCCGGCGACCTGCGGCACGTCATCGTCATCGAGGAGGCGCACCGGCTGTTGCGCAACCGCGGCCAGCAGCGGGCCAGCGCGCACGCCGTCGAGTTGTTCGCCGGAATGCTCGCCGAGATCAGGGCGTATGGCGAGGGAATCATCGTCGCCGAGCAGATCCCCACCAAGCTGGTGCCGGACGTGATCAAGAACACCGCGCTCAAGGTCGTGCACCGGCTGCCCGCCTTCGACGACCGGCACGTGGTCGGCGCGGCGATGAACCTCGACCCCGACCAGTCCCGCGAGGTGGTGTCGATGCCGCCGGGCGTGGCGGCGGTGTTCGCGGACGGCATGGACCGGCCGCTGCGCGTACGGGTCCCGCTCGGTGAGGCCCGAGAGCGGGTGCTGGCCGGCCCGCCGCCGCCCATCGACGGGCGGCGCTCGGCCGCCTGCGGCTGCGAGTGCCGGTCCGGACGGGCCTGCACGCTGTACGAGCTGCGCGCGGCCGACCTGCTCGCCGGCGGCGCGGAGTGGGCCTGGCTGCGGGTGTGGGCCGACACCCTCGTACTCGCCCACGTCGTCGACCGGCCGCTGCCGGCCGTACCGGCCGATCTGGGACGCGCCTGGGCGCGGCTGGCCCCGCGGCTACGCGAGTGCGGGCTGGCCACCGTGCTCGACCGGTCCGTCGGCCGCCGCGCCGCCGGGCTGCGTACGGCCTACCGTCCCGAGGAGCTCACCGCGGCGGTCGCCGGCGTGGCCCAGCAGATGCTCGGCGGATCGTACGGGCTGGCCGGGGACCTGCCGGGGCCGGACTGGGTGATCCCGCAGGTCCGCTGGCTGCACGAGATGGGACGGCTGTTCCCGCACGGCGGGGCCGCGCCGGACAAGCACGCGCCCGCGCCGCCCCTCGACTACGTGCTGCCGGGTCTCAAGCAGGCGCCCGACGTCAAGGTCGGCCACCGCGTGCGGGCGCTGCGGCGGCACCCGCTGTCGATGGAGCTGGCCCGCAACCGGCCGATCGCGCACACCGCCATCGCCGGGGACGACGACCACGAGGCGTTCGCCGCCGACGTCGCGGTGGCCGCGATCGGCGTCGACCCCGATCAGCAACTCGCCGCCATCGCCGAGGTCATGCGCGTCGGGTCGTGGCTGGAGGCGGTGCTCGACTGGCCGAGCCGGTTCATCACCGCCTTCGCCGACCCGTCGGGAAAGTCACCGCTCTTCGAGGGCTGAGAAACCCGGCGCCGCCATGAGCCGCCAGCGGTCAGAACTTGTCGGCGGATCGGGTGGACAGGCCCTCCTGCTCCGCGATCGGGTTCCACAGCCGCACGAACTCCTGCTTGGCCGGGCTGGCCTGGTCGGTGGAGATGTCCTGGCCACTGTCGAAGTGGCCGTCGTGCGGCGTTGCGCCGGCCGTACAGCCCTGGTTTGCCTCCGCCCAGGCAAGGAACTGCTCGTCGGCCTGCAGGGAGAAGCGAGCCGCCCGGCTCAGCGCATCGCGCATGTCGTCGCCGCCGGCGATGGCGTCCACCGGTAGCCGCTGGGCCTTGTCGAGTTGCTCCTGCCGCTCGCCCTTGATCCGGTCCAGGGCAGCGACGGCGTCGCCGACGGTGTCGCAGCTCGCCGCGTCGGTCATGGCGGAGCCGAGGTCCGTGCGGCTCGCGGCCATCTCGTCGAGGAGCCCGTCCACCGTCGTGGCCTGATCGTGTGCGCCGGCGACCGGCGAGCCGGATTCGGCGGGCGAGACCGCGGCGGAGGAGCCCGGTGGCGGGACCCCCGAGGTGGCGGTATCCGGAGCCTTGTGCGGCCACAGGATGACGCCCGCCGCCACGCCGCCCCCAATGACGATCGCGATGATGAGCGTGACGATCAGCGGACGGAGGTCGCGCTGCGGCGGAGGCGTACCCCACTGCTCGGGCTCCGGAGAGACCGGGCCATGCTCGGTCTGCCAGCCCGCCGCCGGCTCCCACGGGCGGTCATACGCACCCGGGAGCTGCCCGGGCGGTTGCCGCTGTTGCCACTGGGGCAGCGGCGCGTTGCACCTTGTGCAGCGCGGCAACGCCGGCGATGTGTCGGCATAGCAGTTCGGACACTGCATCGCTGTCCCCGCTGTCGTACGCACCTGACCGTCAAATTATCGACCTGGCGTGGCGCATCGGTCACGGAGTGCGGCCATCTTCGGTCATGGGCGGCCTTCTGTGTCGTCACAGCTTGCGCGACGACCGGGCGGGGAGGCCTTCGTCCCGCGCGACCGGGTTCCAGAGTTCGACGAAGTTCTCCTTCTCCGGGGTGGCGTGATCGGTCGACAGACGCCGGCCGCGTTCGAAGTTGTCGTCGCGCGGCGTCCTCGCGTCGGTGCAGCCCTGGTTCGCTTTGGCCCAGGCGAGGAAGGCCTTGTCGGCGTCGAGCGAGTAACCGGCGGCACGGGTCAGCGTCTCGCGCAGGTCGGGGCCGTCGAGCAGCGCGTCCACCTTCAACGCCTTGGCCTTGTCGAGCTGGTCCTGCCGCTCCTTCCGGGCGCGTTCCAGCCGGCCGATGGCGTCGTCGATTCCGTCGCACCGCGCCGCGTCGCCTATGGCCGGGACCAGGGTCGAGCGGGTGGCGGTCATCTCGTCGAGCAGGCCGTCGATCGCCGTGGCCTGGGCGTGCGCCGTGGAGTTCGGCGCCCCGGAGGCGTCGCCCGACTGGGCGGCGGAACCGGCCGAGTCGGGTGTGGTCGCGGCCCGGTCGCCACTCGGCCACACGGCGATGCCGACGGCCGCCACGGCGCCCAGGGCGACTCCGATGATCATGGCGATGAGCAGGGGATGCCGGGACTTCGCGGCCGGTTCGGTCTGCGGCGACTCAGGCCGGTGACGTACGGGCCGGGCGTGCGCGCGCTCGGGCGGGAGCCATTCGGGATGCCACTCCGTGGCCGGCTCCCAGTTCTCCGGGCTGCCGTACCCGCTGGCACTCCCGTCTTCGTAGCCGCTCTCGAAGCCGTCCGCCCACCTGGCCTCGTCCGGGTCGTACGGTTGATCGAACGCGGATGGCGGATCGTACGCGGGCGACGGCTCAAATGCGGACGGCGGGTTGTACGCGGATCGCGGTTCGAATGCGGATGGTGGGTCAAGCCCGGACGGCGGGCCATGCCCGGACGGCGGGCCGTACCCGGACGGCGGCGCGGACCGCCGGTGCAGGGGAAGGGGAGCGTCGCATTTGACGCAGCGGGACAGGGCGATCGGTGTCTCGGTGTAGCAGTTCGGACACTGCATGACAGTCCCTGCGGTCGGCCCGCAACCTCACCAACAAAGTCTGCACCAAAAATACTCGCGAGTCGCTGCCGTGACAGCGTTCGGTCAGAACCCGTTGGCGGTCCGTGCCGGTAGGTGATATTGCCTGGCCACCGGCGCCCACAGCGTGGCGAACTGGGCTTTGGCGGCACTGGCCTGTGCCGAGAGCGGCCCGCCGGCCCGCCGGTAGTTCGCGTCGGGCTTCGGCCTGCCGTGGCAGCCCTGCTTGCCCCGCGCCCAGGTCAGCAGCAACTGGTCGGCGGCCAGCGAGTACTGAATCGACCGGGTCAGTGACTGCCGCAGCCGGGTGCCGTTGGCGAGGTGGCCGACCTTCGCCGCCCTGGCGTGCGCCATCTGCGACCTCCGCTGGGTGGCCACCTGCTGGAAGCCCGCGATGGCGGTGGGCAGCCCCCGGCAGGTCTTCCCCGCCGCCAAGGCCCGGGCGAGCCCGCTGCGGCTAGCGGCACTCGCGTTGAGGATCTTGTTCATCACGATGGCCTCTTGCCGGCCCACCGAATTCGCCTTCGTCGAGGCCGGAGTGTTGGCCGCGGCCGGGGACTGACCGCTCGCGGCGGAGTCCTGCTTCTTGTCGCCGTTCGGCCACAACACGACGCCGACGGCCACCAGCGCCACGACCACGAGGCCGACCACGGTGATGAGCAGCGGCTTGCTCGGCCCCGACGAACGCTGCGGCGGCCCCAAGTCACCCGGTCCACCCGGCCCGCCACCCGGCGCGAAGGCACCGTGCGGCGACGGCTGCCAGCCGCCGGGCTGCCACCCGCCGGGCTGCCGGCCCGTCGGCATCTCGGGCAGTATGGCCGTTTCATTGCGACCTTGGCCGTTCGGCGGAAAGGCCATCGCGCCGTACCCCTGCGTGGGGGGCGGCGCCTCGTAGGTCTGGGGTGGGGACGCCGGTGAGTCGGACAGCCACGTCGCCATCGTGCGCTCCGCCACCGCCTCGTCCGTCGGCTCCAGCGGCGGCTGTGACAGTGGGGGCTGGGAAAGCGACTGCTGCGACAGCGGTGGCTGTGACAGCGGTGGCTGTGACAGTGGGGGCTGTGACAGCGGCGACTGCGGTGACGGTGACTGCGACAGCGGCTGTGGCGTCAGCGGCTGGGACGTCAATGGCTGACCCATCGACGAGTCCATGGACGACGCGCCCATCGACGAGTCCATGGACGGCGGGCCCATCGGCGGTTGCGGGACGGTCTGCTCGGGGTGGGCCGTGGGCGGGAGCACCAGGTCATGGCCCGGCACCACACTCGACGGAGCGATCCGCCTGGGGAGCCCGTTTTCGGTCGTCGCCGGGAACGACGGTGCGGACCCGATGTCGGACGGTCCGCCGAAGGCATCGGACGGCGTCCATGACTGAGTGGACTCACTCGACATACCGCCGAAATCGCTCGACGGCTGCTGGATCGGTGGCTCGGCCAGTGGCGGCGGTGCGCCATGCGGCGGCTGCGGCGTGCTGACCGGGGGCTCCGCCGGCGGCGGCGGTGCGCCCAGCGGTGTCGGCGGCATATCAACCGGCGGCTGCGGCGTCTCGACCGGTGGCTGCGGCAACGGACGCCACGAGTCGTCGGCCGACTCGACGAAGGCCTGAACGGGAGGTCCCGCCTCGTGCACCGGCGCGCCGAGTGGCCCATGCTGGATCGGCGGCAGACCATCGTAGGAGGATGTCGTCACCGGTTGATGAGCGGCGGCGGACGCGTGCAGGGGAGAGTCGCATCGGCCGCATCGGCTCATCGTGTCAGGTGCGGTCGCGCCACACACTGGGCACTGCATCTCAGCCCCCTTTCGTCGCTTTTGCTCTGTCCGACAACGTACTGCCTCGTCCGCCTCTAACGTGCCGGGTGCGCAGAGGTCGGTCTCCTACCTGCGCAAAGGCGGTCCGCCAGGACTCAGGAGGCGGTGAATTTATGCGGAAAGTGTCGGTGCGGGATGCGAGAGTAACGATCAGTTGGGCGCTCCGTAACGAGAGGTCATCGCTGCGTCATGATCGGCGGAAAAAATCTCGTGTTCCTCGCCTTAGCCGCCGCGGTGCTGTCCGGGTGCGCCGTGCCGCGGACCGCCGCCGCGCCCCCGGAGCCGTACGAAACGACGCGGGCCGCCGTCGCCTATGTGATCGACGGTGACACTTTAATCGTCACGACCGGCCTACGACGCTCGCGGGTCCGGCTGCTCGGCCTCGACGCTCCGGAAGATACCCGGCGGCACGACTGTTTCGGCGGGCAGTCCAGCGCCGAGCTGCGGTGGCTGCTGCCCAGGGGTTCGCCGGTCCTGATAGCCCGCGACCGGCACCGCCGCGATCCGTACGGCCGCGCGCTTGCCTACGTGTGGCGGCCCGACGGCACGTTCGTCAACCGGGTCCTGCTCCGCGGCGGGTTCGCCACCACGATGTTGCTGCCGCCCGCGGGCCGGCACCGGGGTGAGCTGCTCACCGCCGAGAGCCGGGCTCGCCGCGACCACGCCGGACTGTGGCGGGCCTGCGTAAACGCGCGGGCCGGGCCAGGTCGCGGGGAGGCGAGGTGATTGCGCCCATCCCTCCAAACCAACTCTGCAGACCGGCTAGCATCGCGGTAACGCTCAGTGCCGCCGACGCGCTGACGTACGTACCCCGGACCTACAGAGACGGAGGGCAGTTGAGCGACCTCCCCGTGCGTGCGCAGCTGGCGGCCGCGCTCGGCCGCACCGCGTCGAAGATGTCGCGCCTCGCCGGGCGGGGCGACGGCTCGGTGATCGGCGGGCGGGTCGGGCTCGCGCTCGATCACGACCTGTTGCGCCGGCTGGCCGCCGATCGTCGGCTCGTTCTGGTCAGCGCCACCAACGGAAAGACGACGACGACACGTCTGATCGTGTCCGCCCTGCGCGAGCGCGGCGAAGTGGCGACCAACGCGTTCGGCGCGAACATGCCGTCGGGCCACGTGCTGGCGCTCGCCCAGTCCCCCGAGGCGCCCTACGCGGTGCTCGAATGCGATGAGAAGTACGTCCCGATGGTGCTCGCGGAGACCGGAGCGAGCATCGTCGCGCTGATGAACCTCAGCCGCGACCAGATGGACCGGGCCGCCGAGATCTGGCTGCTGGCGGGCAAGTGGCGAAAGGCCCTCGACGGCGCCGACACCCACGTCGTGGCCAACTGCGATGATCCGCTGGTCACCTGGGGCGCATCCACGGCGAAGAGCGTCACGTGGGTCTCCGCCGGCCAGCACTGGCGTGAAGACTCCTGGTGCTGCCCCGAGTGCGGCGGGCCGCTCGACCGCGAAGGCGTCCATTGGAAGTGCCGCGAATGCCATTTCGCCCGGCCCAAGCCCGACTGGATCCTGCACGCCGACCGCGTGACGACGCCCCGCGGCCGTACGCACGAGCTGGCCCTGCAGCTGCCCGGCCGGGCCAACCGGGCCAACGCGGTGATCGCGCTGGCGGTCGTCGCGCAGTTCGGCGTCGAGCCCGAGACCGCGCTGCCGCGGCTCGCCGAGGTCACGTCGGTGGCCGGGCGGTACACCACCGTCGAGCACGAGGGCCGGCAGGTCCGGCTGCTACTCGCGAAGAACCCGGCCGGCTGGCTGGAGGCGTTCGACGTGCTCGAGCCCGCGCCCGGCCCGGTCGCGCTGTCGATCAACGCGCAGGGCCCGGACGGCCGCGACACCTCCTGGCTCTGGGACGTCGACTACCGCGTGTTGCGCGGCCGTCCCGTGTGGGCGACCGGCGAGCGCCGCCTCGATCTGGCCGCCCGGCTGGAGGCCGCCGAGGTGCGGTTCGCCGTCGTCGACGACATCGATCAGGCGATCATGGCCATCGGCCCGGGCCGGCTCGACGTGATCGCCAACTACACCGCCTTCCAGCACATCCGAGCGAGGTACGGCCGTGTCGTCTGACCGCATCAAGATCGTCTGGATCTACCCCGACCTGCTCAGCACGTACGGCGACCGCGGGAACGTGATCATGCTCGAGCGGCGGGCGGCGCTGCGCGGCATCTTCACCGACATCGTGCACGTGCGCTCCGACGAGTCAGTACCGGTCGACGGCGACATCTACCTCATGGGCGGCGGCGAGGACCGGCCGCAGATCCTCGGGGCGCAGCGGCTGCGGGCCGACGGCGGGCTGCAGCGGGCGGCCGAGTACGGCTCGGTCATCTTCGCCGTGTGCGCCGGATACCAGCTGCTCGGCACCGAGTTCGGCGGCGAGGAGGGGCAGCCGGTCGAAGGGCTCGGGCTGCTCAACATGCGCAGCGGCCGCGGCACCAAGCGAGCCGTCGGCGAGATCGCCGGCAACGTTGACACCGCGCTGCAGATCCCCATGATCACCGGATTCGAGAACCACCAGGGCGTCACGCATCTGGGTCCAGGCGTGCGGCCGCTGGCCACCACGGTGGTCGGCGTCGGCAACGGCGACGGCACCGAGGGTGCCTACCGCGATCACATCGTCGGCACCTACATGCACGGGCCCGCGCTCGTCCGCAACCCGGGCCTCGCCGACCTGCTGCTGCGCTGGGCGAGCAGACGCGACCTCGCCCCGGTCGACAACTCCTGGGCAGGGCGACTCCGCGAGGAACGCCTGGCCGCCGTCCTGCACACCTGATCGACCGCGCCCTGCCCGACGCTCGTCCCGCCGGCATCACGCGGGCGGCTTGCGCACGCGGAACGCGAACTGCCCGCAGAAGGTCGGCTTCCGCAGGTGACCAGGGCGGGACGGCGGCCCGTCTCCCGCGCCCACTCGTCGATCTCGCGGTTGAGCGGTGACTCCTCGACCCAGTACCGCCGATAGCCGTCGCGGTCGTTGTGATAGCTCCGCCGGAGCAGGGTCACGCCGTCGAGTGACGGCCGGATCTCCTCCAGCACGAGGCCCGCGTCCTCGACGAGCACCCGGAAGCCGTCGGCGTGTAGTTCCACAGGCTGGCCGAGTGGTACGGCTCGAACTGGGAGGTGCTGCCGATGAACGTGCCGCCGGGGCGCAGCACGCGGGCGATCTCCACGAGCAGCTCGGCCGGCGGCCACGTCAGCGAAATTCGTCGTACCCGAAGACGTCCTTCAGTAGACGAGCGCCTGGGCGCCCTCGGCGGAAATCTCCTCCACGAAGGTCGGCGCCCCCGCGATCCGAATGCCCTTGATCAGGTCGTCTTCGGTGATGTCGCGCCGTGCCGCGCACTGCGTGCAGACCGTCACCTGGCCGCCGGCCAGCACCACCTGGAGGAGGTCGGACAGCGGTGTGGCGTGTGGCAGCTCGAACTCCTCGGCCCTGCCCGGCAGCCCGTACCAGGCCGACTCGCCGGTCAGCCAGAGAGATACCGGCAGCCCGCTCGCCACGCCCGCCGCGGCGACGGTGAAGGCTTGGTTGCAGCGCTCGGGCCCGTCTGCCCCCGCCGTTGCTTTGATCACCAGCGATCGCCCCATACGCGCAGATTAGTACGTTCCCGTGCCGCCCGTACGATCCGGCGCGTGCCGAATCCGGACCAGGCAACACAGTCGACATCTAGGGCGTCGACATCTAGAGCGGGGCCGGGGCCGGGGTCGGCTTGGCGACCAGCAGCGGACGTCGTCTGGCCTTGGCGATCACCAGCTCGGCGCCGGACCCGAGGCCGCGATCACCTCGGGCACGGCCGACGATGCGCAACTCTTCGCCCTCGGTGACGATCCACTCCTCGATGAGAAAGCCGGTCGTCATTCGCCGGTGGCGGATGCGCAGGGGCTCGCCGAGCAGCTCCGACATCCGGCCGTACAGGGCGCCGTCGCCCTCGCGCGCGTCGAAGCCGCTGAAGGCGGGCTCGCCGAGCTCGAACTCGGCCCCGGTCGGATCGACCTGCACGTTGCCAGTGTGGTCGACGATGACCAGCGGCCCGCTGACATGGTCGACCGCCTTGACGGACCGCTCGACCTTCTGCGGACCGAACGGCCCCGGGCCCCATGCCCAGAACTTCTCGCGCACGCGCACGACGTACCAGACGCACTCGGCGCCGGAGAACGGCGCGGTCACCGTGCCCTCGGGGCCTTCGGCGGCATGCGCGAAGATCTCGCTCGGCTTGATCTTGCCGCGCGCGCCGAGTTGGCCGACGAGGTCGACGCAGCTTTGCGGCAACGCCTTCCGCACCGTACGCCGTGTACGCACGCTCTGGACCTTGCGAGCGACCGCGGTGAGGCCGGCCTCGACGGTGGCCGCCAGCAACGTCATGAACGCGTACACAAAGCCCTCCTCTGGGCGCGGCTGACGCCGGTGAAACTCGGACGCGCGCGTGACCTCGGCGGTTTCAGCCCCCGCAAATCACTAGACTCTTCGCTGTGTTCGGCACAGTGAACGCCATCGCGCTCATCATGATTCTGGGAATTATTGCAATTGGCGCGGTGGTGTTGGTGGTAAAGCTCTCACGTCTCCGATGATCGCGGCTGCGGCGATCGCGGCCACCGCCGGGCGCGCGCGTCTGCGCGGCGGGCGCGCGCCGGGCCAAACGCCGCTACGCTCGGCGGGCATGGAGCCTGAGCTGCACCCTGATCTCGAGCCCCTCGCCTTCCTGCTCGGCGAATGGGAGGGCGCGGGAGTTGGCGGCTACCCGACGATCGAAAGCTTCCGTTTCGGTCAGGAGATCTCCTTCAAGCACAACGGAAAGCCGTACCTCATTTACTCGAGCCGTACATGGCGGCTGGATGACGAGGGCAATCTCGGTATGCCGCTGGCCACCGAGACCGGCTATTGGCGACCGCAGCCGGGGGGCCGGCTCGAGGTGATCCTCGCCCATCCAACGGGCATCGCCGAGATCTACATCGGCGAGATCACCGGCAACCGGGCCGAACTGCGCACCGATGTCATCGCGCGAACGGAGACGGCCAAGGAGGTCACCGCAGGTCATCGGCTGTACGGCATGATCGGCGAGGACCTGGGTTACGCCTTCGACATGGCGGCGGTCGGGCAGAGCCTGCAGTCGCACCTCTCGGCCCAGTTGAAGCGTGTGTCCTGAAATCGTCCGGAAATAAAACGATCCCCAGACCACTTCCCGTCGCGTACGACGGGGGTGGGCAGGACTAGGGCCCACCGGTCCGGGGATCGGGTGTCTGCCTGGTATTCACCGCCGCTGTCCTTGAGCGGGGAGTTTCCCAGCGGGACGGCGGCTAGTGGACAGCCACCTCGCGAGTCCTAGAGCTATGCATGCTTTGGACCACCTCCTTTCCCGCGTTACTCAGCACGCTATGCGAGGGGTCAAAGGGAGGCAAGCGGGTTTCCCGGCATCCCGTACGTGACCGGAGTCACAGCCTCCGGCGCGGTCATACACTCGACGGTATGGGCGAGACCTGGCAAGAAGAGCTGCGGTCACGTGGCTACCGGGTCACTCCGCAGCGTCAGCTCGTGCTCGAGGCGGTGACCGCGCTGCGGCACGGCACCCCCGAGGAGATCTGCGCGCAGGTGCAGCGCACCGCCGGCGGCGTCAACATCTCGACGATCTACCGCACGCTCGAGCTGCTCGAAGAGCTCGGCCTGGTCAAGCACGCCCATCTCAAGCACGGCCCGCCGACCTACCACATCGCCGCCGAGGCCGAGCACGTCCACCTGATGTGCCGCGGGTGCGGTCAGGTCAACGACGTGCGGCCCGAGGTCGCCGCGGGCCTGGTGCAGGTACTGGACCGCGAGTACGGCTTCGCGACCGAAGTGCACCACCTCACGGTGTACGGCCTGTGCGCCAACTGCCGAAGCTGAATCGGCCGATCGTCCGCGTAGCCTGGAACGCATGGAAAGCCCGCTGCTGAAGCTGCCCGGAGCCGTACCCGCCGACCCCCCCGATGCCGGCGTCGCCGCGCACTACGGGGAGCCGGTGCCGGAGCAGCGGTCGCTGGACGGGCCGGGGGCGTTCGTCGACCGGAGCAACCGCGGGGTCGTCCGGGTCGAGGGCCCCGATCGGCTGCGCTGGCTGCACAGCATGACCACCCAGCATCTGGAGCAGCTGCGGCCGTACGAGCCGACCGAGGCACTGCTGCTGAGCGCGCAGGGCCGGATCGAGCATCACCTCTCGCTCGTCGACGACGGCACCGCGGTCTGGGCGCACGTCGAGCCCGGCACCAACGAGGCCCTGGTGAAGTTCCTCGACTCGATGCGGTTCATGCTCCGCGTCGAGGTCGCCGACCTGACCGATTCGTACGCCGTCGTCACCACGAGCGGCGAGGCCGTGGGCGACCTGCGCCTGCCGGACGTCGTCGGCAGCACGCTGATCGTCCCGCGCGGCGAGCTCGAGCGGGACTGGGGGGTCCGACCCGCCGGGCTGTGGGCGTACGAGGCGTTGCGCATCGCCGCGCATGTCCCACGCCCTGGCCTTGATACCGACGACCGGGCCATCCCGCACGAGGTCGGCTGGATCGACACCGCGGTGCACCTGGACAAGGGCTGCTATCGCGGGCAGGAGACGGTCGCCCGCGTGCACAACCTGGGCCGCCCGCCCCGCCGCCTGGTGTTCCTGCACCTGGACGGCAGCGTCGACCGCCTGCCGGGGCACGGCGACCCGGTCGAGCTGGACGGTCGTACGGTCGGCTCGGTCGGCACGTCGGCGCGCCACCACGAGCTGGGGCCGATCGCGCTCGCTCTGGTCAAGCGCAACGTCCCGGTCGACGCCGAGCTACTCGCCGGTGGCGTGGCGGCGGCCCAGGAGGTCATCGTGTCGCCGGAGACCGGGGCCAACGTCACGATCGCGCTGCGCCGCCGCCCCACCTGACCATCGTCGTCCCGCCGGCCACTGTCGTTCTGCCATGCGCCCCTCAGCGCCGTCCGGCGGCGCCATAAGGCATCCGGACCGCGCGTAATCCGTCTCGCGGCTGGGCACATTTGCCTCATCTGCCGCTATGTACGTCAATTGGCTGACGGGTGAGGCGCCGCCCTTTCCCGGAGTGAGAAGGTGGTTTACCTAGTGGTTGCGAACTCCGAAAACGAGGTACCACCACCCGCGGGGAAGGACGCGATGGGGCGACGGCGGCGGCCAAGGCGTGAACCGGTCCAGATCTGGTGGGCCGCCTTCGCCGTGCTGGGCGCGGCCACGGTGCTGCTGACGTCCTGGCGGCTGGCGCTGCTCACGCTGCTCCTGTGGTGCCTGTACGAGTTCGCCCTCGTCCCGGCCGCCACCTGCGGGGTCATCACCGAACAGGGGCACCCCTGCATCGAGCCGGTCCGCGGCCGGCTGTTCGCCTGCAGGCCCGATCATCAGCGGATCAAGAACGACGCGCTTCGGCGGCTGATCGGCCTGTCCAACCGGCTCCGCAAGCCAGCGCCGCCGCCCGATGCCAACCGGATCACCGGGGTGGTCGTGGTGTCGCCGAAGATCCGCAGCAGGCTGGCGCAGCAGGACCGGATCGTCCTCACCCTCGCCTCGCTCGCCACGGTGGCGATCTTCGTCGGCATGGTCGTCGGCCTGCGCCCCTGACGCTCACATCTCCAAGATCAAGGTGATCGGGCCGTCGTTGACGAGCGCGACCCGCATCTCGGCGCCGAACTTGCCGGTCTCGACCCGGGCGCCGAGCTCCCGCAGAGCGGTCACCACGGCGTCGACCAGAGGCTCAGCGACCGGGCCCGGCGCCGCGTTGAGCCACGACGGCCGGCGCCCCTTGCGCGTGTCGCCGTACAGCGTGAACTGGCTGATCACCAGCAGCGGCGCCCCGATATCGGAGCACGACAGCTCGTCGCGGAGGATGCGCAGCCCCCATAGCTTGGCCGCCAGCTTCTTCGCCTGAGCAGGGGTGTCGTCGTGGCCGACCCCGACCAGCACCAGCAGTCCAGGTTCGTCGATCGCCCCTACGACCTGGTCGTCGAAGGTCACGCTGGCCCGGCTCACGCGCTGTACTACGGCTCGCACAGTCCCGCATTCTGCCGTGCCGGTCGAGAGCTGAAATCATGAGGTCATGGCAGCAACGCTCATAACCGTGGCGCCCACCGGCGCCGAGTCGGCCAAGGCCGACGCGCCCGCCCTGCCCGTCACGCTGGACGAACTGGTGCAGACGGCCAGGGAGTGCGAGGCGGCGGGCGCCGCGGTCATCCACGTGCACATCCGCGACGACAAGGCGCAGCCCACCCTCGACCTCGCCCGGCTGCGCGACACCGTGCAGGCGCTCCGCGAGGCCACCGACCTGATCGTGCAGCTGTCCACCGGCGGCGCGGTCACCGACCCGTACGAGGACCGGCTGCGCGTGCTGGAGGCCGACCCAGACGCCTGCTCCCTCACCTGCGGCACGGTGAACTTCGGCGCCGATGTGTTCATGAACCCGTGGCCGTTCATGGTGGAGCTGTACCAGCGCACCCAGGAGCTGGAGGTCGTGCCCGAGTTCGAGTTGTTCGACCTCGGCCACGTCGCCGCGCTGCACCGGCTGCTCGACAAGCACGGCCTCCCGTACGGCGGGCACGTGCACTGCGATCTCGTCATGGGCGTACCGGGCGGGATGCCAGGAGACGCGCGGACGCTGGTCGCCGCCGTCGCGGGGCTGCCCGAGATCGCCACCTGGTCGGCGACCGGGGTCGGCCGGACCACGCTGCCGGTGATGTACGCCGCGCTGGCCGCGGGCGGTCATCTGCGGGTGGGGATGGAAGATACCCTGACGTACGCCAAGGGCACGCCGGTGACGGGAAACGCCCAGCTCGTGGAGCGGGCCGCGACGCTGGCCACGACCGCACAGCGCGAGCCGATGCCGGTCAAGGAGGCGCGGGCCCTCCTCGGCGTCAAGCCCCGCGGTTGACCCGTAGATGATCACGTCAGGGGTGGAGAGGGGAAGTGGATGCCCGCGAATCCCGTACTGGTCGAGGTGGAGCGGTCCGGCCATGTCGAGTCCAGGCATCGGGGGGTGGCGGTCGGGCTGGACGGCGACGGCCGTCAGGTCGTCCGCCGTGGCGAGACCGACGTCCCGGTGTTCCCCCGGTCGGCGAACAAGCCACTGCAGGCCACCGCGATGCTGCGACACGGCCTCGACCTCGAGGGGGAACTGCTGGCGCTGGCCGCGGCGAGCCACTCGGGCGAGGACTTCCACGTTGGCGGAGCGCGCCGCATCCTCGGCCGCGCCGAACTGACCCCGGACGCGCTGCGCTGTCCCGCCCAGTGGCCGCTCGATGAGGACGCCGCCCAGGAGCTGATCAAGGCGGGTGGCCGGCCGACCCGCCTGCATATGAACTGCTCGGGCAAGCACGCCGCCATGCTCGCCACCTGCGTGGTCAACGACTGGCCCACGGAGTCGTACCGCGATCCCGGCCACCCGCTCCAGGTCGCGATTCGGACGACCATTGAGGAGCTGGCCGGCGAGAAGGTCGCCGCGACCGGAGTCGACGGCTGCGGCGCCCCGCTGTTCGCGTTGTCCCTCACCGGCGTGGCGCGGGCCTTCCGCGCGCTCGTGCTGGCCGCCCCGGGCACCCCGGAAAGGCGAGTCGCCGACGCGATGCGGGCGCACCCGGAGTGGACATCGGGCACCCGCCGAGACGAGCGCAGGCTGATGGACGCCCTTCCAGGCCTGCTGGTCAAGGCCGGCGCCGAGGGCGTCGACGCGTTCGCCTTCGCCGACGGGCGGGCCGGCGCGGTCAAGATCGAGGACGGGGCCAAGCGGGCCCGTACCCCGGTCACGGTCGCCCTGCTCCAGGCCCTCGACCTGCGCGGCGCGCCACCCGACCTGGCGACCGTCCCGGTGCACGGCGGCGGCGAGGTCGTCGGCGCCATCCGCCCCGTGCCGGGGATCTTTTAAGACAGGCTGCGGAACTGCCGGGCCTGCGAGATCGCCCCCGATGTGGCAAGCGTGAAGATGCGCATCGATTCGGCGAACTTCGACAGGTCCCACTCGGCCGGGCCCTCGTACCAGTACAGGTTGTCCGCGCCCTTCTCGCGTACGCCCACATCCTCGACCGTCTTGGCCCACCGCTGGATCGCGTCGAAGACCACGGCGTACGGCAGGTAGCGCGAGAAGACCGAGAGCCGCTGTTCCTCGGGTACGTCCTCGGCCTCGCCGCGGTACAGGTAGGCCCGGAACCCGATCGTGTGCGCGAGCACCGTAGCGCCGTGCGTCGTCTTGGCCGGCATGTGCTGGCCGCCGATCGTCAGTGCGGCGCCCGCGATGATCACAGCGAGCCCGATCAGCGCCAGGTCGGAGAAGATGGCGAGGAGGACGGTGCCGACGACTCCGACCGCGGTGAGGATCATGCCGGCGGTGGTCCAGCGGGTCCGCTCGGCGTCCGGGCGGCGGGCGAACCAGCCCTGGTGGACGACGTCCTCGTAGAGCGCGCGGCGCACCCGGGCGAGCTGCTCGGCGAACGTGCCGCCCAGCTGCGACAGCCGGATCTCGTCGCGTCCGTCGAACAGCGCGGCGTACAGCATCCGCTCGTACAGCAGCAGGTCGTCGGCGGGGCGGTCGAGCTTGCGCAGCTTCCAGTCGAGCCGTCCGTAGGTCTCGCGCGGCATCTCCTCGATCAGCAGGTAGCCGCGGACCGCCAGGTCGACGATGGTCGCGGTGACGTCGATGACGTCGGCCTGCTCGTCTATGAGCGTGCCGATCTGCCCGGGCCGCACCCCGTCCGGCGGCTCGAACTGCGTGCCGTTGGCGACCGGCGCGTGATCGCCCTCTGCCGCCTTCCGCCCGACGATCCGCGAGTCGCGGCCGCGCAGCTGGTACAGCAGCGCAAGGCCGCCGAGCAGCAACACGAGCAGCGCCACCAGCGCCCCGCCGGTGATGCCGTTGACGGTGAACGCGGTCGCCAGCGTGTGCCGCTGCTCGTACAGCGCCACCGCCCTGGTCGTGGCCGGCGGATAGCCGACGGCGACGGTGAGGTATTCGTGCGGGAGCATGTTCTGCTGCACGAACACGCCCTGCGTATGAGTGTGGTTCGTGAAGAACTGGGTGCAGCCGATCGAGCTGGTCAGCTCGCCGGCGAAGCAGTTGAGGCTGCGGATGACCGCCGCCGCCTCGACCGTGACCCGGGCCTCGGCGACCGGCACCCCCCAGCCGCCGGTGGCCGTCCAGCGCAGTTCCGGCCCGGAGGCGGTCGTCGAGATGGCACCGCGGATGTCGTACTCGAGCACTGTGGTGTGGCTGCCCGAGACGCGTGACCCGGACACCCGCACGACCGTGTTGTCGCCGTTGACGGAGGTGGAGACGGTCGCCGGGCCGCCGTCGGGGCTGGACGCCTTGATGTTGTCGACCTTGAAGACCCGATCGCGGCGGTCGTCGTCGCGCGTCTTGGTGACGAACACCTTCTCGAAGGAGGTGCCGCCGCCGGCGAAGTCGTACGTCACCGTCTCCTGCGCGTGCACGACGCCGTCGCGCCCCACGGTCAGCGCGATCTGATCCTTCACGACGCGAGCGGCCGCGAGACCGTCGTCTGCCTTGGCGGGTGAGCAGAGCACACCCGTCCCGGCGACGGTGATGACGAACGGGACGAGGACCCTCGGGCACCGCTTCAGGGCGTGCCGCAATCGACCCAGCATGGGCGCAAAGCGTAGCGGTCTTTGCGGCGGGCTCGGGCACATCGGGATTCTCGGCGGCAGCGGGATTTCGGCGTGGCGCCTTATGCCATGATTTCCAACCATGGTCGGCCCGCCCCAATCGGCGCCGCCACCGCGCCCGCAGGGGCCAGGTGGCGGTGGCCCGATGCCGCCCGGCATGCCGTACGGGGGCGCGCCGCACCCGGACTTCCGGCCGGTCCCGCCGGGCCACTGGCCGGGGCCGTCGGAATGGGGTCGCCAGCCTAACCCGTACGCCCTCCCCGCGCGGTACGCGCCGCCGCGCCGGTCCGTGGGCAGCGGGATCGCCGGCGTGCTGGGCGCGGTGGCCACCGTAGTGGTGATCGGGGTCATCGCGCTGTCGGCGTTCGGTAGCCGCGAGCCCATCGCGGGCGGCACGTCGGAGGGCGGCAACCCGGGCCGGGCCAGCCGGGCGGCGGCGACCCGCAGCGCGCTGTACAAGTCCGGTGAGCTGACCCCGGTCGACTGCCGGTTGCCGCGGATCGTCTCTGGCAGCGATTCCTCCATGAAGACCTTCATGGAGACGCTGACCGGCTGCCTCGACGACGTCTGGGGGCGGCAGTTCCGCAAGGCCGACATCGGCTTCTCGCGGCCGCAGCGGGTCTTCTGGTTGGAGCCGGGCCGCAGCCCGTGCGGCTCCTACCCGCAGCCCGGCGCCGCGGCGTTCTACTGCGCGGCCAACGACACGATGTACGTCGGGCTGGAGAACGTCGTCGAAACGTCCGGCAGCGAGCCGGTGTCGCACTACGCCGTATACGCCCGGGTCATCTCCCATGAGTACGGCCATCACGTACAGCAGGAGGCCGGCATCCTCGCGTACGGCCACCAGCTGATGGACCAGCAGGACGCCGTGAGGAGCGCGGAGGCCAGCCGGCGCATCGAACTGCAGGCGCAGTGCTTCGCCGGCGCCTTCCTGGGCGCGGAGCGGACGACGCTGCCGATGACCGAGGAGCAGTTCCGGGCGATGATCAACGATGTGTTCGGCCGGGGCGACGATCCGCGCGAGCCGGCGGAACACCACGACCACGGGTCGGCCAAGCACTACGCCGGCTGGGTGGTCAGCGGATATACGAAACGGGCGCTGTCGTCGTGCAACACCTGGACGGCCGCGCTGTCGGAAGTGTCCTGAGACCACAACGGAGCACGTCGAGCAGAAGGGTGGAACGGGTTGGCTGGGCCAGGGTCATGGGGTCCGTCGTCGAGACCTCCCGCGGGGCCGCCGCCAGGGCAGCCGCCGGTGGGACCGCCACCGGGACAACCGCCAGTAGGACCGCCGCCCGCGCGGCCTCCCGGGCCGCCGATGGGACGGCCGCCGAGCGGGCCGCCCGCCGGTTACCCGCCGGGACGGCTGCCTACCGGACCGCCGATGGGCCCCGGACGGCCCGGTGGGCCGGGGTGGGGGCCGCCGCCGACTCCGTACCGCTACTCGGCGCCACGCCGACGCGGCGGTGGGCCGGGCGTCGGCGTGGTGTTCGGGCTCGGCTTCGTCGCGTTCATCATCGTGTGCGGGGTCGTCGGCATGAAGGCGTTCTCCACCGGGTCGTCGACCCCGTCCGCCGGGTCGCCCATCGCGCCGCCCTCCACCTCGTCGACTTCGGAGGCGTCGACTCAGCCCAGCCCGCTGGCGTCCACGGAGGGGGGAACACCCGGCACGACGTCCGGCACCACATCCGGCAGCGGATCCTCGGGTGCCGAGGCGGCGACCGCCAACCGGCTCTACCAGGTGGGGGCGCTGAACGGCTACGGGTGCCGCGGCCGGCTGATCGCGCAGGGCGTGCCAAGCTCGTTCGCCGGCTTCCTCAATTCGACCACCGACTGCCTCGACCGCACGTGGTCATCCGCCTTCCGGCAGGCGGGTATCCCGTTCAGCCCGCCCACCCGGGTGTTCTGGACCACGCCCGGGCGCAGCCCGTGCGGCGACTATCCGGCCCCCGGCGCGGCAGCCTTCTACTGCCCGCTCAACCACGCGATGTACATCGGGGTGACCCACGCGCAGGAGGCCGCCGGGGGCCTGCCGGTCCGCTACAACGTCGCGTACGCCCGGGAGGTGGCGCACGAGTACGGCCACAGCGTCCAAGATCAGGCGGGCATCCTCGACTACAGCCACGAGGCGCGGGTGAGCGCCGGCTCGATCGACGAGCGGAACGCGATCACCCGGCGCAGCGAGCTGCAGGCGCAGTGCCTGGCCGGGATCTTCATGTCCTCCGCCCGTCCCACCTTCCCGGTGACGCCCGACCAGTGGAACATGGCGCTGCGGGACTCCTACGGCCGCGGGGACGATCCATCGCAGCCGGACACCCGCGACCACGGATCGAGGCGGCACTACGCCGGGTGGCTCAACCTGGGCTACACGCGGGGTGCCGCGAACGTGTGCAACACCTGGACGGCCGACCCGTCGCTCGTCTCGTAACCCCGCCGATCCGGACGGCTCGCTCGAGGAGCGCGGCTTGTGTTACCAGCGGCTCGCTGACGGTGTGACAGGTCTCACGGCCGAGTGCTAGCTGCAGCGCTTGCAATTGCAAGCACTATGGCGCACAGTGGAGGCATGGCAAGTTCGAAGGTCGGCTCCATCGGTGAGTACATCCGGGAGCAACGGCAGCGGGCGAAGATCTCGCTGCGTCAGCTCGCTGACGCGGCGGGTGTCTCCAACCCGTACCTAAGCCAGATCGAGCGAGGTCTGCGCAAGCCGAGCGCCGAGATCCTGCAGCAGATCGCCAAGGGTCTGCGGATCTCCGCCGAGGCGCTGTACGTCCAGGCGGGCATCCTCGAAGAGCGTGAGCCCGACACCGACGTGCAGGCCGCGATCAGGACCGACCTCATCCTCACGGAACGGCAGAAGCAAGTGTTGCTCGACATCTACGAGTCGTTCCGCAAGGAGAACGGATCAGCCGAGCCCGAGGACGGCCCCGCCCGCGCCTCGGGTGGAGAACCCAAAACGGACCCATGGAAGGAAACAGTCGAATGACTATTGCCGGCAAGCTGCGCGACAGCAAGGCGTTCTACGCCGCGGCGGGCGCCAGCGACCTCGCGGCCGAGAAGCTGCGCGAGGTCCCGGACCGCGTGAACAAGCTGCAGGACAACTTCAAGGGCCTGCAGGACAAGGTCGACGCCAAGGACTTCCCCGGCGCCGCCGTCGCCTACGTGACCCACGTCGGCACCCGCGCCGTCGAGCTGATCGACGAGCTCGCGGAGCGCGGCAAGCAGGTGGTGAACCGCACCGCGGACCGGGCCCAGGCGGAGCTCGAGGACATCAAGCCCGCCCCCAAGAAGGCCCCCGCGCGCAAGACGACCACCTCCAACACGGCCTCCAACACGGCCAGGAAGAACTGACGCCTCCGCGGCTGGGTATCAAGGCCCGGCCGGTCACCTCGACCGGCCGGGCCTGCTCATGCCCATGGCTGTCCGGCCCGCACGGAGGCGGTTCAGGGCTGTGCGCAGAGGCTTATGCGGTGGCTTGTACGGAGGCGCCGGGAACGCTGAGCACATAGGCTGGGCCGGAAGAACCCGCGGCGCCGGTCGGCCCGGCACCGCCCGGTCCGGCTGGAGTGATGATCACCGGTGTACAGCATCCACGGCGCACTTGCGTACTTCTTCTGGTTCATCGCGATCGTCGCGTTCATCTTCGAGGTCTTCGCGTTGATCGACGCCATCCGCGTGCCCACCGACGCTTACACGGCGGCCGGCAAGCAGACCAAGAAACTCTGGCTGATCATCCTCGCGGTGGCGAACGTGGTCGGCCTGGCGGGAGCGGCGGCATTCCTGTCGATCTTGTCGATCCTGCCCATCATCGCCTTCATCGTCGCCGCGATCTACCTCGCCGACGTACGTCCCGCCGTGGCGAGCTACCGCGGCAAGGGCAGACGCGACGGCGGCACCAATATGGGCCCGTACGGCCCCTGGTAGACCGGCTCAGCTCCCCAGCTTCGGGTGGGCCAGGCCGAGCTTGCGCAGGTCGGTGATGAACCGGTCGGCGATGTAGCGGTTGCCCACCGGGTTGGGGTGCGTGCCGTCCCGGCGGATGTACTGCGGCGCGTTGCCGATGCCCGAGTGGATGTCACCGGTGATCCACTGCTCGGCGAGCGGATCGATGAACGGCACGTGCAGGCCGTCGGCCACGTCCGCGAGCGCGTCCCGCACCTGCAGGCCTTTCGGCGGCGGGTCGCTGCCCCACATCGGGCCCATCAGGACGAGGTGTGAGGCCGGCCAACGCCGCTTGATCTCGCTCAGCAGTTGCCGGGCGGCGTTCCGCACCTGGTCGAAGGAGTGCGGCCAGTCGTTGTGGCCGCCGCTCACGACGATCATGTCGGGCGCCGGTCGCCAGGCCAGCTGCTCGTCGAAGAGGGTGTGGAACGACTTGCCGATGGTGCCGGGGGTGACGAACCCGGTCCCCTCGTGGCCGGCGATGATCACCTGCCACTTCATCCGCCGCGCGGCGTCCGCGGCGTACGTCTGCTCGGCCGGGACGCTCCGCAGCCCCGCACTGTAGCTGTCGCCGAGGATCATGACGATCGGCGCCTTGGCCCGAGAAGGGTGCGCGCCGGCCGGGGATTTGGACGGGGCGTCCGCGCTGGCCTTGTCTCCCGTCGGAGACATACAGCCGGTCAGACAGACAAGCGCCGCGAGCGCCAGGGCACTCGATACCAGACGACGCACCCGCTCCCTGCCTTCCCTGACTCGCTCGGCCGCCTCGTACGGGCTCCGCCACACCGCGGCGACGGCGGAGGGGAGGGCGCCGCACCGGGCGACGCGCACTCCGTCCACGCCGCCACTAGTGTGACGCGTATGGAGACAGACCACCACGGGCGTACGCATCGGCTCGAACTCGACGACCAGACGTTGCGCGAATGGAACGCGATCGTGCTCGATGCCGGACCCGAGGGGATCGTCTTGGATCGGTCGGCATTCTATCCGGGTGGCGGCGGTCAGCCGCCCGACCACGGAGTCTTGTTGTGGCAAGGTGTGCAGACTCGCATCGAAGGCGTTCGCAAGGGCGATGACCTGGTACTCATTCCGGCCGAGGGCGACCCGGTGCCGCCGGTGGGCACGAGCGTGCGCGGCGCGGTCGAGGACGAGCGCCGTACGGCCTTGATGCGCACCCACTCGGCCCTGCACCTGCTGGGCGGCGTGGTCTTCCGGGACTACGGCTGCCTGGTCACCGGCGGGAACATGGAGCCGCTGGTCGCGCGGATGGACTTCAACCTCCCCGAGGTGCCGCCCGGCTTCAAGGAGACGGTCGAGGCCGCCTGCAACACGGAGGTGGCGGCCGACCGGCGCATCGACATCCGGACCCTGCCGCGCGCCGAGGCGTTCGAGATCCCCGACATCATCCGGACGGCGACCAACCTCGTGCCGGCCGAGGTCAAGGACGTACGGATCGTCGACATCGTGGGTCTCGACACCCAGGCCGACGGCGGCACGCACGTCGGATCGACGCGGCAGATCGGCCGGATCACCGTCGCCAAGGTCGAGAACAAGGGCCGCGGCTTCCGCCGGGTCCGGATCAAGGTCATCGACTGATCAAGCAGGCCCGTTCTCGGGGGCCGTGGTCAGGGCGGGGAGGCTGGCCAGGCCGCGCTCCATGATCCCGAGCGCCCGGTCGAGCGCGGCGTTGAGCTCCGCCGGCTCGTATCCGTGGGTCCGGCAGTACATGATCGCCGCCTGCAGGCCGCCGACCGTGGCGCCGACGACGACCGCGGCGTCGCTCGGGTCGAGGGCCGGACATATGGTCTGCAGCCGCTCGGTGAGCTCGTGCTCGGCATCGTACAGCCGCTGCAGCGCGCGGGCCTGCAGGGCGGGCCGCTCCAGCATCAGCTTGATGCGGGCCGCGGCGAACTGGCCGTGCTCGGCGGCGAGCGCCTCCATCGTCTCGAGCACGACGCGCCGCATGGTCGCCAGCGGGGTCTCGCCGGGCGGGCGCCGGTCGAGCCGCTCACGGACGTCGGCCAGCCGGTCGTCGATCTCGGCGAAGACGACGTCCTCCTTGCTCGGGAAGTAGCTGAAGAACGTACGCGGCGCGACCTCGGCGGCGGCGGCGATGTCGGCGATCGTGGTCTCGTCGAAGCCGCGCTCGGCGAAGAGCCGCAGGGCGGCGGCCGCGATGGCCTGGCGGGTACGACGCTTCTTGCGCTCCCGCAGGCCAAGGGACCCAGCCGCATCGTGATGCATGTCACGCACTTTAACACCCGAGTTAATTTTGCAGCTGTTGCAAGTTTTTACTCGCTGTGTTTTTCTGCGGGCATGGCAGGTTCACTTGACCGGCTCGGCCGTTACTGCGTGCGGCACCGACGGGGGATCTTCGAGATCTGGTTCGTGCTTGTCCTCTGCTTCGGCTACCTCGGCATGACGCATGGTGGCCTATTCGTTCAGCAGCCGCGGCTGCCCGGCACCGAGACCCAGCGCGCCATCGACACGATGCGCCAGGACTTCCCGCAGATGACGGGGCCGACGGCGACGATCGTCTTCACCCCGCAGAACGGTGTACGGCTCGATGACTGGCGGGTCGCGCTCAACGTGGGTCAGGCCATCGACAACGTCGCCAAGCTCGACCGGGTCGCGTTCGTCGAGAACCCGTATGCCCCGGGCCTCGGCGGCGGCCTCAAGAACAACCGGGCCGTCGTCGCGTACGTGCACTTCAAGGGCACGATGCGCGACGTAACCCCGAAGGACCTGACCCGGCTGGAGGCGGCCACGGACCAAGCGCGCAAGGCCGGCGTCGACGTGCGCTTCGGGGGGATCGTGTCGATGATCCTCAGCCAGCCGAAGAGCGGCCCGGCCGAGGGCGCCGGGGTCTTCCTCGCCCTCGTCGTGCTGCTGCTCGCCTTCGGGTCGTTCCTCGCGGCCGGCATTCCGATCGTCGTCTCGCTGTTCGCGCTGGGCGTCTCGTACTCCCTCATCCACTTCGGGGCGTCGTTCACCGACGTGCATCCGGTGGCGCCGCTGGTCGCGGCCATGCTCGGCCTCGGCGCCGGCATCGACTACGCCCTGTTCGTTGTCACCCGCTACCGGCAGCAACTGCGGGCCGGCGACGACGTCGAGACCGCGGTCGGGCGGGCGCTCGGCACGTCGGGGCGCGCGGTCGTCTTCGCCGGCGGCACCGTCGTCTTCGCGATCTGCGGGCTGTGGTTGTCGGGCATCGCGTTCGTCGGCCGCATCGGGCTCGCGACGGCGTTCGCCGTGGCCGTCACGGTGTCGGCCGCGCTCACCCTGCTGCCGGCCGCGCTCGGGGCGCTCGGCACGGGGATCGACCGCTACCGGCTGCCGGGGGTACGGCCCGACCGCCGAGGCGGCGGTAGGCCCCGGTCAGGGGGCCGGAGCAAACGCAGCGCCCGGTGGAGCCGCTGGGGCCGGCACGTCGACCGGCACGCCTGGCCGTACGCCGTCGTCGCCACCGCGATCCTCGCCGTGCTCGCCATTCCCGCGCTGAGCCTGCGGTTCGGCGTCATGGCCGACAGCACGATGCCGAAGAGCAATCCGGGCCGCCAGTCGTACGACATCGTCGCCAAGGCCTTCGGGCCCGGTTACTACAGCCCGATCGTCGTCGTCGCCAAGGTGCCTGGCCCCCCGCCCAAAGCCGCGAAACCGAAGCCGACCCCGCAGGGCAACGTCCCCACTGTGCACGGGATCAAGGGCCTGACCGGCCTCACCGCCCCCGCGCCCGCGGACAGGCGCGCGGCGCCGCGCCCGGAGCCATCGCAGCAGCCACCCGCGCAGGCACGGCCGCCCGGGGCGGCGGCGCAAAAGACGGCCCGGTCCGCGCTTGGCCTGCCCGCGGCGCCGCCCAAGGGCAACCCGACGGCCGAGCGGGTGGCCAAGGAGCTGCGCGCCCGGCTGGCCAAGACGCCGGGCATCAAGGCCGTCGCCCCACCGGTCGTGGCGCGGAACACGGCCATCATCCAGATCATTCCGACGTCCGGCCCGCACGAGCAGGCCACCGCCGACCTCATCCACCGGGTCCGGACCAGCGAGATCCCGGCGGTCGCCGGCCACCACCCGGGCGCCGCGATCTACGTCGGCGGCGAGATGCCCGCGGTCATCGACCTCGCCGATCTGATCAGGGAACGCATGATGGTCGTCGTCGCGGCGGTCGTCGGCGTCGCACTGCTGCTGCTGATCGTGGCGTTCCGCTCCATCCTGGTGCCGGTCAAGGCCGCGCTGATGAACCTGCTGTCCATCGGCGCCTCGTACGGCCTGGTCGTGGCGATCTTCCAATGGGGCTGGGGGCTGAAGCTGATCGGCATGGACGAGCCGGTCCCGATCGTGTCGTTCGTCCCGCTGTTCATGTTCGCCACGATCTTCGGGCTGTCCATGGACTACGAGGTCTTCCTGCTGTCGCGGATCAAGGAGGAGTACGACCGTACGGGCGACCCGCACGGCAGCGTCGTGACGGGGATCGCCACCACGGCCCGGCTGATCACGTCGGCCGCGCTGATCATGATCTTCGTGTTCCTGAGCTTCCTGCCGCAGCCGGACGCGACGATCAAGATGATGTCGATCGGCCTGGCCGCCGCCGTGGCCGTGGACGCGACGATCGTACGGCTCGTCCTCGTACCGGCGCTGATGAGCCTGCTCGGCCACGCCAACTGGTGGTTCCC
>DATBKU010000007.1:0-25375 GCA_036555725.1 Streptosporangiaceae bacterium | reverse complement strand
CATGTCCGGCAGGCGCTGGACGCGTACTGGAACGACCCGGCCGACGGCACCGCCCAGCCGGGGATCGTGATCGTGCATGGCAGCTACTGGAACTCCGGGGACAAGGGCGACTGGAAGGCGACCGCCGAGTGGTATGCCGGGCAGGGGTTCGCCGTGTTCGCGGTGAACCACCGGTTCGACGCCGAGGCGTTCTGGCCCCGTCCGCGCGACGATGTGCTGGCCGCGCTCGACTGGATCAAGGCCCACGCCGCCGACTTCGGCCTCGACCCAGACCGGATCGCGATGATCGGGTCGCAGGGCGGCGGGCAGCTCGCCGCCCAGGCCGGCACGCTGGGGTCGGGGAGCGCGCGGGTGCGCGGCGTGGTGGCGGTGTCGGGGATCATGACGCCGAAACGAGCGTACGACGAGGCGCAGACGACCGCGGCCTCCGCGAGCCGCCGCAAGGTCCGCGACCACACCGTCATCCTGGCCGGGTGCACCATCGCCACCGGCGACCAGGCCTGCCTCGACCGGTACAGCGACATGTCGGTGGCCACGCAGGCCAGCGGCGACGACGCCCCCATGCTGTTGATCCATTCCTCCAGCGACATCGTGCCGGTGAGCCACGCAGGCGACGTCAAGTCCGCGCTCGCCGCCAAGGGCGACACCGACGTCACCGTCAAGACCGTCAGCTCCACCTCGACCGGCGGCGGGGGCCTGCTCAACGACGCCGCGCTGCGCGACCAGACCCTCACCTGGCTGCGTGCGCACACCCAGCCGCGCGCCCCCGTCCCCGCCGAGACGCAGGACGACACCCCGGCGGTCAAGGCCCGCACCGTGGACAAGACCAGCGACGACACCGGCACCACCGCCGGCACCGCCGCCGACGGCCAGGCGACATCCTCATCCGCATCCTCATCCGCCGCGAAACCGCTGGCCCGCCAGGGCGTGACCACCGTGACCACCGCGGCCGCGCTGACCGAGGCGACCTACTCCTACGGCAGCCACCCCCGCCAAACCCTGGACGCCTACTACTACAAGGGCACGACCAAGCGGTACGCGCTCGTGCTGGTGCACGGCGGCTACTGGTACGAAGGCGACAAGGCCGAATGGGCCACCAACGCCCGCTGGTTCGCCGGCCAGGGCTATTCGGTGTTCTCGATCAACTACCGCTACAACACCGACAACGCCTGGTCCGCCCAGCGCAACGACATGGTGGGCGCGCTCGCGTGGCTACGCGCCCACGCCGCCACCTTCCCGATCAACCCCGACCACATCGTCATCCTCGGCTCCTCCGCCGGCGGGCATCTCGCCACGGCGATCGGCACCTGGAGCGCCGGCAAGAGCTACGTCAAGGCCTTCGCCGCCCTCTCCCCCGTGGCCAACCCGTACAAGGCCTACTACGACGGGCAGGCCGCCGGCGCCTCGGCCGGCAAACGCAAGCTTCGCGACACTTCGGTGCTGCTCGCCCGCTGCACCCCGTACGAGAGCGACGCCGCCTGCTGGGACCGCTGGGTCGACATCGTCACCTTCAACCACCTCACCACGACCGACGCGCCCGCCTACCTCGTCCACTCCAGCGGCGACTTCGTACCCGCCACGCATTCCACCGAGCTGTGCTCGAAGATGAAGGCCAAAGGCCTCAGCTGTACGGCGGTTACGGTCTCCGGCAGCGGGCACGGCCTCGCCCTATTGTCGGTCAGCGGGGTACGCACCAACCTATTGAAATGGCTGCAGGCCCACGATTAGCCATTGACGAGCGGCACCGAGGCCTCGCTCGTGTACGCCAGGAAGGTCAGGGTCTCCTGGAAGTACAGTTGAATGCTGTCGGCGTCGTGGGAAAGGTAGCCGATGGACAGGTCTTGCCCGATGCGCAGCTCGAAATCGCCGCCCCGCGTGGACAGCAGAAAGGCCTCGTCGATGGCGGGCGCCCAGATGATTTCGCCGTCGAGCACCCGAGCGATGTGTTCGTGAATCGGATAGCCGTGGTCGGACGTCTCCTTCACCGCGGTGTACGCGCCGGCATTGAGCACCAGTGCGTAAGGCCCGCCGACGCCGGCCAGCCGCAGGGCGCTGACGGCCTGGCTGACCGCGTTGGGGTAGTCGCGTACGTCGCTCGGCAGCGTGATCGACGCGTTCGACGAGCTCGCCCGGATGCCCACGATGCCGGCCGCCGGATATCCCCCGAACACCGCACGGTCTTCGGCGAACGCGATCTGCCGCGCGGCGTCCTTCACCGGCTGCCAGTCGGCGTCCTTGGCCCCGCGTTCGACATCGTCGACCTGCTGCCGGTCCACGGCGAACGGCACCCGCAGCTCGACGACCGGCTGTGCCTGGCGGGCCCGAGCGACGACGCCGTCGGCGGGCGGGTCGATGGTGGCGAGGTGCCCGGTGGCGATCGCGGCGAGCGTCAGGCCCCCGGGCTCGGGCACGTCGACGACTCGCCGGCCGGCCAGGTACGTCTTGAACGTCCGGCGCGCCTCCTCCTCCAGGTCGGACCACGCGGCGGCGGAGATCGGTGCCAGTTCGCGATGCAGGTTGTTCATCGGGTGCTGCTCCCCTTCAAATCGCCGATTCCCAATGAGCCATCGGCGGCGGAAATCTCTTCTCGCACCCGTACGTCCTCGGCGGCGGTGGGCGGATCGGGTAGGTCCTCGAGAAAATCGGCACTCGGCACGAAGAACAGGCTGCCGGTCACCGCCGTGGAGAAGTCCAAGATGCGGTCATAGTTTCCCGGCGGATCCCCCAGGAACATGCGCTCCAGCATTTTCTCGGTCACCGTGGGGGTACGGGCGTAGCCGATGAAGTACGTGCCGAATTCTCCCTCGCCGGCGGAGCCGAACGGCATGTTGTCGCGCAGAATTTCCCGCTCGGTGCCGTCGGGTTCGACGATGGTGGTCAGCGCGACGTGCGAATTGCTCGGCTGGACGGCCTCGTCCAGCTCGACGTTGGACAGTTTCGTACGGCCGATGACCCTTTCCTGCGCCTCCACCGGCAGCGCGTTCCACGCCTGCATGTCATGCATGTACTTCTGGACGATTACGTAGCTGCCGCAGGTGAAGTCCGGGTCCTCGGCGCCGATCAGGACCGCCGCGCTCGCCGCCGGGCCCATTGGGTTCTCCGTGCCGTCGACGAAGCCGAGCAGATCGCGTATGTCGAGGTATTTGAACCCGTGCACCTCGTCGGCAACCGTCACCGCGCCCCGCAGCCGGTCCATGAGCTGCGCGGCCAGCCCGAAGCACAGGTCCATCCGCTGGGCGCGGATGTGGAACAGCAGGTCACCGGGCGTGGAGATGGCGCGGTGGACGGACCCGGCCAGCTCCCGCAAGGGATGCAGCTCGGCCGGGCGCGGCCCGCCGAATAGCCGGTCCCAGGCCCGCGACCCGATGCCGACCACACAGCTCAGCTCGCCGTCCGGCATCCCGAAGCCCACAGCGCGCTGCAGTGCCGACACGTCCGGCAGCAGGTCTCGTACGACGGGTTCGCCGCCCGGGTCGATCGTCACCACCAGGAAGATGGCCGTCCGCGTCAGCGGGCTCAGCACCGCCTGCGGCACTGCCTGGTCGGACTCGGACATCCCCGGGCTCCTTAGCTCACGCGCCGTACGGGATCATCCTGCCGGACCGCCCCGCCGCCGGACCAGCCACCCCCTTGCGCGTGTCACCTACCACGCCACCCCGGTTGGGGCATCTCAATAAGCGGCGGCCGCGTGTTCGGCGACGACAAGGTCGGCGAACTCGGTGGCGAGCGGGCTGAGCGCGTCCCACTGCCGGACCGCCCAGCCGACGGTGAGCGAAGCCAGGCCGGAAATGGGAACGGCCCGTACGGCGTCCCCCGGCGCGATCGCGAGCCTGGGCAACGCCGGCAGGATGGCGTGCCCGATGCCGAGCTCGGCCAGCAGGATCGCGGTGTCCCAGTCGGCCACCCCGACCGGGGCCGGCGGGCCGAACCCCAGCCGTACGAAGTTCTCATCCAGCCGCTGCCGCGAGGCCGAGTTCTCCGGGTGCGCGATGTACCGGATGTCCCGCAGCTCGGCCGGATCGATCGTCTCCCGGCCCGCCAGCGGATCGTCGGCGGGCACGACCAGCACCCACGGCAGCTCGACGACCGGCCGCTGCTGCACGCCGGGCAGCGTAGCCCCGATGGTGATCCACGCCAGGTCGACCCGGCCGCCGTGGAGCAGCTCGATGCAGCGCCGGGTCGAGTACGCGGATCGGAACTCCAGCGTCACGTTCGGATGCCGCTCCCGAAAGCCGGCGATCGCACCGGCCATGAAGTGTCGTACCGTAACGCCGCCCGTGGTGATCCGTACCGCGCCGCCATGGCCATCGCGCAACTCACCGAGCCGCCGCAGCGCCCCGTCGAGCGAGGCGATGCCGCCCAGGGCCGCCTGGTAGAGGATCCGGCCGGCCTCGGTCGGCGCGACCCCGCGGGGCTGCCGCTCGATCAGGGCCATGCCGACCTCGCGTTCGAGCCGCTTCACGTGCTGGCTGACCGCCGACTGGGTGCAGGACAGGGTGCGGGCGACCGTGCTGAGGTTGCCGGTCTCGTACACCGCGATGAAGACACGCAGGTCGTCCAGCGTCATAAGACCCAAGCTATCCCTATGACCGAGCTAAGGAAACCCAGGAATTGACTAAGGCGGGAGCCGGCTTCGAGGATGGCACCAGAACACGGGCGGCAACCCGTCCACGGCGCCGAACCGGTGGCATCCGGCGACCCGGGTCGTACGGCGCTGGCACCGCGACGCCACGGACGGGTGCCGACCCCCCGGCGGGAGGAGCGCTGATGGACATGGCGCCGGCGGAGAAGGCCCACCAATTGCTGATCGCCTGCGGCGCCCGCGACATCGCCCATCCCGGCGGCACCCTGCTGGCGCACCTCGAGCGAGTGCACCTGCTCGTTTCGCAATGGGGCGCACGCGACGCCGTACGGCTGGCCGGTCTGTGCCACGCCTTCTACGGGACGGACGGCTTCCCGACCGCCCTCGGCGACGTGGCGCGCCGATCCGACCTGGAGCGAGTCATCGGCACGGAGGCGGAGGAGCTCGTCTACGTCTACGCCGCCTGCGATCGCGGCTTCACATATCCGCGCCTCACCGCCGAACCCGCGGCGATCAAGGACCGCTTCACCGGCGCCGTGCTTCGTCCGTCGCCGGGCCTGCGCAGGGACTTCGCGGAGATCACCGCGGCCAACGAGCTCGACATCGTCACCGTCAACGCCGACCTCCGCGCGCGCTATGGCGCCGAGCTGCACGAACTGTTCACGTCGTGGCGCGGCCTGCTGAGCGACCACGCGCAGCGAGCGGTCCGCGCCACACTGCCCCCGCCGCACGCCGGACAAGATCGAGATCGCTGACACCGGGCTGTCGAACAAAGCATCCCCGTAGGTGCAATGGATCTTGCTGGGGCGCTATTGACCCTGTCTGCCACGCTAGCTATTGTGCGCTTACTTTCGGATGATTTTCGAAACTTTCGGAATTTTCGACCCCGGGCAGCCCCACCCCCGTCGCTCTCCCCGCGGAGGTCGCGAAATGAGAAGGTCCGCTGTCGGCTCGCCTTCTATGCGTACGACGAGAAAACCCCTGAGATCCCTCCTTTCGCTGTTGCTGGTGACCACGGCGGCGTCGGCGATCGCCAGCCCCACGGCGCACGCCGCCGGCAAAGGGCCGGCCGGCGGCCTCGGCACGTACATTTCCGCGGCCCCGGGGCACGGGCGCTTTCCGCTCGTGGCGGCGGGCCGGGCGGCGCCGCTGGTTGTCAGTTCCACCGACTATGCGGGAGTAGTCCGCGTCGTCGGCGACCTGCAGGCCGATATCAAGCGGGTCACCAACGTCGAGCCGGGGGTCGTCAACGACAAGGTTCCCGGCCAGGGCGACGTGGTGCTCATCGGCACCATCGGCAAGAGCCCGCTCATCGACGGCCTCGTGGCGTCCGGAAAGCTGGACGTCTCCGGGATCGCCGGGAAGTGGGAGACCTCGCTCGAGCAGGTCGTCCAGAACCCAATGGCCGGCGTCCGGCGCGCGCTCGTGATCGCCGGCAGCGACCAGCGCGGCACGATCTACGGCGCGTACGACGTCTCGAAGGGGATCGGGGTGTCGCCCTGGTACTGGTGGGACGACGTCCCGGCCAAGCACCAGGACGCGCTGTACGTCCTGCCCGGGCGGCACAGCCAGGGCACGCCGGCGGTGAAGTACCGCGGCTTCTTCATCAACGACGAGAACCCGGACCTCGGCACGTGGGGGCCGGACACGTTCGGCCCGGGCCTGGCACCCGGATTCCCCGGCGGCTTCAACCACAAGCTCTACGAGAAGATGTTCGAGGTCCTGCTCCGGCTCAAGGGCAACTACCTGTGGCCGGCGGTGTGGGGCCGGGCGTTCGCCGAGGACGACCCGCAGAACCACGCGACGGCCACGAAGTACGGCGTCGTGATGGGCACCTCGCACGAGGCTCCGATGATGCGCGGCATCGAGGAGTGGAACCGGCACGCGACGGGCGGCACCGACCCGTACGGCGGCAACGGCAACTGGAGCTTCCGCACCAACCGGGACGCGGTCACGAAGTACTTCCGCGACGGCGCCAAGCGGATCAAGGACCAGAACATCGAGGGCGTGGTCACCCTCGGCATGCGCGGGCCCGGTGACGTCGGCCTGCCGGACGGCGACGCCATCCCGCTGATGGAGGACATCATCTCCACCCAGCGGCAGATCCTGTCCGAGGAGGTCGGCGACCTCAGCGGCATCCCGCAGGTCTTCACCCTCTACAAGGAGGTCCAGCGCTACTGGGACCGCGGCATGCGCCCGCCGGACGACGTGACGATCGTCTTCGCGGACGACAACTGGGGCAACATGCGCAAGCTGCCCGACCAGAGCGTGCCCAAGCGGTCCGGCGGCTACGGCATCTACTACCACTTCGACTACGTCGGTGGCGGCCGGAACTACAAGTGGGTCGACACCGCCAACCTCGCCAACACGTGGGAGCAGCTGAGCACTGTCTACAAGTACGGCGTGGACCGGCTGTGGATGTTCAACGTCGGCGACATGAAGAACGAGGAACTGCCGCTGCAGTTCTCGCTCGACTACGCGTGGAACCCCAACGCCATGCCGATCGAGAAGCTCCGCCAGTGGGAGCAGCGGTACGCCGCGGAGAACTTCGGGCCAGCGCAGGCGGCCGGCATCGCCGATGTCCTGCACACCTACGGTGAGCTGCAGGCCCGCCGCAAGCCCGAGCTGCTGAACCGGGCCATCAGCCTCGACCCCAGCAAGAACCTGTCAACGGACCCCAGTGCGGTGGTCTACGACGACCAGGCCGATCCGTACAGCCTGACCAACTATCAAGAGCACGCCCGGGTCGCCGCGGAGTGGGCGCGGCTGGCCGCGAAGGCCGACCAGATCGGTCGTTCGCTGCCCGCAGCCTCCCGGGACGCGTACTACCAGCTCGTGCTCTATCCGGTGAAGGCGACCGCGAACCTGTACGCGTTCCGGCTCGCCGAGTTCACGAACCTGCTGTACGCCAAACAGGGCCGGGCGGCCACCAATGATCTCGCCGCCCAGACCGAGACGCTGTTCAACAACGACCTGCAGCTGGCCGGCGTCTACAACAACGACATCGCCGGCGGGAAGTGGCACAACTGGCAGCTGCAGCCGCACATCGACTACGGAGACGTCGCGCGGTACGGCCCGAACGCGCCGTGGCAGCAGCCCGAGCTGAACAACGTGGCGATCCCCGACGTCATCTTCCCCGCGATCAAGCGGATCGACGTCCCGGCGGCCGCCGACATGGGCGTGGCCATCGACGGGTCCGACAAGTGGTGGCCCAACGAGCAGAACCCGGCGGTGCTGCCGGCGTTCAGCCCGTACCAAAGCCAGCCCGGCCAGTACATCGAGGTCTTCAACCGGGGCCAGACCGCGTTCAACTACCAGATCAAGTCGGCCGCCCCGTACGTGAAGGTCACGCCGAGCAGTGGCCGGGTCGACAAGCAGGTGCGCGCCACCGTGCACGTCGACTGGTCGCGCGCCCCGAAGGGCACGACCAACGTGCCGCTCACGGTGACCGGGCCGAACGACAGCAGTGTCACGGTCAAGGCCGTGGTGCAGAAGCCGGCGCAGCGGATCGAGAGCGGTTTCGTGGAGGCCAACGACTACGTGTCGATGCAGGCCGATCACTACAGCAAGGCGGTGGGCGGCAACGGCGTCACGTGGAAGCGCATACCGGACATCGGCCGGACCGGTAGCGGCATGACGCCGTCTCCGGTTACGGCGGCCGTCCAGACGCCGGGCGGCGCCGGCCCGCACCTCGAGTACAAGATGAACGTCACCACGACCGGTCCGGTGAACGTCACCGCGTTCCTGTCGCCGCGTAACTACGTCCTGCCGACCACGATGACGGCGTCGGACGGGCTCAAGTACGCGATCTCGATCGACAACGGGCCGCCGCAGATCGTGAACGTGACGAAGGCGACCGGCGCCGACGACACGTCCATGAACCGGCAGTGGGAGCGGAACACCTCCGACAACGTCAACCGCACGACCACGACCCACACCATCACCACGCCGGGCGTGCACACCCTCAAGTTCTGGATGGTCGACCCGACCGTGATCCTGCAGAACCTCGTCGTGGACGCCGGCGGCGCCGCGACCAGCTACCTCGGCCCGCCGGAGAGCTACCGCGCCGGCCACTGACCACGAAGGAGAAACGCCCCGAGCGGCCGCGGCCCCGGAACCAAGCCCGGGGGCCGCGGCCGCTGTATTTAGGGCGCCTTACTAGAGCTGGGCGCGGAGGAGCTCCTGGACCGAGTCGATGGCGCTCCGCAGCAGCGGGACGAACTCCTCGGGGTCGGTCTGGGTCATCCGGGTGGCGGGCAGCACCACGGCCAGCGAGGCGAGCGGCGCGTTGGTCAGGTCTCGTACGGCGGCGGCGACGGCGCAGATGCCCTCCTCCCCCTCCTCGGCGTTGAGGGCGTACCCGCGCCGCCGGATGACCTCCAGCTCCTCTTCCAGCCGGTCCCAGGTGGAGATCGACGAGGGCGTCCGGGCGATCAGTTCGTGCCCGCGGTAGCGCCGGGTCAGCTCGATGCGGGGCAGCGCCGCCAGGATCGCCTTCCCGGCCGCCGTGCAGTGCGCGGGCAGCACGAGGCCGGTCCGGTTGCCCACCCGTACGGAACGGGGGCTCTCCACGCCGTCGACGAACCGCACGTTCCGGCCCTCCAGGAGCGACAGGCTCGCCGTCTCCTGGGTCTGCTCGCTGAGCTCCTCCAGGACCGGACGGGCGACCAGGCGGATGTCGATCCGCCCGATGGCGGCCAGGCCGATCTCGTTGAGGACGGGACCCGGCCGGTAGGCCCCGTTGGGCTTGTCCTGCAGCACGAATCCCCGCCGGCGCAGCGCGCCCAGCAGCCGGTGCGCGGTCGATCGGGCGACCCCGAGCAGCTCGGCCGCCTCCGACACCCGGATGATCTGGTGCTCCCCGATAAGTTCGAGCAGGCGGAGCGCGTTGTCGACCGAGCTGGACGGCAGCCCGGCGGATTGCCCGTTGTTCCCCACGCCGTTGTTCCCCACAGAGGAATCCTAATCGACAAACTTTCGCTCGGTCGGAACGTATGTAACGTTGTGTCCCATAGCTCCCGTCGGCAGTGGCCCTGGATCCCGGAGAGGAGAACGGCATGACAGTGGACAGGCAGACCGAAACGGCGGAACTCGCCACCTTCTACGATGACCTGCGCGCCGCACGGCTGCAGCCGCTCTGGACCATCACCGAGGATCTACTGCCGCCCGAGCCCCGGCCCGGAGCCGTACCGTGGCTGTGGCCGGCGGAGACGATGCGGCCGCTGGCCGAACAGGCGATCCGGCTCGTCCCGGTCGAGCGCGGTGGCGAACGCCGCGTACTGTCCCTGGTCAACCCCGGCCTGGACGGACGGCCGTACGCGGCGGGCACGCTGTGGGGTGCCATCCAGTGCCTGGGGCCGCACGAGTCGGCGCCGGCCCACCGGCACACCCCCGGCGCCATCCGGTTCGTCCTTGACGGCACCGGCGTCTGGACGACCGTCGACGGGGACGCCTGCGACATGGGCCCGGGCGACCTCGTCCTCACCCCGGCATGGGCCTGGCACGACCACGTGAACGACGGCGACTCGACCATGTTCTGGTTCGACGGCCTCGACCTGCCGATGGTGCAGGCCCTGGACGCCGTCTTCTTCGAGCCGTACCCCGACCTGCAGCAGCCGGTGAAGGGCCCGCACAACGCATCGGAGACGGCTTATCAGAAGTCGGCAGGCCGGTTCACGCCCGGCCACGTCGCCGACCCGCTCGAGCCCGTCTCCTCGCCGCTGCTGATCTACCGGTGGTCCGACACGGACGCCGAGCTCGGCCGGCTGGCGGCCACGACGGGGCAGGACGCGGTGAGCATCGAGTTCACCAATCCGGAGACCGGCACCAGCGTGCTGCCCACGCTGGCCTGCGGCATGCACCGGATCGCCGCCGGGCACGCCACTCTGCCCGTACGGCGCACCGGCAACACGGTCTACGTCGTCTTCCGCGGCGAGGGGTACAGCGTCATGGCCGGCCGGCGGTTCGACTGGCGAACCGGGGACATGTTCGTCGCCCCGTCGTGGGTGCCGGTCGAGCATCACGCCGGCACGTCGTCGGACCTGTTCAGCATCAGCGACACCCCTGTGCTCCGCGCGCTCGGCATCTACCGGGAGCAGGCGCTCGCCGGCCCCCAGGCCGTGGCCTCCACCTTCCAGCCGAGCTGAGGAGCGGCGATGCGGCTGGCGCTGTTCGACGACCTCCGGCTCGGCGTCGTCCTCGCCGATAAGGAGGTGGTCGATGTCACGGCCGCACTGCCCTGGCCGTACGATCCCGACCCGCTGACCGCGGGCTGGTGGCGCCGGCTGTGCCGCGACTTCTCCACCGTACGGAGGGAGCTGGCGCGGGCGGCGAAGGAGGGCCCGGTGCGGCCCCTCGACGCCGTACGGCTGCGGGCCCCGGTGCTCAACCCGTCCAAGATCGTGGCGGCGGCCAGCAACTATGCCGATCACGTCGCCGAGATGCACGGCGTGCAGGAGCGCACGCTCGGCCGGGTCGAGTCGTGGATGATGAACTTCGACGTCTTCCTCAAGGCGCCGTCCGCCATCTCCGGGCCGGCGGACGACATCGTGCTGCCTCCCTCGGTCGCCGAGCACGAGGTGCATCACGAGTCCGAACTCGTCGTCGTCATCGGCACGGGCGGCAAGGACATCCCGGAGGCCTCCGCGCTCGACCACGTCCTCGGCTACACGCTCGGCCTCGACATGACCGTACGCAGCGAGGGCGACCGGTCGCGGCGCAAGAGCTACGACACGTTCAGCCCGCTCGGCCCCTGGGTCGTCACTGCCGATGAGGTCGGCGACCCGGCCGGCCTCGACATCCGCCTCGCCGTCAACGGTACGGAACGGCAGCACGTCCACACCTCGACGATGATCACGAAGGTGCCGGCCATCGTCGCGTACGCCTCGTCGGCCATGACCCTGCTGCCCGGCGACGTCATCTTCACCGGCGCCCCGCCCGGCGTCGGCCCCATCCATTCCGGCGACCGGATCGAGACCGCCATCACCCGCATCGGCGAGATGCGCCTTCAGGTCCGCTGACCGCGGGCCGGGGTCAGCCGCAACGCCAGGCGTACCGCGGCCCCTACTGCCAGGCCGAGCGCCGCGCCGCCGATGATGTCGAGCGGCAGGTGCGCCCCCACGTACACGCGGGACAGGCTGACGAGCGTGGCGACGACGCCGATCGTCCAGCGCGCCCACGTGGGCAGGTGCGGCCACAGGACCGTCGCGATGAACGTGACGACGGCGGCGTGCCCGGACACGTAGCCGAGGCCCGTCGTGGGCGAGTGTCTGAGGTTCACGTCCGGCAGCAGGGCGCCCGGCCGCCCACGCAGGACGATCTGCTTCACGATGCGGGCGAGCTCGTAGGTGACCAGTCCGCCGACGAGGAGACCGGCCGCCAGCCAGAACCTCCGGAACGCGGCCGCGACCACGGCCGCGACGGGGATCACGACGAAGTTGCCGAGCTGCATCACGGTCCACACCGCGACGAAGGGCAGCGTCACGGTGTCGTTGACGAGCCGGAACGCGCGTTCCTCCAGCCACGGCACGTCGCCCGTATGCGCCGGGAGCCCGGCCAGCACGAGGAGTGCCAGCCCGCCGGCCACCCAGGCGAGATCGGCCCACGGGGCGCGACGCGCGGGTTTAGGCGCGCTCCCCGGAGTGACCGGCGCCCCGTCGCGCGTCCCGGTCACCGGGGTTGCCCCGGATCGAGGTGCAGCCGACCGTCGGAGCGCCGGTCCAACGCCGACCGCAGCGTGTCGCGCGACGTGTACCCGATCGCCTGCGCGACCTGCCGCGGCAGCTCGGCGTTGACCGCGGCGACCGGCGAGGCGGACCGGAGTATGGCGGTGACGCATCCGCCGGGGAACCGGTCGTACCACGTCGAGAGGACGCGTCCGCCTCCGCCCGCCTGATGGCGCTGGACCCCCTCGATGCCGGATGGGACTGCGGCGGCGGCCCCGGGGTTGCAGCCCCGGGTGAGCGTGAGGCGCAGTGCGTGTTCCCCGGCACGGTCGTGAGTCAGGCTGATGGCCGTACGCCCGTTGTTGACGCTGATGTCGGCGAACGTCCAGCCGGGCGGCAGCGTTCGTACGCAGGGAACCATGGCGGCCGAGGGGACCGACTGCGCCTCCAGCCAAAGCGGCTCGAGATCCCGGCAGCCGACACTGCTGATGTTGAGAGGTGTTTTCGTGACCTCCTCGTTGACGACGAGGCCTTTCGCGGTAGAGACCAGAATGACGCCCACTCCCACCACGAGCGCCCACAGCCAGACCCGGCGTGCGTTCCAGCGCTGCACGCTGATCGGGCGCGGCGGCGCCGGCAGCAGCCGCAGAAACTCCGCGTGAATGTCGCGCCCCGCCGCCCGCAGCGCCCGGCGTAGCTGCGAAGGCAGCGCCAAGCCCCGGGCCGCGGCGAAGGCCTCGGTGACCTCCTCGGTCGTGAACTGCAGCAATGCCCGCTGGTAGACGCGCTGCGGCGTGCTGCGCAGGCCGAGGCACAGCATCATGTTCGCCAGGTCGACGGCCTGCCGCCACGGGGTCGGGCGTACCTCGGCGAACGCGACGTCGATCAGCACCATGCCGTCGTCGCGCACCAGCAGGTTCGCCGGTTTGATGTCGCGGTGGGCTAGCCCGGCGTCCCAGAGGCGGCGGACGATTCGCAGCCCGTCGTCGATGACACGGTCGTCGACGTCGGCGTCGCCCAGTTCGGTCGCCCCGCCGAAGAACTCGGTGACCAGCAGGTACTCCCGCTCCGGGGTGAGTTCAACGAAGCCGTACGGCTCGGGGCTGGGCAGCCCGGCATCGCGCATGAGCCGAAGTGCGTAGTCCTCCTGCTGGACCAGCCGCCGCACGCTGTTGAACGGCTTCTCGTCCTCGAGCCTGCCGTACAGCAGCTCCCGGCCGAGCTTGTACCAGCGGTCGGCGCGTAGATGGCTCTGGGCGTACAGCTTGCCGAACAGATAGCTGTCGGGGTCACCCTTGCATCTGATGCGCATCGGCGTGGAACCGCCGGAGCCGGCGAGCCCAAATGGCTTGACCTCAATGGCGACCAAGCCCAGCTGGTCCTCCAGTGCCTGGCGGATGGCGCGTCCGCGGGCACCGCCAAGATCCAGGTGGGCGGTGCGGCCTCGCCGGTAGGTGACCGGGAAGACCTCGTCGGGAGTGAACAACCGGAACGCCGCCAGGGGAACTGCCACCCCGATAAGCACACCCATCAGCGCGTCGGTCGGCGCCAGCACCCCCAGGTAGATCATGGACAGAGCCACCGCCGCGACCAGCGCCGTGGCCAGCCACTTGCCCCGGTTGCGCCAGCGGCCCTGGGGCATGAGCGTGTACAGCACGCCGACCAGCACTACCGTCACGGCGGCGACGTCGATCGACGGCAGCGCGAATCCGCCCCAGCCGTACCGGAAGTCCACGCCGAACGGACGGGGGCGCTGGGCCACCGAGGCAACGCTATGGATCAGCGCCCCGCCCAGCTCCACGCAGAGCACGAACACCAGCAGATGCCGGAACCGCCGGAGCGCCAGCAGCGCGACCACAAGCCAGACCTCCGGCATGAACAGCATGAATGCGGCGAGGTCCGCAAAGCCGTGCGCGACTGCTGCCAGACCCGGTACGTCCAGGCCGCCCAGCCATCTGACCACGGCGTCGTCGACCACCGTGACCGCGACTGCCACGCCACGCATACCCCCGGCGAACACAACGACCGATGCCGCGACGCCGGCAAGGGCGGCGATCAGCCACCCGAATCCGCTGAACTCCAGATGGTGTGGCAGCGGTGGCGGCTGTCCGGACGGCCTTCGGTGCCGCGGTACCGGCTTGGGCGCCGCCCGTGAAGGCAGGGGTTCCGTGGTGGCCGGGCGTTCGGTTGCCGCAGTCTTGACGTCCGGACCGGCGTGGGGCTCGTTCTCGGGGTTCATACGTACTCCCGCCGTTGCAGGACGCGCCACGACAGCCAGCCGGGGAGCACCGGCAGCCAGTACGTGGCCAGCCGGTAGGTGAGCACGGCCGACACCGCCGGTCCTGGCTCCATGCCGACCCCGGTGAGCCCGGCGACCAGAGCCGCCTCGATGGCGCCCAGCCCGCCCGGCGTTGGCGCGGCGGCCGCGACGGTCGCCGCACCCAGATAGACGGCTCCGACCTCGGCCACCCCGACCCCACCGCCGAACGCCTCGATCGAGGCGGCCAGGGCGGCGATGTACGCCAGCGTCACCACGGCCGAGCCGCCGAACAGCATGGTCAGCCTGACCGGGTTGGTAGCCACCTGGCGCAGGTTCGCGGCCGAGGAGACCAGCCCGCGGAGCAGCTTGCGGATAACGACGCGACGACCCCAGCGGGTCGCGAGCGCGACGCCGACAACCGCCGCCAGTACGGCGAGCACGGCCAGCAGCTTGCTGCCGGACGGCAGCGAGAAGGCCTGCGACAGGTTACTGCCCGCCCATGAGAAGAACACGACGATGAGGACCAGGTGCATGAGGCCGCCCGCCAGGCTGTTGAGCCCGATGGCGGTGACCGCCGTGGCCGGCTCGACGCCGCATCGTTGCAGGTAACGGGCGTTCAGCGCCATTCCCCCGACATTCGCCGGGGAGACCCGGTTGATGAACGACGAGGCCACCTGAGACAACAGGGTTGGCCCGAACGGGAGCCGTTCGCGGACCGCGCCCATAAGCCCGATCGCGCTACCGAGGTACGTCAGCGCCGACATCGCGATGACGAGCGGCAGCCACGCCCACTCGGCCGACTTCAGGGCCTGCCACCCGGTGCCGACCTGGGCGAGCTGCGGGAGCAGGAAGTAGAAGGCGCCGGCCAGCGCCGCGATCGTCAGCAGCGTGCGTGGCCGCACGCGCTGGAGGCGGGCCAGCTCCCCGGCCGGCCGTCCGCTGGCCTCCGCCGCGGCCGATCGGGTCCGTTTCAGCAGCTTTTCCTTGCCGGCGACGTCGTGCCGGGTGGCAGCCGACAGGGCCAGCGGCTGCAGCAGGGAGACCGCCGGCGCCACCCCGTCCGGGCCGATGGCGGCGAGGGCGCCGCCGACGGCGCGTTCCGGACCCACGAGGGCGGCCAGCGACGCCATCAGCTCCGCCACGTCGAGGGCGATCTGGCGATCGGTCGCCGTCAGCTCGGCGAAGCTGAAGTCCGTCAGGCAGGGCCGCCCGGTCGCGTCCACCATCACGTTGGCCGCGCGAAGCCCCCGGTGGGCGATCCGGGCCTGGTGCAGCCGATCCACCTCTCCCCACAGCTCACGCAGCAGGTCGTCGGTGATGTCGGCGGCGGGCAGCCGTTCGAGGGAGGCGCCGGTCACCAGCTCCATGGCCAGCACCGCGGACCCGTCCGCCGACTCGACCAGCCGATCGACGCTCGGGACGTGCACCCCGGCTCGTTCCGCCATCACCCCGACGAGCGCCTGATGCTCGACCGCCTGCATGAGTGAGGCGGCCGGCCGGGTGTCGTCGACGCCCCGCAGCCGCATGAATCGGTATGCGCGATAGAGCAGATCGGCATGACGTTGATCCCGGCCCACCACCTTGACGAACAGCCGGCGTCCGCCGGCGGTGATCGCCAGGAACGGACGTGACCCCTTGGTCGCGATGTCCGCGGGTACGACTGAGGCGACGGGCAGGCCCCCGGCCTCCAACGCGGCCGCCACGCCCGCGGGCCCGATCCGCCGGTCGGGCACGCCGAACAGCACCAGCAGCCCGGCCCCCACGGTCACCCCAACGGCCACGGCCAGCACCATCTCCATGGGCAGGGCCGTCCCCGCGACCAGCAGCGCCACCACGAAGGTGAGCAGCGCGACCCAGACTGCCCGCCGCCACGGGCGGCTCAGCCAGTTGGTCAGGATGAGCGTCACCGCCGTCGCCCCCGCGCTGAACGCGGAATCGGGGAACGCGGCGCCGGTAAGCCATGAGTCACTCGCGCGAGCCGCGGCCAGGGCGCTCGGTCCGTCGACCCCGAAGAGGTGGACGAGCGCCGTCTGGATGGCGGCCGCAACCAGGGCGCCGATCGCCACTCCGGCGAGCAGCCGGTAGCGACGCTGGGCGAGCACCGCGATCACGACTCCGGCGGTCGCCGCCACCGCCACCACCTGCATCAGGCCGACCAACACCTTGGTCAGATCGGACCCCGCTCGCACAACGGCCGCGTCCGACCCGACGAGCGGGCCCGGTCCAATGGCGAGTACGACCACCGCGACGCAGAGCGCGAGACCGCCGCCGATGAGCGTCAGGACGTCACCGGGGTCGCGATATCGGGATGCAGCGAGGATCCGGGTGCCACCCGTTGCCGGCGGCGGCGCGATACGCCGCAGGCTTGATCGATCGACCATACCTGCCCCCGTTGGGCCTAACGTTCAGCGTCGCACGCCGATCGCCACTTAGCGAGGTGCCGAAAGTGGCCTCAGTGGGACACCACCAGCGGCCGGCTCCAGGCCGAGGACGTCAGTTCCAGGGCAGGGCGGCGCGGATGGACCAGTACTCCTGCGGTGGGATGGCCAGGCCGGCGAGCGTCGCGACGTCGTCCTCGGTGAGGGCCAGGGTCGCCGCGGCCAGGTTGGAGCGCAGTTGCGCCACGCTCGCCGCGCCCATCAGCACGGTGTCGGCCCAGGGCTGCGCGAGCGCGGCCGCCAGCGCGACCGCGTCGGGGCCGAGGTCATGCCGCTCGGCCAGCCGCGCCACGGATGGCGGTGGTTGTACGGCGAGGCGCCCGTTGGCCAGCGCCTCCTTGACCAGCACGTGCAGGCCCGCCTCGTGCGCCTCGTAAAGGGCCTCCCCTACGGACGGCTCGAGTGGATTCCAGGTCGACTGCACCGCGCTGAACACCCCGAGGCGCAAGGCTCGCCGTACGGTCTCCGGCTGCGCCGGGCCCGACGTGGAGAAGCCCATTCGCAGACCTTCGGCGGCCGCCGCGGCCAGGGCGCGTTGCAGCGGCAGGTCGTCGAACAGCGGGCTGTCGGCCGTGAGCGAGTGCACCTGGTAGAGCCGGACGTGGTCGCCGAGCAGCTTCCTTGTCTCGGCCAGCTGGCTCTGGAACCGGGCGAGCGTGTGCTCCTTGACCTCGTGCACGTCGGCGTCGGTACGCCAGTCGCCGACGTACGCGTAGCCCCACTTGCTCGACACCATCACGTCACGATGACCGCGATCCGCGAGCCACCCGGCCAGGAACTCCTCGGCCCGTCCGTACGAGCGCGCGGCGTCCACCCATCGGACCCCGGATTCGTACGCCGCGTCCAGCACCTCCCAGGTCGCCGCGCGCATCGCCGCGACCGTACGCGACGCGGGCAGCTGTCCCTCGCGGCCGAGGTTGATGTACGCGGGCCGGCCCAGTGCCGCCAGGCCGAGCCCCAGCCGTTCGATCGCCATCATCCCCCCAGGCTCGCAGACGCGGGCCGTCGCCGAAGCGACGCCGCGGCCCTGACGGCGGTCCCGGAGTCGTACGGCATGGGGAATCGGGGACGTCTCGGGGTGCGGTCAGGGCGAATCCGGATGGTGGACGGGGCCGTGGCAGGGCACGATCGATGGCATGGAAGAGAACACGACAAAGCCGCGCGAGCTACGGCGTACGCGCGAGGGAAGAATGATCGCCGGGGTGTGCTCCGGCGCCGCGGAGTACCTGGGCGTGGACGCCAACATCCTGCGGCTGGTGCTGGCCGTGCTCACGGTCTTCACCGCGGGGACCGCGGCGGCGATCTACGTGGCCGGCTGGCTGCTGATCCCGGAGGAGGGCGAGACCAACTCCATCGTCCAGGACCTCATCGACAAGCAGCAGCAGAAGCGGCAGAACGGCTAGACCATGGGTTAGACAGCCTCGGCGTTAGACAGCCTCGGCCTCCGTCCGCTCCAGGGTCGCCGCGATCGCGTCGCCCCGTACCTGAGTCCAGGTCAGGGCGAGCATGGTCGCGACGCTCAGCCCGGAAATGCCCGCGAGGGAGATCACCGGTTCCGGGCCGAGCACCTGGGCGAGCGCCCCGCCGATGAGGATGCCGAGGCCCTGACCGGCCAGGATGCCCGACTGGGCGAGGCCGAAGGCCTGCCCTCGCCCGGACGGGGGTACGGCGGCGACGAAGGCGGCGTTGGCGGCGAGCTGGTACGCGCTGCCGACGCCGGACAGTCCCCAGATGGCGACCACCGCCCACAGCGGCGGGTGCAGGGCACAGCCGATCAGCGGGGCACACGCCAGCATCGACATCCAGCCCATCGCGCGGATCCGGTTGGTCGGCCGGACGAACCGGCTGAACAGGAACGCGCCGATGACCGTGCCGATGGGCATCGCCGACATCAGCAGCCCCACCGTGATGGCGCTGTTGTCGAACGTGGCCGCGTACGGGGCGGCGAGGCCCTCAGGAACTACGTAGAAACCGCACAGCCAGGCGAACGACACGAGCGATCGCAGGGTCGGGTCGCCGAAGACAAGTCGTGCGCCGGCCCGGGTGTTGCGCCACAGCGACAGGGTCTCGTGCCCACTGCGGCTCGGAACCGGACGCCGGCGCAACCCGGCGAGCAGGATCATCCCGGACGCCGCGAACGTGACGGCGTCGATTGCCAGCGCCTCGCGGGTGCCGACCATGACCACGAGCGCGCCGCCGGCCAGGAAGCCCAGCATCTGCGTTGCCTGATGGGTGATGTTGTTGATCGCCGCGCCGGCGACGTACTTGTCACCAGGAAGTACGTCCGGCAGCAGCGCCGCCCGCGCCGCGGTGAACGGGGCGCCCAGCAGCACCACGCAGAACACCAGCGCGCACAGCACGACGAACGGCACGCTCTTGATCGCCATCAGCGCGATGAGCGCAGCGCGCAGCACGTCGCAGACGATCATGACCGTACGGCGCGGGAACAGGTCGGCCAGCCCGGACAGCACGGGTCCGCCGACGATCGGCGGCAAATAGGTCAGGGCGTACGTCACGGCCGTGAGCAGCGGCGAGCCCGTACGGTGATAGACGAGCACGGCAAGGGCGACCTGAGCGAGCTGGTCACCGATGAACGACAGCACCTGGGCCAGCCACAACGTGCGGAACTCGCCGATCGCGAAGACCTCTCGGTACGTCGCCTGTTCCTCGGGCGGACGCCGATGCCGTCCCGCTGCGCGCGCTCCCACGCCACGCTCGCCCGCGTTACCTGGACGAGCGACCATGCCCTACATTAACTCACGCTGAGTGCCAGGTCTGTGACCTAACGTGCACAAATTACCAGCCAAGTTCATGCAACCGGTCATCGCCGATGCCGAAATGATGAGCGATCTCGTGGACGACGGTGATGCGTACCTCGTTGACCACGTCGACCGGCGTCGCGCAGATCCGCAGAATCTCGTTACGGTAGATCGCAATGCGGTCGGGAAGGACGCCGGCGTACCAATCGCCTCGGTCGGTCAGCGGCACGCCGTAGTACAGGCCGAGCAGGCCCGGCTCCGGCGCGTCGTCCTCGACGACGATGACGACGTTGTCCATAAGTTTGGCCAAGTCTGGTGGGATGGTGTCGAGGGCCTCGGCAACTAGATCCTCGAACTCCTGCCGCGGCACCTCGATCACATAAGTCATTGTGCGGCAACCCGAGGAGCGGTGGGAACACACCCATGGTCATTGCAGCAGTCAGGAATCGACTGCCCAGCGACCGGACACTGCGCATCGCCGCTGTCATCATCGTCGGACTCATCGGCGCCTGGATCGGGATGCTGCTCGGCGGTCGTACGCAGACCCCGGTCGGGCCCGCCGACGTGGCGATGTCGTTGCGGCCGTCGTGGTCGGGCGGGACGGTGGTCGACATCCCGCCGCTCGGGACCCTGCAGCTCGACACCCACCGCGGTCCGCTGCGGCTCGACGCCCAGGTCGCCCGGCTGCGCCCCGAACCCGCCCGCCGGCTGATCGAGCACCCGGAGGAACTGGACCGGCTGACGACGACGATCGGCAGCGAGGTACGGCACGGCGTGATCGTGCTGGCGCTGCGGGCCGGCGGCCTGGGAGTGGTCTGCGCAGGGCTGGCCGGGCTGATCGTCTTTCGGTCGTGGCGCTTCGGGCTCCGTACGGCCGGGGTCGGCCTGGGCGGAGTGGCGGTCGTCGGCGCGCTCGCCGTACTGACGTTCAACCCGCAGTCGGTGGTCGAGCCGCGATTCACCGGACTGCTGGCCAGTGCGCCGCAGGTCGTCGGCGACGCCAAGACCATCGTGCGGCGCTTCGACACCTATCGGGCCCAGCTCGCCCAGATCGTAGGCAACGTGTCCCGGCTGTACTCGGCGACCTCGGCCCTCCCGATCTACGAGCCCGACCCGACCACCCTGCGGGTGCTGCACGTCTCCGACGTCCACCTCAACCCGCTGGCGTGGAGCGTAATCCGCTCGGTGTCACAGCAGTTCCAGGTACAGCTGATCGTCGACAGCGGCGACCTCACCGACCATGGCTCCAAGCCCGAGGACAAGTTCGTCTCCGAGATCGGCAAGCTGAAGATCCCGTACGTCTTCATCCGCGGCAACCACGACTCGGGGGAAACCCAGCAGGCGGTCGCCAAGCAGAAGAACGCGATCGTCCTCACCGGCGACATGCGCGAGGTCAACGGCCTGCGCATCTGGGGCAGCGGCGACCCCCGCTTCACCCCCGACAAGTCCACCCGCGGCGACACCGTCGGCGCCTCGGCGATGCAGCAGACCGGGGAGCGGCTCGCGACGAGCCTGCACAACTCGGGCCTGACCCCCGACATCGTCGTCATCCACGACCCCGACGAGGCCCAGGCCTTCAACGGCACCGCACCGCTGATCCTGTCCGGCCACACGCACCAGCGGGCCACCCGGCTGCTGTCCACCGGCACCCGGCTGTTCGTGCAAGGTTCTACCGGCGGCGCCGGCCTGCGCGGCCTCGAACACGAACAGCCCACCCCCATCGAGATGTCCGTCCTCTACTTCAACCGGGCCTCGCACCGCCTCCAAGGCTGGGACGACATCACGATCGGCGGCCTCGGCGAGAAGTCCGCCGAGATCAAGCGGAGCCTCGAGTCCTCCCCCGACCGCACCATCAACCCCCCGCCGACCCCGACCCCCTTTGGCAGCCCGTCCGGCTCCCCCTCCGGCTCGCCCTCCCCCAGCACCGTCTCGCCCCGCTCGACCGAGGGGCTCGAATCCCCCCGCCGTTAACTCTCCCGCGCTCTGGAGATCGTTCCCCGGATCGCTCGGCCCGCCGCGTCGCCGTCCCCCGGTACCATGGAATCGCTTTGGCGCCGCGCAGACCGTCCCCTAAGCTGACCGGGGCCGTGGCACGGCCCGGGCCCCCTTCGTCTAGCGGCCTAGGACACCGCCCTTTCAAGGCGGCAGCGCCGGTTCGAATCCGGTAGGGGGCACCGAGAGACGGGTCGTGACATATCAGTAACGACACCTGCCCGATCCGGCACATTTGATCTACGGTCATGTAGTGTTTCGACGCTTCGAAGCGCTTTCCGCCCCCTTGGGAGAGTCGCTCTTACGCGCGTCAACGCACAGGCGCGCGAACTCCTGACTGCCCCGCCATCCCACACCAGCAGGAGGGACAATGCGCAGAGGGCTATGCATTTCCGCGGCGATCGTGCTCGCCGCCACCGGCTGCGGCTCAAAAGGATCATCTGGCGGCAGCTCCGACGACGCACTCCGGCTCGGCGCGCCGTACTCCAACACCGGGGCGCTCGCCCGGGAGGGCACCCTGACCAAAGAGGGGTACGAGCTCTGCCGGGAAACGATCAACGCCAAGGGTGGCGTCCAGGTCGGCGACAAGAAGCTGAAGATCGAGATCAGCTACTCCGACGACACCTCCAAGCCCGACGTCGCCGCCCGGATCGTCGACCAGCTCAACGACAAGGGCATCAAGCTCGTCCTCGGACCGTACGGCTCGCCCAACACCGCGGCGACCGCGCCCGTTGTGGAACGCAACGGACAGGTGATGGCCGACTCGTCGGGCGCCGACAACACCATCTTCAGCCAGGGCTACAAGCGAACGTTCGCGGTGCTCTCCCCCGCCACCGAGTACGCCGCGTCCATGATCAAGGCCATCGACGAGCTGGCCAAGCCCAAGCCGAAGACCATCGCGTTCCTGTCCGCCGACGACGGCTTCTCCAAGACCGTGACCCAGGGCGGGGTGGCCGAGGCGAAGAAACGCGGCTTCACCGTCATCGAACCGGAGTACTTCCCCGCGCAGGCGACCGACGTCAGCGCGGCACTGACCAAGGTCAAGGCGAAGAAACCCGACGTGATCATCGGCTCGGTGCACCTCGTCGAGGGCATCGCGATCATCAAGCAGGCGAACGAGCTCGGCGTACGGCCGCAGCTCTTCGGCGAGACGGTGGCGCCGCCGACACCCGACTTCAAGAACACGCTGCACGATCTCGCGAACAGTGTCATCGGCTCCAGCCAGTGGACGCCCGAGGTGAAGGGATCGGATCCCTGGTTCGGCACCGCGCAGAACTACTCGGCGGCCATCCAGGCCAAGTACGGGCACGCGGCGGAGTACCACAATGCCGAGGCGACCGGGGCCTGCCTGGCGCTGGCGCTCGCGGCGCAGAAGGCGGGGTCCACCGACCCGAACAAGGTCCGCGACGCTATGGCCGCGCTCGACACCCAGTCCTTCTTCGGGCGCATCCACTTCGACCAGACAGGTCAGAACACGTTCAAGCCCATGTCGGTGATCCAGATCCAGCAAGGCAAGGTCGTCACGGTATGGCCGACCGACGCGGCGGCGGCGAAGATGACGTGGCCGCGCGCCACCTGATGCGTCGATGAGCACGTTCTTCCAGGCGACGCTCAACGGTGTGTTGCAGGGTGGGTTGTTCGCCCTGATCGCCGTCGGGTTCTCGCTCGTCTGGGGCGTGATGAACATCGTCAACCTGGCCCACGGGTCGTTCGTGGTGCTCGGGGCGTACCTCGCCTGGGAGCTGTCGAACCATGCCGGGATCGACCCCTTTCTCGGCATGATCGGCGCGGCCGCGGGGTTGTTCGCGCTCGGATATCTCATCCAGCGCTGCCTGATCAACCTTGTGGTCAACGCACCGATCTTCATCACGCTGTTGCTCACCTTCGGGATCGACCTGGTCCTCGTCCAGGGCATGAACATCGTGTTCACCGGCGACTTCCAGGCGATCCGCACCTCGTACGCCTCTCGGGGGATCGCCCTCCCGGGAGGCGTACAGATACCGCTCGGAAAGCTGCTGACCTTCGCGGTGGCCGTCGCCGTGACCCTGGCCTTGGTGGCGCTGATGAACCGGACCAGGACCGGGCTCGCGATCATGGCGACGGGCATGGACCGCGGCGCGGCGCGGCTCATGGGCATCCGGGCACGGCACGTGTACGCGCTCACGTTCGCGATCGCCGCCGCGCTGGCCGGCGCGGCGGGTGCCATGATCGGCACCGTCGGGACCTTCCACCCGGCGGACGCCGGGCGCTACACGCTGATCAGCTTCGTCATCGCGGTGCTCGGCGGGCTCGGCAACATGTACGGCGCACTGGCCGGTGGGATGGTCCTCGGCCTGGCCGAGTCGTGGGCGGGCCAGTACCTACCCGGCATCTGGTCCAACGCGGTCGCCTTCGCCGTGCTCATCGTGGTTCTTTTCGCACGCCCGACCGGACTGATCGGGCGGGCCTTCTACGAGGCGCGGCAGGAGGCATGATGAGCGGCGCCACAGCCAGGTACGGCCCCTGGGCGGCCGGGCTGGTCGCGGTACTCGCCTGCGTCGCGCTGCAGACCCAGCTGTATGTAGGGCAGGAACGAGTCGTCAGCGCGGTGTTCATGTTCATCGTGCTGGCGCAGTCATGGAACCTCATCGGGGGCCTCACCGGGTACGCCTCCTTCGGGCAGGTCGTCTTCTTCGGGCTCGGGGGTTATACGACCGCGGTGCTGATGGCGCACGCGCGGTGGCCGTACTGGCCCGCATTGGTGATCAGTGGCCTGGTCGCCGCCGCGTTCGGCGCGCTCATCGGCACGCCCCTGCTGCGGTTGCGCGGCCACTACTTCGCCATCGCCACACTCGGCGTGGCGGAGGGCACCCGCGAGCTGGTGAACAACCTGCCCGGCCTCACGGGCGGCGGCGCGGGCATCACGGTGCCGACGTTCGGCGCCAAGGCCACGACCGCGTACCTCGGTGAGGACGGCTTCTACATCCTGTTCTTGGCGCTCGCGGCCTTCGCGGTCGCCGCGGCGGGGCTGGTGACCCGGAGCCGGTTCGGCCTGGCCCTGCGCGCGATCCATCAGGACGAGGACGCCGCGGCCTCGATGGGGATCAACACGACCCGCGCGAAGGTGAGCGCGTTCGCCCTCTCCGGGCTGCTGACCGGCCTGGCCGGATCGGCGTACACGTTCCAGCTGGTCACGGTCTACCCGGAGAACATGTTCGACGTCGGGATCACCGTACTCATGGTGATCATGGTGGTGATCGGCGGGGCGGGGACCATACTCGGGCCGCTGATCGGCGCCGTGGCGCTGCAGTTTCTCTCGGAATGGCTGCGCCAGTCCTTTACCGAGGCCCACACGTTCATCCTCGGGGCGATCATCGTCGTGGTGGTCATCCTGATGCCCGAGGGCGCCGTGACGTACGTCCGCGAGGCCAGACGCAGCCACAACTACTCACCGCTGGCGAATATCCGGAGGTATCGCCTATGAGCGCTGAGTGGCGGTCATCGTGAGCGCGATCCTGGAGGTCCGAGCCGTCAGCCGCCGATTCGGCGGTCTCGCCGCCCTGTCGGAGGTGTCGGTGACGGTTCCGGAGGGACGCACGCTCGGCATCATCGGCCCGAACGGTGCGGGCAAGAGCACCTTCGTCAATGTTGTCACCGGTCATCTGAAGCCGACGTCGGGACGGGTGCTCATCGACGGGCGC
>DATBKU010000006.1:0-27144 GCA_036555725.1 Streptosporangiaceae bacterium | reverse complement strand
CGCACCTGGATCGGCACCCCCAGAAAGGTCCGCATCGGCGGGTGACCGGCCGGAAAGCCGTACGACTCCGGATGCTCGCCGAGATCCGACAGCCGCAACGGCTTCGGCTCCTTGATCAACAGGCCGAGAATGCCCAGCCCGTGCGGCCAGTGCTCCATCCGCCGGATCTCCTCCTCCGACAGACCCACCGGAATGAACTCGATCAGGCTGTTGCCGCCCTCGCCGATCACGCCCAGCGCGCCGTACGAGGCGTCAACCAGCGTTGTGGCCGCCTCGACCATGCGCCGCAGCATCGTGGCCAGATCCAGGCCGGAGCCGATCGCCACCACGGCCTCGAGCAAGGCATGCGTGCGATCGCGCGCGGCCAGCACGGCCTCCAGGCGGGCCTGCAGCTCCGCCAGCAGCTCATCGAGCCGCATGTGCGGAAACAGCGCGCCGCGCTCGCTCTCCGCCGATGACTCTGGGGGCACGGTCCCATTCTCCCCTGCTGCTGCCTCGGAGCTGTCCGACTGCTCGCCCATAGTCACCCAGGAGCACCCCCGTTTGATAGTGACCAATGGCCCGAACCGCGGTTCGCCCAGGTCACGTCCGCTGGTGTCATCGCGGCCGATGGCGGGTCAGCGGCCGCCGATGGGCACGTCAGCAGATGCGGGACGGCTGTTCTCCGGCCAGGCCGTCCAGGGATCTGGTGGCGCCGTCCGGGGTATGCATGCGGACCCGCCCTGGCTGATCCGCGACCGCCCGGCCGATAGGCCGGGCCTGTGCCCCCTCCCGCTGCGCGCGCATCGCGGCCAGCACCTCGAGTGCCGCCTCGGGCGCCACGAACGCCACCAGGCAGCCCGCGTTCGCCATGTACAGCGGATCGAGCCCCAGCAGGTCGCACGCGCCGACCACCGGGCCGGGAACGGGGATCGCGCTCTGGTCCAGCTCAACGCCGACCGCGGCGGCCGCGGCGAGCTCGTTCAGGGCGCCGGCGAGGCCGCCCCGGGTCGGGTCGCGCAGCGCGTGCACGCTCTCCCCGCCGGCCTCGACCATGGCGGCGACGAGGTCGTGCAACGCCCTGGTATCAGACATGATCTGCGCGTCGAGGCCGAGACCCGCCCGGACGCCGAGGATGGCCGTGCCGTGCCGCCCGACCGGCCCGGAGATCAGGACGACGTCATCGTGACGGGCGCCGTCCGCCGAGATCCGGGCGTCCGGGAGCCGTACGCCGATGCCGGTCGCGGTGACGAACAGGCCGTCGGCCGCGCCGGCGCCGACCACCTTGGTGTCCCCCGACACGACGCGTACCCCGGCCACGTGGGCGGCGCGCGCCGCCGAGGCGGTGATCTGCCGCAGCTCGTCGAGGCGCAGCCCCTCCTCGATGATGTACGCCAGGCAGACGGCGGCCGGACGGGCGCCGCGCATCGCCAGGTTGTTCAGGGTGCCGTTGACGGCGAGCGCGCCGATGTCCCCGCCGGGGAAGACCCGCGGTGTGACGACGAAGGCGTCCGTGCTCACGACCACCTCGCCGGCGCCGAGATCGACCACGGCCGCGTCCTCCGCCGGACCGTCGAGCCCGAGCTCTGCCGCGATGACGCCGCCGAGCAGGTCCGCCATGAGCCGGTCACCCGAGCCGTGCCGCAGCAGCACGCGCTCGGTTTCGGTCTCGGCTCGCGGCACGGGATAGGTCGCGGTCGCCGGGTCCCCGGTCATCCCTTGGGTCATTCCTCGGTCATCTCCGTCCGGAGTTGGCACCGTGCGCCGGGCGGGCGGCGGATGGCCGGTCTCCGGATCTCCGCGCGCCACGGCGGGCATGTCGTCCAGCATTGGGCCGCCGCTGGTTCCGTGGGCAGAGTCGAAGGTCCCAAGGGTGGTCACGGCAAGGTTGCAGCGCTCGTAAGGCACGGCGTTCGAAAACACACTGAGAGGGCCCTCGCCTGCAGCGGTCAGAGACGAGGGCCCTCAGCACTCGAATGGGCTACGGCCCGGACTCGGCGGCGAGCCGGGCCCCGATGCCGACCATGTCGGCCGGACGCAGCCACGTGTCGGAGACCGTCATGCCACCCGCTCGTTGTACGGCGTCGCGCAACGGCATGGCCCAGCGGTGTTCGAGCAGCGCGATGGCGGCGGCGGAGCCGTTCGGGACGGCGTCGGTGATCGCCCGGTCCTGCTCGTCACCGATGACCCCGCCGGCCAGCTCGTCCGCGCCCGCATCGGCGCCCTCGGCGAGGCCCTCTTCTCCCTCGGCACCCAAGCCGATCAACGCCCCGACGGCGGCTCCGAGGCCGCGCAACTCCTCATCGGACAGGTCGCTCGTCCGCAGGTGGGTGAGGTTCCCCTCGTCGTCCTTGGAGACGACGAGCAGGTCGACCAGCCGCACGATGTCGTGCTCGCGCAGTCGCTGCAGCTCGGGGAGGATCTCCCCGGTGAACTTGGCGTCCTCGAAGGCGATCACCAGCATCTGCATCGGACCGAAATCCGTGGCCCCTTCCATGACGCGGGCCTCCTAGCTCCCGTCTAGCTCCCGTCGCCTCCTAGGAAGTGGCCTGCTCGCCGTGCAGGGCCTCCTGCAGCTGCCGCTCGGTCTCCTTCGACAGCGAGGACTTCAGCACAGTGCCGCCGAACTTGCTGAGCGCCGCCACGGCCTTGTCCGGCGTTACCTTCTCGACGACGAGGAACAGCGCCGAGGTGCCCGGCTTGAGCATGTCGCGGACCTGCTGCTGGAAGGTCTTGTCGATGCCGGACTTCTCGATCTTGCCCATGAGGGCACCCATGCCGGCGCCGAGCGCCATCCCGAAGAACGGGACGAAGAACAACATGCCGAACAGCAGCCCCCAGAACATGCCCCACATCGCGCCGCCCCCCACCGGGTTGTGGTGCGTGTTGACGTGGAACTTGCCCTCCTGGTCACGGACGATCACCGCGACCGCGTCGGGCTGGATGATGAGCTCGCCGACCAGCCGCTGTACTTCGCGCTCTGCCTCGGCCGCCGTCGTCTCGTCTGGGTAACCGATCGCGATCAGATCTGACATGTCCTTGCCTCTCCTATCCCCGGCCCTGCACTGGGTGTGCCGTGCGAGACCGCCTCGTCAGGTACCGGATACAGGCCGGAAGTATCAGACGGCCGCGCGCCGCGCGTATCACCCGCAACGGATGAGACGGCACCTCACCCGGGCGAAACCAGTCCGGACTCACCCTCCACGGATGATGCGGCAGGTCTTCGCAGAAGGTGACCTAACCCCATGGCGATCGCGGGCATGTCCCGCGCACATACGACGGAAGGAGGAACCGTGGTTCACGACGCGTCTCAAGAAGCACAAGGCCGGTCGGCCACCGAACTGGGCGGTCCCGTCATTGGTCTCACGGGACGGCTCGGCGCATCCTGGGGCACGGTCCTCGCGGTCGGGCTCATCACGCTGGTGATCGGAATCTTGATCGTGGCCTGGCCCGAGGCAACCGTCGGGGTGCTCGCGGTGCTGTTCGGCCTGCAGCTGCTGCTGCTCGGCGTCCTCAACATCGCACGCGCGATCAGCGCCCAGGGCGCCGGGGGCGGCGAGCGTGTGCTCTACGCCCTCCTCGGCGTGCTCTGCATCGCCATCGGCGTGCTGGCCATGCGCCACCTGCTGCAGACGGTCGCGGTGCTCGCCGTGCTGTTCGGCCTGACCTGGCTGATCGGCGGCATCATCGAGTTCGTCAACACGCTCTCGAGCCCGTCCCAGCCGGGCCGTGGCTGGTCGATCGCGATGGCCGTCCTCATGATCATCGCGGGCCTCATCGTCCTCGCGTATCCGACGCCGTCACTCGTCACACTCACAGTTCTCGTCGGCATCTGGCTGATGGTCTGGGGTGCCCTCACGGCGATACTCGCGTTCGTCGCTCGTCCGACCGCGAACCGTTAAGGGGCGCCCCCGGCCCACGACCACCTGATCCGGCCGCCGCAGCGACGAGGAGGAGGACGTGCGGAATTCGACCGATGGCCGGCCCGCGGATGCCGGTGGATATGAAATCAGAATCAAGGGGCGCGTCACGGATTCGTTCCGCATCGCGTTCGAAGACCTCTCGGTCACCGTGAATCCCGTCGAAACGGTGCTGCGCGGCGTAGACCTCGACCAGGCGGCGCTGTACGGCATTCTCGACCGGATTCAGGCGCTCGGCTTCGAGCTCGTCGAGGTACGGCGGCTGCCGCCGGCGCAGGAGGACACATGAGGGCACTTATGCTTTTCGGGCCGCCATTGTCAGAGTGCGACAAACAGGCAATCGACATAAACAACGGCGACCGCGCCACCGAGAAATCAACAAACTACACCTGGTGATGTCATTTAATTTTCACCCGACGCGGCACTAATGCGAGTTGACTCCCCGCGAATCCGGGGTGATGATTCGCAAAGATCAACATGGGCTGTTTGGAGCGACGGAGATGTGGGTCTGGCGTCGCAGGAATAAGATCACCGGGGGTGCCGACCAGCAGCCGGCCCCGATGCCCGGTGTGCCTCTTGACGTCAAGACCCACGTCCCCGAGCCCCGGACCGAGTTGATCAGCCGAGCGCGATTGGTGACCGCCCTGTCCGGCGCCCACGGCGCACGGCTCGTCCTCCTGTCGGCTCCGGCGGGGTTCGGCAAGTCGACGCTCATCGCCGAGTGGCGGGCCGCAGCGGCCGGCATCAGGCCGTTCGCCTGGGTGTCGCTGGACGTGGACGACAACGACCCGGTCTCGTTGTGGACGGCCATCGTCACGGCGCTAGACGACGCGACCTCCGGGCTGGACGGCGATCATCTGACCGGCCCGCTCCGCACCGAGGCCCCCGACGTCGAGGGCCTGCTGCTGCCCCGGCTGCTCAACGCGCTGGCCGCGCTCCAGGAGCCCGTCGTGCTCGTCCTCGACGACTATCACGTCCTGCAGGAGCCCGCCTGCCATCGGCAGATCGAGTCCTTCCTCGACCGGCTGCCGCCCTCGGTCCAGCTCGTGCTGGCGACCAGGGCGGACCCGCTGCTCCCGCTGGCCAGGTACCGGGCCACCGGCGACATCGTGGAGTTGCGGATGAGCGAGCTGGCCTTCACCGGCGAGGAGGCGGCGCTGCTGGTCCGCCGGGTCGCCGGCATCCGGCTCCGCGACTACGACCTCGGCGACCTCATCGAGAAGGCCGAGGGCTGGCCGGCCGCCATCTACCTCGCAGCCCTCTCGTTGCGCGAAAGCGGCGACCCCGAGACCTTTATCCGCGATTTCGCCGGCACCAATCGCCTCATCTTCGATTATCTCAGCCAGGAGGTACTCCGGCCGCAGCCTTTCGAAGTACGCAGATTTCTGCGCCGGACCGCTATTCTGGATCGATTCACCGCGCCATTGTGCGACGCCGTGGCCAATACGTCGAACGCGCTGGATCTGCTTGCCTATATGGAGCAGGCGAACCTTTTCCTGACCCCGCTCGACGACAATCGGCAGTGGTATCGCTACCACCATTTGTTCATGGAGGCGCTGCGCGGCGAGCTGGTCCGCACCGAGCTCGATCTTGTTCCGGAGCTGCACCGGCGGGCGAGCACATGGCTCGCCGCGCACGACCTGATCGGCGAGGCCATCGCGCACGCGCTGGCCGGCGCGGACCTCGACCACGCCGTGCTCCTGTTCGCCCGCCATTGGATCGACTACGTCAACATCGGGCGGGTGGCGACGGTTCGCGGCTGGATGGAGTCGATCGGCGAGCCAAGGATCGGCACCGAGCCGGTCACCGCGATCTGCGCGGCCTGGGTGATGGCCCTGTTCGGGCACCGCCGGGCGATGCGCCACTGGCTCGCGGTCGCCGAAAGCCTGCCGCACGATGGCCCGCTGCCCGACGGGTCGCCGTCCGTGGCGTTCGCGGCGGCACTGCAGCGCGCCATCTTCGGCTTCGACGGCGTGCCCGAGATGCTGAGCGCGGCCGAGACCGCGGTCGCGCTCGGCCCGGAGCCGATGTCGCGGTGGTACGCCCTGGCCCGCACGGCGCTGGGCTACAGCCGCTACCTCACCGGTGACCTCGAGGGCGCGATCCCGCCGCTCGACGAGGCGGCGGAGAGCGACGGCGTAATGCCCACCGTCCGGATCCTCGCGCTGTCGATCCTGTCGCTGGCGATGGGCGAACTCGGCCACACCGCGCAGGCGGCCCAGCTCGCCCGGGTGGCCCACGACCTGGTCCAGCCCTCCGGGCTCAGCGAGTCGGCCACTGTCACACTGGCCGCCACCGCGTTGGGCGCGGTGCTGGCGCGCGAGGGGGAGTACGACCAGGCGCGGCAAGTGCTTCAATACTCGCTCACCATCCGGCGGCAGACTCTCGGCCTCACCCCGTGGCCCACCCTGAACAGTCTCATCGCGCTCGCCCGGACGACGCTGGACGCGGGTGACCTGCCGGCCGCGCGGGCCCTGCTCGACGAGGCGCACGACCTGGTCGCGACCGAGCCGGACAGCGGCGCGCACCTCCGGTCTGTGCTCGCCGACATCGAGGGCCGGCTGGCCGCCGCACCCCGGAGCGGCGTGCCCCGGAACGGCGCATCGCAGCGCGGCGGCGCCGTGACCGAGTCGCTCACCGAGCGCGAGGTGCACGTGCTTCGGCTGCTCCGCGGCGACCTGTCGCTCCGGGAGATCGGCCGGGAGCTGTACGTCTCGGCGAACACCGTCAAGACCCACACCCGGTCGATCTATCGCAAGCTCGGGGTGTCGTCCCGCGAGGAGGCCATCGAGCGGGCCCGCGAGCTGGGATTGCTGTAACGGGCCGGCTCGCAGAGCGCTAGAGCAGCTCCAGGTGCTGGGCCCGCCGGACCGCCTCCCCCCGGCGGGTCACGGCCAGCTTCCGGTAGATGCTCTTCAGGTGCGTCTTGACGGTGTTGATGGAGACGTACATCTCCACCGCGATCTCCTCGGTGGTCAGCATCTCCGACACGTGCCGCAGTACGTCGAGTTCGCGCGTGCTCAGCCGTCCGTACACCCTGGCGTCGCCGTCCGCGGCGCCACCATCGGCCATGACGCCGGGCGGAGCCGGGGCGCCGGCCTCCGCCCACAGCGGTTCGAGCAGCCGCCGATGCGGACGCACGAGCTCTGGGTCGCGGCGCAATACCGCGTACAGCCAGTTCCGCGCCATCGCGAAGGGCAGCCGGAGCTGTTCGCGCTCGCCCAGCCGCAGCGCACGATCGAGCGAGCGGCGGCCGTGCGACGGGTCGCCCGCCTCGTACGCGAGGCGCGCGTCCAGCAGCCACGCCTCCACCCGTACGTCGTTGGGCGCCGCCATCGACTCCACCAGCGCCGGGCGGAGGACTTTGGCGGCCGCCGCACGATCCCCCACGCCCAGGCTCACCCGGGCGAGGGCCACAGCGGAGTCGGCGGTCTTCGCGCCGCCCGCGCGCCGGGCGGCCTCATGGGCGGCCCCCGCCGCGCCCGCGGCCGCGTGCGCCTCGGCCTCGACCAACGCCACCCGGCGGCGCAGCCACGGCAGGTCGCCGGCCTGCTTCCGCGCGACCTCCAGCGCCTCGATGGCCCGGCCCGGTGAGCCCGTCGCGATTTCGGTCCGGGCGGTCACCAGACCGCCGAGCACCGAGAGCAACGCATCCCGGGTCTCGTCCCCGGATTCGTTCATGGCCTGCCGCGTCTTCGCCAGCTCCAGCCGCGCCTCACTCGGCCGGTACTGCGCGAGGGCCACCCACGCGGAGGCGAGGTGCGCGGCGGCGACCCGCCGGCCCGCCGGGGAGGTGGAGACCTCCGGCAGCTGGGCCGCCTTGGTGGCCGATTCGGCGGCCTGGCGGAACCGGCCGAGCAGCGCCTCGACGAGCGCGAGGCCGCCCAGGCACCAGCGGCGCAGCAGGTCGCTGCCGGCGTCGACGGCCGCGGGGAGCGCGGCCCGGAACGCGGCGGCGGCCTCGGCCGGCCGGCCGGCGCGCAGCTCGGCGGCGCCCCGCCCGCAGCCCACCAGGGCCCGCAGCTCCGCGTGGTCGTCGAGCGGCCGCCCCGGCAGCCGTTCGAGCAGGGCGTCCACCTCGTCCAGAGTGCTCTTGATGCTCGCGAGGTGCCGCGGCGACGGCCAGGCGAGCCGGATGAAGGCGGCGGCCAGCCGGGCGGTGAGCGCGTCGTCGGTCGGCAGGGCGGCGAGCAGCTCGTCGGCTCGCCGCAGCGCGTCCGTGCAGGTCTCCTCGTCGCCGCGGGCAAGCGCCGCGGCCGCGGCGACGAGCGCCGGCTCCGGCTCGGCGGCCGCCGACCACATGTGCTCCGGGATGTCGCCGACGAGGACGGCGAACGGGTGGCCGGCGTACAGCCCGAGCACCTGGCCGATCGCCAGCCGGTCCACGATGAGCCAGGAGGCGTAGCGCCAGTCCCCGGCCCGCGCGGCATGATGGACGGCGTCGGCCAGCAGGCCCTTGCGGCTGTACCACGCCGCGGCGCGCCGGTACAGATCGGCCACCTCGCCCGGGCTTTCGTGCCGGAGAATCAGGTTGAGCGCGTCGCCGAACATGTGGTGGTAGCGGTACCACCCGTGTCCGAGCGGCAGCACGAACGCGTTCTGCCGCACCAGCGCCGGGAAGCACCGGCCGGCCTCGGCGCCGCCCAGCTCGGCGGCCAGTTCGGCATTGAAGCGCCGCGCTGTGCTGGTCGCGAGCAGCAGCCGGTGCATGTCGGCGGGCTGGGACTCGAGGACCTCCTCCATGAGGTAGCCGACGACGGCGTGATCGTCGCCGGCGAACTGCGCGGCGAATGCCTCCGGGGCGGGGTGCCCCTCCATCGACATGGCCGCCAGCCGCAGGCCGGCCGCCCATCCCTCCGTGCGCTCGCACAACGCCCGTACGGACTCGGCGGACAGCGACACGCCATGCTGGGCGAGGAGCGCGCCGGTCTCACGTTCGCCGAACGCCAGGGTGTCGGCGCGGATCTCGGTGAGCTCGCCGGTGAGCCGGTAGCGGTGCAGCGGCAGCGGTGGGTCGCGGCGGGAGATCAGCACCAGCCGCAGCACCGGGCCGGTGTTCCTGACGACGTAGGTCACCTCGTCGACGAGCGGCGTGTCGGTGTCGGGCTGGAAGTCGTCCAGCACCAGCACGACCGGGGTCTCCCGGCCGGCGATCGCGGTCGCCAGCTTGGTGAGGAAGATGTGCGCGTGACCGGTGCGCGGGCGGCGGGGCAGCCCCTCCACTCCGGCCTGCCGCAGCGCCGACACCACCTGCCGCCAGAACAGATCCGTCTCGTGATCTGCGGCGTCCAGCGATACCCAGGCGACCGGCCCCGGCGTCTTGCCGCCGGCGGCCCAGGCGGACACGGCTACCGTCTTGCCCGCGCCCGGCGGACCCGTCACGACCGTCAGCGGACCACACGCGCCCCGCCCGAGGCGTTCCAGCACCCTTGGTCGTGGGACGACCCACTCCGGGCGGGCCGGAACACTGACCTTGGTGTCTGGAATCGGTCCCGGTCCGGATGTATCTGCGGAACCTGCGAAACGGTCTGACGGGCGAACATGCATATTTCGTCCCCTCCCACCTGCGATGCGGGTTCCCCCAGGCCTGCGATGCGGGTTCCCCCAGGGAGGCGTGGCCGCACACTTTGGATCTCTCCTCGCGCACGGGTGAGGGCACATCATCCGCATTCACGATCTCACCCGGGTGATCAACTGTAGGTATATGTACGGATACTCTAGGTAAAGAAACGATCAAGCCCAGGTCTGGCCATGTCCGTGCAAAGCAGGCGGACTGAGCTCACCCGGAAGGAGTGAGGCCCCCGCGCGGCGACCGGACCAGCATTTTCCTTGAGCCGGAGAAGCCGGGAACATCCCGGTACCGTCGCCCGTCCGGGGAGGTCCAGATGACCAGCGCGAACAACGGCCCGGACGAGCCGGCCGCGACGGCTACGACGGGCGAGCCGGAGGAGCTCGAACGACTGCGGGCCGAGGTGGCGGCGCTCCGCGGCGAACTGGAGACCCGTACCAAGCGCCGGCGCCGGGGGTTCGCGGTGCGCCGGACGATCGCCGCCATCCTCGTCGCCCTGGCCGGCTTCGGGGTCGTGACATCGGCGATCGGGTTCTGGGCGGCGCGCACGACGCTCAACACCGACCGCTGGGTCGCCACCGTCGGCCCGCTCCCCCAGCAACCGCAGGTCACGGCGGCCATGTCGACGTACCTCACCGACGAGGTCTTCAGCGCCCTCAACGTGCAGCAGCGCCTGGCGGACGCACTGCCGCCCCGCGCCGGCTTCCTGGCGGCACCGGTGACGAACGCCGTGCACGACTACATGCGCGACACGGTTCGGAAGTTCATGCAGACCAATGAGTTCCAGCAGCTGTGGGTGAGCGCGAACCGGTTCGCGCACGCGCAGATCGTCGCGATACTCGAGAACCGCAGCGAGACGGTCTCGGTTCAGGGAAATACCGTCACCCTGAACCTGCTGCCCATCGTCAACAACCTGCTCGTCACCATCGAAGCTCAATTGCCGACGATGTTCGGCAAGCGGCTCGACCTGCCCACCCTCACCTCCGGGCAGATCCCGCCCGGCCTGGAACAGCGGATCGAAAGCGCGCTCGGCGTGAGCCTGCCGAGCGACTTCGCCCAGATCAAGCTCTACAACCGCGACCGGCTGCCCCAACTCCAGCAGGCCGTCATCACCTTCAAACGCTCCGTCGGCCTGCTCATCCTCGGCACGGTGCTCGCCCTCGGCCTCGCGCTGTGGATCTCGCCGAACCGGCGCCGTACGCTCCTGCAGTTCGGCCTCTGGCTGGCCATCGCCGTGCTCGTGCTGTCGAACGTACTCAGAGCCGTGCGAGATCAGCTGATCGCCATGGTGCCCGAGGGGCTGTACCGCGATGCCACCTCGGTCACAGTGCACGAGGTCTTCACGACCTTGCGGCAGTGGGGTGACTGGATCTTGTGGACGGGCATCGTCCTCGCGGTGCTCTGTTACCTCATCGGGCCCGGCCGGCTGCCGGTCGCGCTGCGCCGCGCCGTGGCGCGTGGGGCGCGGGCCACCGCGCGGACGACCCAAAGGATCGCCACCAGTCCCGAGCTGAGGAGCTTCCTCACCACGTACAGCGCGCGGTACGTCGACGTGCTCCGCATCGGCGGCGTCGTGGTGGCCGCGATCGTCGCGTTGCTGTTCTCCTCGTGGACGGCGCTGCTGGTGATCGCCATTGTGCTGGCCGGGTACGAAGTGCTCGTCACGCTCCTCGCCCGCCGGGGCGCCGAGGCGCTGCCCGCCGAGACCGGTCACGGCGGCCCGGGGCCCGGCGCGGAGGCCGCCGACACGGACGCTGACAAGGGGGCGCCGTCGCCGCCCGCAGGGCCGGTCACCCCGGCGGGGGTCGGACGCGCCTAATGCCCGGTTTTCCAGGGATGTACTCGTCAGTACCAAAACTCCGATAAGGCCTGACGGCCTCCCGAAAAGGGACGAAGGTCCCTCGTCAGGATCCGAGCTCCGGCGGAGGGTGAAGGAGCGGCGATACGGGAACGCCGGGTCTTTGGGGGTAGCCCATGCGCTGGAACACCCTGCTGGCCACCATTCCGCTGGAGTTTTCCGCGGGATGGCAGGCACGGCTCGGGGTCTTCCGGGCGCGCCCGCTCCGGACGCTTCCGCAGTCAGTCACCGACCCCCTCACCTGGACACTCCTGGTGGCCGCCGGCGGGGTGGCGCTGCTCGGCGACGTGCGCACGGCCGGCGTCATCCTCGCCGTGATCGTCGCCAAGGCCGTGGTGGTACGGGCCTTCCGGCGGCGCGCCGAGCGGACCCTCTCCGCGGCCGGCCTGCCGGTCGCCGTCCGGACCCCGCTGGTACGCCGGATGACCAGGCTCGGCAACGCGCTGACCATCGCGGTCTGCGTACTCGCCGGCGCCATGTTCGTGGCCGGACTGGTCCGCGGCCAGTCCACGGCATACCTGCTCACGGCCTGCGTCGCGGTGGTGGCCGCGGCTCCCACGCGGGAGCTGCCGTCGATGGTGACCTGCACACTGGCGGCCGGAGCGGCCCGCATGGCCCGGCGCGGGGCGGTCATCAGGCGGCTGTCGGCGGTCGAGAAGGCCGGCCGTACGACGGTGATCTGCACGAACAAGGCCGGCTCGCTGACCGAGAATCAGGTCACCGTGACGGCCGTGGTCGCGGGCGGGCGCGGCTATGAGCTGTCTGGCGCCGGCTACTCCCCCACCGGCGAGGTGCGCGCGGCCGGAGCACCCCTGTCGCTCGGCGAGAACGTCGCCCTCGACCTGTGCCTGGAGGCCGGGCTGGCCTGTAACGACGCCCAGGTCCTCGAGGAGGACGGGCGCTGGCGCGTGGTGGGCGATCCGACCGAGGGCGCGCTGCTGACGAGTGCGGCAAAGCTGGGCATCGCGAAGGCGCCGCCACGGGTGGCCACGCTGTCGCACGCCGCCGACCGGCGGTTCATGGCGACCTTGCACCGCGACCGCGGCGACGAGCCCGGCATCGTCTACGTCAAGGGGTCGGTCGAGCGGGTGCTCTACCTGTGCCACGTCCGGCTCGACGAGGAAGGCCGGTACCGTGCGCTCGACGGCGACGCCATCCGGGCCGCCGCGGGCGCGTTCGGCCGGCGCGGGCTGCGCGTGGTCGCCCTCGCGCGGGCCCAGGTGGCACCGCAGGTCAACACGTTGACCGAGGGCACCTTGCCGCCGATGGTCTTCCTGGGCCTGCAGGCCATGCACGACCCCATCCGGCCCCGCACGTCCGAGGCCGTGCGCACCTGCGAGGACGCCGGCATCGCGGTGAAGATGGTGACCGGCGACGACGCCACCACCGCGCGGGCGACGGCGGCATGGGTCGGGCTGGCCGGCGCGACGGTCATGACCGGCGCCGACCTGTCCGGCTACTCCGCCGCCACGCTGCCGGACGCGGTGGCGCGCACCGCCGTGTTCGCCCGTGTGTCTCCCGAGGAGAAGCTGCTGCTCGTCCGGATCCTGCGCGACCGCGGGCAGTGCGTCGCGATGACCAGCAAGAGCGCCGACGACCTGCCCGCGCTCCACGCGGCCGACGTCGGCTTCGACATCAGGTCTGCGCCACCGTCCACACCGTCCGCCGACCTCGGGATCGAGGACACCCAGCCCATGTGGAAATCCGCCGGCGTGACCCTGACCGGCGGCGACTTCGCCTCGATCACGGCGGCGATCGAGGAGGGCCGGGGCGCGCTCGACCACTTGGCGAAGTCCATCGAGTGGGCGCTGCCCGCCACCCTGGGTCCGGGGCTGGTGCTCACCACCGCGATGCTGATCGGCACCGCCCTGCCGATACAGCCGATCCAGGTGCTGTGGCTGAGCCTGCTGACCGCCATCGTGCTCGTGGTTACCGGTGCCTCCGGCACCTGGGCGCCCGGCGTCATGCGGCAGCCGCCGCCCGCCCGGCCGCTGCTCGTCCCCCGCCGGACGGGCCGCACGCTGTTCGTCACCGTGGTGCTGCTCGGCGGCGCGTTCGCCCTGTTCACCTGGGAGCACACCCACGGCGCGACGGCGGCCGAGGCCAGTACCGCGGCCGTCAACGTGCTCGTGCTCATGCTGGCGGCCCACCTGCTCGGCGCCCGCCGCGCCCGCGACCGGGTCCCGCCCGGCATGGACCTCGACGTGGACGGCAACCGCTCTCCGCTGGTGGCGCTCGGCGCGCTCACGCTGCTCGCCCTGCAGCCGGCCTTCACCTATGCGCCGCCCCTGAATGACCTGTTCGGCTCCGCTCCGCTGGACGGCAGCGTCTGGGTGCGCATCGTCGCGGTGGCGGCGGTCGGCTATGGACTCGTCGAGGCGGTGCGGCGACTGCGCCCGCGGCGCGTCACAGCGCGGCTATCGCGTCTCCGATGAGCTTCGCCCCCAGCACCAGCAGCAGCACCGTCATGATCGCGGCATTGTGCGCCGCCATCCACTCCTTCATGGCGTCCAGTACCCGCTTCGCCTTCGTCCCCATCAGGAAGTAGATGCCGAGGGGGGCGATGATGGTGACCGAGCCCAGCAGGACGTACACGGTCAGCGCCACGGCCTGCTGCCCGCCGGGGATGCCGGTTTGCGCGATGGTGGCCATCGCGCCGAGGGTCAGCGCGAGGTTTTTGGGATTGATCCCGGACAGCAGCGCCCCCGCGCCGAGCGACTTGGGCGCGGCGAAGGTGTCGATCGCCCGCATCCACCCGGGCATCTCCGCCTCCGCGCCCTCCTTGGGCCGGCCGCGCCAGGTACGGACGGCGAGCACGAGGAAGAGCGCGCCGATGATGATCTTGAGGACGGTCACCCATGAGGCGGGCGCACCCGAGCCGGACGTCGCCGAGCCGCCCGCCAGCACGAGCAGCAGGCCCCCGACGACCGCCAGGCCGGCCAGCCAGCCCAGCGTGAACGCCACGCCGTTGGAGCGGGCGCGCGCCGTGCCGAGCATGAGGATGATCGCGATGATCGGCACCGGGCTCAACGCGACGCCGACCCCCATCGGCAGAACACTTCCGATCGCCTCGCCCATACGCCACTCCTCGGCTCGACCCGTCCCCGCCGCTAACGGCCGGTCCCGCACCTGGCCACGGCCTCATGATCTGGATCCGGCGGAGACCGGTCATCCTCCGCGGGGGGTGATGCCGGGCCGCGTCCTCACCGGCCCGGGTCGCGGTGCCGTACCGCCCAGGCCTCCGCGGTGACGTACGCGGTCCAGGTCGACTCGCCGACTTTGGGGGTGGCCTCGAACGTTCGTACGGGTCCGGATACGTCGAGGCGTCCGGTGCGCTGGAGCAGGTCCGTCATCTCGTGGTCGAGGCCGCTGAGGTAGAGCCGTCCGCCCACCTGGTCCAGCTTTCCGGCGTATTCGGCGATGACGTGGAAGAAGGTGGCGCCCAGGGCGGTACGGCCGCGGAGCCGCAGCACCACGACGGGCGCTTCGGTGCCGGCCGGGTTGGGGAGCCGGGTTCGCAAGGTGCGGGCACCGGCGTAGAAGAGGCTGCCGTACACGTCGAGCACCGTCACCCGGTGGCTGGTGAGGGTCGCCGGTGGCGGGCGCTCGGTCCACGTCCGCTCGCCGTCGGGCACCAGCTCCACCACCGCCACGTCCATGGCCTCCTTGTTGACCTGGAGCAGTAGCGACAACGCCACGCCGATGCCGACCGCGGCCGCGACCGGCAGGACCAGCGTTGCCACGAACGTGGTGACGATCGCGATCTGGGAGGTCCGGCTGGTGCGCATGATCGTGCTGATCTCGCGCGGTCGCAGGGCGCTGTATCCGGCGAAGATGAGGATCGCGCCGAGCGTCGGCAGGGCGACCAGGCCGACGACGCCGGAGAGCGCGACGAGGAACAGCAGCATCCAGATTCCGCCGAGGATGGGCGCCCACCGAGTGCGGCCGCCGGCCGCGATCATGAGCGCGGTCTGCCCGACCGAACCGCCCACCGGCTGGCCGCGGAACAGGGCCGCGGCAACGTTGCCCACGCCCTGCGCGACGAAGTCGCGGTTGGCGTCGGAGGGTGTCCCGTCGGTGTTGGGGGCGGCCTCGGCCACGCCGGCGCCCTGCACGAGGACGATCACCATGATCGACAGCGCCCCGGTCAGCAGCGGGACGGAGAACTGGCCGAGATCGGGCAGGTGCGGGAGCGGAATCCCGTGCGGGATGGTCCCGCTGTCCTTGACCTGGGCGACACTGTCGGCGCCGCCGACGATCACCGCGGCCGTCGGAACCACTAGCGCCAGCACCATGCCCGCGATCGCCCACCTGGTCCGCGACAGCACGGCGAGGATGGCCAGTGCGGCCAGTCCGGTGAGCAACGACGGCACGTTGACGTGGGTGGGGTTGGTCACCACGTCGATGGCCTTGGCCACGGCGAACGGTCCTTCCGCCGCCGCCCCGGTGAGATCGGGGATCTGGCCGCAGACGATGTTGACGGCGATCCCCGTCAAGAATCCGATCATCACCGCATGCGACACGAACCTGGTGTAGCGGCCGAGGCGCAGCAGGCCCACGGCGACCATGGCGGCCCCGGCCATGAACGTGAGCAGGACCAGTGCCGCCGGGCGGTCGGCTTCATCGACTCCCTGCAGGGCCGAGCCCGCCGCCAGCGCCGCCGCGCCGGTCGTGTTGACGACCATCTGCCGTGTGCTCGTCGACAGGCCGCCTGTCAGCGTCCCGACGAAGTTGGCGTACATGCCGAAGACCGGGTTGACCCCAGTGAGCACGGAGGCGGCCATCCCGTCGGGCACCGCGGCGACCGCTCCGGTGAAGCCGGCGGTGGCGTCGCCGCGCAGATGCCGTCGTTCCGGCCGCAGCGAGCGCGCCCAGCGGCCGACCGCGCCGGTCGTCCCCTGGAGCACCCGCCTAACGGTGACCGCGCCCCGCCTGCCCATCGCCGAACCACGGTCGCGGTGGCGACCCGCCGCCGCATCACCCGGCGGGAGTGACCGGTGGCGGGGACGTGTCATCCGCATTGGGTGATGCCCGGCTCGGCACCGGTCGCGACCCTGCTGACCATGATGACCCGGGAGTCGGCGTGGCGTCGTTGACCTTTATTGGGCACGCGACCGCGCTCCTGGAGTACCGAGACGTGAGGTTGCTCACCGACCCGGTGCTGCGCGGGCGGCTGTCATTGCTGCGCCGCGTCGTCCCGCCGGTACCTGCGGCCTCGTACGCCGACGTCGACGTCGTGCTCCTGTCCCACCTGCACCACGACCACTGCGACCTGCCCTCCCTGGCACGGCTCGCACCGGAGCCGACCATCGTCGTACCGGCCGGCGGGGCGGCGTTCCTGCGTCGCCGTGGGTTCACGAAGGTCGTCGCGGTGCGGCCCGGCGACACGCACTCGGCCGGGCCGGTGACGCTGACCGTGACGCCGGCCCTGCATGACGGCCGCCGGACGCCGTTCGGGCCGCGCGCCGAGGCGGTCGGCTACCTCATCACGACGGCGGACACCGCCACCTACTTCGCCGGCGACACTGACCTGTTCGCCGGGATGCGGGACCTGGCCGAAGGGCTGGACCTCGCGCTGCTTCCGGTCTGGGGCTGGGGTCCGAACCTAGGCCCGGGGCACCTCGACCCGGAACGCGCCGCCGACGCCGTCGCGCTGCTACGGCCCCACCGCGCGGTGCCGATCCATTGGGGGACGCTGTTCCCGTACGGGCTGGAGCGGCTGTACGCCCATCGCCTGCGCGAGCCGGCCGCCGCCTTCGCGGACGCCGTCGCCGCACGCCGGCTGTCCACCGAGGTGGACATCCTCAACCCGGGAGGCGAACTCGTATGGCAGCGCTGAAGTCGCGCCAATGGCGGCCGGGCGGTGTGCAGGTCGGGCTGGCCGTCGTGGTGCTGTTGCTCAACTGGGCCGCGCTCGGCCTCACCATCGTGCTGTTCCCGGGCATCAGCGCCACCGCGGAGTGGGACGTCCTGCTCGCCGCCGTGCTGCTCGGGCTGGTCGCCGCCCCGCTGCGGCCGCTGTTCGCCGCGTTCGCCGGCCGGCTCGGCTGGCCCGGCGTGGTGGCCGGATGGCTGCTGACCCAGTCGGTGCTCGTGTACCTCGTGCTCTGGGCCACCCCGGGCATTCACGTCAGCGGTTTCTGGACGGCCTTCGCCGCCTCGTGGGTCTATGCGGCCCTCGTCAGCGTCGGGCTGTGGTTCGTCACGGCGGGCGACCAGATGGCCGTACTCGGGCACCTGCTGCGCAACACCCGCCGACTGCGGCGGCACGCGAAGGCCACGTCGCGCCCGGGTGTCGTGATGATCCAGATCGACGGCCTGTCGGCGCCGCTCCTGCACTGGGCCGTGCGGTCGGGGAACCTGCCGACGCTGGGCCGGTGGATCCGGTCGGGCAGTCACTCCATGGCCGAATGGCACGCACAGCTCCCCGCGACCACGCCGGCCAGCCAGGCCGGGCTGCTGCACGGCGGCGCCGATCAGGTGCCCGCATTCCGCTGGTACGAGAAGGACGCCGGGCGGCTCGTCGTCACCAACCATCCCGCAGACAGCGCGTACGTCGAGGCCCGCATGACGAACGGGCGGGGGCTGCTCGCGGACGGCGGCGTCAGCCTCAGCAACGTCTTCTCCGGCGACGCGCCGATCAGCCTGCTCACGATGAGCACGGCGGGCGACCGGAGCCGCCGGGCGGGCCCGACGCGCGACGTCAGCACATACCTCATCGACCCATACGGGCTGACCCGCTCCCTGGTGCTCACCGTCGGCGAGATGATCAAGGAGGTCTACCAGTCGTACCGCCAGCGGGCCCGGGGCATCGAGCCGCGGGTGCGCCGGTCCATGTCGTACGTGATGTTGCGCGGCGTGACCAACGTCCTGCTGCGCGACCTGAACCTGACGTTCGTGGCCGAGCACATGATGCGCGGCGCCCCGGCCATCTACTGCGACTTCGTCGACTACGACGAGATCGCGCACCACGCGGGGCCGACCCGGCCGGAGTCGCTGGCGTCGCTGGACGGCATCGACCGAGTGCTGGGCGTGCTGGAGAAGGTCGCGGCCACCACGCCGCGGCCGTACCGTTTCGTCGTCCTGTCCGACCACGGGCAGAGCCAGGGCGCCACCTTCCGGCAGCGGTACGACGTGACGCTGGAGGACCTAGTACAGGACCTGATGACCACGCGGGACGGGCCGACGATCGCGGCGCGCGGCGAGGACGAACAGTGGGGACGGGTCGGCACCCTCCTCACCGAGGTCGGCGGCGAGCGAAAGGCGGCCGGACGGCTCACCCAGGGCGCGCTGCGACGCCACGAGCAGCGCGACGAGATCACTGCAACCGACTCGACGCGGCCGGAGGTCGTCGTCCTCGCCGGCGGCAACCTGGGCATGGTCTACTTCCCGCGGCACGCCGAGCGCCTGACGACCGAGGAGATCGAGGCGCTGTACCCACGGCTGCTCACCGGACTCGCCCAGCACCCCGGGATCGGGTTCGCGATGACGCGGTCGAAGGCCGACGGCCCGATGGTGGTCGGCAAGACCGGGGTCCGCTACCTCGCGAGCGGCCAGGGCGAGGGCGACGATCCGCTGGCCCGGTACGGCCCGCACGCGGCCGCCGACCTGCGCCGGCACGATTCGCTCCCCCACGTCGGCGATATCGTGCTCGTCAGCCGGATCGACGACGACACCGACGAGGTCGCGGCCTTCGAGGAGCTGGTCGGCTGCCACGGCGGCCTGGGCGGCTGGCAGACCAGGGCGGTCCTCATCCACCCCGCCGACTGGCCGATCGACCAGGAGCTGGTCGGCGCGGACGCCGTACACCGGCAGCTCGTCGAGTGGCTCGACCGGGCCGGCCTCCGGTCATAGCCCGGCCTCCCGGTCATGAGCCGTGGCCTTGCTGCCGTGATCCGGATCGGCGACGGTGTCGCGCAGCCGGTCGGCCTCGCTCTGCATGGCGTCGACCGCGCTGTGCAGGGCATCGACGCGATGGGATGTATGCAGCTGGACCACGGCGATCGTGTGCAGTACCAGGGTGAGGATCACCGGGGCCTGGTCGGCGAGGATGAACGACCAGGGCCGCGGCACGCCGTCGCCGTACGTGGAGGTCACCACCGCGGCGATCGCCGAGAACGCCGAGATCGACAGCACCGCCTGCTGCGGCAACACCAGGGCGAGGCTCACCCAGGACGACCGGCGCCGGGTGACGCTGACCACCGCCAGCGCGGCGACCGCGAAGAGCATGGACGCGACCAACAGCCGGGGCAACCGCGAGACCGCATGCAGCGACGTGGCGCCGAGCGCCTCGGCGTCGACGAGCAGCAGGAAGCCCCACAGCACGTGCAGCGCCACGGCGCACCAGATGATCGCAACGGGCGAACGGACCCTCACCGACGGGACGACTTCCGTTCACCGCGCGGCTCGCCGATCCACGGATCGACGTTCGCCAGCTGCTCGGTGAACGCGATGAGCGCACCGAGGCGACCGGTCAGCTCACGGTCGCGCGCCGCCCAGTCCCGGCTCATGCCGTCGAGCCGGCCGCTCAACTCCCGCAGCCGATCCTGTACGGCGGCCACCGACTGAGCCGTATCGGACCCGTCGTGGTCGCGCCGGTCGCGCACATGCGGCGCTATGGCCGCGGTCCGGAGGTACCAGATCCACAGGCCGAGACAGGTCGCCACGGGTACGGCCAGCGCCGCCGCCCAATACACCAGGTCCACATCGACACCTTGCGTTCGCCTGCGTCAATTGTGCGCCCGGTCATACTGTCCGTACAGCCCGTTGGCCGTACGAGGTCTCACCGCGTCCGGCCGGAGGGGCGGGCGGCCCCGGCGGTGTCCGACGGGGCCGCCCGGATTGTGTGGCGGATGGCTCGGGGTCCGGTTCAGTAGCCGGAGTCTCCCGCCGCGTTCCGGCCGTACACGCACAGCGCCCAGATGACCGCGACGTCGAGCGCGATCATCAGGATCGACCAAACCGGGTAGTAGGGCAGGAAGAAGAACTGGGCGATGGCGTTGAGCACCGCGAACGTGATGCCGACGGCGCGTGCCCACGGCTGGCCGGAGAACACGAAGAATCCGGCCACACCGACGAGGATGCCCAGCAGCAGGTGGATCCAGCCCCAGGTGGTCACGTCGACATTGAAGGCATAGTTCCGAGCGACGACGTAGAACTGGTCCTTGATGATCGCGGCGAGCCCTTCGATCGCCTGGAACGTGCCGATCATCACCATCATGATGCCGGCGAAAAGGGCGAACCCGACGGCCCAGCCGCTGACCGGCTCTGCCGACTCCGCCGACCGGCGTGCGGATACCTGTTCTGCCATGTGGCACCTCCTAGTAGGTACGGCAGGCCTAGGTAAGGCGAGGATGGCCCGCCCGCGAGGGCCGAGGAATCACCCGCAACGGATGAGATCCGGCCGTCTCACCCGTCACGGAGGATGCCGCGCGGGGGTCCCGGACGGGAAGGTCGCTGTGCCCGAGCACCCTGCCCGAGCACCAGGGAGCGCGCCATGGCCGATGACGAGCCGGTCAGCCCGCCAGAGGTTCTGGAGACCAAGAAGTCCTCGCCGGTCCAGGCCTTCGTCCGGGCCGCCCTCACCCTGTTGCTGATCTATCTGATCTTCGGGGTGCTGATCCCGAGCTTCGCCAGCTACTCCGACATCTGGGACGCCATCAAGCAGGTGAGCGCGGGCGCGTTCGTGCTGTTGCTGGCGTTGACCGTGCTGGTCGAGGCGATGAAGTCGATGGCGCCCGTCGTGCTCATCGACAAACTCGGGCTGGGCCGGTCGTTCCTAGCCCAGGAGACCTCCGCCATGATCTCCAACACGGTGCCGGGCCCGTCCGGCACCGCGATGCGCTACGTCACGTACCGGCGCTATGGGCTCACCACGGAGGAGTTCGGCCGCTCGACAATAGTCAACAGCCTCTGGAACAACGCGATCATCCTGCTGATGCCGACGCTGGCGGTGGCCCTGCTGGCGACCCAGGACAAAGTGCCGACGAACGTCTGGTGGCTCACCCTGATCGGGCTCGGCATCACGCTCGTGGGCGTCGTCCTCGTCGGGCTGATCCTGCACAGCGAGAACTTCGCCCGGCGGTTCGGCGAGCTGCTCGGCCGGGCGATCAACTGGGCCCGCGGCGTGGTCAAGCGGCCCAAGCCGCAGGACTACGCCACGGTGATCGTCAACTTCCGGTTCGACATCCGCGACTCGGTGCGACGGCATTGGCTCGGCCTCAGCGGTGTGATCGTGGCCAAGGAGTTCACGACCTTCCTCATCCTGCTGGTGTCGTTGCGCGCGGTCGGCGCTGGGCGGGTCAGCCTGACCGCGATCGAGATCTTCGCGGTGTACGCGGTGGTGAAGGTGCTCACCATGATCGAGATCACGCCCGGCGGGGTCGGGGTCACGGAGGCGCTCTACATCTCGGCGCTGTCCTGGGCCGCCAATGGTCAGGACAACAGCGCGATCACCGGCGGCGTGTTCGTCTTCCGCATGTTCACCTACCTCGGCCCGGTCCTGCTCGGGCTGATCCTCTGGCCGGTCCTGAACCGGATGCTGCGCCCTACCGGGCAGCAAGACGCCACGGCGCCGGCCGTACCGGCGGCACGCGACACGACGGAGCCGCGCACGTGACCCGGGCGCTTGACATTTCTTAGGGGAGTCCATGGGCGTGTCCAGCGCCACGGAGCGGCATCCGGGGAGGGATGCCGAGCCCGCGCCGCCGCGCTCCGCCCTGGCCCGCTGGTTCTTCGTCGATACCACCGGGCCGCGTTCCCGCCGCCCGGTCGATGTGCTGATCATCCTGGCCGGCGCGCTGCTGGTCGGGCTGTGCGCCCGCAAGGCCGAGCGGCAGGGCACGCTCGAGAAGGCGGTCGCCGACGCGCTGGCCGCGCTGCCGGGCTGGGCGCACGACGCGTTCGCCGTCGCGTACGCGGTGGGCGGGCTCTGCGCGCTCGGCGCCGGGGCCGCGGTCATCCTCGGCGCGCGGCACCGCCGGCCTTTGGTCCGCGACCTCACGATCGCGGTGGCAGCCGCCGTGGCGCTGGTGTTCGCTGCCGCCTGGCTGGTGGAGCAGGCGTGGCCGCAGTTCTTCGTGGAACTGTTCTCCACCGAGCCGGAGCGGGAGTTCCCGGCCGCGCGGGTCGCCGTGGTCGCCGCGGTGCTGCTGACGCTGCGGCCGTACATCGTGCGGCCGTTCCGGCGGTTCGGCGACACGGTCGTCATCGCCGAGGTCATCGCCGCCGTCGGGTTCGGCGTCGGCGGCCCGGCGGATGTCGTGGGCGCGCTCGGCCTGGGCTCCCTCGCCGCCGGCGCCGTGCTCGTGACGTTCGGCTCGCCCGGCGGGCACCCGGACCTGCGTGAGGTGGCCGGTGCGCTCGCGGACCTCGGCGTCCCGGTCCGCGGGCTGCGGTTCGCGGCCCGGCAGCCGTGGGGCGTACGGCTGCTGTACGCCGAGCACGCCGACGGCCGCCCGTTGCTGATCAAGGTCTACGGACGGGACGCATGCGACGCCCAGTTCTTCGCCCGGGCGTGGCGGCAGCTCATCTATCGCGACGCCGGGCCACGGCTGACCGGCACGCGGCTGCAGCTGGTCGAGCACGAGGCGCTGGTGACCGTGCTCGCCCAGCGGGCCGGGGTGCCGGGGACCGACGTGGTCGCGGCGGCCGTCGCCGGACGGGACGACGCGGTCCTCGTCCTCGGCCGCGCACCGGAACCGGTTCCGGACGGACCTGACGTACCGGACCCGATCCTGGTCGCGTGCTGGCAGGCCGTCGCGCTACTGCACGCGGCGGGCATTGCCCACGGTCACCTGACGCTGAACAGGTTCGCGCCGGACGGCGCCGGCGTGCTGCTCACCGGGTTCGAGCACGGCTCACTCGCCGCGCCCGAGCCGCGCCGCGCCGGTGACGTCGCCGACCTGCTCACCAGCCAGGCGGGCGCCGTTGGGGTGTCGCGGGCGGTGGACGCGGCGCTGGCCGGGCTCGCCCCGGACGGCCTGGTCGCCGCGCTGCCCTACCTGCAGCCCGCCGTGCTGCCGTCCGACCTGCGCCGGACCCGCCACGTGAAGGACCTCGTGGACAAGCTGCGTACGGATGTCGCGGACCGGACGCAGGCGGAACTGCCGCCGCCGGCCCGCGTCGTCCGGGTGCGGTTGCGCAGCCTTGTGGTCGCGGCCCTGCTCGTCCTCGCGGGCTACGCCATGATCACGGCGCTCGCGCAACTGAACTGGGCCGAGGTGCTCGACGGCTGGGCCACGGCGAACTGGTGGTGGGTACTGCTCGCGTTCCCGATCGCGCAGGCCACGGTGCTCTCGGACGCGGTGTCCACGATGTCCGCCGTAACGCAACGGCTGCCGCTGGTGCCGCTGCTGGTGCTGCAGTTCGCGATCAAGTTCGTCGCCCTCGCCATCCCCGGGCCCGCCGGCCGGCTGGCGACCACCGCGTCGTTTCTGCACCGGTTCGGGGTCGGCCCGACACAGGCGGTCACGCAGAGTGCGCTCGACACCATGGCCGGCGTGGTCGTGCAGGTGGTGGTGCTGATCCTCGCGATGGTCTTCGGCGACGTGTCGTTCGACCTGTCCGGCGCGGAGAACGCCGACTGGGCGAAGATCGCCTGGATCATCGTCGGTCTCGTCGGGCTCGCCGTCGTGGCGATAGTGGCCATCCCGCTGCTGCGCCGCTGGGTCGGGCAGACGCTGCGGCAGGCCTGGGCGGCGCTGTCCGTGGTGGCGCGCAGCCCGTCGCGCGCGTTCCTGTTGCTGGCCAGCAACGGCGTGACCCAGGTGCTGTACGCGATCACCTTGTGGTGCGTCGTCGAGGCGTTCCACCTCTCGCTTCCGCTCTCCACGCTGTTCGTCGTGATCGTCGCCGTGGGTCTGCTGGCCGGCATCGTCCCGATACCCGGCAACATCGGCGTGGCCGAGGCGGCCCTCACCGCGGGCCTGGTCTGGACCGGCGTACCGCAGTCCACGGCGTTCGCCATCGCCGTGACCTACCGCCTCTGCACCTACTACCTGCCGCCGATCTTCGGCGTGTTCGCGATGCGATGGCTCTCCGCGCGCTCGTACGTCGGGTAGAGGGGGCCTGGAACGGCCTGCGGAGCCGTGCCGACGCCTTCCAGCGCCGACACGCGACGGTCGGCTTTCCGTACGCGGTGCTGCGCAAGTACTCCGACGACAACGGGGGCCGGCTCGCCGCGCTGCTCACGTACTACGGGTTCCTCAGCCTGTTTCCGCTGCTGCTGCTCGCCGTCACCATCCTCACCGAGGTGCTCAAGGCGCACCCGGCGCTGCGGCAGGATCTCATCGCGGAGCTGGTCCCGCCCTACCTGCACTCGGACGTCGAAAAGGCGATCCATCAGCTCCCGCCCAGCGGCATCCCGCTGCTCGTCGGCGCCCTCGGTTTGTTGTGGTCCGGCACCGGCGGCGTGCTGGCCGGGTCGGCGGCGCTCAACCAGATCTGGGCGATCCCGCACCGCGAACGCCCCGGGCTGCCTCACCGGTACGGCCGCGTCCTGCTCATGCTGTTGCTGACGATCGCCGGCGCCTTCGCCGCAGCCGGCTTGGCCGCGCTGTCCAGCTCCTATCTGCACCCCGACTGGGTGCAGCGGACCGGCAGCGCCATCGGCACGTTCACCGTGGCGACGGTCGTGCTGGTGCTGGCGCACAAGCTGCTGACCGCCCGGCCGCGCCGGATCCGGGAGATCTGGAGCGGCGCCGTGCCGGCGGCTCTCGTCGTGACGGCCGCGCTCGATCTCGGCGCATGGATCCTGCCCGCGCTGATCGCCCGCTCCGGGCCTGTGTACGGCAGCTTCGCCACGGTCGTCGGGATCTTCTCGCTGCTGTACATCGTCAGTCAGGCACTCGTGTTCAGCGGGGAGATCTCCTCCGTCCACGTCTTCCGGCTGTTCCCCCGCGGCCTCGACAGCGCCGCGCCCACCTTCGCCGATGTCAGCGCGCTCACACTGCTGGCGCGAGAGCAGGAGCGGCTTCCGGGCCAGCGCATCAGCGCCACCTTCGCCGGATCCCTGTCCCTCGGCAAGGCAGGCCCGCGAGCTGGGAGATCGCTGCGGTACAGCGTCCGCGGCGGATCGCCCGACCTGGGTGATGTCCGTTCGGCAGGGGCGAGGGAGATTGCCCCGACAGCCAACGTTCTCGCAGTGGGAGAAAGCATGGCCGCGCCGAACGACAACCTGGCCAGGGCGATCCTGCCGATTCCGGATCGGGCCTATCCGGGCGTGATCACCTACGATGCCAAGGACCCGGACACGAAGTTCCCGCCGATCACTCCCGTACGGCCGCCCGCAGCCGCGCCGAACGTGCTCATCGTGCTGATCGACGATGTGGGGTTCGGCGCCTCCAGCGCGTTCGGCGGGCCCGTGCACACACCGACCGCAGAGCGGCTGGCCGGCGAGGGGCTGCGGTACACGCGCTTCCACACCACGGCGCTCTGCTCGCCCACCCGGGCGGCGCTGCTGTCCGGCCGCAACCATCACGCGGTGGGCATGGGCAGCATCACCGAGACTGCGACAGCCGCGCCTGGCTACAGCTCCATGCGGCCGAACACGTGCACGCCGCTGCCCGAGACGCTGCGGCTGAACGGGTATGCCACAGCGCACCTCGGCAAGTGCCACGAGGTGCCGGTGTGGGAGACCAGCCCGGCCGGGCCGTTCGACCGCTGGCCGACCGGAAACGGCTTCGAGTACTTCTACGGCTTCATCGGCGGCGAGACCAACCAGTGGTACCCGGACCTCGTGGAGGGCACCACGCCGATCGAGCCTCCGGGCACGCCGGAGCAGGGCTACCATCTGATGCCCGACCTGACGGACCGGGCGATCCGCTGGGTGCGCCAGGAGAGGGCGTTGACGCCGGACCGGCCGTTCTTCATGTACTTCGCGCCCGGAGCCACGCACGCGCCGCACCACGTCCCCATCGAATGGGCGGACAAGTACCGGGGCCGGTTCGACCAGGGCTGGGACCGGATCCGCGAGGAGACGTTCGCGCGGCAGAAGGACCTCGGCGTGATCCCGGCCGACTGCGAGCTGACGAAGCGGCACGACGAGATCCCGGCCTGGGACGACATGGACGACGAGCTCAAGCCGGTGCTGCGCCGGCAGATGGAGATCTACGCCGGGTTCCTCGAGTACGCCGACCACCACGTCGGGCGGCTCGTCGACACGCTGGCCCAGCTCGAGGTGCTCGACGACACCTTGATCTACTACATCATCGGCGACAATGGCGCCTCCGCCGAAGGCTCGCCGCAGGGCACCCTGAACGAGATCGCCATCGCGGAGGCGCCCGGGCTGGAGACGCCGCGGTTCCTGCGCGACAACATCGACAAGCTCGGCGGCCCGGAGGCGTACAACCACTACGCCGTCGGCTGGGCGCACGCGATGTGCACCCCGTACCAGTGGACGAAGCAGGTCGCCTCACATTGGGGCGGCACGCGCAACGGCACGATCGTGCACTGGCCGGGCGGTTTCGCGGGGCGCGGCGAGATCCGCAACCAGTTCAGCCACGTGATCGACGTCGCGCCGACGGTGCTGGAGGTGGCCGGGCTGCCCGAGCCGGTCCAGGTGCACGGCGTCACCCAGGAGCCGATGCACGGCGCGAGCATGCGCGCCAGCTTCGGCGACGCCGGCGCCCCCGAGCACCACCTCACGCAGTACTTCGAGATGTTCTGCAACCGCGGCATCTACGACCGGGGCTGGACGGCTGTCACCCGCCACTCGACGCCGTGGGTGATGGGCCCTCTGCCCTCCTTCGACGAGGACGTCTGGGAGCTCTACGACACCTCGACCGACTGGAGCCAGTCGCACGACCTGGCGGCCGAGA
>DATBKU010000005.1:0-3161 GCA_036555725.1 Streptosporangiaceae bacterium | reverse complement strand
CGGCAAGATCTACAGCGACATTGGCTCGGCCGTCAATGGGGTCCCGGTGCTCGGCGCCCTGTTCGGGCCCCCGACCAGCGGTGCCTCGTTCTTCACCGCCGGCGTCATCCTGGCCTTCATGATCACGCCGATCGTGACGTCTCTGTCGCGGGAGGTGATCGCGACCGTGCCGGCGATAGACAAGGAGGGCGCGTACGCGCTGGGCGCCACGCGCCTGGAGATGATCACCGGTGCCATCTGGCCGCACAGCAAGGGCGGCATCACCGGAGCGGTGCTGCTCGGCCTGGGCCGGGCGATGGGCGAGACGATCGCGGCCGCGCTGGTGATCGGCTCGTCGGCCACGATCACCTCGCATCTGTTTGCCCCGGGCGACTCCATGCCCGCGGTCATCGCGAACCAGTTCGGTGAGGCCTCCGGCCTGTTCCGCTCCGCGCTGATCGGTCTCGGCGTGCTCCTGTTCGCGTTCACGATCATCATCAACATCATCGCCCGGGCGATCGTCGGGCGGGCCGCCGAGTCGGGGAGCGCCTGAATGGCCGTCACCACCGGACAGCCGAAGCTCGACCTCCAGGAGGCGCGGGGCTGGCGGCGCACCAAGAACCGCATCGCGACCGCGGCGATGGTGCTCTCGTTCGTGCTGGTGATCCTGCCGCTGGGGTTTGTCCTGTACACGACGATCGCCAAGGGCATCTCGATCATCAGCTGGCAGTTCCTGACCAGCCCGATCCCGCCGCAGGTGCTGCCCGCGAACGTGGGCGGGATCGGGCCGGCGGTACTCGGCACGATCGAGATCACGGCTATGGCGACGGTTATTGCCGTGCCGCTTGGCGTCTTGGGCGCGATCTACCTCAACGAGTACGGGGGCAGAGGCGTGCTGGCGCGGCTGATAGCGTTCTTCAGCGACGTGATGACGGGCGTGCCGTCGATCGTGATGGGGCTGTTCCTCTTCTCGATCTGGGTGCTGTACTTCGGCTTCTCGGGCTTCGCCGGCGCGCTCGCGCTGGCCTGCCTGATGCTGCCGGTCGTGATCCGCTCCACCGATGAGATGCTGAAACTGGTGCCCAACCCGCTGCGCGAGGGGAGCTACGCCCTCGGCGCGACCAAGGCCCGCGTGACCACGACCGTGGTGCTGCCCGCGGCGATCGGCGGGATCGTCAGCGGCGCCCTGCTCGCCGTCGCCCGGGCCGCGGGTGAGACGGCGCCGCTGCTGTTCACCATCCTGACGGTGACCACCGCCAACCCGAACATCTTCAGCGGCCCCAACACCGCGATACCCTCCCAGATCTTCGCGAACGCGACATCGCCCTACCCGGGCGCGCAGGGCCGTGCCTGGGGCGCGGCGCTCACCCTCATCGTGATCGCCTTCGTCCTCATGATCGCCGCCCGCATCGTGACGGCCCGATTCACCCGATACTCGCGCTAGGAACGTGACCCGACACTCGCGCTAGGAACGTCATGGAACAGCCTGAGCAGAACATCGCCACCGGTCTTCAGCAGCCCCAGCCAGCGGCCCAGACACAGGCGCCGCCGGCGGCCGAGCCACAGGCCCCGGCGGCACCCCAGCCGCAGGTGCTGCCGGACGCGGGTGGCCTCGTCTTCGACGTGGAGAGGGTGTCGTGCTACTACGGCTCGTTCCGGGCCGTCACCGACGTCTCGCTGTCCATCCACGAGAACGAGATCACCGCGTTCATCGGCCCGTCCGGGTGCGGCAAGACCACGGTGCTGCGGACGCTGAACCGCATGAACGACCTGGTGCCGGGGGCCCGCGTGGACGGCGACATCCGCTACCGCGGGGCCTCGCTGTACGGCAAGGATGTCTCGCCGATCGCCGTGCGCCGGCGCATCGGCATGGTCTTCCAGAAGCCGAACCCGTTCCCGAAGTCGATCTATGACAACGTCGCCTACGGGCCGCGCATCAACGGCGAGCGCAACAAGCGCAAGCTGGACGAGATCGTCGAGCGGTCGCTGCGGCGGGCCGCGCTGTGGGACGAGGTGAAGAACCGCCTGAAGGCATCGGGCCTGGGATTGTCCGGTGGGCAGGCGCAGCGGCTGTGCATCGCCCGCACGCTCGCCGTCGAGCCGGACGTGGTCCTCATGGATGAGCCCTGCTCGGCGCTCGACCCGATCGCGACGGGCGCCATCGAGGACCTGATGCGGGACATCAAGTCGCGGTACACCATCGTCATCGTCACGCACAACATGCAGCAGGCGACGCGGGTCAGCGACCGCACCGCCTTCTACTCCGTGCTCCGCAACGAGGAGAGCGACACCCGCACGGGCGTGCTGGTCGAGTACGGCAAGACCCAGCAGATCTTCGAGGACCCGGTCGACCCCCGCACCCAGGCCTACGTCACCGGCAAGATGGGCTGACCGCCAGGCGGTCAGCCCATCCGGGCCGGGGCAACTTACCGGCCGAGTGTGGCGACGAGGATGGCTTTGATGGTGTGGAGGCGGTTTTCGGCTTGGTCGAACACGATGCTGGCGCCCGATTCGAAGACCTCGCCGGTGACCTCGAGGCCGGAGGTCATGCCGGTGTGCTCCATCATCTCGCGGCCCACGGTGGTGTTGGGGTCGTGGAACGCCGGCAGGCAGTGCATGAACTTGACCTTCGGGTTGCCGGAGCTGCTCATGAGCGCGGTGTTGACCTGGTAGGGCGTCAGCACCTTGACCCGCTCGGTCCAGACGTCCTTGGGCTCGCCCATCGACACCCACACGTCGGTGTGGATGAAGTCGGCGCCCCGGACGGCCTCGCCCGGGTCGTCGGTGATGGTAATCCGTGCGCCGGTGCGCTCGGCGGTCTTGTGTGCCAGGTCGACCACGGCCCTGGGCGGCTGGAGGTCTTTGGGACCACCCAGGCGGACGTCGCTGCCCATGATCGCGCCCATGATCAGCAGCGAGCGGCCCATGTTGAACCGGCAGTCGCCGACGAAGGCGTAGGAGATCGTGTCGTAGGGCTTGTGGCTGGACTCGTGCATGGTCAAAAAGTCGGCCAGCATCTGGGTCGGGTGCCACTCGTTGGTGAGCCCGTTGTACACGGGCACGCCCGCGTGCTCGGCCAGCTCCTCGACGTCGGCCTGGGCGTTGCCGCGGTATTCGATCCCGTCGTACATGCGCCCGAGCACCCGCGCGGTGTCGGCGATCGACTCCTTGTGCCCCAGCTG
>DATBKU010000004.1:0-8162 GCA_036555725.1 Streptosporangiaceae bacterium | reverse complement strand
GCGAGCCGGGGTGTGCTTCGCCGCCGTCGGCCTGCTCGCCGCCGACGCCCGCTATTACGGTGCCCTCGCGCGCCACGAGAAACGCTGGATGGACAACCTGGCCGACCGCCCGCGGCCTGCCGCCGGTGCCGCTCGCCTCATCACCTCGATGGGCGCAACTCGGCACGCGATCCCTCTCGCAGCTGGTGCGAGTGTTTTCCGGTCTTTGTTTGACGGCAACCGGCACGGCCTGTCTGGGGGCGGCCTTCTGCGGGGGCAGGGGATCGCGCCGGTGTTCACGATCGTCTCCGGTGCGGTTGCCCGCCACCTGTTGTGCGAGGTGTCCGCACGCTCTCGTCCGCCATCTCGAGGCTGGCATGTGCGGCCGGAAGGGCATAGTTTTCCATCCCGGCACACCACGGTGGCCGCGCTCACGGCCGGTGTTCTGGCCCCGAGCCACCCAGTCGCGGCGTCGGCCATCGCCGCCAGTCTGGTCGGCGCCACCCGCCTCTACCTGGGCGTGCACTGGCCCACGGACGTGCTGGCAGCATGGCTATTCGCCATAGGCTGGCTCGCCCTCGCCGAGGCGGTAACCGATCAGTCCACAAGCTCGTCTGGTCCCCGCCAGGATGGTCGTCGACGCCGTTCCGCATGATCAGTACCGAGCCTCCACCTCACCGACGGTGGCGCCGTAGTTTGGCAGGTGCGGCCCTCACCGCGACGGACGTGACCTTCCCATTCGCCGCTCAAGCTACTCGGGAAGACCTTCCGCCGTTCGTGTAGCCTCGGCTCAACGGCGATGGATCCCGCCTGGGCACCCCAATAGCTGCCCGAACTGCCTTCGGGTTGATGGGTCCTGGCAGTGCCAGGAACTCCTCCCGCGGAGGTGGGAATTGCAGCCCTCATTGTTCGTTGCGGTGGCGTTTGTGTGCGGCGGCGGCTCCGATGGGAGCTCACCATGAGACTCCACGGCGCAGCCATGCGGCTCACGGTCTTTATCGGCGTGACCGACCAGTGGCATCACCGTCCCGTATACGCCGAAATCGTCGAACGGGCCCACCGGGCCGGACTGGCCGGCGCTACGGTACTCCGCGGTGTGGAGGGCTTTGGTGCTTCATTGGAACTCCACACGAGCCGTCTGCTCAGCCTGAGCGATGACCTTCCCCTCGCGATCATCATCGTTGACGAAGAGGCACGCATCCGCAGTTTTCTCCCGGAACTCGACGAAATCGTCGAGGAAGGCCTTGTCATTCTCGACGACGTTGAGGTCTACCGCTATGTCGGCACTGCGGACCTTGATAGACCCGTATCGCGTCCACGGGGCAAACGCCGCCTCCCTTGGCAACGCCGAATACCCAATGCGGACGATCCCACTTGACCAATGCCAGCCGCATGGATTCGCTATCACCGGGGTCCTGGTGAAGTGCACTTATTACAACTATGCGCTATTCCTCGCCGACGAGCGACCTGCCCGCCATCGGTCTCGTGGTCTTTCTTGTTCCAACCACATCAACTTCCGTGCCTATTCGGATCCGGGAAATGCAGTTGTTGAGCAGTGCGTTCGGCGGGGCCCGGCTGCGCTCACCGATCATGAAATGGAGTACCGCAGTCGTGCCCGCAGTTAAGTAGAGGCTGGTTCAGGCCGACTGATACACGACCATGCTGATACTCGTCGGCCCGATCATGACGTGTAGGCGAGGGTGAGGTCGAAGAAGACGTGGTAATCGCCGCTCAGCCCGCCGTGGCGGGTGCGCCAGATCGACACCGGGGGGATCGCGATGGCCTTGCTGTCGAGCCGTGGTAAGTCATTTTGGTTTCGAACGGGGGCTCGGCTCCGAACCGATCTCAAGGAGCGCGCTCTCATCGGCAGAAGGGCGAGTCGGGCGACTGGCGCCGTGAATGCGATTGGGTGCCGGGATGCCCACGGGCATGAATCGGGGAAGGATCAGCGTCGTCGCACGCTATCCGTTGTCAACCTCGGCCAGGAGAGGGCCGGCCTGGGACCCGATGCTTCTCATGTCGGGTGTGGGCAGATCATCGCGAGCGTGGTGATCCGGCAGACTGGTAACCCCAGCGCATTGAGGACGTCGGCCATGCACGCACTCCCGGAGTACGGTCCGGTCCCGCTCGAGGAGCTGACGGCGAACGTGCCTCCGCCGCGCGAGACCGATTCGGCCGCGCTGGTCGCGCAGGTCGCCGCTGGCCGCACACTCGTCGTTTTGGACGATGACCCTACCGGTACGCAAAGCATCACCGACCTGCCCTTGCTCACCCGTTGGCGCCTGGACGACTTGCGCTGGGCGCTGCGCCAGCGCACCGCGGCGTTCTTTGTGCTTACCAACACGCGCGGCCTTGAGGGTAAGGCCGCTGCGGCGGTCAATCGGCAGATCGCCCGCGAGCTCGCCGACGCGGCCGCGGCAGAGGGCAAGAACTGTGTGATCGCCAGCCGCAGCGACTCCACCCTTCGTGGTCACTACCCGCTGGAGACCGATGTGTTGGCCGCCGAGCTTGCCGCCGCCGGCACGCCGGTCGACGGCCTGGTCATCGTGCCCGCTTTCATCGAGCCGGGTCGCGTCACTATCGACTCAGTGCACTGGATGCGCAGCGAAGCCGGAATGATCCCGGTTTCGCACAGCGAGTTCGCCCGTGACGCGAGCTTTGGCTACCACAACGCCGATCTACGCGACTGGGTCGAGGAAAAGACCGGCGGCCGGATTCGGCGTTCGGAGGTGGCCACCGTCACGTTGCGCGACCTTCGAGACGGCGGGCCACGGCACGTCGAAGAGATGCTCCGCGGCCTCACCGGCGCGCGGCCGATGGCCGTCGATGCGGCCACCGACGAAGACCTGCGGGTGCTCGTTCAGGCATTGCTCGCCGCCGAGGCCGACGGCAAGAGATTCCTCTACCGCACGGGCCCGTCATTCGTCCGCGCCCGTACCGGTCAAGTCGCCGCACCGCCCGTCGATGCACGCCGCCTGCGCCAGGTGTTCGGTGAGCCGCCACGCGACTACCGCCCCCAGGCGGCGGGTGGGCTGGTCGCGGTCGGGTCGCACGTCGCGATGACCACCCGCCAGCTCGACAGGCTGCGCGCCGAGGGCGGCGTCGTGGAGCTGGAACTCGACGTTCCGACGCTGCTCGACCGCGGGCGAGCCGCCAATCACCTTGCCGCGGTCGCGGGGCGGGCGGCCGGGCTGCTCACTCGCGGTCCCGGCCACGACCTCGTCGTCCGTACCAGCCGTACTCAGGTCACTGCCGCAGACATAGCCGGCAATCTCGCCATCGCTCGTACGGTGAGCGCGGCTTTGGTAGCGGTCGTCCATACGATCGTCTCGCAGGTCCGGCCAAGGTTCGTACTGGCCAAGGGCGGCATCACCGCTTCGGATATCGCGACGGACGGGATGGACATGACCCGTGCCTGGTCTCGTGGCACCCTGCTGCCCGGCATGGTCGCGGTGTGGGAGCCGGTCTCCGGACCCGGTCAGGGCGTCCCGTACGTGGTGTTCCCGGGGAACGTCGGCGACGACGATGGCCTGCTCCACGCGGTCCGCACGCTGCGCCAATTGTGATGAGCCAATTGTGACGAAAGGCGTTCTGCATGTCCGAAACAGCTTCCCGGGTCGCGGTCGTCGGACTCGGTGCGATGGGGCTTCCCATGGCCATGCATCTGGCCACGGCCTTCGACATCACCGCGTCCGAGGTGTCGGAGTCGCGGCGGGCGCAGGCGGAAGCCGGTGGCATCAACGCCGTCGCCAGCCCCGCCCAGGCGGCCGCGAACGCGGACGTCGCGTTGCTGGCCGTACGCGACGAACCCCAAGCCAGGCAGGCCCTGTTCGGCGCCGACGGCGTCGTCAATTCGCTGCGGGCGGGCGGCGTCGTCATCCTTGCCAGCACCATCGGGCCTGCCGCCGCACAGAGCATCAACGTGGAATTGGCCGCGCATTCCCTGCAGCTCATCGATGCTCCGATCAGCGGCGGCCCAGCCCGCGCCGCCGACGGCGACCTCCTGATCATGGTAGGTGCCGCACCGCAGCCCCTCGAGCGCTGCCGGCCCGTGCTGGAGCACCTGGCCACCACCCTCACCGTCGTCGGGGAGCGCGTCGGGGACGGCCAGGCGGCAAAAGCGATCAACCAACTCCTCGCCGGCGTGCACATCGCGGCTGCCGCCGAGGCGATCGCGCTGGCCCGAGGGCTCGGCCTCGACACACACATGCTCCTCGAGACGCTGTCCACCGGAGCGGCCGGATCGTTCATGTTCTCCGATCGCGGCCCGCGCATGCTCCAGGCCTACGGCGACGGCGCCGACGGTGCCGAGGTCCGGTCGCGACTGGACATCTTTGTCAAAGACATGGGGATCGTCACCAGCATCGGCCGCGAAACGCACGTGCCCCTGCCCTTGGCCGCGGCCGCTGAACAGCTTTACCTGCTCGGTGAAGCACAAGGCCTGGGAGCACACGATGACTCGAGCGTCGTCACGGTGCTCTCACCGACCACGTCTCGCCGCGGGCCTGGAAACACGGGCCGGCCAGGAAACCGGTGATGGCGGTGCGGTGCTGGTGGTGACGAGACCGGCGATCTGAAGAGGTGATGGGAAGAGGTCGACCAGTGCTACCTCCAGACCGGCGGCGTGACGGGCGGAGGGCGAGCATTCCTCCTGACCGCACGGACGGACAACCCTAGGGATATCCACCACGCACCTACCACTCTGAAGGAAGTGCTGTGGGGAACCTCACGCCGGACCTGCTCCATATGGCCTGGACGGACGGCTGAGCCGCGATCTTGCTGCAGGTGGCGTAAGGTGAGACTGCCGAGGGCACATCGAGCGTCGGCAGTCGTGTCGGCGTCGTCCGTGGCGTAACGCTGAGTCGGCTCCCGTGGGAGCCGAGGACGGGGCCCGACGCATGGCCCATGACATCGAGAGCGTGGCCGCCCTTTCTATTTCTTCCTCCGCACAGAATTCACCGGATTTGCGGTTGAGTCTGGCCTCGGGGCCGGCTCACCACGGAGCGGTTGACGGGGGGTGGTGGCCTCGCTCACGGGACGCGGCGGCCGAGCTCGCCGACCTGCTCGCGACCCTGATGGTGCCGCTGGGCGCGATTACCCGCTTGACCGTGGACGCGAAAGACTGGGACGACCTCCCGCGGCGCATCGCGATCGGTGACCGTGTGGTCAAGGTGGGATGGTTCCCTAACCTGGACCACATGATCATCGTGACCCGCCGGCCGGATAAGTTCCTGCTGTTGGTGGTGCCCCCGGAAGCGGCCGCGGATGCGGCCCACCGTGCGCTGGATCAGGCCGCCGCGGGAGCGGACAGCGGCCGTCTGGCGGAGATCCTTACCGACTGTGAAGTCGGCACCGGGCCGCGCATCGCGGATGACGGGGACGGCACAACTGTTCCGCGGCCTGCGGATGGTGGCCGGCCCGCGCTTCGCGTGGTTCCGTCCGAGCCGGCCGACAGGCATCGTCCCGACGGTACGGACGGCGGCTTCCAGGGCGAGCCCACCATCGCCACCAGCCGGGCAAGGGAGTCGCGTGACGGTATCGGCAGAGCTCGCCGAGATCCGTGACTGGTGGGCCGAACGGTCCCACAGCGCTATACCGCCGATGCTGTCGTTGCGGGCCGGCCCGATCGCCGGAAGCGCCTACGACCAAATAGCGTCGGCCGACGCCGACAATCCGTACTGGGATCTCGTCCGGCAGCTTCCCTCGGTCGCCGACGGACATGCTGGCATGGCCCCGGACGGCTACGCCCGCGGGCTCCCGGTTGGCCGCTACCTTCTGACCAGACGTTATTCCTGGGGCATTCCCTCACCGGGCGACCTTGCCTGGCTCACTAATGTCCTCGACCGGCGCGGCCTCGTGGAGATCGGGGCGGGTTCGGGCTACTGGGCTTGGCAAGCACGGCAGGCCGGCATCGACGTCATCGCCTACGAGCCGAGCGATCCAGCCGACAACAGATACACCGACGGCATCGAGTACGTGGCGACCCTACGGAGCGGCCACGCGGCCGCGAGCCGGCACCCCGACCGGGCCTTGCTGATGTGCTGGCCGACCCACGGCGCGGCGTGGGCCGCGCAGTCCCTCGCCTGCTACGCCGGCGACCTGTTCATCTATATCGGCGAGGGCAAGACCAGGCACTGCGCGGACGACGCCTTCTTCGCGCTCCTCGAGCGGCACTGGACTCGGATCGATGCCAGTCCGCATCACGTTTCCTGGCGATACACGCGCTGTCGCATGACCGCTTACCGCCGAACGACCTGAGCCACGAGACCTCTGGACTCCTCCTCTAAGCGTTGGGCATGGCGGTCAGCCGAAATGGCAACCACGTCTTTCCTCTGCTATTTCGATCATGGCGGTCGAGGTGGCGGCGAAGATCAGTAGTTGCCGTACGACGGAGGGGCTGAACGGCAGCCTCCCTGGCCGGCCCACGACAGCGAGCACCCCGCATGTTCTTTCGCCGGTGTCCAGCGGGATGAGGAGTATCGGCCCGGCCGGCAATCCGTCCAGGCGCGAGTTCGTGGCCACCTGCGAGGTCATTGCCCGTCCGGTCCTGAATACTCGGCCTATCGCCGACGTGCCCGCTCGCACGGTCCGGCCGAGGATGTGCTCGGCGTTCAACCCCGCGGCGAAGTCGATTGCCAGGGTGTGGTCGGCCTGGCCGGGCAATGCGATGAAGGCGAGGTCCGCACCGGCCATAGGCCCGGCCCGCCGGACGATCAAAGTCAGGACGTCCGCGAGGTCGGCCTCGGCCAGAAGGGCTGCCATGAGCTCGAAGGAGGCCGTCACCCGCGCCGCGCTGTCCAGGGCCGGCCCGCGCGATTTCCAGTTGATCGGCATGACGTCACCGAGCCTGCCCGGTGTTCGGGGAGTTGAGTGGGGATGCCTGTTGGCCGGCATGATCTCGTTGCCGGTCATGTCCTTATCGAACGCCATGGCGAGGCCTAGGCGGGCCGTTGGATCGGCGTGCCGTCCATGCCCAGGCCGCGCCGGGGTGGAGCGACCGCTCCGCAGCGCCGTTGGGCCGTCGCGAGGGTGGGGAAGATGGCGAAGGCGCGATGCAGGCCGGTGATCCGCAGCAACAAGCTCAAGTACGGCTGGGGTGCGGCGAGGCTGACCGGGATGCCGTGGAGCCGACCCCGGCGGCGGGTGCCGACCAGCGGAGCCAGCCCGGCGGCGTCGCAGGAAGACACGTCCGACAGGTCGATGATCATAGGAACTGTCGTGTGGTGGAGCGCGATGAGCAGCCGATCACGCAGAAACGCCGCCGAGGTGAAGTCGAGCTGTCCGTCGATCGCCACAACGATATGAGTGGGCAGCCGGCGGGTGGACAGCCGCACCCGGCTGGGAACGGTATTGGGACGCATAATTGGATCTCCGATCCGAAGGTGGTGGGGCGGGCCGCTGGGCCATCGTGACGGTGGCCGCGCGGCGGCCGCTCCACGAGCTGCGCTGATCCTTAGCGTGCGGGTTGCGTCCCGGTGCGGGTCCGGGGCCGATCGATGAGGTCGAAGGCGGCCGAGCCGACGGTCGGCTCGCGGCCTGTCTGGACAATCACGATGCGACGCTGACTGAGCAGGACGCGTAGCGGCTTCGTTCTCGTCCGGACCTGTCTCGGTCCCGTCAGGGGAGCCGCCTTGAGGTGAACGCCGGGACGACGCCGACTCGGCTGTCAACGCGCGAAATGCCCTCGGGCTACTGGCGACTATACGCCCATTCGGCCTGGTACACGCCGGGCGCAGAGATCATGCGGGCGAAGTTGGGAATCTCCTGAGCTCCCGGTACGTTAAACGCAACGGTTGTAGTCGAAGTTTGCGTACGTGAAAACGCCCGCGGAGTTCTGACAGCGGGCGTTTGTCATCTCGGGGTTTCCTTGAGGGCGGACGGCCAACAGCCGGGACCACGCGACCGCGCTGGTCCTGACCGACTCGTCCTCTCGAAGGAGACAGCACATGAGCACCGGAACCGTGAAGTGGTTCAACGCCGAAAAGGGCTTCGGCTTCATCGCCCCCGATGACGGCACCGCCGACATCTTCGTCCACCACTCGGCGATCGACATGGACGGATACCGCAGCCTGGCCGAGAACCAAAAGGTGGAATACACCTCCACCCAGGGGCCGAAGGGCCCGCAGGCCGAGCAGGTCCGCGCGCTCTGACCGATAGCACGGAACACCCCCGCGAGGCAGGCC
>DATBKU010000003.1:0-5226 GCA_036555725.1 Streptosporangiaceae bacterium | reverse complement strand
GACGGTGACCGGCGAGGACGTGACCTTCGAGGAGCTCGGCGGGGCGCAGGCGCACGGCGTCAAGTCCGGCGTCGCGCACTACCAGGCCGACGGCGAGCAGGACTGCATCGACTTCGCTCGCGAGCTGCTGTCCTACCTGCCGTCCAACAACCTAGACGAGCCGCCCAGGCTGGAGGCGGCCGACAGCAGGGACACCAGCGAGCCGGACGGGACCGACACCGAGCTCGACACGCTGATCCCGGACTCGCCGAACCAGCCCTATGACATGCACGAGGTGATCACCCACGTGCTCGACGACGGCGAGTTCCTCGAGGTGCACGCCGGGTTCGCGCCGAACATCGTGGTCGGCTTCGGCCGGGTGGAGGGCGCGTCCGTCGGCGTGGTGGCCAACCAGCCGATGCACCTGGCCGGCTGCCTCGACATCGACGCCTCGGAGAAGGCGGCCCGGTTCGTCCGGACCTGCGACGCGTTCAGCATCCCGATCCTGACCTTCGTCGACGTGCCCGGCTTCCTGCCCGGCGTGAGCCAGGAGTGGCGCGGGATCATCCGCCGTGGCGCCAAGCTCATCTACGCCTACGCCGAGGCCACCGTGCCGAAGGTGACGGTGATCACCAGGAAGGCGTACGGCGGCGCCTACGACGTGATGGGCTCCAAGCACCTGGGCGGCGACGTCAACCTGGCCTGGCCCACCGCGCAGATCGCGGTCATGGGCGCGCAGGGAGCGGTGAACATCCTGTACCGCCGCGAGCTCGCCGCCGCCGGGGACCCCGACGCGCAGCGCGAGCAGCGGATCACCGAGTACGAGGACACCCTGGCCAACCCGTACATCGCGGCCGAGCGCGGCTACGTCGACGCGGTCATCCGCCCGGCCGAGACCAGGCTCGCGGTCACCCGCGCGCTGCGCGCCCTGCGGACTAAGCGGCAAACCCTGCCGCCCAAGAAACACGGCAACATTCCGCTTTAACGCAATTGCATGAAGGAATTGCTAACCATGCGTATCCACATCGATCCATACTGTCGGCCAAAGTGGCACAACTGGCACGCGCACCCAGCTGACTGCCCTAGAGTCTGAGGTGATGTCCGAATTCGCTGCCCCGCTTCCCATCCTGGCCCGCTACGCGGTCATGGTGGACGTCGGCTATATCTATGCCGCGGCGGGGGAACTGCTGTTCGGCTCGAGTTCACGGCGGGATTTCCGGGTCGACGCGGTCCCGCTGATCCAGGTGATCACCAAGCACGCCGACGAGCTGATCCGCGGCGAACTGCTCCGCGTCTACTGGTACGACGCCGCCCGCGACCGGGTACCGACGATCGACCAGCGGGTCATCGCCCAGATGCCCTGGGTCAAGCTCAGGCTCGGCAACCTGAACGCGCGCGGCCAGCAGAAGGGCGTGGACGCCCAGATCAGGGCCGACATGGAGGCGCTGGCCCGGCACCGGGCCATCACCGATTCCGTGCTCATCGCCGGCGACGAGGACATGGTGCCCGCGGTCGAGGCGGCTCAGGCCTTCGGGGTCCGGGTCCACCTGTGGGGCATCGAGCCGCCGTACGGCACCAATCAGGCCGAGCGCCTGGTCTGGGAATCGGACACGGTCGACGTGCTCGAGGGCACCTTCCTGCGCCCCTACTTCGCCAAGAACCCGACCGCCGTGGACCCGAGGTCCGACCCGGTGCTCGGGCCCTCGCCGACGGCACCGACGCCGTCCCAGCTGTTCGGCGAGCGGCACACGAGGTCCACGACGCGGACAGGCGGCTTCCCCGCCATCAGGGACACCGGCAGCTTCCCGGCCATCAGGGACACCGGCCCGATGCCCAGGCTCGGCCCCGACCGTACCCGGGTCGAGGAGGCCGGCGAGCACGTGGCGCAGAAGTGGATCCTGACCCGTGGCCGGGACAACATCCGCGACCTGCTGCCCGGCCCGATCCTGCCGCCGGTCATCGACAAGGAACTGCTGGTCGACGCCGAGAAAGAACTCGGCCTGTCGCTGCGGCCCTACCAGGAGGCCCGCGAGTGGCTGCGGGACGCGTTCTGGGAGCGGGTACACCGCGAGTTCGGCATCAGCATCGGCAAATCCCGCGGCTGAAATCATTGGGACCGAACGGGCCGGGATGACACGCACCCCCGACGACGATCAGCCGCCCGGCCCGCCGCTGCTCCGGGTGGTACGCGGTGACGCGACGGCAGAAGAAATCGCCGCGCTGGTCGCCGTCCTGCTGGCGCGATCGGCCGACGCTGAGGCGTCCAGCCCGGCCCGTTCGGTATCTGGATCGTGGGCGGACCGGTCCGGGCAGCTTCGCCGCCCGCTGTCCCCCGGCCCCGGCGCCTGGCGCCGCTCGGCGCTGCCCCGGGGCTAGGTGAGGCGCTGCAGGATCAGCTCGCGGACGCGGGCGGCGTCGGCCTGGCCGCGGGTGGCCTTCATGACCGCGCCGACCAGGACGCCGGCCGCGGCCACCTTGCCCTCGCGGATCTTCGTGACCACGTCCGGGTTGGCCGCGATGGCCTCGTCGACGGCGGCGGTGAGCGCGCCCTCGTCGCTGACCACGGCCAGGCCGCGGGCCTTGACGATCTCGTCGGGATCGCCCTCGCCGGCCAGCACGGCTTCGATCACCTGCCGGGCCAGCTTGTCGTTGAGCGTCCCCGCCGCGACCAGCGCAGCGACGCGGGCGACCTGCGCGGGAGTGATCGTGAGCGCGGCGAGCTCGACGCCGGCCTCGTGGGCGTGCCGGGACAGCTCGCCCAGCCACCACTTGGCGGCGTCGGCCGGCGACGCGCCGGCCGCGACCGTCTGACGGACGAGCTCGAGCGCGCCGGCGTTGACGATGGCGTCCATCTCCAGCGCGGACACGTTCCATTCGGTCCGCAGCCGGGCGCGGACCTTGGCCGGCGCCTCGGGCAGGGAGGCGCGGATCTGCTCCACCCAGTCCCGCGGCGGCGCGACCGGCACCAGGTCGGGCTCGGGGAAGTACCGGTAGTCCTGGGCCTCTTCCTTGGACCGGCCCGAGGTAGTGGTCTCGTTGTCCTCGTGGAAGTGCCTGGTCTCCTGGATGACCCGGCCGCCCGCGTCCAATACCGCGGCCTGCCGCCCGATCTCGAACCGCACGGCCCGCTCCACCGAACGCAGCGAGTTGACGTTCTTGGTCTCGGTGCGGGTGCCCCACGGGGCGCCGGGCGGGGCCAGCGAGGTGTTCACGTCGCAGCGCAGCGAGCCCTCCTCCATCCGCACGTCGGAGACGCCCAGGGAGCGGAGCAGGTCGCGCAGCTCGGTGACGTACAGCCGGGCCGCGACGGGCGCGTCCTCGCCGGTGCCGGTGACCGGCCTGGTCACGATCTCGACCAGCGGGATGCCCGCCCGGTTGTAGTCGACCAGCGAGTACTCGGCCCCGTGGATCCGCCCGGTGGCCCCGCCCACGTGCAGCGACTTGCCGGTGTCCTCCTCCAGGTGGACCCGCTCGATGCCGACCCGGACCGTCTTGCCGTTCACCTCCACGTCCAGGTACCCGTCGGTGCACAGCGGCTCGTCGTACTGCGAGATCTGGAAGTTCTTCGGCATGTCCGGGTAGAAGTAGTTCTTCCGGGCGAACCGGCACCATTCCGCGATGGTGCAGTTCAGGGCCAACCCGATGCGGATCGTGTACTCGATCGCCGTCCGGTTCACGACCGGCAGCGAGCCGGGCAGGCCGAGGCAGACCGGGCAGGTCTGGCTGTTGGGTTCGGCGCCGAAGGTGGTCACGCAGCCGCAGAACATCTTGGTCCTGGTGCCCAGCTCTACGTGGGTCTCCAGGCCGATCACCGGCTCGTAGCGCCCGATCGCCTCGGCAAACGGAATCAGCGTCTCCGTCATGGTTCTACAGCCCCTTCGCCTCGGCGAGCAGCGGATGGCCCCAGCGTCGCGTGAACGCGGCTTCCGCCGCGGCGGCGACCCGGTAGAGCCGGTCGTCGGCCATGGCGGGCGCCATCACCTGCAGCCCGACCGGCAGGCCGTCCTCGTCGGCCAGCCCGCACGGCACCGAGATGGCAGCGTTGCCGGCCAGGTCGGACGGGATCGTGGCCAGGTCGGCCAGGTACATCGCCATCGGGTCGTCGACCCGCTCGCCGATGCGGAACGCCGTGGTCGGCGTGGCCGGCGAGACCAGCACGTCGACCTGGCCGAAGGCCGCGTCGAAGTCCCTGATGATCAGCGTGCGGACCTGCTGCGCCTTGCCGTAGTAGGCGTCGTAGTACCCGCTGGACAGCGCGTAGGTGCCGAGGATGATGCGCCGCTTGACCTCGGCGCCGAAGCCCTGCTCCCGGGTCAGTGCCATGACCTCCTCGGCGTCCCTGGTGCCGTCGTCGCCAACCCGCAGGCCGTACCGCATGGCGTCGAACCTGGCCAGGTTGGACGAGGCCTCGCTGGGCGCGATCAGGTAGTAGGCGGGCAGCGCGTACCTGAAGTGCGGGCAGGACACCTCGGTGACCTTGGCGCCGAGCGATTCGAGCAGCTCGACCGATTCGGCGAACCTGGCCAGCACGCCGGGCTGATAGCCCTCGCCGCCGAGCTCGGCGACCACGCCGATCCGCATGCCGCTCACGTCCGCCTCGCGGGCCGCGGCCACCACCGGCGGCACCGGCGCGTCGATCGAGGTGGAGTCCATCGGGTCGTGCCCGGACATCGCCTCGTGCAGCAGGGCGGCGTCGAGCACGGTGCGGCCGAACGGTCCCGGCGTGTCCAGGCTGCTCGCGAACGCGATCACGCCGTACCGGGAGGAGCCGCCGTAGGTGGGCTTGGTGCCGACGATGCCGCAGACCGCGGCGGGCTGGCGGATCGAGCCGCCGGTGTCGGTCCCGATGGCCAGCGGCGCCTCGTAGGCCGCCACCGCGGCGGACGAGCCGCCGGACGAGCCGCCCGGGACCGTGGCCAGGTCCCACGGGTTGCGGCTGGTGCCGTAGGCGGAGTTCTCGGTGGACGACCCCATGGCGAACTCGTCCATGTTGGTCTTGCCGAGGATGATCGCGCCGGCCCGCTTGAGCCGCTGCGTGATCGTGGCGTCGTAGGGCGGGTGCCAGCCCTCCAGGATGCGCGAGCCGGCCGTGGTCGGCAGGCCCCTGGTGGCGAACACGTCCTTGACCGCGACCGGGACGCCGGCCAGCGGGCCCAGGTTTTCGCCGCTGCGGCGCCGTGCGTCGATGTCTCGCGCCTGCTCCAGCGCGCTGTCGGCGGCGACGTGCAGGAACGCGTGCACACGGTC
>DATBKU010000002.1:0-16931 GCA_036555725.1 Streptosporangiaceae bacterium | reverse complement strand
CCGGCCGACCACCCGTCGCCGGAGGCGTACGGCTCTGGGGTGGACGGCATGATCAAGCCGCCCGACTACCCCGACGACAAGCTCAAGAACTCCCCGCCGCAGCAGCTCGCGTACTACGACCGGTATGGGACGGCCGGTCAGACCTGGTACGCCACCGACATGGGCTGCTCGGACGCCGTGGCGCTGATGGGCAACTCCGTCGCGAACACCGTCTTCACGCTCGTCCGGGCCATCGACCGCTCCACGATCAGCATCTACCAGTCGGCGGCCTCGGAGTCGCTGCTCGACTGGCTGAAGAAGACCGTCGACGGAGTGATCAGCGGCATCGGCAACACCTTCAACGCCAAGTACTGGGCCTGGGTGGTCGTGCTCGGGGCGATGTGGCTGGCCTGGTGGGGGTTGATCCGGAAACGAGCCAGCAAGGTGGCCGAGGGCACGATCTGGATGGTCGCGGCCATGGTGGGTCTGATCTGGCTGATCGCCAGACCCGCCGACTTCACCACGCTCGGCACCAAGGTCTCCGAGGCGACCAGCGCGGCGTTCAACGCCGCGCTGCCGCAGAGCGACGACAAGGGCACCACATGCGTGCCGGCGCCGGCCGGGCAGAGTCCGCCGCGGATCGCGGACATGGACGCCACCACGCGCAACGCCAACGGGCTCTGGGTGGCGCTGGTCTGCAAGCCCTGGCTGATGGGCGAGTTCGGCACCACCGACCCGAACGCGCAGATCGTCAAGGACAACGCCGACAAGCTGCTCAGCTCGCAGGCGGTCGACCTGCCGGAGACGTACGGCAACCAGAAACCCGACCTCGACAAGAAGGCGGACGCCTACAAGGCGGTCACCAAGAGCGTCAAGGACGACTATCCCGGGATTTATCCGCTCTTCCAAGGCAAACAGTGGACGAACCGGTTGGCGGTGGCGTTCGGCGGGCTATTCGCCGCGCTCATCGCGGGGTTGCTGGTGCTTGTCATCGCGCTCGCCCTGATCGTCGTGAAGATCGCCTTCTTGTTGCTGCTGGTCGCCGGGCCGATCTTCCTCGGCATCGGCATCCATCCGGGGATCGGCCGGGTCATCGCGATCAGATGGCTGGAGCTGCTGCTGTCGATGCTGCTGAAACAGGCGGCGCTGATCGGCGTGCTGGCGCTGCTGCTGTGGGCGTACGGGCTGATCCTGGGCGAGGGGCTGCCGTGGGGGCTGCAGATCCTGCTCATCGCGCTGGTGACGTTCGCCGCGTTCATTTACCGCAAGCCGTTCCAGCACCTGTTCTCGGCGGTCGGCTATTCGGCGGTCGGGTCGCGGGCCAAGAGCGACGAGCACTTGGACAAGTCGGTCACCGAGACGCGCAAGCGCACCGCCGCCGTCGCCTCCGCCGCCGCACCCGGTGCCATCGGCTACCGGCTGGCGCGGTTGGGCAAGCGAGATCCGGCGGCCGACGGCACCGACGGAGCCGCGACGACACCCGAGCCCCTCGGCACCGATCCCACTGCGGCGGGCGCGGGGTCCGGGCGGGCCGTCACGGGCGGTGCGGCGGCCGGCACCGGCACCCGGCCACGCGCCGGCGCTCCGCCGCTCAACCTGCCGGTACGCGGCGGCGCGGCAGGCGGTGCGCCGGTACCGTCCGGGGGTCGTCTCGCAGGCTCGAGCGTGCGGCCGTCCGGTGGCAGCGGCACGGCCGGTGCCGGCAACGGATCTCGCGGGAGTTCCCGCGGTGGCGGTGTGGCGGCCGGTCCGCCGCGCGGCGCTTCGGGCGGTACCCGTCCACCCGGTGGCAGCGGCCCAGGCAGCGGCGGCGGCTCCGGTGGGGGTGGCGGCAGCGGCTCCGGTAGGGGCGGCACTGCCTCGGGTGGTGGCGCCGCGTCCGGCGGTGGTCGTGGCGGCTGGTTCGGTGGCGGGTCGGCCGTGCCCAGGCGCGGCGGCGACTCGGACGGCGGCGGATCCGGCGCCGGAGTCGGCGGGCGCAATCGCGGCTGGTTCGGTCGTTCAGGCGGCGGTGCCGGTACTGACGGCTCCCGCGGCTCCGGACGGTCCGGCGGCTCAGGCGGCGCGGGCGGCTCAGGCGGCGCGGGCGGCTCAGGCAGGTCGGGCAGATCCGGCAGGTCTGGCGGCTCGGACGGCAACCGCGTGCGAAGCCGTCCGAGCGATCCGGCGGCCGGCATACCGAAGCAGCGGTCCGGCCCGGGCGCGGGGAGCGGGGAGCGGTCCGCCCCACCGCCGCTGTGGGGACGCGCCGGTCGCGACGCCGGGCCGCCGATTCCCTTCTGGCTCCGCCCGGTTGATCACCCGGACGGGGAGGACGGGGAGGAGTGAACGTGAGGGTCATGAGGGCGTATCCCAAATGGACCTGACGGATCGGCAGCGCCGGCTCGCGTTCGCGGGCATCGTCGTCGCGCTGGCCGCCGTTGGCGTCTACCTCACCCTGCCCGACGCGGAGTCCGGCAAGTCCACGGCCGCGCCCACCGCGTCACCGTCGGCCGTCGCCCCCGCAGCCCCGGCCACCAGCCCGCCGGGCATCTCCTCCACCATCTCGCCGCAGAGCTTCGACATCTATCGCCTGCTGCCCTTCTCCCAGCGCGACTTCGCCTCGGCGGCCGACATGGCGCAGCGCTTCACGGCCGCCTACGGGACGTACCGCTACGACGAGGACCCGGCGGAGTACGGGAAGCGGCTGCGTCCCTTCGTCACCGACCAGCTGCTCACCGACCTCGAGCGGAGCGCCGCGGCCCCCGGCGTCATCGACGAGCGCAAGCGTGAGCAGGTCGTCGCCGTCGGCTCCGCGAGCATCGACTCGATTCGCGACATCGCGGCCAACTCGGTGATCTTCGTCGTCACCGGCACACAGCAGCTCACCACGGCGGCGGGGCAGAGCGAGGACAGCAAGCGCTGGGCCGTGACGGCCACCCGCGACGGCGGCACCTGGCGCGTGTACGCCCTCGAGCCCGCCGACACCGGTCAGCAGGGAGACACCGGATGAGACGGCGGGTGCTGCTGGTGGTCGCGATCGCGGCGGCCGGTGTGCTGTTCGCCGGGCTGCTCGTGGTCCCGATCTTCTTCGGCGCGGGCCAGTTCCTCTTCGGCGGCGGTGCGGGCAGCGGCGCTTGCACCGATACGAACGGCGCGAACGTGCAGCCCGCCGCGGCGACCGACGCCAAGAGCATCCCTGTCAACTACCTGGAGCTTTACAAGAAGGCCGGGGCCAAGTACGGCATGCCGTGGAATGTGGTGGCGGGCGTCGGCAAGGTCGAGACCGACCACGGCCAGTCGACCGCGCCAGGGGTGCACAGCGGCGAGAACTTCGCCGGGGCCGGCGGCCCGATGCAGTTCCTCGCCGGCACCTGGGCCAGTTTCGCGGTCGACGGCAACTCCGACGGCAAGAAGGACCGCTACGACCCGGTGGACGCCATCCCGAGCGCGGCCGCCTACCTCAAGCACAACGGGGCGCCGGACCGGATGCGCACCGCCATCTTCCAGTACAACCACTCCTGGGATTACGTCGATCTGGTGCTCGCCTGGGCGAAGCGCTATGCGAGCGGCGCCTTCAATGTGGTGCAGGCCGGCGGCGCCATCTGCGCCGACAACGCCCTGCTCGACGGCATCTCCGACGCCGTCATCGCCAAGATCATCGCGTTCGCGATGGCGCAGCGCGGCAAGAAGTACATCTTCGGCGCGACCGGCCCGGACGCCTGGGACTGCTCCAGCCTCGTGCAGGCCGCCTACCGCCAGGTCGGGGTCCAGATCCCGCGGACGACCTTCGGGCAGTGGCCGTTCGGCGTACGCGTCCCCAAGGGCAAGGAGAAGCCGGGCGACCTGGTGTTCTTCTACTCCGGCCCGAACTCGGGCCCCGACCACCCGGGACACGTCGGCATGGTGATCGGCGGTGGGAAGATGGTCGTCGCCCGGTGCAGCGCCTGCCAGCCCAACATCGGCGTGCAGAACTACACGGTCCGCGGCGACCTGGCCGGTTTCACCCGTCCGCTCGCCCGTCCCGACGTACAAAAGCAGCTGAAGAACCCCAGCCAGTGACAGACCGATCGCGCCCCGCGCGCGTCGGATGAGAGCTACGTAGAGGCGCCATCGTGATCGGCATCGTCGTGGGAGCCGCGATCATCCGGGATGGCCGGCTGCTGGCCGCCCAGCGGGCCGAGCCGCCGGAGCTCGCCGGTGGCTGGGAGTTCCCTGGTGGCAAGGTCGATCTGGACGAGGCCGACGAGGACGCACTCGTCCGGGAATGCCGAGAGGAACTCGGCGTCGAGATCAAGCTCCGCGAACGAGTCGGCGGCGACTGGCCGCTCACCCCCACGACGGTGCTGCGGGTCTGGACCGCCGAGGTCGTCGAGGGCACGCCGCTGCCGCTCGAGCACCTGGCCCTGCGCTGGCTGACCGCGGACGAGGTGTACGACGTCGCCTGGCTCGACGGCGACCTCCCGGTTGTCGAGGCCATCCGCCCCTACCTCCAGTAACACCTGCGCCGAATCCGGGCCACAATGCCGTATCTCACCGGCAACCCGTACGGACCGTACGGGAGCGCGGGCCGCGTAGACTGGAAGGGCCGCCGCCAGTCCGCGGCGATTCCCCAGTCACAACGCGAGCGAGCCCGCATGCCCATGTCCACCCGTGACGATCTTCGAAACGTCGCGATCGTCGCCCACGTCGATCATGGCAAGACCACGCTGGTCGACGCCATGCTCTGGCAGTCCGGGGCCTTCCGCGAGAACCAGGACGTCGACGAGCGCGTCCTGGACTCCAACGACCTCGAGCGGGAGAAGGGCATCACGATCCTCGCCAAGAACACGGCCGTCCGGCATGGCGGGCTGACGATCAACATCATCGACACGCCCGGCCATGCCGACTTCGGCGGCGAGGTGGAGCGGGGCCTGTCCATGGTCGACGGCGTGGTGCTGCTCGTGGACGCCAGCGAGGGACCACTGCCGCAGACCCGGTTCGTGCTGCGCAAGGCCCTGCAGGCCAGGCTGCCGGTGATCCTGGTCGTCAACAAGGTCGACCGGCCCGACGCCCGCATCGGCGAGGTCGTCGACGAGGCGTACGAGCTCTTCCTCGACCTCGACGCCACCGAGGTGCAGATCGACTTCCCGATCGTGTATGCGTCGGCGCGCGCCGGGCGGGCCAGTTTGACCAAGCCCGACAACGGCGCCCTGCCCGACAGCCCGGACCTCGAGCCGCTGTTCCAGGTGATCAAGGAGACCATCCCGGCCCCCTCGTTCGACCCGGACACCCCGCTGCAGGCGCACGTCACGAACCTCGACGCCTCCAGCTACCTGGGCCGGATCGCGCTGTGCCGCGTACATGCGGGCAGGATCAAGAAGGGTCAGCAGGTCGCCTGGTGCAAGCACGACGGCACCGTCGAGCGCGTCAAGATCACCGAGCTGCTGATGACCGAGGCCCTGGAGCGCAAGCCTGCCGAGGAGGCCGGACCGGGGGACATCATCGCGATCGCCGGCATCCCCGACATCATGATCGGGGACACGCTCGCTGACCCCGAGGACCCCCGACCGCTGCCGCTGATCACGGTCGACGAGCCGGCCATCTCGATGACGTTCGGCACGAACACCGGCCCGATGGCGAGTCGCGAGAAGGGCACCAAGGTCACCGCCCGGCTGGTCAAGGACCGCCTCGATCGCGAGCTGGTCGGCAACGTCTCCATCCGTGTGCTGTCCACCGACCGCCCTGACACCTGGGACGTCCAGGGCCGCGGCGAGCTCGCGCTGGCGATCCTGGTCGAGACCATGCGCCGCGAGGGCTACGAGCTGACCGTGGGCAAGCCGCGGGTCGTGACCAAGGAGATCGACGGCAGGCTGCACGAGCCGGTGGAGCGGCTGACCATCGACGCCCCCGAGGAGTACCTGGGCGCGATCACCCAGCTGCTGGCCGTACGCAAGGGCCGGATGGAGCACATGACCAACCACGGCACCGGCTGGATCCGGATGGAGTTCCTGGTGCCGGCCCGTGGACTGATCGGCTTCCGTACGGAGTTCCTCACCGAGACCCGCGGCACCGGCATCGCCCACCAGGTCTTCGAGTGCTACGAGCCGTGGTTCGGCGCGCTGCGCACCCGTCCGACCGGCTCGCTCGTCTCCGACCGGGCCGGCGCCGTGACCGCGTACGCCATGTTCAACCTGCAGGAACGCGGCACGATGTTCGTCGCGCCCGGCACCGAGGTGTACGAGGGCATGATCGTCGGCGAGAACTCGCGCGCCGACGACATGGACGTCAACATCACCAAGGAAAAGCAGAAGACCAACATCCGGTCGTCGACGGCGGAGAGCTTCGAGCGCCTCACGCCGCCCCGCGTGCTGAGCCTCGAGGCCGCGCTGGAGTTCGTGGCCGACGACGAGTGCGTCGAGCTCACCCCCACCGCCATCCGGCTGCGCAAGGTCGTCCTCGACGCCAAGGAGCGCGAACGCCTCCGCGCCCGCGCCAAACGCGCCTAAGAGACTTTACGGATCCCCAACAGTCTCTAGCCCTGACTTCGTGATCGTGCCACCACCGGAGTCCCGGGGGCGGCACGATCACGAACGGTCAGGCCGCGGGACAGTACTGGCCCTGCTTGTTGATGATGCGGTAGACGCAGTCGGAGTACTCGAGAAGGCGGAGGACGGCCTCCCTGTTACGGGAGGTCTCGCGGTTGATCACTTCGTCCGGGGGATAGAAGCCGCAGCCGCTGCCGGACGGCCCGGGGTACATCTCGAACGTGTAGGAGAAGATCTTCTGTGTGCCCCAGAGCCAGTCGTTGATCGTCCCGTCGGCGATGTAGAGGTCGCTGGCCTGCTCGGGCGTGTAGCCGTTGGTGGCGGCCATGTTCTGGCCGAGCATGGCGTGCGCGTCGCGGTCGTCTTGCGTGAGCCCGGGGGCGGTGTTGGCGGTCGTGTAGCCGTACGGCCACAGGACCAGCTGGCTGTAGGTGTGGAAGTCGATCCCGGCCTTGATCTGCTGTCGGCCGCCGATGACCCGGCTGCGCACGAAGTTGGCCACGACCTTGACCTCGGGCGCCGACTCGCCCGCCGCGCCCCGGTAGGTTTCGCTGGACCTGTTGCCCGAGGAGCCGCCGCAGCACCCCCACTGGTAGGCCCAGTTGCGGTTCAGGTCGGTGCCGACGCTGCTCGACCCGGAGTTGGGCTGCCGGTTCTTGCGCCAGGAGCGGTACGACCCGGTCGCGATGTCGTACTCGCCGCCGTCGGGGTTGAGGTCGGGCAGGATCCAGATCTCGCGGGTATTCACCAGGTTCGTGATCCGCGAGTCCGTGCCGTAGTTGTCGGTGAGCAGGTGGAGTGTGTAGAGCGCCATCTCCACGGTCAGGTGCTCGCGGGCGTGCTGGTGGTAGGTGAACAGCACCTCCGGCTCGTTCTCGTCGGTGGCGACGTTGTCGCTGACCTTGACGGCGATGATGTTGCGCCCCTGGTACGACGTGCCGTCACGGACTGCCGCGCGATGTTCGAATGGCCGGAGACGATCGTGTTGATCTCGGAGGTCATCTCGGCGAAGTTGTGGTAACGCGAGTCGGCAGGCGGGAAGTCCAGGGTGGTGATTCCGCCGCCGGAGTCGGCGGGAAGCTGGGTGATCTTGAATCCGAGGCGCCGCACGGAGCGCGCCTCCTGCGCTGTGGCGGTGATGGTCACGACGCGGCCGTCGACCGCGTCGATGGCGGCGCCCGTACGGGCGATGCTGTTGCGCTGCGCCAGGGTGCGGACGCCTGAGACGTCGTACTGATAGCTGGGTACGGGTTCCGGGGCCGCCGCCACCGGACGGGCCGCGGCCTCGCCGCTGATCGTGCTCGCGTGAGCACGGCGAACAATCCGAGCACGCTGAGCAGGGTCTTTCTCCGCATTAGGGCCTCCGAGGGAGGGGAGTCTGACGGGAGGTCCTGCAGGCAGGCCGTGCCCAGCGGGCTGCTGTTCACGACACTTGCTGCCGTGGTGGTAAAAAGCGGAGTAAAGCTGGTAAATAGGTGATTTGCGACAGGTTGTTGTCGATCGTCGGCGCGTACGTTCTCGTTGCGCTGAACAGGGCAGGTGAAATCGCGCTACGGGCTTTCGTTCAGGAGGGCGCTGACCGACCTCGTGGTTCAGCGCCCTCCGCACGTCGGGCTGGTGGCGGGCTGCGCGGTGCCCGCCGCGGTCAGCGCATGACGCCGCTGTCGCGGATGTCCTTGATGTCCTCGCTGATCTTGAACATGACGATCACCAACTCGAGCCAGAGCCGGGCCACGATGAGATAGACCAGCCATACGAGCGGCGACAGGATGATGTAGAGCAGTCCGAGGGAGCTGCCGTTACCGAGGGCCACCAGGCCGCCGATCAGGAAGAAGATCGCGGTAATGGTGACGCCGATCAGCGACAGCACGTACAGGAACTTGACCAGCTTCGTCGCGATGAAGTTGTCGAAGCTGAAGTCGAAGAGCGACCCGAAAAAGCCCTTGTCGTTGTCGTAGCGCGGACCGGCCGGGGGCTGGTACCCCGGCGGCTGCGTCTGCGGCGGGTACGGCTGCGGACCGGGCTGCTGCCAGCCGCCCGGCTGTCCCGGGCCGTAGGGTGGATTCGCCAATGTGGCCTCCTTGGCAAATTGCGACGAGGGATAAGGCTGCGGGTGTCTCCCCGAGCGTTGTGGCCCGCGCCCCAGACGATATCCCGACTAGTGAGCGAATGTCCTGGTCAATGTATATCCAGCCCGGAATGCAATGACAATGCGCATTCTGGCACTCACGTAGACGGTCGGCTAAGGTGTTCGGTTCCCGTGACGTCCACGTCCGGCCGCACCGAGTCCTGTCGTGCCAGGAGGCGGCGGGCGGTCAGCTGAGGTGGACGGTTCCCGTGACGTCGGCGGCCAGCCGGAGTGAGTCGCCCTCGCGCAGCGGGACGTCGACGCCGGGCGGGATGCGTTCGCCATTGACGTACGTGCCGTTGGTCGAACCCTCGTCGCGTACACGCGGCTGCCCCGCCGGGTCGAGCGAGACCGTAGCGTGCCGCCTGGACACGTTGTCGTACTGCGTGAAGGTCCCGGCGACCGGCGACTGGCCGGCGTCGCGGCCCAGCACGAGCCGCTGGCCGACCGGGATCTTGACGTCGCCGGCCGGGAAGGCCAGCCGGAGGACCGGCGGTGGCCGCAGCGGGCGCAGGCACTGCGCGCACACCGTGGCGTGCGGATCGGTGATCACGGTCTCGCAGTGCGGACACATGAACGCCGTGCTCTCGTCGACGTTGGGCCCGGGCAGCTGAGGCCCCGGCGGGCCCGGCCGCGACCGCGCCGAGTGCCGCTCCTCGGGCGGGATCAGCGTCTCCTCGCGGCGCGCCGGGATCGGCGGCGGCACCGAGCCGGACGGCCGCGGTGGGATCGGCGGCCCCACCGGACCCGGTGGCCCCATCGGGCGGCCGCCCCCGGGCGGGCCGTCGGGCCGCGGCGGGCGCATCGGCTGCGGCGGGGACTGCGGTGGCGTGGGCTGCCGCGCCGGCTGTTGCTGCTGCGGGGTCTGCTGCGCGGGTCCGCCCTGTGGAGTCTCCTCGCGAGTGGGCCCGTGCTTACGGGATGCCCGGGCGCGCGCGAGGTTGGCCCCGCACTCCAAACAGATCAGGTCACCGGGCTGGACTGGGGTGCCGCAAGTAGGACAGGTCAAGGTCGCCATGAGACCTCACCAGGATGCACCCCGGCACGCTCCAGTGTCGAATTGAGGCGATCCATGTCGCCGTGACGTGGGATGCCAATGTAATAAATCCGGCGTCCGTCCGGGCCCGAGTCGATCGACACCTGCATCCGGGACGTTTCCTCACCGGTGACATTGTCGTACCGCCGTTGGCCGAGTCCGGTCAGCGCGACGAGGCGCTGGTTGGCCGATCCGCGCAGCGGCCCCCCGTCGCCGCGCCGCTGGACGTACGGGCCGGTGACGACGGCGTCGCACCAGTCGAGGAGCTCGCGCGTCCGGGCGTGCCGGGTCAGCCGCGAGAACGTGTACCCCGAGTAGACGAGCACGTCCACCTCGGCCGTGCCACGCCACGCGCGGATGCCGCGCAGCAGCGCCAGCAGCGCGGCGGGCTGCTGGAACGGCTCGCCGCCCGAGATCGTCACCCCGTCGACCGGGCCGGGCAGCGACCCCAGCCAGCCGAGCACGGCGTCCACCGGCACCGCTGTGCGCGGGTCGGCGTCCCACGTGTCGCGGGACAGGCAGCCCGGACAGCCGATCGTGCAGCCCTGCGTCCAGATCCCGGCCCGCCTCCCCGGCCCCAGCACGGTGACCGGGTAGTGCGCCTTCGCCAGCAGCAGCGAGGCTCCCGGGGTCGAGTCCATGCGTCCCTCGTCGCCGACCGCATGGTCACGGGGAGCCGGGAGGGTCATGACAGGGTGAGCTTCACGATGCTGCCCTCGCGCTCGATGGCGGACACCGTGACCCGCGGCGTCGGCGGCTGCTCGCGGTCGAACAGGGCCCGGGCGAGCGGGTTGACGAAGTACGACTCCAGGGCCATCCCGATGCCGCGGCCGCCCTTCTCGAGTTCGCTGATACACCACTTCTGCAGGGTCTGCAGCACGTCGCCGCCGAGCGAGAGCGTGATCCGATGCTCCTCGGCCACCCGGCGGCAGATGTTCGCCAGCTGGATGTCGAAGATGCGGACCGCCGCCTTGGGGCTGATGAAGTTGAAGATCACGATGTTGTCGCCGAACCGGTTGAGTAGCTCCGGCCGGTTCAGAACCGTTGTGAAGTGGTCGGAGACCGCGGCCTTGAGCCGCTGCTCGATCTCCTCGTACGTCATGCCCGGCATGATGTTCTGCACCCGCTGGCCGGTCCCCGAGTCCTCGATGTACATCCCAAGGTTGGACGTGAAGATCAGGATCGATTCGGAGAAGTGCACGGTGTTGCCGCGCCCGTCGGTGAGCCGGCCGTCCTCGAGGATCTGCAGGAACTTGTCGAGGATGCGCGGGTGCGCCTTCTCGATCTCGTCGAACAGGATCACGCGGAACGGATCCTCGCGTACGGCGTTGGTGAGCTCGCCGCCGGCCTCGTGGCCCACGTACCCGGGCGGCGACCCGATGAGCCGGTCGCCCGCGTGCTCGGCGGAGAACTCGCTCATGTCGAAGCGCAGGTACGCCGACTCGTCGCCGAAGACCAGCGACGTGATCGCCTTGGCCAGCTCGGTCTTGCCGGTGCCGGTCGGCCCGGCGAAGAACAGCACGCCGCGCGGGCGGCTGCCGGATCGGGTGGCCTGCGCGCCGGACAGGCCGAGCACCGCCCGCTTGAGGATGTCGAGGGTCTTCGTCACCGCCTGCGGCTGGCCGACCACCCGCTCCGGGACGCGCTGCTCGCCGTCGAGCACCCGCTTGCGCAGGTGGCCGCGGCTCCAGGGGTTGTCGAGCACGCCCAGCTTGTACGTCCGTACCGCGTCGGGCAGGTCGGCCAGGGCGACGTTGCGCTCCTTGGCCAGCCGGGTCACCTCGATCATGCTCTGCAGGGTGAGGCCGTCGGCCTGCTCGGCGAAGGCGTCGCACGCCTCGGCGGCCACCGGATCGGCGTTCACGTCGGTCACCCCGAACGCGCGCGCCAGCAGCCGGGCGGTCTCCTGCCGGTCGCCGAGGTGTGGCCGGGGCACGGTGATCTCGCGGATGTTCTCGTTGTCCGAGGTCAGCCAGGGTGGCAGGTCACCGGGCCGTTCGACCAGCCAGATGATCGGGTTGTACAGCGGCTTGGGTCGCGGCCCCTCCACCCGCACCGGACTCGCGGTGCGCGACAGTTTCACGCAGAACCGGAAGAAGTCGCGCTCTGCCGGCTCCAGATCGGTGGGGGAGCGCGCGATGCGGGAGGCGTCGTCGATCACGAACGCCGCCCTGATCCGCTCCTCCGGCCGGGCCACGGCCGTCAGATGCTTGCGCAGCGCCTCGAGCGAGGGCTGCTCGTCGCCCTTGAGCTTGCCCAGCAGCTTGACCGCCGCCGTGTTGGCCTCCTGGGACGACTCGGGGTCGCCGCCCGCGTGCACCCGCAGCCCGTCCACCGGGTCGTAGACGAACATGCAGGCGTACCCACTGGACCGCAGCGCCTCCCATAGCAGGTCGCGCAGCGGCAGCAGTTGCGCGGGGCTGAACTCGTCAGGGCCTGGCACCAGGAAGCTGTCGTGCAGGTTGCCGGACAGGAGGTACTGCGAGTGCACCGACAGCGTGGCGTCCAGCTCCCGGGCGAACGGCGGCCAGCCCAGCAGGCGGCCCCCGAGTGTCGGCTGCTCAATGCTCATGGGTTTACTCCCCGTCGATCGCTGCCCAAGCGAGCGTAACGCGCCACGCCACCCCGGGACCCACGCTGCGCTCACGGAGCAGGGTGTTTCCCTTGTGTGACAACCGGGCGTTCAGTCGTGTTCGCGCCGGCGTTCCCTGGCCTTGGGCGTAGCTCGCCGCGTCGCCGGGGCCTCCGTCACGGGGAGTCGCTGCTCTCCCGGCTCGATGCGCCAGCGAACGGCGGAGCGGATGCCCGCCACGGCGAGCCGGGTGCGGGCGGCCTCGAAGGCATCGCACCACTGCTGTTCGCGTTCGACGTCGAGGCGGCGTTCGTCGTCACTGCGCGGGGCCTGCGTACGCAGCAGCGCGGCCCGAAGTGTCGCTTGCGGGAGCGACCCCTCGGCGCCGCCCGAAGCGCGGCTCGCGTCGTCGACCTTCAGCTTTACCGCGTGCTGGGGCCATTCGCCGCGGGTGAGCAGCACCTCGCCGTCGCGGGCGGTCAGCGTCTCGAACCCGGTGTCGACCTCGTAACCCATATCGGCGAACGCGGTCGTGACCGCGTCGAGGACATACTGACGCTCGGCCTCCGCCTGTTCGCGCGCCTCTTGTTCGGCGGCCGCGCGGGCGGCCTCGGCGCGGCGACGTTCGGTGTTCTCGTTGGCTCGCTGGACGCGTAGCCGCACCTCGGTGAGCAGGCCCTCGGCCTCGTTCGGCGTGGCCGCCCGGGCGACCCGCTCCGCCGCCTCGGCCACGCTGCGGTGATCGGCCTCAGCGGTGTCGGGCGGCAACCGGGCCACAACCCGGGTCAGCGCCTCCGCGATGTCGGCGCCGGACGCGGGGGCGGTCTCGCTTTGGTGATCCTGCAGCGGCTCTGCGCGGGCGGCGGTCGTCAGGCCCGCGGCCGGTGCGGCGAAGAGCCGGCCCGCGACGGCGTCCGCGACGCGCCGCGAGATCACCTGTCCGGCCTCGGCAATCGCGGTGTCGATCTGTGCGCACCATGCGGCCAGCTCGCCGGGCGGCTGCGCGCCGAGCTGCAGCGGCTCGGGCAGCGGTACGGCGTCGATGCCGAAGCGCTCGACGGCCTGCCGCTGGGACTCGGCGAGCGCCGCGATGATCGCGTTCCGATCGAGTACGGCGCGGACGGCCTGGTCACGTCGCTCGATCTCGTGGAGGGCGTCCTGTCGCGCCGCCGCCCTCGCTTCGGCGAAGGCGGCGAGCGCGTTGGCGCCCGAGGCCGCCAGCCCGGCCGTACGGCCGAGGACCCGGTTGAGGCCGAGGGTGAGCACCACGGCCGCATCGAGTGCGATGTCCGCCTCAACACCACTGCTCATCGGTCGCTCGCCCTTCTCCTTCGTCCGGCTCCGCCGTCATGCCGCGCCCAGCGCCGCACGCTGCTGCCGTTCGTGTTCCTGCCGCCACTTGTTCAGCCGTACGCCCGCGTAGACGGCGGACGCGGTGGCCGCAGCGACGAGGACCAGCAGCCAGAGCACCCAGGCGATCGCCAGCACCGCGGAGAGCACGACGATCAGGAGCAGCAACCCGAGAAGCCCGCCGGCCAGCAGGAGGCCGCAGCCGCGCTGCCCTGGACGCCGGGCGGTGCCGGACGCCATCCGGGAGGCGCCGGACAGTCCGCGCCCCGCGGCGCCGGACAACCGGGCCAGCCACGACCACGGTCCGAAGTAGTCCCGGCCCAGCTGCCGGGCCACGATCACTTCGGCGCCGCACACGACGAGCCAGGCGCCTACCGCGAACGCGAACAGCACCACCGGTGGGGCGCTGCTGCCGCTCTGCAGTCCGCCCACCGAGCGGACCCCATCGTTGCCGTTCCCGTCCCCGAGCCGGCCGACCAGCCACGAGACGACGAGTGACAAGACCAGGAACGGCAGCGTCCACAGGACCGCCCGAGCCACGGCCGAGGACCGCCCGGCGAGCCGCGCGCGCTCGCGCTCGGCCCAGAGACGCTCGCGGTCCACGGCCTGCTGCTGCGCCGCGTGCCGGTCGCGTACGAGGCTTTCCGCCTCCAGCGCGGCGTCGGGGGCCGTCCGGACGACGGTGAGCAGCCGCAGCGGATCCTCGCCGGCGGCGTCGGCCAGCCAGCCGAACCACGGCACAGGGTCGCGTACCGAGTCGCGGGCGCGTACGGCGGCCCGAGCGAGCATCGCCGCCGTTTCGGCGGGTTTGGCGGCCAACGCGAGCAGCGTGAGCAGTACGACCGGCGGTTCGTCCCGGCCCGGTGCGCCCGCGTCGGGCAGCCGGCTCGCGACCGGCGGCGGGATGCGCTCGCGCAACCACGCGGCCAGCTCATTCCAGGCGGCCACGTGCCCGCGCCACCGGGCGCCGATCTCGGTGAGACCGGCGCCGCCCGCGAATCCGGCCAGCACCGGCAGCAGGTCGTGGTCCCACAGCGCCCGCCCGATGAGGCACGCCGAACGGTGATCGGGGTGCGGCGCCTCGTTGGCCAGCGCCGCCAGGCCAGGCAGGTCGTCGGCGGTCACCCGGCGGCCGAGGTAGTGCGGCGGCAGCGACGGATCCAGCCAGCGCACCAGGTGGAGCAGCTTCACATCGGGCGGTTCCGGCCCTGCCAGGTGTCGGTCGATCAGCTCGATCCGGCCGTCGTCGAACCGGCTCAGCCAATCGCGCAGCGAGCGCCACGCCTCGCTCGGCCCAAAGCTGCTCTCATCCGGGAGGCGACCCCCGTAGCCGCCGAAGAAGTAACGAGCAGCGTCGTCCCAGTTCTCGACGAGGGCCCTGGCCAGCTCGCCGCGGTCGGTGAATCGACGTCCGGCGAACGGCAGTCCGTCGCCGGCGGGAGCCGCACGGTGCGCCGGCGGTTCGGCGGCGACCGGGGGGCTGCCGCCCTGCTGCCACGCGCGTACCTCGTCTCCGCCCCACCGCCGGCGCGGGTCGCGGGCCAGCAGGCCCTGGCAGAGCAGCCGGAGTCGCGGATCGGCGATGTCGTCGTTGTCGATCGGGCGGGTGGCCAGATGGTCGACCACGGCGGTCTCGCTCATACCGGTGAACGGTGGACGCCCGGTCAGCAGCTCCCGCACGATCATGCCGAGCGACCACCAGTCGCGGGCCGGGGACACCTGCCCCGACAACGACTCGGGCGCGGCGTACGCGAGGGTCCGCGACGACGACGCGAACACCATGCTCTGCTCGATCACCTTGCTCAGCCCGAAGTCGGTGATGACCAGCCGCACCGGCTCCGTGCCGGCGACGAGGACGTTCTCCGGCTTGAGGTCGCGATGCACGATGCCGGCCTGATGAAGGTCGGCGATACCGGCCGCGAGCTGCTCCGCCATCTCCCCGACCCGGCCCGGCTCCAGCCCGGTCGCGGGGATGAGGGCCCGCAGGTTGCCGTCGGCGGCGTACTCCATGACCTCGTAGTCGTGGTCGTCGGCCCGTCCGGTCTCCAGGATCCGTACGACGTGGGGGGAGTTGAGCGCGGGCAGCTTCCGCCAGACCTCGCGGTCCGCGCCGTACCCGCGCCGGAAGATCTTCACGACGTACTCGGCCGCGCTCGGTTGGTCCCCGGTGCCGTATGTCTCGCGGACCAGCAGCAGGTCGGACTCGGCCCCCTGGACGGGGAGCTCGCCGACGACGATGAACCGCTCGGCGAGCGGGCCGGGCAGCCGGATCAGCGCCCCGCCGGTCGGTGGTGCGGGCGGCACGCCCGTGTCCCGGCGGGTCTCACCCGGCGGGGGAGAGCCCGGCCGGTCGGAGTGGGTGACGCCGGGGTCACGCCGCGTCTCGAACTCGGACACTGCCCGCCTCGCGCTTCGCCTTGTGTGACTCAGCGAGCCTAACCCGGCCGTTGCCGTTCAGCCGTTGTCGCCGCGGAACACGATGTCGAACCGGGCGTTGGCCAGCACCGGCAAGGTCGACCTGGCCGTCCGCGCCTCCTCCAGATCGACGTCGACGACCAGCAGGCCGGGCTCGGCGCCGAGGCGGCCGCGAATCTCGCCGAGCGGGGACACCGCCATGCTGTGCCCGACCCCGCCCGGGGCCTTGCCGATGGGCCCCCGGCCGACCGTCGCCGGATCGGCGTGCCCGCAGGCGAGCAGCCATGTCGTACTGTCCAGCGCGCGGGCCCGGACGAGCAGCTCCCACTGCTCGATCTTGCCGGGACCGGAGCCCCAGCAGGCGGGCAACAGGGTGACCATGGCTCCGTCGTTGGCAAGCCGCCGGAACAGCTCGGGGAACCGCACGTCATAACAGGTCGCCACGCCCAGCGTGATGCCGTCGACCTCGAATGCCACGGGCCGGCTCCCGGGAGCGACGGTGGCGGACTCGGCGAAGCCGAAGGCGTCGAAGAGGTGGATCTTGTCGTAGTGCTCCTCGACGCCGGGGCCGGTGATCAGCAGCGTGTTGGTCACCCGCCCGTGGTCTGCGGGAGTGAACATGCCCGCGACCACCACCGCACCGACCTGGCGGGCGATGTCGCGTACGGCCGTAGCCCACGGGCCGTCGAGCGGCTCGGCGACCGGGCCGAGCGGGATCCCGAAGGACGCCATCGTCGCCTCGGGAAAGACGATCACCTGCGCGCCCTGCGCGGCGGCGTCCTCGGCGACGGCCTTGATGGTCGTGAGGTTCGTCGCGGGGTCGGGGTCGGCGACGATCTGGCCCAGCGCAATCCGCATCGGTCCTCCTCAACCTGCCTAACGTGGTCCGTCCTTCATGATGCGGAGATACTCGACGCCCTTGAACCGGACGATGATCGCCTCCAT
>DATBKU010000001.1:0-51298 GCA_036555725.1 Streptosporangiaceae bacterium | reverse complement strand
TCGGCTCGATCTACTTTGTCGATGGGACGCCAACCGCGGCGATCATTCTGTACCCGAACACGATCGCGGACATGATTCAGCCGTCGATGCTGCTCGGACCGGGTCTGCACGAACGGTCGCCGTTCGCCGGCGACCGCATCCTCGGCCGGGTGATGGGCCGGGCGCTGGCGCACGAGATCGGACACTATCTGCTGCGATCGCGCTATCACTCGGCCAACGGACTGATGCGCGCCACGCCGCAGATTACCGAGCTCATCGACGAGGATCGGCGCGGCTTCCGCCTCACCACGTCCGACCTGGCGCGCCTGACGGCGCTGCTGCCGGTGTATTCACACGCCAGCGAGGACGTCGCGCCGCCGCTGGAGGAAACCGCGCTCGGCGGCGTTCTCGCACCGCGCGATCGCGAGATCGTAGGCGAGCACCGCCTCCTGACGGCGGCCGAGCCGCTGCAGGAAGTCGGCGCGGATCGAGTGAAACAGGTGATACCGATCGAGATCGAGACGATCGACCAGTGTCAGCGCGGCATGCGGTCCGTCGAGCTCGGCCACCGCGACCGCGCGGTTCAGCGCGACGACCGGGCTGGCTGCGATCGCTAGCAGCTGATCGTAGAGCTGCAGGATCTGCCGCCAGTCGGTGTCTGCGGCGCCGGCGGCATCGCTGTGGACCGCATTGATCGCCGCTTGAATCTGGTACGGCCCCGGCTGGTTGCGGCGCAGGCACCGCCGTACGATCGCCTGGCCCTCGGCGATGAGGTCGCGGTCCCAGCGGGTGCGGTCCTGGTCGGCCAGCAGCACCAGGTCGCCGTCCGGGGTGGTGCGGGTGGCCCGGCGCGCCTCGATCAGCAGCATCAGCGCGAGCAGCCCCATGGCCTCGGGCTCGTCGGGCATGAGCTCGGCGAGCAGCCGGCCGAGGCGGATGGCCTCGGCGCAGAGGTCCTCGCGGACCAGCCGGTCGCCTTCGCTGGCCTTGTAGCCCTCGTTGAAGATCAGGTAGATGACGGCCAGCACCGCGCGCAGGCGGTCCGGCAGGTCGGCCTCCTTCGGCACCCGGTATGGGATCCGGGCGTCGCGGATCTTGCCCTTGGCCCGGACCAGCCGCTGTGCCATCGTCGGCTCGGGCACCAGGAAGGCACGCGCGATCTCGGCGGTGGTGAGCCCGCCCAGCAGCCGCAGCGTCAGCGCGATCTGAACGCCGGTGCCGAGCGCCGGGTGGCAGCAGGTGAAGATCAGGCGCAGCCGGTCGTCGCGCACGGCGCCCTCCTCGGCCGGGTCGGGGATCTCGTCGCCGGCCCGCAGCAGGGCGGCCTGGGCGTGCCGGTCGTTGCGGGACGCCTCCCGCCGGAACCGGTCGATGGCCCGGTTGCGGGCGGTGGTGATGATCCAGCCCGCCGGGCTCGGCGGGAGCCCGGTCTGCGGCCAGCGCTGTACGGCCGCGGTGAACGCGTCCTGGACCGCCTCCTCGGCGGTGTCGATATCGCCGACGACGCGGACCAGGACGGACACCGCGCGACCGTACTCCTCCCGGAACACATGCTCGATCTCCGCGACGGAGGGCGTGGTCGGAGCCGCTGGCATCAGGCCTCCGGTTCGTCGTCCCAGTGGAACGGCCGTACCTCGATCGGGAGGGTGGTGGCGCGGGCGGCCTTGCGGCCCCACTCCAGCGCCTCGTCCAGGTCGGCCGCCCGGACGATGCTGAGCCCGCCGAGGTACTCCTTGCCCTCCGTGAACGGGCCGTCGGTGATGATCACGTCGTCGCCCCCGAGCTGCACCACGGTGGCGGTGCTCGGGGCGCTCAACCCGCCGGCGAAGACCCACGCACCTGCGTCCTTGAGCTCCTGGTTGAACGCCTCGACGTTCTTCATGATCTCTCCGAGCGCCGCCGGCGGGGGCGGGGTGGCGCCGGCGGGCTGGTACACGCTGAGCAGGTAGGTCTTCATCGGTGTGCCTCCTCGGCCTTGACGTTACCGCCGGCCCCGGGCCGGCCTGTCGCCATCCACACGAACGGCCGCCGGCCGGATCGACAGCCGGTGGCCACGCGCCCGCGAGAAATTTCGCGCGCCCGGTCCCGCGACCCTCACGCAAAAACGGATGAATAGGCCGTTTGCGCCCGCGCGCCCTCAAGGGCCGGTAGGCTCACGGGCCGTGAGCGAAACGACGAGCCGCGACACGAGCTCACCACTGAGGGGCCGACTGGACGACGACGATGAGGAATTCTGGCCGGCAGAGCACGGTGGGCCGGGCCGCCGCACGCTGCTGATCGGCGCTGCGGTCGCCCTGGTGGCCGTCATCGCCGTGGTCGCGGTCGTCGTGCTCCGATCCGGTGGCGGCGACGCGGCGGCGAAGCCGGCCGGCGACCGGCCGCTACCGACGACGTACGTCGGTACGGCCGCCGACCAGGGCACGGCGAAGCTGAACCTGCGCAGCGCCGACCAGCGCCCTCTCACCGAGGGCGAGGTCTTCGGCGACGTCAAGACGGTGAGCTATCGCAAGTTCACCTTCAACCTCGCCGGCGCGGCGGTGTCCAGCGACTGCCAGACCGCGACCTGGGGAGCGCGCCTGCAAAGCGACCTGCGGCAGGCCGGCTGCACCCAGCTGGTGCGCGGCGCGTACCTGAGCTCGGATAAGAAGTACGTCGGTCAGTTCTTCGCGTTCAACCTCGACCGCGCCGAGGGTGCCCAGCAGATCGTCCGCGACTTCGACAACGCGGCCGGGGCCGGGTTCGTGACCCCACTGCCGGCGCCGGGCGTCGAGAACTTCGGCGGCGGGTTCAGCGCCGCGTACGGCGAGCCTCTTGGCCATTACATGATCATGAGTTGGGTGCAGCGTACGGGCGGCGTCCGGCCGGCCTCCCTCAACGAGATGATCGACGCCAGCCTGGCCATCGGGAAGGCCGGCAACTTCGCCTGGGAACGCCTCGTCCTGGTCGGCGGCTGAAACAGAGCGATGGGGGTTCGGCGGATGCTGAGGCACGCGTGGGACAAGGCGTGAGACGAACCGGATGAGACAACGCGCCGCGCGCAAGGCGGCGGTCCGTCGCGGCGCCGCTCGCCGTCCCGCACGCCGTACGCCCGTCCGGCCCGGCGACGGGATGCGGTACGGCTCGGGCTCGGCGCGGCGACCGGCGCCTGCCGTGCCGGTACGGCGGCGCCGACGGGGCCCGCCACGCGGCGTGTACTTCGGCGCGGCCGGCCTGCTCGTCGTGATCCTGGCCGTCGGAGTCGGGGCGATGACGCTGCGCGGCCAACGGCCGGCGCCGCAGCCGTCCAGCGCCGTGCGCCGCCCCGTCGCCACCGGCGCGGGTCCGGCCTCGTACTCGGACGCGCACTCCTCGCAGGTCTTCGACGGAATCGCCGTGCGTACCCGAGACGCCCGGCCGCTTACCGGGCGCGAGGTCTTCCCCAAGTCCGCCAAGGTCCTCCTGGCCAAGGACGCCGGCGCCCGGCTCACCCTGGCCGGCGCACAACTGGACGCCGACTGCGGCGCGGCCGTCTGGGGGATTCGGCTGGGCGACGTGCTGCGCGCGGCCGGCTGCACGCAGGTGGCCAGGGCCGCGTACGTCGACAAGAAGGGCGGCTACGGCGCCACGGTCGCGATCATGAATCTGGCGACCGCCGAGCACGCCGATCGCGTCGTCGACGCGCTGCGGGACACCGCCCGCGCGGGCTTCGTCATCCCGCTGTCCAAGGTGCCCGGTTACGACCAGGGGTTCAGCGTGGCCCGCGGGCGGGCCATGGGGCACTACGCGGTGATCGCCTGGGTGTGGCGGCTCGACGGCACCGGTGACGCGCAGGACGAGGCGCTGCTGTCCATCCTCGTCGCCATCGAGGGCCCGGAGGCGGTGCTGGCCCGCGCGGCCGCCGCGCAGGGCGGCGCCGAGCAAGGCGGCGCCAGCCAAGGCGCCAACCAGGTGCAAGGCGGCGGGAACTAGGCTCGGCGACCACCGCATCCGGCGACGCTCCGTACCCGGGATGTGGCATCGAACACGTTCGATCCGGGTATGAGCACGCGGCGTTCGGGAACATCTGCCGGCACATGGCGATTATCGAAGACGTAGCGAAACACCTACTATGGGTCATACCTAAAGAAGTTTCGCGATCAGCTTGAGTCGGGCATGATCCCGGCAGTGATGTAATGTCTTAGCACCGCAGCACGGGCCAACGCCGTCCCCTACTGCACTGACTTCACCAGCAGTGACGAGACGACGGGAGGGTTGATGGCGCCCGCTGCCCCCTTCTTCAACGAATGGGTCCCCGGCCGGCACGCTCCGCGGCGCCAGGGTCTGTACGACCCGGCGAACGAGCACGACGCGTGCGGCGTTGGCATGGTGGCCGATCTGAACGGCCGCCCGAGCCACGACATCATCGAGCAGGCCCTGACCGTTCTGCGCAATCTGGATCATCGCGGCGCCAAGGGCGCCGAACCCACGGACGGTGACGGGGCCGGCATTCTCACCCAGCTACCGGACACCCTGTTCCGCGAGGTCACCGACTTCCCGCTGCCCGAGCCCGGCGCGTACGCCGCCGGCATCGCCTTTCTGCCGGCAGATGAGGCGAGGCGGACCGCGACGGTCGCCACCGTCGAGACCATTGCCGCCGAGGAGGGCCTGACCGTCCTCGGCTGGCGCGAATTGCCGTACGACCCGGCGTTCTGCGGCCCGGCGGCGCACCGGGTCATGCCGCACCTCGCCCAGCTGTTCCTCGCCGCCGACTCCGGCGGGCCGTACGCCGGCGCGGCCGGAGTCGGCCTCGACCGGATCGTGTTCTGCGCCCGCGAGCGCGCCGAGCAGGACGCCGATGTCTACTTTCCGAGCCTGTCGGCGCGGACCATCGTCTACAAGGGGATGCTCACCACCCCGCAGCTGGAGCCGTTCTTCCCGGACCTGTCGGACCGCCGCTACGCCAGTGCCCTCGCGCTCGTGCACTCGCGGTTCTCGACCAACACCTTCCCGGCCTGGGAGCTGGCCCATCCGTACCGGTACATGTGCCACAACGGCGAGATCAACACGGTCAAGGGCAACCGGAACTGGATGCGGGCCCGCGAGGCGCTGCTCGCCTCCGACCTGATCCCGGGCGACCTGTCCCGGACATACCCGATCATCGACATCGAGGCCAGCGACTCGGCGTCGTTCGACGAGTGCCTGGAGCTGCTGCACCTGGGCGGCCGGTCGATGGCCCATTCGGTGCTCATGATGATCCCGGAGGCCTGGGAGAACCACACCGAGATGACGCCCGCCCGCCGGGCGTTCTACGAGTTCCACTCCACGCTGATGGAGGCGTGGGACGGCCCGGCGTTCGTCAGTTTCACCGACGGCACGGTCGCGGGCGCGGTCCTGGACCGCAACGGCCTGCGCCCGGGCCGGTTCTGGGTGACCGACGACGGCCTGGTCGTGCTGGCCAGCGAGGCCGGCGTGCTCGACATCGACCCTGCCAAGGTCGTCCGCAAGGGCCGGCTGCAGCCGGGCCGGATCTTCCTCGTGGACATCGAGCAGGGCCGCATCGTCGAGGACGACGAGATCAAGGCCGAGCTCGCCGCCGCGCATCCGTACGCCGACTGGCTGGCCGACGGCCTCGTCCGGTTCGAGGAACTGCGACACCGCGAACACGAGACGCCGACCCAGGAGACCCTGGTCAAGCGCCAGCAGACGTTCGGCTACACGCAAGAGGAGCTGCGGGTTCTGCTGACCCCGATGGCGAAGAACGGCGCGGAGCCGATCGGGTCGATGGGTACCGACACGCCGCTCGCCACCCTGTCGGACCGGCCGCGCCTGCTGTTCGAGTACTTCAAGCAGCTGTTCGCGCAGGTCACCAACCCGCCGCTGGACGCCATCCGCGAGGAGCTCGTCACCTCGCTGCAGTCCACCCTGGGGCCCGAGAGCAACCTGCTGGAGCCAGGCCCTGAGTCGTGTCGACGGCTCGTGCTGCCCACGCCGATCCTCGACGAAGACGAGCTCGCCAAGATCATCCATATCAACGACGAGGGCTCGCTGCCGCATCTGCAGGCCCGGGTGGTCTCCGGACTGTTCGACCCGTCCGGCGGAGGAGAGGCGCTGGCGGCCCGGCTCGAGGAGATCTGCGCCGAGGTCTCCCGGGCCATCGCCGCGGGCGCTCGGATCATCGTGCTGTCCGACCGGCACTCCGACGCCGAGCGGGCCCCGATCCCGGCGCTGCTGCTCACCGGCGCCGTACACCACCACCTGATCAGGGAGAAGACCCGCACCCAGGTGGGGCTGATCATCGAGACCGCCGAGGCCCGCGAGTGCCATCACATGGCGCTGCTCATCGGGTACGGCGCGTCCGCGGTCAACCCGTACCTCGCGATCGCCACCGTCGAGGACCTCGTCCACACCGGCGCCCTCGACATGGACGCCGGCAAGGCCGTACGGAACCTGATCAAGGCGTACGGCAAGGGCGTTCTGAAGATCATGTCGAAGATGGGCGTCTCGACGGTCGCGTCGTACACGGGCGCGCAGATCTTCGAGGCGATCGGGCTCGGTCCCGAGGTCATCGAGCGCTGCTTCACCGGCACCACGTCCCGGCTGGGCGGCGTGGGGTTCGACGTCCTCGCCGAGGAGGCGGCCGAGCGGCACCGCCGCGCCTACCCGCCCGGCGGGAACGCGGCCGCCCACCGCACCCTCGAGACGGGCGGGGAGTACCAGTGGCGCCGCGAAGGCGAGCCGCACTTGTTCAACCCGCAGACGGTTTTCAAGCTGCAGCACGCGACGCGCACCCGCCGGTTCGAGATCTTCAAGGAGTACACCTCGCTGGTGGACTCCCAGTCCGAGCAGCTGATGACGCTGCGCGGGCTGTTCAACCTGCGCGAAGGCGTACGGCCGCCGGTGCCGATCGACGAGGTCGAGCCCGCGACCGAGATCGTCAAGCGGTTCGCCACCGGCGCCATGTCGTACGGCTCCATCTCGGCCGAGGCGCACGAGACCCTCGCCATCGCGATGAACCGCCTCGGTGGCAAGTCCAACACCGGCGAGGGCGGCGAGGACGCCGAGCGGTTCGTGCCCGACGCCAACGGCGACCTGCGCCGGTCGGCCGTCAAGCAGGTGGCCAGCGGCCGGTTCGGGGTGACGTCGGAGTACCTCACCAACGCCGACGACCTGCAGATCAAGATGGCGCAGGGCGCCAAGCCGGGAGAGGGCGGCCAGCTGCCCGGGCACAAGGTGTACCCGTGGATCGCCAAGACCCGGCACTCCACGCCCGGCGTCGGCCTCATCTCGCCGCCGCCGCACCACGACATCTACTCGATCGAGGACCTGGCGCAGCTCATCCACGACCTGAAGAACTCCAACCCGTCGGCGCGGGTGCACGTCAAGCTCGTCGCCGAGGTCGGGGTCGGCACGGTCGCGGCCGGCGTGTCCAAGGCGCACGCCGACGTGGTGCTCATCTCCGGCCACGACGGCGGGACGGGCGCGTCCCCGCTGACGTCGATCAAGCACGCCGGCACCCCGTGGGAGCTCGGGCTCGCCGAGACTCAGCAGACGCTGCTGGTCAACCGGCTGCGCGACCGCATCGTCGTACAGACCGACGGACAGCTGAAGACCGGGCGCGACGTCATCGTCGCCGCACTGCTCGGCGCCGAGGAGTACGGCTTTTCCACCGCACCGCTCGTCGTATCGGGCTGCGTGATGATGCGGGTCTGCCACCTCGACACCTGCCCGGTCGGCGTGGCCACGCAGAACCCGGAGCTGCGCAAGCGGTTCAGCGGCAAGCCCGAGTTCGTCGTCAACTTCTTCGAGTTCGTGGCCGAGGAGGTCCGCGAGTACCTCGCGGCGCTCGGCTTCCGGTCGCTCGACGAGGCGATCGGGCACGTCGAGCTGATCGACACCCGGGCCGCCGTCGACCACTGGAAGGCCGGGGGCCTCGACCTGACGCCGATCCTGCACAAGCCGGAGCTGCCGGCGGACGCCGCGCTGCACCGGACGACCTCGCAGGACCACGGCCTGGAGAAGGCGCTGGACAACACGCTGATCCAACTGGCCGAGGGCGCCATCGCCTACGGCGATCCGGTGAAGCTGGAGCTGCCCGTACGCAACGTCAACCGCACGGTCGGCACCATGCTCGGCCACGAGGTGACGCGCAAGTGGGGCGGCGAGGGCCTGCCCGACGACACGATCGACATCACCTTCACCGGGTCGGCCGGGCAGTCGTTCGGCGCGTTCGTGCCCCGCGGCATCACGCTGCGGCTCATCGGCGACGCCAACGACTACTTCGGCAAGGGCCTGTCCGGCGGGCGGATCACCGTACGGCCGCCGGCCGAGTCCCCGTTCCGGCCCGAGGAGCAGATCATCGCCGGCAACGTGGCCCTGTACGGCGCCACGTCCGGGGAGATGTTCGTCCGAGGCCTGGTCGGGGAGCGGTTCTGCGTCCGCAACAGCGGCGCGCTCGCGGTCGTCGAGGGCGTCGGCGACCACGGATGTGAGTACATGACCGGCGGCCGGGCCATCATCCTCGGCCCGACCGGGCGGAACTTCGCGGCCGGCATGTCCGGCGGCGTCGCATACGTCCTCGACCTCGCCCTGGACCGGGTCAACCCCGAGATGGTCGAGATCGAGCCGCTGGACGACGACGACCGGGAGTTCCTGCGCTCCACCGTCGAACGGCACATGACCGAGACCGGGTCGACGGTGGCCGAACGGCTGCTCACCGACTGGGACATGGAGGTCGAACGGTTCAGCAAGATCATGCCTCGCGACTACAAGCGCGTGCTGATGGCCCGCGCCGCCGCCGAGGCCGACGGACGCGACGTCAACGAGGCCATCATGGCCGCGGCACACGGATGATCGGGGGATTCGATGGCTGACCCGAAGGGGTTTATGAAGGTCGGGCGCGAACTCCCGTCGCGCCGCCCCATCGACGTGCGCATCCGCGACTGGCGCGAGGTGTACGAGGACTTTGGCGAGGACGCGCTGGAGCAGCAGGCGAGCCGCTGCATGGACTGTGGCATCCCGTTCTGCCATCAGGGCTGCCCGCTCGGCAACCTCATCCCCGAGTGGAACGACCTGGTCTACCGGCGCGACTGGGAGCAGGCGATCGAGCGGCTGCACGCGACCAACAACTTTCCGGAATTCACCGGGCGGCTGTGCCCGGCGCCGTGCGAGACCGCTTGCGTGCTCGGCATCAACTCCGACCCGGTGACGATCAAGCGCGTCGAGGTCGAGATCATCGACCGGGCATGGGCGGAGGGCTGGGTACGCCCGCAGCCCCCGGCCGTCCGGACCGGCAAGAAGGTGGCGGTCGTCGGCTCCGGCCCGGCGGGGCTCGCCGCCGCGCAGCAGCTGACCCGCGCCGGGCACGATGTCGTGGTGTACGAGCGGGCCGACCGCATCGGCGGGCTGCTGCGCTACGGCATCCCCGAGTTCAAGATGGAAAAGCGGCATCTGGAGCGCCGGATCGCCCAGATGCGCGCCGAGGGCACCGAGTTCAAGACCTCGGTGAACGTGGGCGTGGACATCACCGCCGACGAACTGCGGGCACGCTACGACGCCGTGGTGCTCGCCGGCGGGGCGACGAACTGGCGCGACCTGCCGGTGCCGGGCCGTGAGCTCAAGGGCGTCTACCAGGCCATGGAATACCTGCCGCCGTCCAACCGGGCGCAGGAGGGCGACTTCGACGAGTCCCCGATCTCGGCGAAGGCCAAGCACGTCGTCGTCATCGGCGGCGGCGACACCGGCGCCGACTGCCTGGGCACGGCGATCCGGCAGGACGCCGCGTCGATCGCTCAGCTGGAGATCATGCCGCGGCCCCCGGAGGCACGGCCGGACGGCCAGCCGTGGCCGACCTACCCGATGCTCTACAAGATCGAGAGCGCGCACGAAGAGCTGGCCGACCTCGGCGGCGACCGGCTGTACGCGATCTCCACGAAGGAGTTCGTCGGCGACGAGCACGGCAACGTCAAGGCGCTGCGGCTGATCGGGGTCGAGGGCCCGCAGACCGGCTTCCAGCCCATCCCCGGTACGGAACGGGAGATCCCGGCCGAGCTGGTCACGCTGGCGATGGGCTTCCTCGGCCCGCAGCACGAGGGGCTGCTCGACCAGCTGGGCGTGGACTACGACCAGCGGAGCAACGTGGCGCGCGACAAGAGCTACCAGACCTCGGTCGATGGCGTGTTCGTCGCGGGCGACATGGGCCGCGGCCAGTCGCTCATCGTCTGGGCGATCGCCGAGGGCCGCGCGGCCGCGGCCGGCGTCGACGAGTACCTGAGCGGCCACACCACCCTGCCGTACCCCATTCCGCCGACGGCTCGCCCCATCGCCTGACATCGCGGACGGCCGCTTCCCGGAGTTCCGGGGAGCGGCCGCAGGGCAGTGTGATCACCGGCGGAATATAGGCCAGATGCCTGCCGTGGCTTTAGGTAGTCGCGCGGTCGCTTCGGGTGCTCGGCGCATTAGCGTTCCGGCTGGAGGTTGATGCGCCATGCGCCGTCGTCATGCGCCTCGTTCTGCACGATGATCTACGATCCGGTCACCTGCGTGTTCAGCGACGGCGTGACCCGGACCTTCGGCAACGACTGCGTGGCCCGGAACTACGCCTGCGAGCACGGCCTGCGGATCATCGGCTGCGTGGCCCGCCGCGGCTCCGTCGACCGCTGACCGCGACAAGATCCCGGCCAGTTCCGACAGGACCCCAGGCAGCCCCGGGAACCACTGCACGATCATCCCGCGCACACCTCCGTCGTTGATCGACGGTCAGTCATCCGGCTCGTCCGTGGAGTCCGCGGCGAGGATGCGGTAGATCGCACGCCGGGCGTTGGCGAGGACCTTGCGGACCTCGCCGATCTGCGCGGGCGAGGCCGCCTGCGTCGCCTGGGCGACGGCCATGTGCAGCTGGCCCAGCAGCGTGTGCACCTCCATCGCCGCGTCGTCGACCGACTCCGCGATCGTCTCCCATGGGGCCGCCAGCTCGTCGGCGTGCTCCTCGACGTACGCCTGCCCCTCCTCGGTCAGATGGAAGAGCCGGCGCCCGCCGGTCTGCTCGGCCTGGATCAGACCCTCGTCCTCGAGCTGCTGCAACGCCGGATACACCGACCCGGGGCTCGGCCGCCACACGCCGCCGCTGCGCTCGGAGATCTCCTGGATGATCTGGTAGCCGTTGCGTGGCCCCTCGGCCAGCAGTGACAGCACCGCCGCCCGTACGTCGCCGCGCTTGACCTTCGGCGCGGGACGGGTCCACGCGCCCCAGGCCATCGGCGGCCCGGGGGGCGGCGGCATGGGCGGCATGGGCGGGCGGGGCGGCAGCGGCCCGCCGAACGGGGCGCCCGGTGGATGGTCGAACGGCCCGTGCCCCGCAGGGCCCGGCTCCTTGTGCATGCCGTGCGGCCCTGGGCCGGGCCCATGCCATTCGAAGTGCTCGTGATGTCCGGGTCCATGCATGATCGCGGTTCCTCTGCTCGACGCTCTCGATATTTTGACGATATATCGAGATGTTCGGATAAGCAATGAGGCCGTTTTCGACAAGACCATCCCTCTCCTCGGTTCGTAGGGTCAGAAGTACGGTCCGACGACCGGGGCGTGCGACGAGGTGAGGCGGGGCATGAGCCAGGTGGACGAGGTCATCCGGTGCTGCGGAGCGATGCCGGGCAGCGTGGAGTACTACCCCTTCGGCGAGCAGCCCGCCGTCTACAAGGTCGGCGGCAAGATGTTCGCGCTGCTGAGCATGGACGCGAACCCGCCCCAGATCGCCGTCAAGCTGCCTCCGGAAGAGGGGCTCGCCCTGCGCGCGCAGTACCCGGAGCGGGTGCTGCCCGGCTATCACCTCAACAAGCGGCACTGGAACACGGTCGTGCTCGACGAGACGCTCGACGACGCCGAAGTGCTCTCGCTCGTGCAGCAGTCCTACGACCTGATCGTCACGGCGCTGCCGCGCCGGCTGCGTCCGGACCAAGCAGATCGGTGAGCGGCACCCCGGCCAGATCGCGCACGTCGTGGGCGAGATGCGCCTGGTCGGCGTACCCCGTGTCATACGCGACCGCGGCCAGCGAGCCGCCGGCGCGGGCCAGCGTGAGGGCCCGCTGGAATCGCAGCACGCGCTGCAGTGTCTTCGGCCCGTAGCCGAAGACCGCCAATGACCGGCGGCGTAGCTGCCGCTCGCTGATGCCCAGCCGCGTCGCGGCCGTGCGCACCGACACCTCCCCGCCGAGCACAATCTCGTGCGATGCGGCACTGGGCCGATGCGAGGCGACGCGCTCGTTGGGCGCGGTGGGCTGGACGGCGGACCCGTACATCTCGGGGGCGAGGGCGGCCACCAGCGGCGACACGATGGGGTCGGGTGGGTCCGCGGACCGCAGCCGTACCGCCACGGCGCGGGCCAGCACCGCGGCAGGGTCGGCGTCGACCGCGGCGGCGTCGGCGAGCGCGTCCGCGGCGCCGCCCCACAGCTCTCGCAGCGGCACGCGGTCGTCTCTGAGCGCGTCGGCGGGCAACCCGAGCGCGGGCGCCGCCATGCCGGGCCGGAACCGCACCCCGAAGAGGCTGCCGCCGGGCGGGATGTCGGCGAAGAACGGCCGGGTGTCCGGCCCGGCCACGTGGATCTCGCCCTCCCAATCGGCCAAGATCAGGTCGATACAGGCGTCCGGGACGACCCGCTGGGCGTACGGCTCGGCGTCGCCCGACACCGACTGCGACCAGACGCATGCGAGGCCCAGCCCGGGCGGTGCCGGGTGCTCGCGGTAGTCGGCCTGGCCCATACGTCACAAATACCAGAGCGCTACGTCATTCTGGCTTCGCTTCCGGCACGCCCCGGTTCGCGTGGGCTAATCGGTCTAGACCAATTGATGAACCTCCGGCGTCGGCGTGCTGGGCAAATACGTGTACCCACCGGTAACTACCTAGGGTTGACCGCGTGAGTCGCCGAGCGAAAATCATCAGCACGATCGGTCCCGCCTGCTCCAGCCGCGAACGCATCCGGGCCCTCGTCGATGCCGGGATCGACGTGGCCCGGCTCAACCTGAGCCACGGCACGCACGAGGAGCACGAGGAGGTCTACGGCCACCTTCGCGAGGCGTCCGACATCACGGGGCGTGGCGTCGGTATCCTCGCCGACCTGCAGGGCCCGAAGATCCGCATCGGGCGGTTCGCCGACGGGCCGGTGCGGCTGACGCTCGGCGACGAGTTCACCATCACCACCGAAGACGTGCCGGGGGCCCGGCACGAGGTCTCGACCACGTACGAAGGCCTGCCGCACGACGTCGGCCCGGGCGACACGATCCTCATCGACGACGGGCGCGTGGTGCTCGAGGTCATCGTGGTCGACGGACCCCGCGTCCGCACCCGCGTGGTCACCGGGGGCATGGTCTCCGACCACAAGGGCCTCAACCTGCCCGGCGTGGCGGTCAGCGTGCCCGCGCTGACCGACAAGGACGAGGCCGACCTGCGCTGGGCGCTCCGGCTCGGCGTCGACCTGATCGCGCTGTCCTTCGTCCGTACGCCGGAGGACGCGGAGGTCGTCTACCGGATCATGGACGAGGAGGGCGTCCGGCTCCCGCTCATCGCCAAGATCGAAAAACCGCAGGCAGTCGCGCGGCTGACGGACATCGTCGCCGCCTTCGACGGCATCATGGTCGCTCGCGGCGACCTCGGCGTCGAGCTGCCGCTGGAGCGGGTGCCGATCGTCCAGAAGCGGGCCATCGACCTGTGCCACTCGAAAGCCCGCCCGGTCATCGTGGCCACCCAGATGCTGGAGTCGATGATCTCCGCGCCGCGGCCCACCCGGGCCGAGGCGTCCGATGTGGCCAACGCGGTGTTCGACGGCGCCGACGCGGTCATGCTGTCCGGCGAGACCAGCGTGGGCCAATACCCCATCGAGGCCGTCGAGACCATGGCCCGGATCATCTGCGCGGCCGAGGAGATGTGCCTGCAGGCCACCCCGACGCTCAACCGGGTGCCCGAGACCGTCGGCGGCGCCATCGCCCGCGCGGCCGCCGAGGTCGGCGCCGTCGTCGACGCGCACGCCCTGGTCGCCTTCACCATGTCGGGGGAGACGGCGCGGCGGCTGGCGCGCTACCGGTCGCCGATCCCCCTGCTCGCGTTCACCGCCGTCCAGGCCACCCGGTCGCAGCTCTCGCTCGTGTGGGGCGTGGAGACGTTCATCGTGCCGCACGTCGGCCACACCGACGCCATGGTGCGCCAGGTCGAGCAGGCGCTGCTGGAGATCGGCCGCTGCCAGAAGGGCGACCGCGTCGTCATCGTGGCCGGCTCGCCCCCCGGCACCGCCGGCTCCACCAACGCGCTGCGCGTCCACCGCATCGGCGACGCCATCGCCCACGACCAACGCCCCTGACCGGCTGCGCCGGGTGCGGCGGGCCGGTCTAGGCACCGGCGTCCCACAGAAAGCCGGTGAGCTCCTCGCGCCCGTTGATCCCGAGCTTGGCGTACACGCGGTACAGGTGGTTCTCCACGGTCCGTACCGACAGGACGAGGCGTTCGGCGATCTCCCGGTTGATCATGCCCGAAATGGCGAGCATGGCGATCTGGCGTTCGCGGACGCTGAGGGTGGCGACGGCGTCCTCCGGCAACAGCGCCCGGACGGGAGCGCCGTCGCACTCCCGCGCGTACCGGTTGGCGATGGCCATGGCGGCGGCCGCCGCCCGTCGCTCCGTCCGGCGCCGATGGACGGCGGCGGCGGTCGCGGCGGCCTCGGCGGCGATCCGCATCATGCCGAGCTTCGCGAAGATCCCGGCGCACTGGCCGAGCTTGGCGCCGTCGTCGGCGTCGACGGCGGCCGCGTGCGAGGCGAACAGGCCGCGGGCCCGTCCCTGAAGCCGGTCCACCAGCGTGGCCAGGGGTTCGAGCGCCTGGCCGGCGACCCCGAACCGGACCAGCGTGTGCATGGCCCGCGTGGCGTGCACGTAGTCGCCCAGCGCGGTCGCCCGTTCGGCGGTTCGCCAGGCGGACGAGCGGGCGCACTCGGTGTCACCGCGCAGCCGGGCGATCCAGGCCATGGCCAGTTCGTAGTCGGGGGCGAAGACGTCCTCCTGCCTCGTCCGTTCTGCCTCCGCGAGCAGGCAGGCCGCCTCGGGCAGGCCCTGCAGCGTGGCGATCATGGCCAGCACACCCAGGCAGGTGAGCAGGCCGACCGGGCCGATCAGCGTCGGGTACTCGCGGAGCAGGTGCAGGCTCTCGCGCAGCCAGCGTTCGGCCGTGCCGAACTTGCCGCGGCCGAGAGCCGTACGGCCGAGCGCGTACGCCCAGGCGGTGCGGGCCCGATCGTCGTCGCTGTCCAGCGCCCGCCGGTAGCGGGTCGCGGCGAGCGCCTCCGCGTGCCGGAGCGACCCGTGGTGCAGCAGGGCGTTGAACGTCGCCAGATCCAGGCTCTCCGTCAGGTAGCCGCGATGTTCGCGGTCCGGCGGCGGCGTCCGGGTGGCCTGCCGGCAGACGCGCAGCGCCTCCTCGGTCCGCCCGGCCGCGGCCAGCGCGTTCGCCAATGTCGGCAGCGTGTGCCGGCGTACCTGCTCGGTCGGCGGGTGCGCGACGAGCGGGCGCAGCACGCGCAGCGCGTCGGCCGTCCGCCCGGCCTGCACGTCGAGAAACGCCCGGGTGACCAGCCGCATCCCCACGTCGGCCGGGTCCCCCCGCGGGGCCCGCTCGATGAGCCGCTGCGCGGTCGTCAGCCGGCGGAAGTTCAAGAACAGCAGGGTTGCGCGCGAGCGGGCGACGTGGGCCCGCTCTCGCGGATCGGCCGCCTCCCGGTCGGCCTGCGCGAACAGTCGGTCGGCGAGGTCGGCCCGGCCCTGCCACGCGAGCGACTCCGCGGCCAGAATCGTGGCGGGGAAACCCGCGCCGGCGTCCCGCGCGACGCGGGCGAGCCGGGCCGCGAGCCGATGATCGCCGCGACCCGCGGCCTCCCGCGTGGCCGCCAGGAGCAGCGCCGGGCTCGTCCGCGCCCCGCTCTCCAGCCGCCACAACGCCAGCCGGAGCAGGTCTTCCCCGCGGCGGGCGCCGGTCGCGGCCAGGACGTCGGCCACCCGTCGCTGCAGGGCGATCCGCCGCAGCGGCGGCAAAGTCGCCCGGATCACCTCACCGATAAGCGGCTGCGCCAGCCACACGTTCCGCCGATTGCCGTCGGGCCGCACCTCGATCAAGCCGGCGGCCTCCGCCTTCTCCAGGGCGGGCTCCGGATACATCTGTTGCAGCAACCCGAAACCCAGCGGCTCGCATAGGGCCACGACCTGGACGGCGCGGCGCGCGCCGGGATCGACGCGGTTGAGATGGGCCTGGACCAGCTGCTCCAGCGGAGCGGTCGGCGAGAGGCCGCCCGACAGCCGCCACACGCCCTCGACCTTCCGCAGCGCGGAGGTGGCCGTGGCCGCCTGGACGAGTTCCCTCAGATACAGCGGGTTGCCCTGACTCAGCAGGTAGGAGCGGTGGCTGACCTTGCCGTCCACCTGATCGCCGAGCAGGCTGTTCAGCAGCTCGCCGGTCGCGTCCTCGGTCAGCGGCCCCAGTTCCAGCCACCGGGCGGCGCCCTGCCGCCACAGCGAGGTAAAGACGTCCGGCACCGGTTCGGCGGAACGCGCGGTGGCGATCACGAACGCGTCGCCGCTGACGATCAGGTGATGGATCAACGCCGCGCTGGCGTTGTCGAGCAGGTGGATGTCGTCGACACCCATGATCAGCGGCTTGCCGTTGGCCTGCCGTCTCAACACCTGTCCGGCGGCCTGCAGGCTGGTCAGCACCGTACGGAACACGCCTTCCTCGCCGTTCGGAAACAGGTGGGCGAGCGCTCCGAACGGGATGCCGCGCGCCGTCTGCGTCGCGGCGGCCCAGTGCGTCAAGTCGCCGCGGGCGTCCGCCCGGACGAGCACCTCCGTGGCGAGCCGTGTCTTGCCAACCCCAGTCGGGCCCGCGATGATCACGACTCCCGCGTTGCCGGTGCGGCATGCCGTCTCGATTTCCGCGAGTTGCTGCCGACGACCGGCCAGCGGCCAGTCGTCCCGGATCACCATATTGCAAAGGTATGACGGCCATCCGGACCTGGCTGTACGCAAATTGAGTAACAAGGGCTACTGAATTGAGTAGTCAAGTTCGCTGACAAATCACGTCCAACTCGGGACGCTCGGCGCAGGTGCGGTCTGGCGAGGGAGACGTGATGGCATTCCGGCAACCGCTCTCCCGGATGCGTTGCCGTGCGTGTACGGAGCGGAGTCGCGGCGCGCGAATGTGCGTAGCGGATACGCCAATGTACGCGGCGTATGCGCGGTGGTATGTGCCGTATGCACGGACTTACACGGCGCGCGGACCAACGCCGGCCCTGTGCCAATGTGCCCTGCCGACCCTGATGACCAGCCATATCACTCCTTTGTGATGGCGACGACGGCGAACAGACGCGACCGGTGAGCGAAAGGCCATCCATGGAACAGTTCGACGTTGTGGGCGCGGGATTGGGTCCCTTCAACCTGAGTCTGGCGGCATTGGTCGAGCCGCTACCCGAAATTCGGGCGCGCTTTTTCGAGACGCGCCCCTCATTCCAGTGGCATTGCGGGATCATGGTTCCCGGCGCCAGGTTGCAGGTCTCCTTTCTCAAGGACCTGGTCACTCTTGTCGATCCCACCAGCGCGTACTCGTTTCTGAACTATCTCGCGGACGAAGGACGGCTGTATCGGTTCTTGATCGCCCGCGCCGACAGCTGCTCGCGGCAGGAATTCGAGCGCTACTACCAGTGGGCCGCGGGCCGGCTGAAGAGCGTGCGGTGGGACCGCCGGGTCGACGGCGTGTACCTGCGTGACGGCGCCTTTGAGATCAAGTGCTCGGACGGCGATCCGGTGGCCGCGCACAACCTGGTGCTGGGCACCGGCCGCAGCATCGCCATGCCATCGTTCGCGGAGAAGCTGCGCGGCGACGCCGTGCTGCACAGCGACGAGCTGTTCATGGTCCGGCCCGCCCTGGAGGGCCGGGACCTCCTCGTGATCGGGGCGGGACAAAGCGGCGCCGAGGTGGTGAGCCATGTGCTCTCCGGCGACCTGGGGCTGCCGCGCTCGCTGACCTGGATGTCCAGCCGGATCGGCTTCCTGCCGCTGGACGACTCGCCCTTCACGAATGAATGGTTCAACCCTGCCTACGTCGACCACTTCTACGGCCTGTCGGCCGAGCGGCGCCAGGAGCTGCTCGGCCGGCAGCGGATGGCGAGCCACGGCATCTCGGAGTCGCTGTTGCGCGACGTCTACCGTCGACTGTACGACCTCGACGTGCTCGAGCCCGGCCGGCTGCGCCATCGGCTCCTGGTGTGCCGCCGGGTGATCGACCTGGCACGCGACCACAACCGGCTGATCGCGACCATCCACGACGAGGACACCGGGGCGATCGAAACCTGCGACGCCGACGTCGTCATCTGCTGCACGGGGTACCGCAACCGGTTCCCCGACTATCTCGAGCCGTTGCGCGGACTGCTGCTGAACGGCGACGGCGGGTTGCGGATCCGGCCGGACTACTCGCTGGACTGGGACGGCCCAGCGGAGCTGCGGATCTACGTGCAGAACTGTGCGGAGAGCACACACGGGATCGCCGACCCCAACCTCAGCCTCGCCGCGTGGCGCAGCGCCCGGATCGTCAACTCGATTCTCGGCCGCACCGCGTACCGCATCGAGGACGCGCAGGCGACGATCGCCTGGCGCCGCCCCGGCTCGCCGCGGCGGCCGGCGCAGGCGCTGATACCCCAGGCCACGGAGGTGAACCGGCTATGACCCAGGCGGAACGGATCAAGTACCAGGTGCCCGAGGAGTACGCGTCGGGAATGGTGATCGAGGAAGTCTCCGGCGATGCCACGCCGAGCCCGGCGGGGTGGCCGTTCAAGGCCTCCAGGTTCGAGGTGCCGCCGGGCAGCACCACCGAGCTGGACGTGCACGACGTCGTCGAACTGTGGATGGTGCGGGCCGGCCGCGGCACCGTCGCCTCCGGCACCGACGTGTTCGACGTCGGAGCCGGCGAGATGGTCTTCTTCCCCAGCCGGGTCTCGCACCAGATCACCAACACGGGTACCGACGTACTCCGCCTGTTCAGCGTCTGGTGGAAGGGATCACCGGCATGACCGCGGACCTCGCCGTCGTGGGCGGCGGTGTGATCGGCGCCTTCGCGGCCTACGAGGCGGCGCGGCAACGTCCGGACTGGCGCGTGCTGCTGCTGGAGCGGTCCGCGATCGGCGCCGGGGCGACCGCGTGGTCGGCCGGGGTGAGCTTTCCGCTGGGCGCCACCCCCGGCCACCGCGAGCTGGCCCGGGCCGCCGCCACCGCGTACGCCGGGCTGCGCGACACTCCGGCCGGCCCGTTCCTCCGCCCGGTACAGATGATCTACGTACTGGAGCGCGGCGGCCTGCCCGGCTTTCGCGAGCGTGTCGTCGACGCCGACCTGCGGCCCGTCACCGTCGCCGAGCGGCGGCGGGTGACGGAGATCCTGCCCGGCCTGCGCATCGGCCCCGCCGACGAGATGGTCACCCACGACGGGCACGGTTTCGCCGTTCAGGCGCGGCCGGTCGCGGAGGCGCTGGTCGCGGCGGTCGCCGACCGGGCGGAAATCCAGCTCGGCCAGCACGTCGACGCGATCGAGCCGGGCGCGGACGGGTACCGGCTACGCACGGCGCACGGCGAGTGGCCGGCCCGGCGGGTCGTGCTCGCGTGCGGCCCGTGGGCGCCGCCCGTCGTCCGTACAGTGCCGCTGCCGCCCGCTCCCGGCGGACGCCGCAAGCGGATCGCGGCGTTGCATGCCCGGCTGCCGGTGGACCGCGGCGACCCGCTGGTGTACTTCGTCGACGACGACCTGTTCATCCTGCCGCTGGCCGCGGGCACGGCGCTGGTGAGCTTCTACCGGGACGAGTGGGATACCGACCCGGACACGGTCGACGGCCGGCCCAGCGCAGACGACCTGCGGCTGGGCACAGCCGCGCTGGCCCGGCGCAGTGCGGTCGCGGCTGCCGCGGTGGTCGGCGGACGGGCCTTTTGCGATCTGTACACCGAGCACCGGCTGCCGGTGGTCACCACCGATCCGGCCCTGCCCGGGCTCGCCGCGATCCGTGGCGGCTCCGGCAGCGGTGTCCGGCTCGCCCCTGGGCTCGCCGTCCAGGCGGTGCGGGCCGTCCTGGACGCGCCGGCGCCGGTTCCCGAACTCGATCTTCCCATCAGTTGACGTACGGCGGCTCGACCGCGAAGGAGGCAGTCATGAGCACGGACGAACACGAGACCGACCGCGGAACCTTCGCCGAACGGCCGATCTTCGTCTTCTCCACCCCGCCCACCCCGAACGGCGACCTGCACCTGGGTCACCTGTCCGGCCCCTATCTCGGCGCCGACGCGTTCGTCCGGTTCCAGCGGATGAACGGGGTCAGCGCCTGGCATCTCACCGGCAGCGACGACTACCAGAGCTATGTCGTCGAGTGCGCGCGGCGCGAAGGCCGCGAACCGGCGGAGACCGCGGCCTACTACAGCGCCGAGATCGCCGAGACGCTGCGCCTCATGGACATCCAGGTCGATCAGTACACGGTGACCAACGTCGACCCCACGTATCGGCAGGGCCTGCAGGACTTCTTCTCCAGGCTGGCCGCGAGTGGACGGGTGGCCCCGCGCGACGGGGCGGCGCTGTTCGACGCGGTGACCGGCGGCTACCTCTACGAGGTGGACGTGTCGGGCGGCTGCCCGACCTGCGGCGAGCCCACCGGCGGCAACATCTGCGAGGAGTGCGGCGAGCCCAACGTCTGCGTTGACCTCATGGCCCCGCGCTCCGGACAATCCGACGCGCCGCCCCGGCAGGGCTCCGCCGTTCGCTTCTCGCTGCCGCTGCACGAGTTCGCCGCCGAGGTCGCCGCGCACCACCGGCTCGGCCGGGTCCCCGACCGGCTGACCGACCTGGCCGACCGGCTGTTCCGGCGGGCCCGCCTCGATGTGGCCGTGTCGCACCCGTCGTCGTGGGGGGTGCCGCCGGTCGAGCCGGACGCGCCCGGGCAGGTCATCTGGGTGTGGCCGGAGATGTCGTACGGCTTCCTGCACGGCATCGAGGCGCTGGGCCGCCGGCTCGGCGCGGACTGGCGAGCCGACACGCCGCGGCCGGACTGGAAGATCGTCCACTTCTTCGGCTACGACAACACCTTCTACCACGCGATCTTGTTCCCGGTGCTGTACCGGCTGGCCCATCCGGACTGGACGCCCGACATCGACTACCACGTCAACGAGTTCTACCTGCTGGACGGGGCCAAGTTCTCCACCAGCCGGCGGCACGCCGTCTGGGGGAAGGACATCCTCGGCCCGCACAGCGTCGACGCCGTGCGCTTCTTCCTGTCCCGCACCCGGCCCGAAGGGCGGCGCACCAATTTCGAGCTCGCCGCGTACGAGGCCGAGCTGCGGGACACGCTGATCGGCACCTGGCAGCGCTGGCTCAACGATCTCGGCGCCCGGGTGGACGAACACCACGCCGGAGCCGCGCCGGAGCTCGGCGAGCTGCCGCCGGAGCAGAAGGCCTTCCTGGACGGGCTGAGCGCCCGGCTGTCGGCGCTCACCGCCGGCCTCGGCCGCGACGGCTTCTCGCTGAACCGGGCCGCCGAGGAGCTGCACGGCATCGTCACCGACGCCGTCGCCCGGAGCCGGGGGAACGCGACCATCGCGGTCGAACTCGCCGCCGCCCGGCTGCTCGCACACTGCGCCGCGCCGGTGCTGCCGCGCTTCGCCGCCCGGCTCGCCGCGGCGCTCGGCGCGCCGCCGCCCGCCGACTGGCCGCGGACCGTCGAGCCGGTGCCGCCGGGCACCCCGATCGACCTGACCCGCCAGGTCTTCTTCCGCCCCTCGGCGGCGGGCGGCGCCCAGCCAACCGTCCCGGCCGCGCCGCCGGAGCTGCTGCCCCGGCTGCGGGAGCTCGTACGGCACACCTTGCAGTTGCCGGAGGAGGCGGCGGTGGACGACCGGACGCTGGCGGGGCTCGGCATGGTCTCGCTGCAGACCGTGGCACTGCAGTACCAGATCCTCGAGGAGATGGGCGTCGACATCTCCGTCGACGATCTCCTCGGCGACCGCGACGTCGCCGCCCTGGCTGCGCTGCTCAGCGAACGCGCGGTCGCGGTCCCGGCGGCCGGGGCGGTGCGGATATGACCGACATACAGGTCGACGGCGAGGTCGAGCGGGTCCTCGGCGAGATCGAGGCGCGCGGCCTCCGCATCGAGGCGTCCGGCGGCGACCTGCGGCTGCAAGGCCCGCGGGAGCGGATGGACCCCGGACTCATCGGGCGCATCAAGGCCCACAAGGCGGAGCTGGTCGGCCACCTGACGGCGGCGGCCGGCGGGTTCGCGCTCACCCCGCTCCAGCACGGCTATCTGCTCGGCCGGAGCGAGGCCTTCGAGATCGGCAACGTCGCCAACCACGTCTATCGCGAGATCGAGGGCGCCTGGGACCTGGACCGGCTCGAGGACGCGCTGCGCGCGGTCGTGGCGCGGCACGGCATGCTGCGCACCCGCTTCACCCCCGCGGGCCGGCAGATCGAGGAGCGCGGACCGGTCGGCGTGCGCATCGGGCGGCTCGATCTGCGCGGGCGGCCCGCGGCCGAACAGCACCGGCGGCTGCTGGCCGTGCGCGAGGAACTGTCGCACCGGATGCTCCCCGCGGACCGGGCACCGCTGCTCGCCGCCGATGTGACGATCCTCGCCGCCGACCGGATGGTGCTGCACTACAGCACCGACGGCCTGGTCATGGACGGGTTCAGCGCGTACCTCTTCATGCGCGACTGGTGGCGCGCCTACCGCGACGGTCCGGCGGCCGTACCGGCGGATCTGCCATCGGAGGCGTCGTTCGAGGCGTACGTGGCCGCCCAGGAGGTGGCGGCCACCCGCCCGCCCGCGCAGCGCTCGCGCGAATACTGGCTCGGCCGCCTCGACGACCTCGCCCCGCACCCCGACCTCCCGCTGCGGGCGGCCCCGGACACGATCACCCAACCCCGCTTCGCGCCGCGGACGCTGCGGATGGCTGCGCCGTCATGGGCCGCGGTGAAGGAGCGGGCCGCGCGCGCCGGGCTCACGCCGGCGTGTGTGCTCCTCGCCGCGTACGGGGAAACCCTGGCGGCGTGGGGCGCCGGGTCGCGCTTCACGATCAATACCACCGTGGCGGACCGGCCCCCGATCCACCCGCGCATTTTCGAAGTCGTCGGCAGCTTCTCCGACACGATGCTGGTGGAGCTGGCGATCGATCGGCGGCTCGACTTCACCGCGCGGGCCCGCGCGCTCCAGGCCCGGCTCCGCCGCGACCTCGACAACCGCCACTTCTCCGGCATCGAGGTCATGCGCGAGCTGGCCCGCCGCCGCGGCGGTACGGCGGCGGCGCGGATGCCCTTCACCTTCAACTGCGCGATCGGCTACGTGCAGGGCGGCGTGGACGGCTCCGCCTTCGACCTGTTCGGGCCCGAGCGCTACTACGTCAGCCAGACGCCCCAGGTGTGGCTGAACGTCTTCGCCGGCGAGCGCGACGGGGCCCTGGTCGTGCAGATGGACGGCGTCGACGCCCTGTTCCCCGACGGGCTGCTCGACGATCTCGCGACCGGCTACCAGACCCTCCTCCATCGGCTGCTCGACGACGAGGCGTGGACGGCGACCACGTTCGACCTGCTACCCGAGGCGCAGCGGATGCGCCGCCGCGCCGCCAACGACACCGCCCTACCGCAGCCGGAGACGCTGCTGCAGGACGCCATCGTCGCCGCGGCCAAACGGCGACCGGATGCTCCCGCGATCATCACCGCGGACGCGACGATGACCTACGGCGAGCTGTACCGGCGCGCCCGGCACGCCGCGGCCTGGCTGCGGGCCAGGGGAGTGGGCCGCGAGGAGCTGGTCGGCCTGGTCATGACCCGCGGCCCGGAGCAGATCGTCGGCATTCTCGCCACCCTGCTGGCGGGCGCCGCGTATCTGCCCGTCGACGCGGGCCTGCCGGAAGCGCGGCAAAGCTACCTGCTGCGCGACGGGCGGGTACGGTGCGTCCTCACCAACGCCGGGGAGCCGCCCGCCGCGGACGACGTGGCGCTGCTCACCATCGACGCGGCCGCGGCGGTGGACGACGTGCCGGACGTCTCACCGGCGCCGGGCGCGAACCCCGACGATCTGGCGTACGTCCTCTACACCTCCGGCACGACCGGCGAGCCCAAGGGCGTCATGGTCACGCATCGCAGTGTGGCCAACGTCGTCGCCGACTGCAACGCCCGGTTCGGCATCGACGCGCGGGACCGGTTCTGCGCCGTCAGCGCCTTCAACTTCGACCTTTCGGTCTACGACGTGTTCGGCGCGCTCGGCGCCGGCGCGGCCCTCGTCATGCCGGACCACGACAAGGCCGCCGACCCGGCGCACTGGCTGCAGCTGTGCGAAAGCGCCGGGGTCACGGTATGGAACTCGGTGCCCGCCATCGTCTCGCTGCTGCATGACCAGGCGATCGCGGGGGGTGGGCCCGAAGGGCAGGAGAGCGGGAAGAACAAGGCCGACGGGGCGGCGGCTTTGGCGACGCTGCGTCTTGTCATGATGAGCGGCGACCGTATCCCGCCGACCCTGCCCGCCGCGCTGCGAGGGCTGAAGGACGACCTCACCCTGGTCTCGCTCGGCGGCCCGACGGAGACGACGATCTGGAACATCCTGCATCCGATCGGGCCCGCCGACGACGGCGGCCGGAGCATTCCGTACGGTCACCCGAACGCCAACAACCGCGCGTACGTCCTCGACGAGGACGGGCAGGACATGCCCGACTGGGTGCCGGGCGAGATCTGCGCCGCCGGGGTCGGCCTCGCCCGCGGCTACTGGGGCGACGAAGTCCGCACCGCCGCCCGCTTCGTCCAGGACCCGCGACGCGGCGAGCGGCTCTACCGGACCGGGGACATCGGCCGCTACCTGCCCGATGGCGACATCGAGATCCTCGGTCGCACCGATCATCAGATCAAGGTGAACGGCCATCGCATCGAGGCCGGCGAAGTCGAGACCCGGCTGGTCGCGATCGACGCCGTGGGCCAGGCGGTGGTCGTCCGGCAGGAGGGGGCGCGCGGCGACCGGCTGGTCGCGCACCTGGTCGCGGCCAGGCGGCCGGGCCCGGAGGACAGGGGCGCGGGAACAAGCGGGGACGCCGGCGCGCCCGACGAGACGCTGCGCGCGGCACTGCGCGTCCACCTGCCCGACTACATGGTCCCCGCCGCCTTCGTCTGGCACGACGAGCTGCCGCTCACCAGAAACGGCAAGGTCGATCGGGGGAGGCTCACGACCACCCCCGCCGCCGCGACGGCCGCGCCGAACGGCGGGGCACCCGCATCGGAGCTCGAGGAGTCGATCGCGGCGGTATGGGCGGCGGTGCTGAACCTGCCCGCGGTCGCCCCGGAGGACCAGTTCGCCGCGATCGGCGGCGACTCGATCTCCGCGGCCCGCATCGTCACCGACGTTCGCAAGCGCCATGGCGTCACGGTGCCACTGCACCGGCTGCCCGAGGTCGCCACCGTCCGGGCGATGGCGGCGTACGTCGAGGCCGTCCGAGCGGGACGCGGAGGTGGCGGCTCGTGACCGAATCGATCATCAACCACGTCGCCGGGACGCCCCCCGCGCCGGGGCACCGCATCTCCTTCGTACGGCTCGACGGGACCGAAACGCTCGACCTGCCGGACCTGTACGCGCGGGCAGGGCGCCTCGCGCTCGAGCTGCGCCGCCGGTACGGCATCGGGCCCGGCGACCGGATCGGCATTCTCGGCGCCAACGCCCTCGAATGGGTGCTGCTCGACCTCGCCGCGCTGCGCCTCAAGGTCGTGACGGCGGGCTTCGAACCGGGCAAGTTCCAGGCGGACGGCGCCCTCCTCGCCCGCTACGACCTGACGCTGCTGTGCACCGACCAGGACTGCCCGCCGACCCAGGGGGTGCTGTCCTTCCGGGAGATACGGCGGCTGGCGGACCTCGCCGAGCCGGACCCAGGCGAGCCACTGCCGCCCGTGGCGTACGCGCCGGGCGACGCGACCACGCTCAAGTTCACCTCGGGCAGCACCGGGCCGCCGAAGGGGCTGGCGGCGACGGTCGGCAGCATCGACAGCTCGCTGCGCGCCGTCCAGGAGATGTTCGCGCACGGCCCGGGCGACGACCTGTTCGTGTTCCTGCCGCTCTCGCTGCTCCAGCAGCGGTACTGGATCTACTCCGCGCTGCGCTACGGCCACGACGTCACGGTCAGCACGTACGAGGCGGCGTTCGCCGCGCTGGCGGCTGCGCGGCCCACGGTCGTGATGGGCGTCCCGGCCTTTTACGAGACCGCGAAAAAGCACATCGAGGCGCGGGTGCGGTCCAACGGAAACGGAGCCAACGGGACCGGAGCCAACGGATACGGGGCCAACGGGGCCGCGGACGGCCATGCGGCCGAGGCCAGGCGGCTGTTCGGCGACCGGATCCGCTACCTGTGGACGGGGTCGGCGCCCGCCGGCGCCACGATGTTGCGGTTCTTCACCGCCGCCGGCCTGCCCATCTACGAGGGGTACGGCCTGAACGAGACGTGCATCGTCAGCAAGAACCACCCGGGCGCCCACCGGGAGGGCAGCGTCGGGCGGGTGCTCCCCGGCAAGGAGGTACTGCTGGACGAGAACGGCGTCGTCAGCGTGCGGTCCGACTACCCGGTGAACGTGCGCTACGAGTACGCGGCGCCAGGGGAGTCCGAGCGGGTGTTCGGCCCCGGCGGGATCGTCCGCACCGGCGACGTCGGCCACATCGACGAGGACGGCTTCCTCTATATCCGCGGTCGCGCCGATGATGTGATCGTGCTGGACAACGGCAAGAAGGTCATCGTCCGGCCGATCGAGGAGCACATGAAGACGAGCCCGGCGATCGAGGAATGCGTCGTGTTCTGCCCGGCCCAGACGCATCTCGTCGCCGTCGTGTCGCCGCCGCGCGAGCCGGCCGACGAGCCCGCCATCGCCGCCCAGCTCGCCCGCACCAACGCCGCCTTCGGCCGGGACGAGCAGATCAAGAAGATCGTCGTGGCCGAGCCCCGGCTGAGCATCGAGAACGGCCTGCTCACCTCCCAGTACAAGCCGCGCCGACAGCGGATCTTCGAGCTCTACCGGCCGGAGATCCAGGACAACCGAAGAGGTATCCATGCACGCTGACCTTGAGGCCGTACTCCGCCGCAACCTCGCGCAGGTGCTCGACCCGGGCGTCGCGCCCGGCGACCTCGATCCCGACCGGGACATGGTCGACGAGTACGGGCTGACGTCGATCAACAAGGTGCTTTTCCTCACGTCGGCCTGTACCGACACCGGCATCTCGCTGTCGAACTTCACCGAGCACGACCTGGCCCGGATGCGCACGCTGCGCGACGTCACGGACGTCCTCGCCCGGCATGCCGGAGCCGAGGTCTCGCCCGCGGGTGGCGAGGTCCACCGCGCCGGACCGGAGGCGGTGCGATGAGCTGGGCGGACATCGCGGCGACCACGCTCGAGAACGAGTCCGTCCTGCTCCGGCCGATCACGGCCGAGGACCGGGAGTCGTTGCATGCCATCGCGATGGACCCCGACATCTGGCGCTATTTCGTGATGCTGGTCGAAACCGACGCCGACTTCGACGCCTTCTTCGACGCGACGCTCGACGATCACGTGAGCGGCCGCCGGGCCGTGTACCACATCACGGACAAGCGCCGCGGGCTCACCGCGGGCAGCATGAGCTACGGCAACATGGCCGAGCGCGACGGCCGCATCGAGATCGGCTGGTCCTGGCTCGGCCGCGACTTCCGCGGGACGGGACTCAACCGCTGGGCGAAGTACCTGCTGATGGAACACGCGTTCGAGCGGATGGGCGCCGAACGGGTCGAGTTCAAGACCGACCAGCTGAACGAGCAGGCCCGCCGCGGCCTGCGCAACATCGGCGCCGTGGCGGAGGGGACCTTGCGCAGCTACAACCCGATGCCCGGCGGCCGCCGCCGGGACGCGGTGTTCTACAGCGTGCTGCGCGCCGAGTGGCCGTCCGTGAAGCGGCAACTGGCCGAGCACCCCAAGGTGAAACCGTCGGCCGCCGTCTCATGACCATGGGCGCGGGCATTCCCTTCGTACGCGCCGAGGGCGATTCGTTCGAGATCGGCCATCGGCACGGCGCCGCACGCGCCGAGCCGCTGCGGGCCTTCCTCGACGACTCGCTGTGCCGGCTCAACAGGGTGCTGCCGGCGCCGGTGTCGATGGACGGCCTGGCCCCGGCGCTGTCCGGCTACGGGGCGGCGATCGCGGCGGCCTCGCCCGATCTGGCCGAGGAGATCCGCGGGCTCGCGGACGGCGCCGGCATCAGCCGGCGGCAGGCGCTGCTGCTCCAGTTGCGGCGCGAGATCATGGGCTATCACAAGGTGCCGGCGCTCGGCGACTGTACGACCTACGCACGGGTCGTCGGCGGCCCGGGTGGCACCCCGGTGCTGGCGCAGACGATCGACCTCAATGGCGACCTGGACGATCAGATCGCCGTGCTGGAGATCGCACGGACGGGGTCGCGGCGGCGGGTGCTCGTGCTCAGCTTCGGCGGGCTGCTCGGTTACCTCGGCCTGAACAGCGACGGCCTCGCCATCGGCCTGAACCTGGTGCTCGGCGGGGACTGGCGGCCCGGCCTGCCGCCCTATCTCGCCATCCGGCACCTCCTGGACACGGCGGCGAACGTCGATGAGGCGATCGCCCTCCTGCACGGGCTGCCGCTGGCGAGCTCCCGGTCCATCACGCTGTGCGACCCGACGCGAGCGGCGTACGTCGAGATCCTCGAGGACGCCCTGCGCGTCGCCGAGGGGCCGGAGATCGCGCACACGAACCATTTTCTGCATCCGGACTTCGCGCCCTCTGACGAGCTCAACGTGTTCGCGCGCAACTCCTCGCTGCGCCGGCTGGCGGCGTGCGCGGCCACGATGCGCTTGGCGGTCGACGTGGAAGATCACTTCGCTGTGCTGGCGGCGCCGCCCATCTGCGTGCCGGACGAGGGCGACATCCGCCGGGAACGTACCGTGGCCGCCGTGGTCATGCTCCCGTCGCGCGGTGAGCTGTACGTACGGCCGGGAGACCCGTCCCGCAGCCGGACCGAGGCCTTCACCCTGCGGCCCGGCGTCCCGCCGTCACGGTCCCGGACGGAGCCGGGGACGACGCTAACCGGCACAAGGGGTGGACCGTGGTGAATGCCCTGCTGGCGGCCGAGAGCCAGGGACGTCCGGGGTCGGCGCTCGTCGGCAGCGGTGCTCCGCGCGACGAGGTCGAACGCGCGCTGCTGCAGGCCCGGGCCCTCGTGGACGCGGCTATGGTCAACCACCGGCAGCGATCGGCCACCCGCTCGTTCGTGGAACTGGCGCCGGACGGCGAGACGATGCTGACGACGCTGCGGCGACTGGTGGCAACGTGCCGCGCGGAGCTGATGTGCATCATGCCCGCTGAGCCGGGCGGCCTGGAACGGTTCGGCGCCGTCCTGCCGGAACTGGGCCGCCGGGTTGCCGCCGGGGTCTCGGCATGCGTGTTGTGCTCGCCGGACACCGCCCTCGCCCCGGGCGAGCTACGCCTCCTCGACCGGGCGCGGGCCCTCGGCGTCGAGACCAGAGTGGCCGAGCCGACGCTGCTGGAGCTGGTGCTCGTGGACGGGCGGATAGCCCTGGTCAGATCCGCCGCGGGCGCCGCCGGCGAGCAGGCCCTGATCGCCCGCGCCCCGGCGATCCTGGGCGGGCTGCGCGCGCTGTTCACCGGCACGTGGGACGCCGCGATCCCGGCGGCCGACTACCGGAGATTCGCCAAGCGGACCTGGGACGAGCTCACCCAGCAGGTGCTCGCCTTCTTGAGCACGGGGTACAAGGACGACGTCGCCGCCCGTCAGTTGGGCATGTCGGTCCGCACCTATCGGCGGTACGTGGCGGTGATCCTGCGAGACATGGGCGCGACCTCCCGCTTCCAGGCAGGTGTGAAGGCCGCCGAGCTCGGCCTCCTCCCCGCCCGCGCCTTGCCCGCCGACGGCCCGGCCGACCCGCCGTCCGGCTACCCCTAGGCCGATTATCCGACGATCGGGCGGTCATCTGGTGATGCCGCCGTCGATCCGGAAGACGGTGCCGGTGATGTACGCGGCCCGGTCGGATGCGAGGAACCCGACAAGGTCGGCCACTTCGTCGGGACGGCCCAGCCGGCCGAGCGTGATCCGGCTCAACGCCCGCTCGCGCGCGGCCTCGCTCAGCTCCGCGGTCATGTCGCTGTCGATGAAGCCGGGTGCGACGACGTTGGCCCGGACACCGTAGCGGCCGACCTCCTTGGCGAGCGCCCGGATGAAGCCGATGATCCCGGCCTTGGACGCCGAGTAGTTGGTCTGGCTGGCGTTGCCGTCGACCCCCGCCACCGAGGACACGGCGACCACGCAGCCCGCGCGACGTTTCATCATCTCGAACACGGCCGCGCGACAGGCGTGGTACGTCCCGTCGAGGTTGACGTCGAGCACGCCGCGCCAGTCGTCCTCGCCCATCATGGCCAGCGGTGTGTCCCGGACGATGCCCGCCGACGTGACCAGGGTGTCGATCGGGCCGAGTTCCTCCCGAGCGGCGCCGACGAACTCCTTCACCGCGACCGGGTCGGTAACGTCGACCTGCCGGGAGGTCGCCCGTACGCCGTACTCGCCCGCCTCCTTCTCCACGGCCTGGGCGGCGTCCGGCCGGGACCGGTAGCAGAAGCTCACGTCGTAGCCGTCGCGGGCGAGGCGGAGCACGATCGCCCGGCCGATGCCGCGGGTGCCGCCGGTGACGACGGCCACCTTGGTCGTCACGGGCCCGAGTCTTCGCCAGGGGGGAGACGCAGCAGGGCGCAGCCGACCACGCCGTCCCGGTCCACCGCGGTCACCAGCGCGGTCCGCCCCGCCTCTCGTACGGCCGCCTCTCGTACGGCCGGTTCGGGGACGGCCAGGGCCAGGGCGGCGGCGAGCCCGAAGGCGGCCGACGCGGCGTAGGTGTCGCCGACCAGGTCGGTGGTGTGCAGCCGGACCGGCGCACCGGCGCCGAGGCTGTCCGCGAGCGCGGCATCCTCCGCCGTTCCGGTCGGGTCGGGGCCGCCGGAGCTGATCACCGCCCAGAGCCGGTCCGGCGACTCGCCCGCGGCCGCGAACGCACGGTCCAGGCAGGCGGCGAGCACCGGCCGGACGTCGGCGGGGCCACGGTGCACCCCGAACTCCAGCGCGAGCACCTCGGCGAGCTCGGTACGTCCGGACGCGCCCGGCCGTCCGGGCGGCTCCAGCAGCACCATCGCGCAGCCCTCGCCGAAGAGCGCGCCGGCGGGCCGTTCCGGTTCGGCGAGGTGCTCGAGCCGGGCCCGGGTCGCCGAGTACTCCTCGGCCGCCCCGCAGGCGACAGTGGTGGCCCGTCCCGACCGCTGCAGTCGCAAGGCGTAGCCGAGGGCGAGCAGCCCCGCCGCGCGGCCTCCGGAGATGGTCGCGTTCGGGCCCTGCAGCCGGTGCCAGATCGCACATTGCGCGGCCGCGCAGTTCAGCACGACGTTGGGGAAGTGCGCGGGATTCACGAAGTAGGGCCTGTCCTGCACTAGGGAGTCGCGGGTGAAGTCCATGGCGCTCTGTGCGCTGGAGATGTTGATGCCGAGCACCAGCGCGGTGTCGTCGCCGGCACCGTCGATCCGCCCGCCGTCCGGGGCGGTCAGCAGCTGCCCGGTCGCCGCCACGGCGAGCGCGGTGATCCGGTCCATCGACCGGGTGCCCTTCTTGCCGAGCACCTCCCGTATGTCGAAGCCGGGCACCAGCGGCCCCGAGGCGTGGCGCTCGTCTCGCACCCCGGCGGTGAAGTCCGAACGGTCCAGGCCGTACGGCGACACCGCGGACCACGTGGAGATCACCGTACGGGCGACGGCGCCGGGTCCGGGCCGGACACGGGGGAGGGGACGCAGGCCGGTCATCGCCGCTCCTCGACCCGGCCGAGCACCACGACCGCGTTGTTGCCGCCGAATGCGAGCGCGTTGTTCTGCACGATCCGCAGGTCGGCCGGGACGGCGGTGTTCGGAACACAATCGAGGGCGCACTCGGGATCGGTCTCGACGTGGTTGATCGTCGGCGGAATGAAGCCGCCGGTGATGGCGAGCGTGCATCCGATCGTGCCCAGGGCCCCGGCGGCGCCGAACGTGTGGCCGATCATTGACTTGATCGACACCGTACGCGGCAAATCGTCGCCGAAGACGCGGCGGATCGCGCGTGCCTCGGCGACGTCGTTGACCTTGGTGGCGGTGCCGTGCGCCGAGATGAAGTCGATGTCGCCGGGCTTCACACCCCCGTCCCGCAGCGCCAGCTCCATGCAGCGCGCGACGCTGTCGGAGTCGGGCGCAACCTGGTGGCCGGCGTCGCAGTTGAGCCCGTACCCCAGTACCTCGGCGTGGATCCGGGCGCCGCGGGCGCGCGCCGCCGCGAGCTCCTCCAGCACCAGCACGCCGCCCCCCTCGCCGGTGAGCATGCCCCGGCGGTTCTTGTCGAACGGCTGGCACCGCTCGGGCGCCATGGCACCGAGCCGGTAGAAGGCCGCGAACGACATGCGGCACATCGCGTCGGCGCCGCCGCACAACGCGAATTCGGCCGTGCCATCGCGGATCGCGTCGAAGCCGTAGCCGACCGCGTAGTTGCCCGCGGCACAGGCGGTCGGGATGGTCACCGCCTCGACGTCGGCGAGGCCCAGCTCGTGGGCGACCGTGACCGACAGGCGGCTCGCGTTGACGCGCCGGGCGATGGCCGGGTCCGTCCCGCCGTCGGCCACCTCCTGTCCGACCAGGCGATCGATGTCGCCGGACTCGCCGTAGGTGGTGCCGATGGCGATCAGGCCATGCCGCCCGCGCAGGTCGGCGTCGGTGAGACCGGCGTCGGCGACCGCCATCCGGGCCGCGCTCGCGGAGAACCGGCTGACCCGGCCAAGCTCCGCCGGGTCGAGCGTCACCAGCCAGGACGCGGGGTCGAAACCCACGACCTCGCAGCCGATCGTGTGCTCGAAGCCGCCGGTGTCGAACGCGCTGATCGGCTGTGCGCCGCTGCGGCCCGCGCGGAGCCCGGCCGCGAACTCCTCGGCGCCCACGCCGATGGGAGTGATCGCCCCCAACCCGGTGATCACCACCCGTCGATCGGCCGCGCCGGACACCCCCGCGGATGCGGCGCGCACGCTATCCCGCCGGCTGCCAGCCCGCGGCCTCGGCCACCACGGCGTACACGCCGGACAGGCTGACCATGCGGACCAACTCGGTGTCGTCGATACGGACGTGGTACGTCTTCTCGAGCACGGCCGCGATCTCGATCATGCCCATCGAGTCGGCGCCATGGTCCTCTTTGAAAAGGCTGTCGTCGGTGATCTCGGCGGGGTCGATCTCGAGAATCTCGCAGACGACATCGCGCATGTGCTGCTTGCGGTCTTCGATGGCGGTGGTCACAATTCGTCGACCTCTTTCCGCAATTCCCGGGCGTACCCGGATTCCCGGCCCTGCATGGCCGAGGCGACCCTGGATTGGACCGAATCTAGGCGGGCCGGCCCTGCCGTACAACGCGTGTTTCCGCAAGCTGACAGCGGAGCGGGAGGCGGCGCGGAATTTCGCGGCGGGCCGCGAGTGAGATCTGACAGGTTCCTGCCAATTCGACCCCCTTGCCGAGTCGATGGCACAAGCTTGTCCCGGTAGGCCGTATGTCCGGCTGCCGTGAACAGCACCCGCCTTTTCATCAGGATCTGGAGCTGGGCTCATGAGTGAACCGATCGCCACCGATGCCCGCGCCAAGTGGCTGCCGATCGCCGCGGCCGGCGTCACCGTGCTGCTGTGGGCCTCGGCGTTCGTCAGCATCCGCGACGCGGCGCCGCATTTCTCCCCGGGCGCGATGGCACTGGGCCGCCTGCTGGTGGGCTCGCTGGCGCTCGGCGCGGTCTTGCTGGCCCGCCGGGAAGGACTGCCGCCGCGGGCGGCGTGGCCGGGGATCCTGGGCGCCGGCCTGCTGTGGTTCGGCCTCTACATGATCGCGTTGAACTGGGGCGAGCGCAGCGTCGACGCGGGCACCGCGGCCATGGTCGTGGCGGTGGGCCCGATCCTGATCGCCCTGCTCAGCGGCTGGCTGCTCAAGGAGGGCTTCCCGTCCCGCCTGCTGGCCGGAATCGCCGTGTCATTCGCCGGCGCCGTCGTGGTCGGATATTCCGTGTCCGACGCCCACGGCCGATCCACCACCGGCGTCCTGCTCTGCCTGCTCGCTGCCGCCTCGTTCGCCGGCGGCGTCGTATCGGAAAAACCGGCGCTGCGGCACGCCTCGGCCGCGCAGGTCACCACATTCGCCTGCCTCATCGGGGCGATCGCCTGCCTGCCGTTCAGCGGCCAGCTCATCGGGCAGATCGGCGACGCCCCGGCCTCCGCGACGCTGAATGTCATCTACCTCGGCCTCTTCCCGACCGCGCTCGGCTTCGTCACCTGGGGCTATGCGCTCGCCCGCACCACGGCGGGCAAGATGGGCGCCACGACGTACATCATCCCGGCCGTCGCGGTCGTGCTGTCCTGGATCTTCCTCGGCGAGCTGCCGGTATGGCTGACGTACGTCGGCGGCGTGTTGTGCCTGGCCGGAGTCGCGGTGACGCGCAGCCGCCCGAAGGCGAAGACGACAGCGGACTCCGCGGCCGACGTCGCGCCCGCCGCCGCGGCCGCCACGGACCCCGTTGACACGGCGGCCGGTGAGACGGGATCCGCGCCCGCGTCTCCGGCGACGCAGGGGTGAGGCGTCCATGCCGCATCCGACCTGGTTCGTGTCCGGCGGAGTCCCGATTCCGCCCGGCGGGAGAATCTTCTGTTTCTCCGCCGCCGGTGGCGACCCCCGCGCGTTCCTGGACTGGCAGCCGAGCCTGGGCGCCGACGCGCAGATCATGGCGGTCTGCCTGCCCGGCCGCGGCCCTCGCGCGGACGAGCCCGCGCCGCGCAGCATCGCCGAGCTGGCCGACGGGGCCGCCGCAGCGATCTCCGCCTACACCGACCGGCCCATCTGCCTGTTCGGGCACAGCTTCGGCGCGCTGGTGGCGTTCGAGGTGGCTCGCCGGCTCGGCGGTGTCTCGCCGGCCGTGCACCACCTCGTCGCCTCCGGCTGCGCCGCGCCGTCCCTGCTACCCACGGATTACAACGTCTGGGCGGCCGCCAACAAAGGCCGCGCATTCCTCGACGAGTCCGCACGCTTCTTCGAGCTGCCGCCGGAATTCACGTCGGCCGACGAGGACGTGCAGGAACTGCTCCTGTCCGATTTTCGGACCGACCTCGTCCTGCTCGCCGAATACAGCTATATCCGGGCCGCCCCACTTGCGCTCGGCGTCACGCTGATCTGCGGCCGAGACGATTCGTACGTCGGGAGCGACGCACTCGAGCCCTGGGGACGCGAATGCGAGACCGACCCGGACGAGCTCTGGATGGACGGGGACCATTTCTTCCTCGAAAAGCACCCGTCCGCCGTCGTCGACGTGCTCCGGTACATCGTCCGGAACGGGCCAGGCCCAGCCGCCACCGCCGGCAAGGACGTCGAGGATGTCGAGGATGTCGAGGTCATCTAGGAGTTGCGATTAACGATGACGCGTTCCCCGGCTTTCCTGACGGCGCCGCACTATGTGCTCGGTGAGATCGCGGAAGAACACACCGCGATCAGCGGGCTGTCCGCTCGCATTGCGGAACTCAAGATTCTTCCGACGGCGGATTTCTGGGGGTGGGGAAACATCCGCCGAACCGAGCGCAGCATCGAATCGATGGCCATCGAAACCGGAACGGCGACGCTGTGCGCAGCCGGCGTCGATCCCGCTTCGGTCGATGCCCTCGTGCTGTGCTCGACGCGATTTCCGGAGGAGACGGAAAGCCACGGCCGGCTCGTCGAGACCATCATGACCGGCATCGGTCTCGACGGCGCCGACTTCGTCGGGCTGACCCTGCATCGCTGCGCCAATCTCCTCGCCGCCATCAAGGCGGCGGAAACAATGGTGGCCGCCGACCGGCACCGGTGCGTCCTCGTCATCACCACCGACCGCATGGCCGGCGAGGCGAAGCGCATGGAGAAGTTCGCGCTGTTCAGCGACGGCGCGGCGAGCTGTGTAGTGATGTCCGGCGAGGGCCGGGGGGACGCGACGTTCGAGGTCGCCGGCTGCGCGGCCGCGCACAACATCCGGGCGCTCGACTGGTCCAACGAGATCGACTCGACCCTGTCCCAACGGGTCAACAAGCGTCTGCTGACGCCGCTGAACATGAAGCTGGACGACGTTTCCGGCCTCCTGCACGCGAACATCTTCCGGCCCATCGTCATGCTGAAGGAAATGCAGGCCGGGTTCACCCCGGAGCAACTCGACACCGCCAATATTCCACGGGTCGGACATTGTTTCGCGGCGGACCCGCTCATCAACCTGGTCGACCGGCACGAAGCCGGCGAGCTGCGAGAAAACCATTACTACATGCTTGCCTCGAGCGTACCGGGATCGCGGATCGGCATTCTGCTGCGAAAGGTCGCCGACCGGCCGTAACACCACTGGACAGAACGGATTCCGAAAGGGACGTCGCGCGGGAGGATTCACCAATGTCAGTCGACACGTTCAAGCTCCCGGACCTCATCGCGTCCTCGCCGCTGACCACCTTCGAGTTCAGCCCCTCCGCGAAGGACGAGGCGGCCGCCCTGCTGGCGGCCGAACCGGAGGCGATCTTCCAGCGGCTCATCGAGGACCAGGAAACCGAGCCGGCCCTGCTCGCCGCCCGGCGCGTCGTCTACGCCTTCTTGCGGAGCGGCGCCGCCGACGACGCCCTGACAGACGATGCCCTGACAGAGGACGCCTCCGCCGACGCGATCGCCGCCCGCGTGGCCGCCGTACGGGCCGAACTCAGCGCCACGACCGATGCGCTGAAGGACTACGAGCCGGACATACGCGAAACCGTGCTGCGCCAGCGCGCGCCCGTCGCCCTGGTCGGCGGCTGCTGGCTGGACACCATCTCCCAGCCCGCGACCCAGCCGTCCGTCATCGTGAATCGGCTGTTCCAGCACCACGTCGTCCTCAAGGGACACGGCAATCCGCAGCGCTCGCTCCACCAGGTGCGACGCCGCGCTATCGAAGCCGGCGGCGCCTTCCTGCCCGAGATCGGCGCCGAGGACTTCCTCCGCAAGGTGCAGGCCCGTCCGCTGACGGCCCTGCACGCGTCCTTCTACATCGGCCTCTCGCGGCTGCCGGTCAGTCACCTGCCCGAGGTCGTGGGCGTGCACTACACATTCCACGCGCTCGGCGTCGACGACCTGCTCACCGACGCGCCGATGCCTATCGGCGAGCCGGCGCTGCGCGAGACGCTCGCCGCATACATCGACCTCACGCTCCGCTCCCCGAACGGGCCGGGGGAGCGGCGGCGGCTCCTTTCGGCCATCCGGCTGGTCCTCGCACTGGAGCGCGAGCACGTGGCCATGCTGGCCGAACTCGCCGCCTGGCGCGGCGGACTGTCGCTCGACGCCCAGGTCGCCGAGATCATCGCGCAGCACGCGCCGTACGCCGGACGGATGCACCGCGAGGTACGCGTGGCGGGCCGCCCGCTCACCGAGACGTTCCGAGACCCCGCCTTCGACGTCGCCGCGTTCATGCACGACTTTCGCCGGTCCCCGCAGCTGAAGCGGCGGCCCGGCGGCACGCGCTTCCTCAACGCCATCAAGTTCGGCGGGCCGATGTTCGGCATCTTCAACGACCGCGAGGCCGCGATCCTCAAGGACTGGGTGGCGGAGGTGCAGGCCGGCGATATGCAGGACGTCGAGCCGCCGGTCAACCACGTGGGCGACGCTCAGGCGGCCCGATGGCATGACGTGATCACGCGCAGCGAGCCGGACGACGTGGTCTTCGCCGAACCACCCCCGATCGACGATCGCGAACTGCTCTACCGCCTGGTGAACATCGAGCACTTCCCGAATACGCGGCCGTACGCCATGCGGCGTGCTCTGGACGGCTTCAACGACGGCGAGATCCTGTTCACGTACGGGGCGCAGGGCCGCTACACCGACGCCGGCTACTTCGACTACAACCCCGCCGCGCTGCGCGACCGCGTCGCCGCCGTTTACTGGGACAAGTTGGTCAATTCGTACGAACCACTGGAGGAGATCCCCGGCCGCGACGAGGTCATCCTCGGCCAGCGGAAGATGGCCCTGGGCAACCTCATCGAAGCCGCCTGGTCGTACCGGATCGGCAATCTCGGCCGCTTCGACCGGCCGAGCGACGGGCTGATGTTCGCGATCTACGCCGACGAGATGGGGCGCGGCGACGTCGACAAGAACCACGTCAAGATCATCCACGACGTCATGGACAGCATGTCCGTCCACCTGCCGCACGTCCGCGACGCCGCGTTCCGCGACCAGGAGCTGCTGCCCGACACCTCGTACTATTTCCCGGTCCACCAGCTGTGCATGGCGATCTTCCCGGACACCTTCTACTGCGAGATCCTCGGCTACAACCTCGGCATCGAGATGAACGGCCTCGGCACGGTCCGAATGCACGAGATCGACCGGCTGCGGGCCCACGGCTTCGACACCTCCTACGAGGAGGTGCATCTGACCATCGACAACGTCTCCACCGGCCATTCGAAGCAGTCGGTCGACGTCATCGTGTCCTACCTCGACGAGGTGGCCCGGGCCCATGGCGACGCGGTCGTCCAGGACGAGTGGCGCCGCATGTGGCGCGGGTACGCGGCCTTCGCGCAGTTCATCGAGCACGAGCTGGTCAAGACGCTGCCCCCCGCGGGCGTGACGGCCGGCGGGTCGGCTGAGCCGGGCGCTGACCGCGACGACTCCGAGCTGATGATTTGAACGCCGACGAGGGGATTGTCGCGCTCCCGTTCTACGAGCCCCGGCATGCCGAGCTCGCGCGGCGGATCAGCGAGTGGTGTGCTTCGAACGAGCTGCTCTGGGCAGCGCCCGCTGATCCCGAGCAGACCGGCCTGCGCATCGTGCAGGCGCTCGGCAAGGACGGCTGGCTGGGCTTCCTGAACCCCGGCGGCGAGCTCGACCTCCGGTCCATCTGTGTGCTGCGCGAGGCGCTCGCGTACGCCGACGACCTCGCCGACTACGCCTTTTCCATCCAGGCGCTGTCGGCCACCCCGCTGCTGCGTTACGGCACGGAGGCCCAGCGGCGGCGCTATCTCCCGGACATGGCGGACGGCGGACTGGTCGGCTGCTTCGCCATCTCCGAACAGGACGCCGGATCCGACGTCGCGGCGATCAAGCTGCGGGCCGAGCGCGTGGCGGACGGCTACGTCCTCAACGGCCACAAGGCCTGGGTCGCCAACGGCAGCATCGCCGGCCTGCACTGCGTGGTCGCGCGTACCGGGGAGGGTCCGGGCGCGCTCGGCCTGACCGCGTTCCTCGTGCCCGCGACAACGCCCGGAGTGCGCGTGCGGGAGAAGATCGCGGCGATCGCGCCCCGCTCCTTCGCCCACCTCGCCTTCGACGACTGTCACCTCCCGGACGACAGCGTGCTGGGCCGGCCGGGCGGCGGCTTCGTCATCGCCATGGACGTGCTCGACCGGTTCCGGATGACCGTGGGGGCGGCCGCGATCGGCTTCGCCCGCCGGGCCGCCGACGCCGCGCTGGCGCGGGCTCGCAGCCGGCCGATGGACGACGGCCGGCTGTTCGATCTGCCGACGGTCAAGGCGACGTTCTCCGACATCGAGGTCAAGCTCAACGCCGCGGCGCTGCTCGTGGCCCGCGCCGCGTGGGAGGCCGACCACGGCCGGCGGCGCTTCGCGAAGCATTCGAGCATCGCCAAGCTGTACGCCACGGAGGCGGCCCAGGAGATCGTGGACGCCTCCGTGCAGATCTTCGGCGCCGCCGGCCTGGTGCGCGGCAGCATCACCGAGCGGCTCTACCGCCAGATCCGCTCGCTGCGCATCTACGAGGGAACCTCGGAGATCCAAAAAACGATCATCGCCGCCTCCCTCGACCGCCGCCCCTGACCGTCCACCAATCAGTACTTCGGCCCGGCAAACTCATCCGACCGCGCCACCGCCTCCTCCTCGCCACCGAGATCGTCTTGCGATTCATGCGCTTCCAGGCGATCCCCAGCCGGTCGGGCGCGTCAGTGAATAGGCGCTTGATGTCTTCCGACTCGTTGGTGAAGAAATAGCGCGGGTATTCGTACCAGCGATCACCGTCTTTGAACCGCCGACGTACGCGATTCATCGACCGGCAGCCGTCGGAATGGATCAGATCTCGAATGAACTCCTGGTGAACCTATTGACGATCTTCTGCTGCCATTGCGTGAGCCCGATCTTCCGTTTGTGCTTCATGCCCGGCCCGTGTTGAGGGAACAGACGGGGCCAATGCTTGGAGTATGCGTTCACGACGGTACATCCGGGTTGGGCGCGGCGGCCCACAGAAAGCTGTGGCATGGCCGCGGATATCGCCTTGCCGGCCAGATCCATGAATCCGGGCCACTCGTCGCTACACGCGATCTCCAGCCGATAGACCCCTTTCGTGGTCACGGACAGGGTGCCGTCGCCAAGGTAGATGCCCAGGAGATAGGCGTAGCGCGATCGTTGAGCTGTCGCTCGTGGCAGCGTGGACATGATGGCGGCGTGTAGGCGAGAGCTTTCTCGAGATTGGTCCGCCAGTTTCCTAAGGTGGACGTAGCGATGCCGGTTTGCCGGTGAACTTCTGCAAGGGTGAGTCCTTCGGTGCGCAGTCGCAGCGCGAGCGGGCGCTTTTGCGGATCGTACATACGAGCGAGCATCTCACGCGTGTACGACGAAACCGCCGACCTCGGCGGACAGCGGCTGCCTAATGTGCCCCGGGTGGGACTCGAACCCACACTGTACGGTGTTTGAGACCGTTTCCTCATGCCTATTGGGATACCGGGGCGCTTTTTGGGTTTGTCCAAATTGAATGCGAAGTGGGTGTGTCCGTGCCTCGCCGAGCACTAGCGTACCGGGTCCGGGTACGCTCTTGCGCGTGACGCAGACCCCTCGACGTGTTGTGATCGCCGAGGACGAGGCCCTGATCCGCCTCGACCTCAAGGAGATGCTGGAAGAGGACGGCTACGAGGTCGTCGGTGAGGCCGGCGACGGTGAGGCCGCCGTCCGGCTGGCCGCTGAGCTGCGTCCCGATCTGGTGATGCTCGACGTCAAGATGCCCATCCTCGACGGTATCTCCGCGGCCGAGCGGATCGCCGCCGACCACATCGCGCCGGTCGTGATCCTCACCGCGTTCTCCCAGCGCGAGCTGGTCGAGCGGGCGCGCGAGGCGGGGGCCATGGCGTACCTGGTCAAGCCCTTCACCAAGGCCGACCTGGTGCCGGCGATCGAGATGGCGGTCAGCCGGTACGACGAGATGGCGGCCCTCGAGACCGAAGTGCAGACCCTGCAGGAGCGGCTGGAGACCCGCAAGATCGTCGACCGTGCGAAGGGGATGCTGCAGGCCACACACGGCTGGACCGAGCCGGAGGCGTTCCGCTGGATCCAGAAGACCTCCATGGACCGCCGCGTGACGATGCGCAATGTCGCCGAGGCCGTAGTGGCCGGGAACGTCGGCGGGCCGGATCAGCCCGCCGACGACAGGAGCGGCAAGAGCGGCGACTAGTTCGCGGCATGCCCGAAATTCGCCGTTGTAAGGGTCGTTATCCGAGGGTGCGCGAACCGGATCGCCGGAGCGGGGCAAGGTAAAGACCTGGCCCTCTGCCTGGGGAGTTATGGCACGGAGCTGTAACGAAGCCACAACGACACTGCGCGGGACTACTGATCTCTGATGCCGGATCGGTGTACTACGGGACAGGTCCCCTGGTGACCGTTTTCTCCCGGGGCGGAGAAAACGCGACCCTGGGGCTCGACTCGTACCCGATCCACCTTTGCGGATCCGGACAGAAGGAAGGCGACGACCTTGCGGCTCAATAAGACCAGCTTCAGCGCGACTCTGGCTATCGGGGCGGCCCTCGCGCTGAGCATGAGTGCGTGCGGCGGCGGCGGAGACAAGAGTGAGTCCGGTGGGGGCGGGGCGGCACCCAGCTCCGTCACGATCGGGTTCATGGGCGACTTGACCGGGGAGAACGCCGGCATCGTCATTCCGCCGAAGAACGGGTCGCAGATGGCGATCGACGAGTACAACGCGACCAACCCGAAGGTCAAGATCACCCTGAAGCCATACGACAGCCAGGGCAAGCCCGAGCAGGCCACCCCGCTGGCCAAGCAGGCTGTCACTCAGGACAAGGTCGTCGGGATGATCGGCCCGGCGTTCTCTGGCGAGTCCGCCCAGGTAGGCCCGATCCTCGAAGAGGGCAAGGTGCCGAGCGTCTCGCCGTCGGCCACCAACGCGGGTCTGGCCAAGAACGGCTGGAAGTACTGGCACCGCCACATTCCCAACGACGACGTCCAAGGCGCCGGAGAGGGCAACTTTATCGCCAACACGCTGAAGGCGAAGAAGGTCTTCATCATCGACGACGCCTCGGAGTACGGGAAGCCGCTGGCGCAGACGGTGAAGAAGACCGTCGAGGCCGCCGGCGCGCAGACCTCCACCGACTCGATCGACGTGCAGGCTTCGGACTACGGCTCGACGGTCAACAAGGCCAAGGCGTTCGCGCCCGACGCGATCTTCTTCGGCGGCTACTACGCGCAGGGCGGCAAGCTGATCAAGCAGCTCCGTGAGGGCGGCGTGAAGGCGCGCTTCCTGTCCGGTGACGGCTCGCTCGGCACGGACCTCATCAAGGGCGCCGGCAGCAACAATGCGGACGGCTCCGTCATCGGCTGCCCCTGCCTGATCGACCCCACCGGTAAGGCAAGCGCGGCGAGCAAGAAGTTCTCCGACGCCTACAAGGCCAAGTTCAACACCGACCCGGCGATCTACTCGGCCGAGGGCTACGACGCCGCGACCGCGTTCATCGACGCGATCAAGGCCGGCAACACCACGCCCGACAAGATCAACGCCTTCCTCTCGACGATCAACGTGCCCGGTGTCGCGCACGTGATCAAGTTCAACCCCAACGGTGAGACGTCCGCCACGGATGTGTACGTCTACCAGGCCAAGGGCAACGCATTGCCGCTCCTCGGCAACGTCAAGGACGCGAAGGTCACCAGCTAGGGCCGTGTCATCAGCCCCGTCCGCCGCGCGGCGGGACGGGGCTGATGCCGGGTCCTGGTTTCCCGCCCGTATGATCCTCTGGTCGGCGGGTGATCTACGAACGCGCAGGAGCCGGAGTGCCGCGGCGCTCCCGCTCCTGCGACGAAGGCGACCTCGACGAAGGCGACAAGGTGCTCAACCAGTTCATCGACCAGTTCTGGCCGTCCACGGTCGACGGTCTCGCGCTCGGATCCATCTATGCGCTGATCGCGCTCGGCTACACGATGGTGTACGGAGTGCTGCGGCTCATCAACTTCGCGCACTCCGAGATCTTCATGATCGGGACGATGGCGGCGCTGGCCGTCCTGCACGCGATCACCCCGCCGCTGCTCAGCGGCTTCGCCCTGGTCGGGATGGTGCTGCTGCTGGCGGTGGTCGCGGCACCGGTCGCCGGTGTCAGCGCGATGGCCCTCGAATACGTGGCGTACCGCCCCTTGCGCCGTCGCGGCGCGTCGCGGCTGGCCGCGCTCATCTCGGCCATCGGCGCGTCGATCTTCCTGCAACAGCTGTTCGCGCGGCTGATCATCCCGAAGTATTTCGGGTTGCCCAAGGAGAAGGGCGCGCTGCCCATCCAGGGGCATTTTGTGCAGCGCTTCGAGGTCGTCCACATCGGCAACCTCGTCATCAACAACGACGTGCTCGTGGTCATCGTGGGTGGGCTGCTGATGATGGTGGCGCTCGATCTGGTGGTGAACCGCACCAGGCTGGGCCGCGGCATCCGGGCCACCGCGCAGGACCCGGAGACGGCCGTGCTCATGGGTGTCAACATCGACCGGATCGTCACCGCCACCTTCCTGATCGGCGGCGTGATGGCGGGCGTGGCCGCGGCGCTGTACATGATGCGCTTCGAGGAGACCAATTACTTCGTCGGTTTCCTGCTCAGCATCAAGGCGTTCACAGCGGCCGTCCTCGGCGGCATCGGCAACCTGCGTGGGGCCCTGGTGGGCGGCCTGGTGCTCGGCCTGCTCGAGTTGTACGGCTCGAGCATCTTCGGCTCGGAGTGGCGAGACGTGGTCGCGTTCTCGATTCTCGTCCTCGTCCTCATGTTCCGTCCCACCGGCATTCTCGGTGAGTCTCTCCAGCAGGCACGCGCATGAACGCCAAGAACACTCCGACCACGACCACCGGACTGGACGCCTTCAGCCGCGTACCGGAGCGGGCCAAGCAGCGCGCCGCTCTCGCCCCCACGGGCCTCGGCTACGTTTTCTACCCGTTCTTCCTGCTGTTCGAGACGCTCGGCGTCGTGGCCGACATGTTCCGCGACTGGTGGGCGAGGCAGCCCGGGTACGTACGGTGGATCATCTACGTGCTGCTGATCATCGGCGCCATCGCGTTGCCGTCGGAGCAGATCGGCGGCTTCATGTCGCCGTACACCGACTGGCCGACCCTGCTGTTCTTCCCGATCGGCGGCTACATCCTGCTGGCCATCGGGCTGAACGTCGTGGTCGGGTACGCGGGCCTGCTCGACCTGGGATACGTGGCCTTCTTCGCCATCGGCTCGTACTCGATGGCGATCCTCGGCACGAAGTTCCATTGGGGGTTCTGGGAGATCCTGCCGGTCGGCATCGCGATCACGGCGCTGTCCGGCGTCCTGCTCGGCGCCCCCACGCTGCGGCTGCGCGGCGACTACCTGGCGATCGTCACGCTCGGGTTCGGCGAGATCATTCGCCAGACCGCCCGCAACACCGACTACATCGGCGGGCCCAACGGCATCGGCGGCATCCCGCACCCGCCGAGCCTGACCGAGTGGGCGTTCCCCGACTCCGAGCCGTTCACGAGTTTCGGCCTGGCCGGGGCCACCCCGCTCAGGTACGGCGCGCTCGACGGCCGGCCGTACTACTACCTGATGCTGACCGCGATCGTGGTCGCGATCATCTTCTGCAAGCGGCTGGAGCGCAGCCGGGTGGGCCGGGCCTGGGCCGCGATCCGAGAGGACGAGGACGCCGCCGAGCTGATGGGCGTGCCGACCTTCCGGTTCAAGCTGGCCTCGTTCGCGATCGGCGCGGCGATCGGCGGCGCGTGCGGCGTGATCTACGGCAGCCAGGCGACGTCGATCGTGCCGGCCCAGTTCGTGTTCATCGTGTCGGCGACGATCTTGGCGGCGGTGGTGCTCGGTGGTTCGGGCAACATTCCGGGTGTCATGCTGGGGGCGTTCCTGGTCGCCTGGATCCCGGAACGGGTGCGCGGCCTGCAGGACTACCGGATCCTGGCGTTCGGGGGGGTGCTCGTGTTCTTGATGATCTTCCGGCCGGAGGGTCTGCTCCCGTCCCGGCAGCGCAAGGCCGAGCTGGCCGAGGGCACCGGAGGCATGGGTAGCCTCGGTGCCGAGGTCGGCGGTCCCGGTCAGCAGACGGCCGCCGAGGTGAAGCAATGAGCGAACAGATAGTGCGCGACACCACGCCGGTGCTCGAGCTGCGGCACGTGACCATGCGCTTCGGCGGCGTGGTCGCGGTCAACGACGCCGAGCTCACGGTCAACGAGGGCGAGATCTTCGCGTTGATCGGCCCGAACGGCGCCGGCAAGACCACGGTCTTCAACATGGTGACCGGCGTCTACAAGCCGACGACAGGTGAGATCGCCTTCCGCGGCCGGCACATCTCGGGCATGAAGCGGTTCAAGGTGACCAAGCTCGGCATCGCCCGTACGTTCCAGAACATCCGGCTGTTCCACAACATGTCGGCGCTCGAGAACGTCATGGTCGGGACCGACGCGCACCACCGTACGGGGCTGACGGCCGCGGCCTTCGGGCTGCCCAGGCACCGCCGCGAGGAGCGGGACGGCCGGGCCAAGGGCCGGGAGTTGCTGGAGTTCGTCGGGGTCGGCCACCGGGCCGAAGAGACGGCGAAGAACCTCCCGTACGGCGACCAGCGGCGGCTGGAGATCGCGCGGGCACTGGCCACCGATCCCTCGCTGATCCTGCTGGATGAGCCCGCGGCGGGCATGAACCCGGCGGAGAAGGAGTCGCTGCAGGCGCTGATCAGGAAGATCAGGGACACCGGCCGTACGGTGCTGCTCATCGAGCACGACATGAGCCTGGTCATGGGCATCAGCGACCGGATCGCGGTGCTGGACTTCGGCGAGAAGATCGCCGAAGGGCTGCCGGCCGAGATCCAGCACAACCCGAGGGTCATCGAGGCGTACCTGGGAGCTGCGGCCGATGCTTCTTGAGATCAAGGACATTCATGTCCACTACGGCAAGATCGCGGCGCTCAAGGGCGTATCGGTGGACGTCGACGAGGGCGAGATCGTCACGCTGATCGGCGCCAACGGAGCGGGCAAGTCGACGACGCTCAAGACGATCTCCGGGCTGCGTCCGTTGTCGGCCGGGCGGATCGTCTTCGACGGCCGGGACATCAGCAAGATGCCCGGCCACAAGCGCGTGCTGGCGGGCATCGGGCAGGCGCCCGAGGGTCGCGGGATCTTCCCCGGCATGACGGTCCTCGAGAACCTGCAGATGGGCGCGTACGCGCGTACCGGCGACCTGACCAAGGACCTCGACGAGGTCTTCGACCTGTTCCCACGGCTGGCCGAGCGCCGGAACCAGGCGGGCGGCACGATGTCCGGCGGCGAGCAGCAGATGCTGGCCATCGGCCGGGCGCTGATGACCAAGCCCAAGGTGTTGTTGCTCGACGAGCCGTCGATGGGGCTCGCCCCGATGCTGGTGACCCAGATCTTCTCGATCATCGAGGAGATCAACCGGCGCGGCACGACCGTCCTGCTCGTCGAGCAGAACGCCCAGCAGGCCCTGCAGCTGGCGCACCGGGCGTACGTGCTGGAGACCGGGCGGATCGTGAAGTCCGCGGCGGCCAACGCGCTGCTCGACGACCCTGAGGTCCGGGCGGCGTACCTGGGCGGCGGCTCCGCCGGCGCCGCGGGCGGCACGACCACGCTCTGACGTCACCCGTCCGGACCGAAACCGCCCGATCCGGTTGCCCATACGGCGCTGAGCGGCTAATTCCGGCCCGTACAAACCCGGGTCGCCGACAGGACCGGTACGGCCCGTCCGGTCGGCTGACGTAGCCGTACAGGGCCGGCGCGGCTCATGTCACCGTCGGTGACGGGCAGCGTACGGCCGCATCCGGTCAGCTCACCGCAATGTCGACGGTGGTTTTGGTGCCGGGCGACGGCGTGCCCTTGAGTTGGTCGCCCAGCTCCGTCGAGGACGGGTCCCCGACGACGCGCAGCGCCTGCGGTTTGGCGGTCTTGGGGATGTCGAACCACAGGTCGAACTCGCGGCGCTCTTCACGCGCGACGGTCAGGACGCCGTTGGGCTGCCGGTCGATCTGCATCGCGTCGAAGCTGACCTTGTAGGTCTTTCCGTCGTTCGCGACGAGCAACTGCTTGAGCGGGGTGAAGTTGTGCATGTCGCGACCTTCGTTGGTCACGGCGATGCGCAGCCGTACGTACTGACCCTTGGGCAGCCAGTCGGCATGGGAGCCCACGACGGCCACGATGCCGGTACGGATCGCGATAACGGAGTAGAGGATTTCGCCGAGTTTGACGGGCTTTTCGGGCAGCGGTGTCTCGAAGTCCCGGACGGCGCGCGGCGCGAGGCTGTACGTCGCGGGCTCCTTCTTGTCGGCCGAGTTCTTGTCGTCCGAACAGGCGGAGACGCCGCCGAGCAGGGCCACGACGGTGACCATGGCCATGATCTTGCGCATGCCGCGACGGTAGATCGGCGGCGGCGCGGCGTGGAAGAGGTGAGGCGGAAACGCCGCCAAATCGCAATAGGTGGTTACCTCGGGCGGGAGGGAGGGCGGCCCTGGGCGGCCGGGCGGCGCAAGGCGCGAGCCCGGGGGCACCTTTGGGTCCGTACAGACCTTCCCCGGCCCTGCACGTTGTCTACTCAGTGACCCCCGAGCTCTCCACTCCAACGGTAGCGACCTCGCAGGTGCGCGTGCAAAGCATGCGGTCACCAGAATGACCGGACTTGGCAACCTGAAGGTCTTCTCCGCGTTCACGGATTGTCGCGAAGCACGCATGTCATGCGCGCGGTGCACACTCGCCCCGGTTGTTCGTCGGTGATAACGATTTCGTAGCCGGCCAGCGATCGGCCTCCGTGGAGGCGGGACGCGACGCCCGTGACGAGTCCGGCCGCCGGCGGCCGGTGGTAGGTGGCGGTGAGTTCGATGCAGGCGGCGTAACGGCCCGGCCCCGCGTGCAGCCAGGCCCCGGCGGTGCCGAGCGTCTCGGCGAGCACGCAGGACGCGCCGCCGGTCAGCATGCCGTCCGGCATGGTGCGGCCTTCGACCGGCGCGGTGTCGCTCGCCGCCGGCGCGGTGTCGCCCTCGACCGGCGTGCCGTTCTTGACCGGCGTGCCGTTCTTGACCGGCATGGTGCCGACGACGCGCTCGGGGGACGCCTCGAGGATCTCGATCCCCAACCTGCGGGCCAGATCGTCCTCGGGAGTCCGCGCGGCGGAGTCGGTCACCGATGTCTCCCGTTCGGTCGTGAGCCGGTCGTACGAGGTCGTGGGCGACCGTACGGCCGCATGGTCCGAGCAGCGGGTACGCCCGTTCGGAAACCTCCGGCGGCCTGCCGGAAAGTGTCGTACCCGGAGACTAGGCTGCCTGTGTGGCGACCTCAGAACCGACCCCTTCACAGACCCTGATGGTGCTCGACGGCCACTCGCTGGCCTACCGGGCTTATTTCGCGCTGAAGGAGGCCGATCTCGTCACCACCGACGGTCAGCCCACCAACGCGGTCTTCGGTTTCACGTCGATGCTGATCAACGTGCTCCGCGACGAGGCGCCAACGCACGTGGCCGTCTGCTTCGACCGCGCGGAGCCGACGTTCCGGCACGAGACGTACGTGGAGTACAAGGCGGGCCGCAGCACCACCCCGGACGACTTCCGCAGCCAGCTGAGCCTGATCGACGAGGTGCTCGACGCCCTGCGGATCCCGCAGCTGTCCAAGGCCGGGTTCGAGGCCGACGACCTGATCGCCACGCTCGCCACCATGGCGAGCGAGCGGGGCATGCGCACGCTGATCGTCACCGGCGACCGCGACGCCTACCAGCTGGTCGACGAGAACGTCACGGTGCTGTACCCGCGGCGCGGCGTGTCCGACCTGGTGCGCACGACGCCGGAGGTCATCGAGGAGAAGTACGGTGTGCCGCCGGAGCGCTACCGCGAGCTGGCCGCGCTGGTGGGGGAGAGCAGCGACAACCTGCCCGGGGTGCCCGGCGTGGGGCCGAAGACGGCGGCGAAGTGGCTCACCACGTACGGGAATCTCGACGAGCTGGTCGCCCACGTCGACGAGATCAAGGGCAAGGCCGGCGACAACCTGCGCGAGCACCTCGGCGACGTCCTGCGCAACCACCAGATCAACAAGCTGACGTGCGACGTCCCGCTCGACGTCGGCCCCGAAGACCTCAACCTCGGGCAGTGGGACCGCGACGAGATCCACACGCTGTTCGACACGCTGCAGTTCAGGGTGCTGCGGGAGCGGCTGTACGCGTCGCTGACGGCCGTCGAGCCGGAAGCCGACGAGGGGTTCGAGGTCGAGGTCGCCACGCCCGGTCCGGGCGAGCTGGCGGCCTGGCTGGCCGAGCACGCGGCCGGCCCCGACCGGGTCGGGCTCGCCGTCAACGGCACGTGGGGCCGCGGCATCGGCGAGCTCACCGGGGTGGCGCTGGCCACCCAGAGCGGCGCCGGGGCCTATGTCGACCCGGCCGAGCTGACCGAGGACGACGAGCGGGCCCTTGCCGACTGGCTGGCCGACCCCAAGCGGCCCAAGGCGATGCACGAGGCCAAGGGGCCGATGCTGGCGTTCTGGGCGCGCGGCCTGACGATCGACGGGCTGACCAGCGACACCGCGCTGGCCGCCTACCTGGCACTGCCGGGCCAGCGCTCGTTCGACCTGGCCGACCTGGCGCTTCGCTACCTGCACCGCGAGCTACGGCAGGACGCCGACGACAGCGGGCAGCTGACGCTGGACGGCTCCGGCGAGGAGGCCGTGGCCTACGACCTGGCCGTGCGGGCCCGCGCCATCGTCGATCTCGCCGACGCGCTCGACAAAGACCTGGAGCGGCGCGGCGCCGCCACCCTGCTGCGCGAGGTCGAGCTGCCGCTCGTCCGCGTGCTCGGCGAGATGGAGCGAGTCGGCGTCGCCGTCGACACCGACCATCTGGCGTCGCTGTCGGCGACGCTCGGCGGGCAGGTCAAGGCCGTCGAAGAGATGGCGCACACGGCCGCCGGGCACGAGTTCAACCTCGGCTCGCCCAAGCAGGTGCAACAGGTGCTCTTCGAGGAGCTGGGGCTGCCCAAGACCAAGCGCACCAAGACCGGCTACACGACCGACTCCGAGGCGCTGACCAACCTCGCGGTCAGCAACGATCATCCGGTGCTCGAGCACCTGCTGCGCTGGCGTGAGGTGGCCAAGCTCAAGAGCATCGTCGACTCGCTCATCCCGATGGCCGACGATGCCGGGCGCATCCACACGACGTTCAACCAGATGATCGCCGCGACGGGCCGGCTGTCGTCGACCGACCCCAACCTGCAGAACATCCCGATCCGCACCGCCGAGGGCCGGCAGATCCGCGAGGCGTTCGTGGTGGGCGACGGCTACGACTGCCTGCTGACCGCCGACTACAGCCAGATCGAGCTGCGCATCATGGCGGACCTGTCCGGCGACGAGGCGCTGATCGAGGCGTTCACCTCGGGGGCCGACTTCCACACCATCACAGCGTCGCGGGTGTTCGGCCTGCCCGCCGAGCAGATCGATCCCGAGCTGCGCAGCCGCATCAAGGCGATGAACTACGGGCTGGCCTACGGCCTGTCCGCGTACGGCCTGTCCCAGCAGCTGCGCATCCCGCCGGACGAGGCGCGCGCGCTGATGGAGGAGTACTTCGAGCAGTTCGGCGGGGTCCGCGACTACCTGCGCAACGTCGTCAAGCAGGCCCGGCAGGACGGCTACACCGAGACGATCCTCGGCCGCCGCCGCTACCTGCCCGACCTGACCTCGGACAACCGGCAGCGCCGCGAGATGGCCGAGCGGATGGCTCTGAACGCCCCCATCCAAGGGTCGGCCGCCGACATCATCAAGGTGGCCGGCCTCGGCGTCGACCGCGCGCTGCGCGAACACGGCCTGCGGTCGCGGATGTTGCTGCAGGTCCACGACGAGCTGGTCTTCGAGGTGGCGGCCGACGAGCTCGACACCCTGCGGCGCGTGGTGGGCGAGCAGATGACCGGCGCCTACGATCTGCGCGCCCCGCTCACCGTCTCCATGGGCACCGGCCGCACCTGGCAGGACGCCGCCCACTGACCGGGC